>DKZG01000016.1 GCA_002493595.1 Ruminococcaceae bacterium UBA7080 | reverse complement strand
AATAGAATATTAAAATAAGCACTTCAAAAATGAAGTGCTTATTTTTTTCGATAATTTTGCCCTGATTTTCAATAATTTTGACCTTGGTATTTATTTTATAAATTATTTTTGATAGTTTAAAGATAAATCTATCTTACCGAGGTATGCTAATGAAAAAACAACTATGTTTAATCCTGTCAATCATAATAGCGTGGACTGTGCTTGCACCATGCCGGAGTGTAATAGCGGCAGAAACCGAAAGAAAAAGTGTTTCGCTTTTCAGTAACAGAGTTGAAGAACTTAACACTGAATATGAATTAGACTCCGAATCATTTGAAGCAAACTTTAACGAAGATAATCCCAATGCAGTTGAGGACAGATTAATTGTCAAAACAAGAGATAATATTTCCGATGATACTGCATTGGAGCGTGTTTCGGGTCTTGAATATACCGTATTGCAGTATGAGGATAAGCAGGCTATGGAACAGGCTTATGACGAATTGAGCGAAAAGGGTTATGCCGTGGAAAAGGACAGAATTCTGTGCGCTAAGGACAATATCGTAAAGAATTTAAGAACAATGGCAGATGAAAATTCGGGAGATACCAATCAGGTTTCGGACAGATGGTCGTATGAATCCGTGATGTCCGATTATGCAAAGGCTGAAATTAAAAAATCAACAGTATATAATAACGAAATTGTTGTTGGTGTGCTTGATTCAGGTGTAGATTACAATCACGAATTATTTAACGGAAGAATTAAAGACACCTCTTTTAATATGAGTGCATCGGGTAATGAAAATGACTGTATGGATGATAACGGCCATGGTACCGCAGTTGCAGGTGTTATTGCACAGGCTACACCTGACAATGTCAAAATCAAGCCGTATAAGATTATTGATGAATACGGTTATGTTTCTTTATCCGAATTTACTGCAGCTATGGAGGCTATCCTTGCAGATAAGAGTTTGCCCGATATTATGAATATCAGCTTGGGCGGCTATCTGTTTGAGGAAAATATGTCACTTGAAACAGAGCTTGTATCAAGACTTGTTGATAAGGGTGTAACCGTATGTGTTGCATCAGGTAATGATAATTTACCTGTCCAATATTGCACACCTGCTGACTGTGAAGCGGCAATAACAGTCGGTGCATATGATTACACAAATCATATCTGCTCTTTTTCAAACTATGGCAAGGAGGTTGATGTTGCCGCACCGGGATATAATGTATATTCCATAGATTTATGGTCGGGAGATTACTATGCTGATTATACAGGCACTTCCTTTGCCTGCCCGATAGCAAGTGCCGCTTGTGCATACATACTTATGCAGAATCCCAAGTTATCTCCTGATGAGGTGCAGGAGCAAATCAAAGCCTCTGCAATCGATATGGGTGAGGATGAAAGAGAGTATTATGGCTTTGGTATGCTCAATTTTCCGAATCTTTTGAATGGTAAAGAATATACCACTCCTCAGCCGGATATAAACAGCGGATTTTTTACAAATACACAAACAGTAACCTTTGAAAATATCCCTGCCGACACTCAGCTCATATATACTCTTGATAAAACTATACCAAGTGCAGATAATGGCACTGTTTACACAGAACCGATTACGATTGACAATGAAATGCAGTTAAATTATGCATTAATTAAAAATGGTAAATATGCCGGCAATATCAGCTCCCGGTATTATACAGTTCAGTATGTTGCTGATGAAAATGATTTTGAAATTACTGAAGGCGGAATAATCACTGCGTATAACGGCGATAAAAATAATATTATTATCCCGGAAACAATTAAAGGAATTATGCCAACACAATTAAAAGGTACATTTGAATCCGGTAATTTAACAAGTATTATATTACCTGATTCCATAACTGATTTTGTTAGTTATACTTTTTCAAATAGTGAGGAACTTAAATATGTTACTGCACACGGAGTAACATCAACAGCAACATCTTTTAAAAATTGTTATAGCTTGAGATGTTTTGATGCTCCGAATGTGAGAAGTATAAAGCAAAGTGCATTTGAAAATTGCTCTATGATGCATGAAATTAATTTTGAGAATACTCTTAAATCCCATATTAGTTATGCTTTTAGAAATTCCGATTCTATTATTGAATCAAAGGGCGCTCAAATACGAACAAGAGATAACGGTTTGCGTTTTGGATTTGTACTGGATGAAAGTAAATTAGGATTTGATTTAAGTGAGTATGAAAACCTATATAACAGAATAAATAAAGAATATGGATTTGCATATTCTTTTAACCAAGAAATCAATGAACAGTCTGAAAATGTTAGTATGAAACTTCGTGCAGGAACGGAAAATGTTACATTAACAGAAGCAGTTAAACGTAATGTTGACGGTGATATTTCTTATTACAATGCAGTATTTACGGGAATTCCAAGAAGCCACTATGATGATAAAATATCTGCAAGAGCTTATGTATGCATAGACGGGATGTATTTCTATTCTCCCGTTAAAACCAGAAGTTTCAATGATGTTGCAACAAAGATTATTGCTGATGATGAAATTGATCAAAACACAAAAAATGAAGTGCGCGCTTTACTTGAGAAGGAGATATAAGTTATGAAAGAGTTATATACAAAACCACAGACTGATGTTGAAGAATTTAAAACAGTTGATATAATCACAACAAGCGGTGGTGATATTGACAACGAACCTGATACCGATATCAAAGTACCATGGAGTTAATTATGAAAAAACAAGTATTCATTATTTCAGTATTAGTAATAATTATTAGTGCGTTTGTCTCTTGTTCTGTAAACAGCAGTAGTGAGGATATTTCAACTACTGCTGTTACAGACAGTAACGGTATAACTCATTATTATGAGCCTGTTACTGATGATAAAGGCAATATATCAACAACAGCAAAGAATCAGGGTGTATTCATCGAAATTGAAACACAATCAAATGGTAAAGCATTAACCAATAAAAACGGTACATATGTTGCTGACAAACACACAACTGTTTTATCGATTGATGACAAAACAGCAAAGCCGAGTAGTTCGGTAAAACCGATAACAGAAAAACCATCAGGCACAACAAAAAACAATGCTGACAATGATATTGAGTTTGAGACTGACAGTCCGGCAGAAGGAACCAAATCGACTGCATCAGCTGCTGAAAAAACGACAACTACTGTAGCCACAAAACAAAAAGAAATTCAACCCGCTACTGACAAGGACGGCTGGATTACGAAATGGTATTAAAACAGAATAGGATTTCAAAATACAAGGAATATTAACTGAGATGCAATAACGAAGTGCGTTTAAAATCATTTTTTCAGCTGTAATGCTTTAAAAATCCCCATAAGGCGGTAAGCCTTATGGGGATTTAGTACCTTATTCTATCTTAAAATCTAATGATTTTAAGCGCTTTACGGTTTCGTAGCAACAGAAATCAGTCGGTAATATAGTTTAAAAACGCAGCAAGACTTCTGTCTTGCTGAATATATTTCAGGCGTTTTCAACGAGAAACCAATGCTGCTGCATTGAACATCAACAATCTGCTCAAGGTGCAAAAAGACGGAACAGTCTTTCAGCCGTACCGTCTTCATACATAAAATTTTGCTGTCGCACCGATATATTTTCTATACGTTTTTGTTGTTTCTTCAGCAAATCATACCGCTTTCAACCCAGCTCATAACGCTAGGGTATTCCTCTTTATAATTATCAAGCTGGTCATGATTTGTGTCAATGAATGCCTGCAGTTCTTCATAATCATCAAAATCAAAAGCAAAGTCCTGCTCAAAGCTGTAGGTTATCGTGAACATATAATCAAACAAATCATCTGCAGAAAATTCCTCAAGCATTTTATCTGCCGTGATTTCAGTTGTGTAGTCGAGTGCATTTTTCAGTGTAATTTCAAAGTCGTCATCATCAAGTTCAATTTCGGGATTCTGACGGCAGTATTCCATAATTTGCTCCTGATCATAGCCAAGATTTTGAAGATAGTCATATGCATCTTCAAAGCCGGTTTCATTTACTTCATCATAAATTCTGTATATAAATTCGCCGATAAGATTTTGAAGGGCTACTGCTTTGATTACCGCGTCAATTTCGTATCCGTCCTCATCAGTTACTACAAAACCGCTTTCCTTAAAATTATCCCAAATCAGTTCATAAAAGCATTTGTGCTGCTCATTTTCCTGAAAGATAGCGTCGTGAATGTAATTTTCAATATCCATTAATTTTCTCCTCCGAATTTGAATATATGATAATTAGGATATCCTTATTGTAACCGATATGTATAACATTTTCAATATTCGTTTAAGTAAATAGAAAGAAAAATCGTAAAGTGATAAATTTTTGTGATGTGCATTGTTAAAAATGCAGGCAGTAAAACGGTGCGCCTTATCTGATTTGCTTTAAACTTGCATTAAGACTTTGTATCAGATATAATATAGCTTATAGCTAAAGGAGTGTTTTTTTATGCAGATTAAAATTACAAGCGGCAGCAGCAGTGCTGTTTTAGGACTTAACGGTGCACAGCTTAACTCTTTATCAAAGGATGGCAGAGAATATTTGTGGCAGGGTAATCCCGATTTTTGGGCAGGTCAGGCTCCGGTTTGTTTTCCAATCGTCGGCGTTTTGCCCAATGGCAAATCAAAAGCATTCGGTAAAGAGTGCAATATGAATCGCCATGGTGTCGCAAGAATAAATCCTTTTCGGGTAGAAAAACAGCATAAAAACAGTGTAACCTTTATTCAGAAAAGTGATGAGAATACGAAGGTTCGGTTTCCGTTTGATTATGAGCTTAAAATAAAATACACAATTGTTGGTGATACTGTTACTAATGAATATATTATTTGTAATACAGGAAATGACAAACTGCCTTTTGTTATCGGCGGTCATCCTGCTTTTCATTGCCCGATAGACGATGATGAGCGCTTTGAGGATTACAAAATTATTTTTGACAGGCCGATTAACAAGCCTTGCTTAAGGCCTGACCACCACACAGGTCTTGTGGACGCAAGCAAAAAATATGATGTTATGCAAAACACGGATACTCTTCATTTAAGACACGCATTGTTTGAGGAAAATGATGCACTTATTTTTGAAGACTGCATATCGAAATCGGTTACAATGATAGGGAAAAAAGGCAGAGGCATACGTGTGGATTTTCAGGATATGAATAATCTATTGATATGGTCCGCTACGGGGAATGCACCTTTTGTTGCACTGGAGCCGTGGACAGGTATTTCAAGCTGTCTGGATGAAGATGGAACATTTGAGAATAAAAGGGGAATGACCATACTTTTACCGGATGAAACGGCATCTTTTAAATTTAAAATAACAATGATTTAACAATTTATTTATAATATGCTGGTAATATGGTATTGAATTGAATGGGTGATTAAATGGATTATGGAATGTTCAGAGTTGCTTCGGCATCCTTAAAATTAAAGGTTGCCGACCCTGATTATAATAAAGAAGAGATAAAAAAGGCAATTGACCGCGCTGTCAGTGAAAAAGCAAGGCTTCTTGTTACACCTGAACTGTCAGTAACCGGTTATACTTGTGCGGATTTGTTTTTTACAACGTCATTGCAAAACAGTGCTTTAGATGCACTTGACGATATTGTCAGGTATACAGCCGATAAAGATATTGTCGTGCTTGCAGGCATGCCGATACGTTTCTATAACAGTATTTACAATTGCGCTGCAGTTATAAACAACGGCAAAATATGCGGTATTGTTCCAAAAACACATATTGCTAACTACAATGAGTTTTATGAAAAACGCTGGTTTGCATCAGGCAGTCAGTTTAAAAGCTGTCAGCCAATCAGTGTGTGCGGCTGTGATACGCTTATAGGACAGCAGATTTTTGATCTTGGCAGCGGTATAATTTTAGGTGTTGAGTTGTGCGAGGATTTATGGGTTGCAAACCCTCCGAGCAGTTCGCTTGTATGCCACGGTGCAAATATTATCGCCAATCTTTCAGCAAGTGATGAGTATGTTTCAAAGGCAGAGTACAGACGCAGTCTGATTGCCAATCAATCTGCAAGATGTATCTGCGGTTACGTTTATGCAGGTGCATCTGTTTTTGAAAGTACTACCGATTTGGTATTCAGCGGTGCTACGGTTGTTGCTGAAAACGGTGCCCTAATTGCCGAAGGCGAAAGGTTTTCGAGAGAAAATGTGATTACCTATGCCGATCTTGATATTGAAAAACTTAATTCTCAAAGGTGTAACAACATATCATTTGAAAATTCAAACGAAGCGATTGGCTTTTCAAAAATAGAAATGGGCAATTGTGCTAATGATTTAAAATATCGGTTTGTGGATCCTCATCCCTTTGTTCCGGCGGATGATGCGAAAAGGAAAGAGCGCTGCAAAGAGATTTTTGCAATTCAGGCATCGGGATTAGCGAAACGTATTGAGCACGTCGGCTCAAAAGGCGTGGTTGTGGGCATTTCAGGCGGTCTTGACTCTACGCTTGCACTGCTTGTCTGCTGCGAGGCAATGAAAATGCTCGGCAGACCAAACAGCGACATTTTGGGTATTACAATGCCCGGTTTCGGTACAACCGATAGAACATATGATAATGCTGTTGAACTTATGAAAGCGCTTGATATTTCTTCAAAAGAGATTAGTATCAGAGATGCTTGTGCTTTGCATATGAAGGATATTGAACATGATGAGAATGTTCGTGACATTACCTATGAAAATACACAGGCCAGAGAGCGTACACAAATCTTGTTTGATATGGCAAACAAGCACGCAAAGCTGCTTGTGGGAACAGGTGATTTAAGTGAGCTTGCAATGGGTTGGTGTACCTATAACGGTGATCACATGAGCATGTATGGTGTGAATGCCTCGGTGCCGAAAACACTTGTCAGATATCTGGTTGAATATGTTGCAAACGTCAGTGACAAAAAAACAGCTGCAATTCTTTATGATGTGCTTGATACGCCTGTATCTCCCGAACTTTTGCCTCCTGATGAAAACGGGGAAATTGCTCAGAAAACAGAAGATAATATAGGTCCATATGAATTGCACGATTTTTTCCTTTATCATTTTGTGCGTTTTGGATTTGACAGGGATAAGCTTTCGGTGCTTGCTTTAAAAGCTTTCGACGGAAGGTATGATTTTGATACGGTTAATCATTGGCTTGATGTTTTTATGAAAAGATTTTTTATCAGTCAGTTTAAGCGTTCATGTATTCCCGATGCACCTAAGGTAGGCACGGTTTCTCTCAGCCCAAGAGGGGATTGGAGAATGCCGAGTGATGCATCATACAATGTATTTATTTAAGGAGTCATTTTTATGAAAAAAGTAATTTCCGTTTCAATGATATTGGCAATATTATTTACATTTACAGCTTGTTCGTCAACTGAATATATGGAGAGTGTGGTAACAATTCCGGTTACGGATAAGGACGGCAAAGAGGTTACGGATAAGGATGGAAAGGTTGTTACTGAAGTTGTAAGCGATGATGCCGATAAAGCAAGCAGTGCCTCATCAGGTAAAAAGGACGATAAGCAGAGCTCGGCAGATACAACTACAAAAAAATCTGTTCAGACCTCCGGCAAGAAGGACAAGACTACTTCTAAAAAAGCCGAAAAGACAACAAAAGCTTCTACCTCAAAGCCTGCTACAACCAAAGTAACTACTACGCAGAAGTCAAAAAGGCGGGATATTCTGATTACTGTAAATCTTCCTTTTTACAATGAACTTGAAACCGAACTTATTGTTTCTTATAAAGTCAAAGGTGACAAAAAATGGACAGAACTTGAAAAGAAGGATGTTATTCTCGATAAAAGAGGAAAAGAAGAAAAATTCAAAATAAAAAATATTAAAGGCGATGTTGAAATTATGGCGGTGTTTGATGGTATTTCTTCAACCCATAATACAGCATTTGTTCAGGCCGGTTCTGATGATGCAGAAGTTACCATTACGCCTGTAACCGGAATTGAAATCGTTGACGGCGGTGACTGGGGATAAAATGTGTAAAAAGCAGCAAGAAATTTCTTGCTGCTTTTTTATTTTTATCATTGAATTTATTAAATATAAGTGATATAATTAACAAGGTTAGGCAGATTTGTCTGACAGGTATTAATTTATTTATAATTTTTATATTAACTTAGGAGGATTTTTAAATGGCAAGAAAAAAGAAAACTATGGACGGTAACACTGCCGCTGCGCACGTTAGTTATGCGTTCACAGAAGTTGCCGCAATTTATCCGATTACTCCTTCATCAAACATGGCTGAGGAAACCGATGCCATGGCTGCAAGGGGAGTAAAAAACATTTTCGGTCAGACCGTTAAGGTTGCTGAGATGGAGTCTGAAGCAGGTGCAGCAGGTGCTGTTCACGGCTCACTTTCAGCAGGTGCACTTACGACAACTTATACTGCATCTCAGGGACTTCTCCTGATGATACCTAATATGTATAAGATTGCAGGTGAGTTAATTCCTTCCGTTATTCACGTATCAGCTCGTTGCGTGTCAACTCATGCACTTAACATTTTCGGTGACCATTCAGATGTTATGGCATGCCGCCAGACAGGCTATGCAATGCTTTGCTCTGCCAATGTTCAGGAGGTAATGGATCTCGGTGCCGTTGCTCATCTTTCAACACTCAAGAGCCGTGTGCCTTTCCTTCATTTCTTTGACGGTTTCCGCACATCACACGAAATTCAGAAGATTGAGACTTGGGATTATGAAGACCTTAAGTCAATGGTTGATATGGATGATATTCAGGAATTCCGTGCACGTGCACTTAATCCTGAGAGACCTGTTCTTCGCGGTTCTGCAGAAAACAGCGATATCTTCTTCCAGCATCGTGAGGCTTGTAATAAGTATTATAATGATGCAATCGCTACAACTGAAATGTATATGAACAAGGTTAATGAGAAACTCGGTACAGATTACAAGCTCTTTAACTATTATGGTGCTGCTGATGCTGAACGAGTTATCGTTGCTATGGGTTCAGTTTGCGATACCATTCAGGAGACTGTTGATTTTCTTAACGCTCGCGGCGAAAAGGTTGGTATGATCAAGGTTCACCTTTACAGACCGTTCTCAGTTAAGCATCTTCTTGATGTTATGCCTGAGTCAGTTAAGAGCGTTTCTGTTATTGACAGAACAAAGGAGCCCGGTTCACTTGGTGAGCCGCTTTACCTTGACGTTGTTGCTGCGCTTAAGGGTTCTGAATTTGAGAACGTTCCTGTATACGGCGGCCGCTATGGTCTTGGCTCAAAGGATACGCTTCCTGCTCATATTATCGCAGTTTACAGCAATATGACAGCTGATGCTCCGAAGCAGCAGTTTACGCTTTCCATTCATGATGATGTTACAAACCTTTCTCTCGATGTAACAGAGACTCCCGACACTACTCCTGCAGGAACAACATCTTGTAAGTTCTGGGGTCTTGGTTCCGATGGTACAGTAGGTGCAAATAAGGATTCTATCAAGATTATCGGTGACCATACAGATATGTATGCTCAGGGCTATTTCTTCTATGATTCAAAGAAGTCAGGCGGCATTACAGTATCACACCTTCGTTTTGGTTCATCACCGATTACATCAACATATCTGATTAATAAGGCAAACTTTGTTGCCTGTCACAATCCTTCATATGTAACTAAGTATGATATGGTTCAGGACCTTGTTCCCGGGGGTACATTCCTTCTTAACTGTATTTGGTCTGCAGATGAACTCGACAAGCAGCTTCCTGCCGCTATGAAACGATATATTGCTGAAAATGATATTCAGTTCTATACAATCAACGGTATCAAGATTGCCGAAGAGGTTGGTCTTCCGGGCAGAGCATCAACAATTTTGCAGTCTGCTTTCTTCACAATCAGCGGTATTCTTCCTGTTGATGAAGCTATCGGTTATATGAAAGAAAAGGTTGTTGCTAAGTTCTCAAAGAAGGGCGAGGCTATCGTAAATGCTAACCATGCAGGTATTGAAAGAGGTTCACAGGAACTGGTTAAGATTGATGTACCTGCTTCATGGAAGGATGCTGTTGACGAGCCTGCTGAGCTTGAAATTCCTACAGAACGTCCTGAAATGAAAAAGTTTGTTAAGGATATTCTTGATCCTGTCGGCAGACTTCACGGTGATGATCTTCCTGTTTCAACATTCGTTGATTGTGCTGACGGTGTATACCCTCAGGGCTCAGCAGCCTTTGAGAAGAGAGGTATTGCAATTGCAGTTCCTGAGTGGGACAGCACAACCTGTGCACAGTGCAACCTTTGCTCAATGGTTTGCCCACATGCAGTAATTCGTCCTGTTTGTCTTAATACAGATGAAGCAGCTGCAGCCCCTGAAAATACGAAAATGGTTGATCACAAGAGAGCACCTTATAAATACGCTCTGATTGTATCAACACTTGATTGTACCGGCTGTGGTTCTTGTGCGAATGTTTGTCCTACAAAGTCACTTAAAATGAAGCCGATTGCTTCTCAGCTTGACCAGCAGGTTGTATTTGATGCTCTTGTTGATACAGATGCTAAGCCTGAGGTGCTTACAAATAATACAATCGGTGTTCAGTTCAGAAAACCTTATCTTGAATTTTCAGGTGCTTGTGCCGGCTGCGGTGAAACACCATATGCTAAGCTCGTTACACAGCTTTATGGTGATAAGATGTATATTGCAAACGCAACAGGCTGTTCATCAATCTGGGGCGGTTCAGCACCATCAACACCTTATACAGTTGATAAAAAGGGCCATGGTCCTGCTTGGTCAAACTCTTTGTTTGAGGATAATGCTGAGTTCGGTTATGGTATGATGCTTGCTCAGAAGCAGATACGCGAGAGACTCGCTATGGATGCGCAGATTCTTCTTAATACAGAGCTTGCTGACAAGGCACAGGCTTGGCTTGACACTTACGAGAATGCCGAAACAAATACAGCTGCTGCTGATGCTTTGATTGAAGCACTTAAGTCAGCAAAGCTTGAAGGCGAAGCTGCAGATGCTGCTGCTGATTTCCTTAAAGATGCAGATTACGCTGCTAAAAAATATCAGTTCATCTTTGGTGGTGACGGTTGGGCTTATGATATCGGATTCGGCGGTCTTGACCATGTTATTGCTGCTAACGAGGATGTAAATATTGTTGTATTTGATACAGAAGTGTATTCCAATACAGGCGGTCAGGCTTCAAAGGCTACTCCTACAGGTGCAGTTGCCAAGTTTGCAGCATCGGGTAAGGTAGTTAAGAAGAAGGATTTGGCTCAGATTGCTATGAGCTATGGCTATGTTTATGTTGCTCAGGTTGCTATGGGTGCAAATGCTGCTCAGTGCTTAAAGGCATTCCAGGAGGCTGCTGCTTATAACGGACCTTCAATTATCATCTGTTATGCACCGTGTATCAATCATGGTATTAAGATGCCGTTTAACCAGACAGAGCAGAAGAAAGCTGTTGCAGCAGGTTATTGGAATCTCTTCCGCTATAATCCTGCACTTATTGAGCAGGGTAAGAATCCGTTCTCGCTTGACAGTAAGGCTCCTTCAGCTGACTATGTTGAGTTCATCGAGGGTGAAACAAGATATTCAGCTCTTAAGAGATCCTTCCCGGGCAAGGCAGAAGAGCTCTTTGCAATTGCTGCTGAGAACTCTATTGAGAAATACAATAAGCTTGCTAAGCTTGTTGATTATTATGCTCCCGATGCTGAGTAATTTAATACGCTTATAATAATAAAATCCCGGCGGATATCCGCCGGGATTTTTGTTTGCTTTAAAGTATTTCAATAACATTTTTTAAACTTTTGCATTTTGCAAAAATAAATCTGTCGGTTTCATCATCACCCTGCCATAAATCAGGTACCATAATTACTTTGCAGCCGGCATAATAAGCTGATTTCAAACCGTTTTTTGAATCCTCTATCGCATAGCAATCAGAGGCTGAAAAATCTAATTGCTCGGCTGCCTTTAAATAAATATCTGGTGCGGGCTTTGATTTTTTCACCATATCACCGCATACAATAACGTCAAAATAATTTGCTATACCTGCATCATGGAGATGATGCATGACACTTTCTGTGCTTGTTGACGATGCAAGTGCAATTTTATAATGCTTACTTTTTAAATAATTAAGAATATCCTTAACGCCGTCTTTCATAGGAACACCGTGCTCGTCAAAGTATCTGTATGAAAAATCCTTGCCTGTATTTTTAAAATATTCCGCGTCGAAATCCTGACCGAATTCATTTTTTAAAACTTGAATTGCAGCAGATGTATTCATGCCTAAGGTTTTCATAATCATATATCCTGCTTTGCCGATACCCATCTTTTCTCCTGCATAGTCCCAGGCAATCTGACAGATTTTTTCTGTATCAAACAGCACACCGTCCATATCAAAAATAACAGCCTTCATTTTTTATTCTTATTTTTCTCCTTACTTTTTATAATAATATAATGAATTAGATTTACTGCTCCTGTTCCTATTATTACAAAAATATAGGAAAAAATCAAGTGTGCAACGCCATACATAGTGCCACATTCAAAGGCATCATTCATATCCTCCCAATAGAAAAAATTAGACGAAAAATAGGTTATAAACACAATCCATGGAAAAATCATTTTGTATTTAAATTCTATATTTGTCAGCCCGAACAGAAGAGATATCAAAGGCGTAACAATTGCAACCAACCCAATAAGAAGCCCCATTGTATCCGTCGGACCTGATCCTATTGTAAACCCATATATTGCAATTGCTTCAACTGCAACAAAAAGCGTATATATGATTTTGTGCAATTTGCTGATTTGATTTTTACTCGATTTCAGCGTGTTTACAATTGTTTCCTCAAATTTTTCTGCTTTCCTTTCTTCTTCAATTTTTTCACCTATTAATATTTCATTTACCGAGACATTCAGTACTTTTGATAACGGTATCAGCAAGGATACATCCGGTGCCCCCTTGCCTGTTTCCCAGCGTGATACTGCTTTGTCGGTGCAGTTTAATTTTTTGGCAAGCTCTTTTTGCGTAAAACCCAGTTCGCTTCTCTGCTTGCGGATAAAATCACCAATTTTACCATTATTCATGACTATCCCTCCTTTATCTTAATTATATATGAAAGGCAGTAAAAAGTCACCCTATGCTGCATAGAGTTGTTCTATATTTAGCTTGTATTATTCTTTATATTGCATTATAATCTAAATGTAAGGGGTGGGATTATGAACAAGTATCAGATGATAACTTCACTTGAGGAGCATCCTATTGTTGCTGCAGTTAAAAACGACAGCCAGCTGGAACAGTGTATAGCAAGCGACTGTACAATTGTATTTATTCTGTATGGAAGTATAAATACAATATCAAGGCTTGTAAACAGATTAAAAAGGGCAGGCAAAACCGTATTTGTTCATATGGATTTGATTGATGGCCTTTCGCCGAGAGAAGCTACCGTAGAGTTTATAGCAAAAGAGGTTCGCCCCGATGGTATTATATCAACAAAGCTGCCGCTGATAAAATGCGCACATACCTATAATCTGTTAACTGTTATGAGAGTTTTTATGATTGACTCAATGGCGATGGAGAATGTGAGCAGGATTTATAGGGAAGAGAGTGTTGATTTTATCGAGATACTGCCCGGCCTTATGCCGAAAATAATCAGAAAAATAAAGAAAATGACAAAAAAACCCGTGATAGCCGGTGGACTTATCAGTGATAAGGATGATATTTTAACTGCTCTTGGAGCAGATGCGATTGCCATTTCTTCCACAAACGCAGATACTTGGTTTATGTAAACAAAAAAACTTCGTTAAAATAATAACTATTATTGCAAATTTAACAATTATATGCTAACATATGGTTAAACTAAATATATTGCAAAAGAGATGAGAGTAGCGAAATAATGGTTTCAGACCATTATATTTTGCCGCTCTTTTTTATTTTGACATTTAATTTTAGGGGGATTTTTATGTTTGACATTGCAATTATAGGCTGTGGAATAACAGGTGCAGCAGTTGCTTATTATTTAAGCAAATATAAGTTGCGCTGTGTTGTGCTTGAAAAAGATAACGACGTGTGCAATGCTACCACAAAAGCAAACAGTGCTATTATTCATGCCGGTTATGATCCAAAACCGGGCACACTGATGGCAAAGCTGAATGTTAGGGGAAATGAACTTACAAAGGATATATGCCAAAAGCTGGATGTAGCATATAATCAGATCGGTTCGTATGTTGTAGCCTTTTGTGATGATGAGGTTAAAACGCTCGAACACCTCAAAAAGCGCGGTGAAGAAAATGGAGTTCAGGGACTTGAAATCATTGACAGAGATACTTTGAGAAAGGAAGAGCCGAATATAGCAGACAGTGTAGTTGCAGCATTATATGCTCCGTCAGCAGCTGTTGTTGATCCTTGGGGATACGGGTTGGCTATGGCAGAAATTGCAGCTGAGAACGGTTGCGAATTCAGGCTCAATACTGAGGTTAAGGGAATTCAAAAATCAAATGATAAATGGATAATTGAGACAAATAACAGCAAAGTGGAGGCACAGTATGTTATAAATGCAGCAGGTGTATTTTCAGATAAAATACACAATATGGCTATGGAAAAGTCATTTGAAATTATACCTTGTGCAGGTGAGTATTATTTGCTTGACAAAAACGAAGGAAGCCGTGTTCGACATGTTATTTTTTCCTGCCCTTCAAAGCTTGGCAAAGGTATTTTGGTTTCACCAACGGTTCACGGCAATCTTATTGTAGGCCCTAATGCCGAAAATAGGATTGGTTCACCCGAAGATGTCAGCTGCACGTCAGTCGGACTTGCTCAGGTCAGAGATATGGCTGTTAAATCCGTCCCTTCCATTTCTTTCAGAGATAATATCAGAAATTTTGCGGGTATCAGAGCAAACAGTAATATTGATGATTTTATAATTAGTATTACTGATAAATTTATCGATGCAGCAGGAATAAAATCTCCCGGATTAACGGCAGCACCGGCTATTGCCGAATATATTGAAGAGCTGTTAAAAAAGGATGGTCTTTCTTTAATTAAAAAGGAGTGTTTTAAAGACAGCAGAAGGGTTGTCAGATTTAAAGCTCTTTCATCTAATGAAAAAAATGAGCTGATTCATAAACAGCCTGAATACGGCAGAATTGTATGCCGCTGTGAAAGTATTACCGAGGGTGAAATAATTGATGCAATAAAAAGCCCGATTACCCCATGTTCTGTTGATGCAATCAAAAGGCGAACCGGTGCCGGAATGGGCAGATGTCAGGGTGGATTTTGCGGGCCGCGCGTGCTTGAACTGCTGGCAAGGCATCTGGGCAAAGCACCGGAAGAGATTTTACAGGATAAAAACGGAAGTTTTATTCTGACAGGTGAAACCAAGACTGGGGGTAATGGTGATGTATGATTTAATTGTGATCGGAGGCGGTCCCGCAGGTCTTGCAGCAGCATGCAGTGCGTGGGAAAACGGACTTAAAAATATACTCATTATCGAGAGAGATAAGGAACTTGGGGGGATTTTGAATCAGTGTATTCATAATGGCTTTGGATTGCATTATTTTAAGGAGGAGCTGACCGGTCCGGAATACGCGTCGAGATTTATTGCGCTTTTGGGCGAAACAGGCGTTGAAGTGATGACGGACACTATGGCACTTCAGGTAACAGCTGATAAAGAGGTTCATGCCGTGAACAGCGAAAAAGGTTATATGGTTTTAAAATCCAAAAGTATTGTGCTGGCAATGGGCTGTCGTGAACGAACAAGAGGTGCAATATCCATTCCCGGTACAAGGGCCGCAGGAATATTGACTGCAGGTGCTGCACAAAGGTATGTTAATATTGAAGGCCATATGGTAGGCAAAAGAGTTGTCATTCTCGGTTCAGGTGATATAGGGCTTATTATGGCACGCAGAATGACACTGGAGGGTGCTAAAGTGCTTGCCTGTGTAGAACTTATGCCTTACTCAGGAGGCTTGCAAAGAAATATTGTGCAATGTCTTGAGGATTTTGATATACCGCTCTATTTGTCACACACAATAACCGATATTAAGGGTGAGCACAGAGTTGAACAGGTTACAATAGCCAAGGTTGATGAAAACAAGATGCCTGTTCAGGGTACTGAAATTGTTTTTGATTGTGATACGGTTCTTTTAAGTGTTGGTCTGATTCCTGAAAACGAACTGACAAAGAATGCCAAAATAGAAATAGACAGCAAAACCAATGGTGCCGTGGTGTATGATAATATGGAAACCTCTGTCGAAGGGATATTCGCCTGCGGAAATGTTTTGCATGTTCATGATTTAGTGGATTTTGTTACTGCTGAAAGCTATAAAGCAGGCAAATCGGCTGCCGATTATGTTAAAAATAGTCATTATGGCGATAAGTGTATTTATGTCGTAAACGGTGAAGGAATCTCTTATACCGTTCCGCAGAAAATAAGATTGTCTGCTGAGAAAAGCGAAATCTTCTTTAGAGTTCGAAGAATATTTAAGGAGTCACAAATAACAGTAAGCTGCAATGGGGATATTCTTGCCTGCTTTAAAAGAGCGCACATGGCGCCGGGTGAGATGGAAAAAATATCCATACCGTCGAAAATTATGGAGATGGCCAATGGTGATACGATAGAGTTAGCAGTGAAGGAGGCTGAATCATGAAAGATTTGATTTGTATTGTTTGTCCTAAGGGCTGCCGATTAACGGTTGATGACCAAAATGGTTATGCTGTAACCGGAAATACATGTCCTCGCGGTGAAGTGTATGGAAGGAATGAGCTTGAGAATCCTGTGAGAGTAGTGACAAGCACAGTCAGAATAAGCGGCGCTTCGCAAAACAGATGCCCGGTGAAAACAAATGCTGCTGTGGCGAAGAATAAGGTTAAGGATATTATGAAAGTACTTGATGATGTAAAGCTTAATGCACCTGTTAAAGTCGGAGATATTGCTGTTGAGAATATTCTTAATACAGGTGCAGATGTCGTTGTGACGAAAAATATGCCGCAAACCAATAAATAAAGCATTAATCATGCTCAATTATTTTGATGTAAATATTATTGATATTTCAAAATCGTTGGGCCATGCAAAATGTTCAACAACGGTGAATATATATATGCCCATAGTTTTGATGAAAATAATAAGAAAGCAACAACCAAATTAAATGAGTTCATACGAATGAATGCGTAAAAATAAGAGCCTGAGGAAAAATCCAAAGGCTCTTATGCTTTATAAGCATATTAGTTTTTAAGCTCCATATTATCAAGTGCATAGCGCAATGCCATACTGATAAGTTCATTCCTTGAACGATTGGTTTTTGTTGCTAATTCATTGTATTCCTCTTGTAAGGCTCTATCAATACGGATTGTCATAGTAACGGTTTTATCCTCTTTAGGGGTGATAACAAACTTATCCATAATGCTTCAAATCCTCCTATGATTTTATGATTACATTATAGAATGTTTATTCAATATAAACCATAACACAAGATAATGTAAAAATACAATGTACTTTTGTGTTACGCTATGTTATAATATGCTTATCACTATTATAGAGGAGTATATTTTATGGAGAAGGAAAAAATAAAGTTTTACAAGTCAAAATGGTTTATGTGGGTGTGCTTAATATTGCTGCCACCAATCGGCATAGTTCTTTTATGGGCATTCCACAAAAGTTTGAAAAAGGCAGTAAAAATAATATTTACAATAATATTTTCATTTTGGTGTTTTATTCTTATTGCTTTTGCGAATGTTGATACATCAGATATACAATCAAATTCCACTACAAGCACACAGCAAACAACGCAATCGGAAACATTAACAACTGAATCAGCAACAAAAGCTACAGCAACGAATACAGAAGCTGCTACAAAGCCAACAACACAGACTACAACCAAGTCAAAATTAGAAAAAGACGGAATTTCATTTCATATTTCAGATGTAAGAAATGATGTAACAGGAAATTGGCGAATTGCTCTTATTGCTGAAAATATACAAATGCGGGATTATGCGGTAGATTATTACAACGAATACTTTAAAGACGATAAAGAGATTCACGCAATCGTTAATTTTAATTATAATACTACCACAAAATTATCAGTTGTTGGTGATTCCATAGATGTAACGGTATATGAATATGTAGACAAGGAAGAACACGATGCTAAAAAGTTATTTAGCGGAAAGCTGTTAAAAGAATATTTTGTAAATATAAATACTGGAGAAATCGAAGAAATACAATAAACAAACGCCCTAATCATAATTGGTTAGGGCTTGGTTATTGTTTGCATAAAAGTTATACTGTTTTTATACTAAAGTTACGGCGAAGTATGGTAAAATCCGCCGAGTTAGAGAAAGTGAAAACTTCAAAAAGGTAATAAGAAGCATAGCTCAGAGGAGTTAAAGAAAGTGACGCAAAGCATAAAACTATTATACAAAATTATATAGTTATCTTGTTCTGCAATCTACAACGCCTCTCCGTTTTAGTTGAGGGAGGCGGCAAAGTATTGATTTTTTTGTTAAGAAACTGCAACAAGAAAAAACACATAAGGCCGGTGCCTTATGTGTTTTTTTACATTATTATAGTCATAAAACAAAATCGTTTGTTGCAAAATGCAGCTTTAGCGAAAAGGAGCCATATATATGATTAGCCGTTAAGGATTGCAAAGTTCTCCTTGTTGCACTTATAGAGATTTTGAAATACTCTGAAATTCTTATCGTAAACTGCTTTATTTTCCTTGCTGGGATGGTAGATTGTTTTTGCAGGTATAAGCTTTTTAACGTGTTTCATTGTCGGGATTACACCTGTTCCGACAGCAATGCAGGCAGCTGCACCTACAGCTCCGATATTCTGCGGTGAGTCAACAACCTCAACATCGCGCTGTAAAATATCAGCCAGTATTTGGCAGGTGGTTTCGCCGAGAGCACCGCCTCCGCAGAAACGGACCGCCTTTGACGTTTTAACTTTCTTCTCCTGTCTTTCGAGCATCCAGCGCATATGGAAGCATATTCCTTCAACGACTGAGCGGATAAGTTCTGTTTTACCGGTCTCAAGACGGATGTTGAAAAACATTCCGGCAGCATTAGGATCTTCAAACGGGCATCGGTTGCCGTGAAGCCAAGGTGTAAAGATTACACCGTTTGAACCGGCAGGAATGGAGTCTATGACTTCCTCAAGGTAATCATACATATTAAATTCAATTTGTTCAAGACTGTCAGCAGCATTGCCGTATTTTTTCAGGAAATACCCGATTTCATCCAGAGCGAGGTGATCCTTTACCCAGCCTACACATTTGTTGGAGGTTTCAAGCTCACCGAAGTAGTTGAATGACTCCGGATCAGCACCTACAATTGCGGCCATCATTGCACCGGCATCAACTGTTTGTTCTGCACAGACTGTGCCGACCCAGCCTGATGTTCCGGAATAGATGTGTGTATCACCGTTTTCAACAGCACCTGCACCCACACCAATCAGCGAAGCGTCGCCGCCGCCGCCGTAAACAGCCGTTTTGGCAGCGAGTCCAAGCTCGTTTGCAGCTGCTTGTGTAATTTCGCCTACCTTTTCAGTACATTTTTTTATTTCAGGCATATGTTCAATATTTACACCGACCATATCGCAAATCGGCTTGCACCATCCCTCATGACCTTTTCTTGTATCGTAAAGAAGAGTGGCGAAAGCAGAGTCGGTGGTCATAACGAATTCACCACTGGCACGGCATATAAGATATTCTTTAATATCAAGCCATTTGTAAATCTTTTTGAAATTTTCAGGTTCATGTGCTTCAACCCATTTGTATTTCCAAATAGGGTCTTTAACAGAGGAAGAAACAGCGCCTGTATATCTAAGATATTTCAAAAGCTTTGTAACCTCTGCGCCTGCAATCTGGAAGCCGTGAGAAATGCCCTTTTTCAGCTCTTCTCTGGCCCTTTGGTCCATATAAGTCATGGGCCGGCGAATACATTTTCCTTCTTTATCTACCAGAACGAGTCCCTGCATTGCAGAGCAGAAGCTGATTCCTTCAATTTGTTCTTTACTGATATTTTGTGCTTTTTCCAAAACAGTTTTGGTGGTGATGCACATAGCCTCCCACCATTCGTCTGCGTCCTGTTCGGCACCGCCCTTAACGCCTGTTTCATCATCTACATAAAGTCCATAGCCAGCAGTTGACGATGCAAGTATATTCATTGTCTTGTCAATCTCAATCAGGCAGGTTTTGATACCTGTTGTTCCGATATCATAGGTGATAACGTATTTGCTCATATTTTTCCTCCTTATTTCGGCTGATGCCGTCTCAGTTATGAGTGTTTAAATTATTTTCCGTATGTAAAGGCAGATTCAACAAATTTTAAAAGCTGTGTTACAATCTGCTCATTATCTGATTCATTTACATCAATCCCGGTGTAAATTCTGAATTTTTCTCTGTAATAGTCACATGTAAAAGCAAACTGGAGCGTGGTCAGCAGACTGTCAAGGAACAAGGCGAAAAGCCTTGGGTCAAGGTCGCATCGAACATCACCGCTTGCCAGGGCCTGGCCGATTGTTGTGATATATATAGTGCTTCGTTTGCTTTCAATTTCTTCAGCGATTGCCCGTATTCTGTCAACTGAACTTTTTTCAGAGCTGATTTCATTATACATTTTAATATAATTTGAATGTTTTTTTGAATGCATACAAATTGTTCTGATAAGTTTTTCGGCTTTAACGAGCAGTTTGTCGTCACTTACCATAATGCTGTAAAGTGCTTTTTCAAGTATATCCATGCCGTATTTAAGACAGGTGATAAATAAATCTTCTTTGGTAGCAAAGTATTTATACATAAGTCCGATTGATATACCTGCATTCTTTGCTATTACATTTATATTTGCACTTTCATAACCCTTCGAAGAGAATTCTTCAATCCCTATCTCAAGTATAAGCTTTTTTCTTTCATCATCAGCGCGCTCAAAGGCGTCCTTGTGATACTTTTTTTCTAACATTTAACGAATTTTGTAGTGTTGCACAAAAAGTGAATTGATGATTTGTACAAGGTCTACAAATCTTCCTCGCTTTCTTGTATTTATTAAAGGTATACTAACATTATTTTTATATTTTTGCAATAAATATTACTAAATTTTAACCTAAAAGTATTTGACAAATCGTCAAAAAGTGATATACTTAAATTGTAAATTTAGTGAGCGCTTACTCACACCTAAACAGTGAGCGGCCGCTCACAGTAAAATATTTAAGGGGGCTTACATTATGGATACAAGATTTGCAATTTCAGAGTATCCCGATGCAGCAATTCTCACAGCTCAGCTTGATGCGCTCATCAAAAAACCAATTTATTCTATCAATCGTGACGCTCTTAAGAAGTACGAAGAAGAGTACTTCGAAAAGAAGTGTGCAAAGTCTAAGGAAATGATTACTGAAGCTAAACAGGTTATTCCCGGCGGTGTTCAGCATAACCTTGCTTTCAATTATCCATTCCCGATTGTTATGACAAAGGCAAAGGGCAACAAGCTCTATGATATTGACGGCAATGAGTATTTTGACTTTCTTCAGGCAGGCGGTCCTACAATTATCGGTTCAAATGACGATGTTGTAAAAGAAAAGGTTAAGGAGCTTCTTGATGACTGCGGTCCGTCAACCGGTCTTTTCCATCCTTTTGAATACAAGCTCGCTAAAAAGATTTCAGAGTGTGTTCCTTCAGTTGAAATGTTCCGTATGCTCGGTTCAGGTACTGAGGCTTGTATGTGTGCCGTTCGTGTTGCTCGTCTTGCAACAGGCCACAAAAATATTATTAAAATGGGCGGTGCTTACCACGGCTGGTCAGATCAGCTTGCTTGGGGTATGCGTGTACCGGGTACACTCAATATGCAGTCACACGGTGTTCCTATGTTTGTATTTAAGCATACACAGGAATTCTTCCCGAATGATCTTAAGAGTCTTGAGAAGAAGCTTATCCTCAATAAGTTCCGCGGCGGTACAGCAGCTGTATTTATTGAGCCAATCGGTCCGGAGTCAGCTACACGTCCTGTAGATAAAGACTTCCCGAAGGGTGTTCAGGCACTTTGCCGCAAGTATGGTGCGCTTCTTGTTTGCGATGAAGTTGTATCAGGTTTCCGTATCGGTCTTTCAGGTGCACAGGGTTATTATGGTATTGATCCTGATATCACAATCTTCGGTAAAATTATTGCCGGCGGTTATCCGGGTGCAGGCGGTATCGGCGGTCACAAAGAGGTTATGAAATATCTGGGTGCCGGTCTTGATAAGTCTGAGGGCAAGAAAATTCATAAGGCTATGTGCGGTGGTACTATGGCTGCTACTCCTATTTCATGCTGTGCAGGTTACACAGTAATCTGTGAAATTGAAAAGAGAAATGCATGCCAGGTTGCAGGCCAGATGGCAGACAGACTTGTAAAAGGTATTAACGAGTCAATTAAGAAGTATGATCTTCCGTTTGTTTGCTACAATATCGGTTCTGTTTGTCACCTTCACACGGTTGCAACAATGCATTTCAAGGTTGACTGGAAGAGAATTTGGACCATCCCGAATGTACTTAAGCAGACAAGTATCCGTCAGACTGAGATGCAGTATATGGGTGCTGCTTATATGGCTGAGGGTCTTGTAACACTTGCAGGTTCACGTCTTTACACTTCAAGCGCATACACCGAAGAGGATATTGATGAATGTATCCGTCGTTTTGACAAGGTACTTTCATTGTGCGAGAAGATTGACTATTAACTTTAATAGCTTAGGGAGCAGGTTTTCCTGCTCCCTTTAGTAGCATTATAATATATAAGGGATATAAGGAGAAAATTTATGGCTTACGAAATAGAAGAAGCTAAAAGATTAGTTGTTGAGGCTGGCAAAAAGCTCCTTGAAACAGGCCTGATCGCACGTACTTGGGGTAATGTTTCTGCCAGAATCAGTGATACACAGTTTGTTATAACTCCGTCAGGTCGTGCTTATGATACACTTACACCGGATGAGGTTGTAGTTGTTAATATTGATGACTGTTCGCATGAAGGTGATATTAAGCCTTCATCAGAAAAAGGCATACATGCTGACTCATATAAGCATCATCCGCTTGTAGATTTTGTTATTCATACCCATCAAAAGGCTGCAACAATTGTCAGCATTACAGGTATGGAAATCCGGAATGTGTATAACGAGTTTAAGCCTGTGCTTGGTGATATTGTACCTGTTGCAGAATATGCTATGTCTACAACAACACCGCTTCGTAAAAAGGTTGAAAAGTGTATTATGATGAATCCAAGCAGTCGTGCATTTATGCTTAAGCATCATGGTACTCTTTGTATGGGCAACAGCTTTGAAGAGGCATTCGAGGTTGCTGAAACACTTGAAAAGTGTTGTGAAAAAGTGATTAAGGATAATTATCTTCGTCACTCATGGAATAATGAGTACTCGGAGGATGCAAAGAGAAATTATTTCCTCAGCAAAAATAATTCAGGAAAAATGCCGGAGTCTATTTGTGATTTAGGTTCATCAATCAGAAACGGTCATATATTTACACTGACATATGACGGCGGCAAAAAGGTTGATGTTGATATGGAAACCGGACTTGCTGTAAACGGAATTGCTCCGAAATGTGCAAAAATTCACCGTGCTGTATATCAAAATGAAAACTGTACCATGATTAAACATATTGCTGATCCTTATGTAGTTGCGCAGTCCTGTCTTGGCGATACAATGTATCCTATGATTGATGATTTTGCTCAGATTGTAGGTGTAGACGTTAAGAATGTGCCTTGGATTGACGGTGACACAGATGATTGTGCTAAGGAAATTGCAGATAAAATAAACGGCAGAAATGCTGTTCTTATTGAAGGCAATGGTGCTATTGTTACCGGAAACAGCGAAGGCGATATGCAGGCTCTTGAGCTTATAATGGAGAAGGGCTGTGAAGCTGCGGTTGATGTTGATATTTTCAACCGTCCTCACTATGTTCCTAAAGCAGAATGCTTCCTTATGAGAACTGTATATCTTGCTAAGTATTCAAAGCAAATTAATAAGTAATATACGAATTAAATAAAACAAGTATTTTATTGGCAAGGTGCCGTAACGATTGTTTTTACCTAATGTTAAAACTTTCGTTACAGCACCTTTTTTGTTGCTCAGCGGCAGTATTCACTTTATTCGCAGATCAAAAGACCATAGCCCTTATCACGCTGATAAACGATTTTTGTTTCACCGTCAACACCGAGATAGATAAAAAAGCTGTGCCCCAACATTTCCATTTGTACGATTGCTTCATCGTCGGTCATCATTTGTGGGGTAATGGTTTTTCTTCTCTTAATTTCAATTGATGATGCATCAAACTGCTCAAAATTCTCCATTGAGATTTCTTCTTCAACAGGTGTAAAGGCGTTTGCAATTTCGTCAATCGCACCTTTCCGTTTTTTATCAACAAGATAAGTTTTCAGCTTTCTTATTTTCCTTTTCAAATCATCAACAGCCATATCGACAACCGGTTCAATTCTGTCAGCTGTTGCTTCGCCTCTAATAAATGAACCGACATTGTTTACTGTTATGTCGCATTTATATCCGTCCTTTATTTTAGAGAGTGTGACATCAAAAGCAGCCGAATTTGGGAGCATTTTCTCAATTCTTTTCAGCTCCTTATCAATTCCGTCTTTAGTACCTTGTTTGAGTTCAAATCCTCTTGCTGTAATTTTAATCATAAAATCAGCCTCCCTGCTGAATATATAGTACACAGCCGTGAAAATATCTACTGCTGTCAATTAAATTATACACCCATTTGGAAATAATAAACAGTATTTACTTTTTTGCTATATTTTGGTATAATATATTGACACAATTATTATGTAACAGTTTATTTTACGTAAGATCAAAATAAAAGCGCTTGGATGTCTGTTTTTTGACCATCCAAGCGCTTTATAATATGGTGTATTATTTTGCAAGCTTTTTTATTGCTTCAAAGCTTTCCGTGCTGATTATATGCTCAATTCTGCAGGCATCCTCAACAGCTATCTGCGGGCTGACACCAAGGCTCATCAGCCAGTTTGAAAGTGTAATGTGCCGTTCATACATTTTTTCAGCTATTTTGAGTCCGCTGTCAAGCAAAGTAATATATCCGTTTTTGTCAATGTCAATATAACCGTTTGATCTAAGATTTTTCATTGCTACACTGACACTTGGTTTTGAGAATTCGAGTTCATTTGCTATATCAATGGAGCGCACAGCCCCTTTTTTGTTTTTTATCATGAATATTGTTTCAAGATAGTTTTCCGCCGACTCGTGAATTTCCATATATACACATCCTGTAAAATATATAATTTATTTTTTATTATAGCATTGATATTCATCATTTTCAAGCTAATATGTACATATACTTTGATATAAAACAGGTGAATTTTTTTGAAATTTACTATTGACAAATGAGTTAGTCGGTGCTAACATATATGTGGTTAGAAAAAACTAACCATAGTTTTATTCATTGCAACGGAGGAAATAATCTTGAAAACTTTAAGACAGGCAAAAATTGGTTCCACTGTAACTGTTGTTAAAGTTCACGGTGAAGGTGCACTGAGACGCCGCATAATGGATATGGGTATTACAAAGGGTGTTGAGATACATATTCGCAAGGCAGCACCGCTGGGTGATCCTATTGAGATTAATCTCAGGGGATATGAGCTTTCACTTCGCAAAGCTGATGCAGAGATGATTGAAATTCAATAAATCATGATATTCAGGGAAAATCCCTGTTTTTTTCAGAAAGTGGTTAGCTGCCGCTAATCAAATACAGGAAAGGAATAATATATGAATATTAAAATAGCTCTTGCAGGTAACCCGAACAGCGGCAAGACTACGCTGTTTAACGCTCTTACAGGTTCAAATCAGTTTGTAGGTAATTGGCCGGGCGTTACGGTTGAGAAAAAGGAAGGAAAGCTTAAAAAGCATGATGATGTAATCATTACGGATTTGCCCGGGATTTACTCGCTGTCTCCCTATACGTTAGAAGAGGTTGTTGCGCGAAATTATCTTATCGATGAACGTCCGGATGCAATCATTGATATTATTGACGGTACAAATATTGAAAGAAATTTGTATCTTACAACGCAGCTTATGGAAATAGGTATTCCGGTTGTGATTGCAATCAATATGATGGATGTTGTAAGAAAGAATGGTGACAAAATACGTATTGATGAGCTTTCTCGCAATCTTGGCTGTAAGGTGGTGGAGATTTCAGCACTTAAGGGTACGGGTATTACAGATGCCGTGCAGGCTGCAATAGATGCAGCAAAGGGAGAAATTTCAGTTCCTCAGCATATCTTTTCAGGTGCAGTTGAGCATGCATTGGCGCATATAGAGGAGGCGGCTGTTCATAATATGCCCGACCGGCAGCAGCGCTGGTATGCAGTAAAGATTTTTGAGCGTGATGAAAAGGTGCTGGAAAAGCTGAAACTGACTCAAGCAGTTATGGAGCATATTGAGAAGGATATCAAATCCGCTGAAGAAGAGCTTGACGACGATGCAGAAAGCATCATTACCAATGAAAGATATGAGTATGTTACAAAAATACTTAAGACTTCATATAAGAAAAAGAATGCCGGCAGACTGTCTGTTTCGGATAAGATAGATAAGATTGTAACAAATCGAGTGCTTGCTTTGCCGATTTTTGCTCTTATTATGTTTTTAGTGTATTATATTTCAATTTCCACGGTCGGAGGCTGGGCGACAGATTGGGTTAATGACGGCATATTCGGTGATGGATGGCATTTAACCGGTCAGGCAGCGTATAATGATGCGATGAATGAATATGCAGGTGAATATCTGTTTACGGATGAGCTTAAGAGTACAGTCGATTCGGCTGCAGCAGCTGATGTAATCGGTGCGGCTGATGTACAGCAGGCGGTTCATGACAAGGATTATACTGCATTTGATGAGGCCTATGCGTCTTACGGTGAATCTTTGGCTAAAGAGGGATATGATATTTCCCCACTTGTCGATGCTGTTGTAGGCGAGGCTGCTGATGGCATGCCTGATACCGCTGAATACGGAATCTATGTTCCTGGAATTCCTGTGCTATTAGGAAAGGCTTTGGATAAGATAAATTGTGCCGGATGGCTTAACAGCTTGTTAATTGACGGTATAGTAGGCGGTGTAGGTGCAGTTTTAGGATTTGTTCCGCAAATGTTGGTTTTATTTGTTTTTCTTGCTTTTCTTGAAAGCTGCGGCTATATGTCGCGTATTGCGTTCATGATGGATAGAATATTTCGAAAATTCGGTCTTTCCGGTAAATCCTTTATACCAATATTGATCGGTACAGGCTGTGGTGTCCCGGGAATTATGGCATCACGAACAATTGAAAATGTACAGGATCGCCGAATGACAATTATCACAACAACATTTATTCCTTGCAGTGCTAAGCTTCCGATTATTGCACTTATTTCAAGTGCATTGTTTGGCAGAGCATGGTGGGTTGCACCGAGTGCTTATTTCATTGGCATTGCAGCAATTATTATTTCAGGCATTGTGTTAAAGAAAACCAAAATGTTTTCAGGTGACCCTGCACCGTTTGTAATGGAGCTTCCTGCATATCATTGGCCGACACCGGGTAATGTTATGCGTTCGGTTTGGGAGCGTGCATCATCTTTTATCAAGAAGGCAGGCACTGTTATACTTCTTGCAACAATTGTTATTTGGGCAGGCTCTCATATAGGTTATCTTGAAGCAGGCGGATTCGGATACAGTGACGATATGGCGCTTGAAGCTTCTGTTCTCGGCATAATCGGCAATGCTGTTAAATGGCTGTTTACTCCTCTTGGATTTGGTAATATTAAGGCGGCAATTGCTACTGTTATGGGATTGGTGGCAAAGGAAGAGATTGTAGGCGTATTCGGCGTTCTTGATTTTGAAGGTTTTACGCCTGTTGCCGGCTACTCCTTCCTTATCTTTAATTTGCTTTGTGCTCCATGCTTTGCGGCAATGGGTGCAATAAAAAGAGAAATGAACAGCGCAAAATGGACCTTATTTGCGATAGGTTATCAATGTATGTTTGCCTATGCTGTTTCGCTGATTATTTATCAGTTTGGCATGCTGTTTATAGGTCAGGCAAATTACATTGGTGTTATTGCAGCACTTATTGTGTTTGGCATTATGCTGTTTATGCTCTTTAAGCCATCCGGGCAAAGCAGTGCGGTTGATAAAAACAAAATGAAAATAGAAGTGAAAAGGAAATAAGGTAATGTTATGATAAGTTTTTTTATTGAAAATATAGGAACGATTGCTATCTTGCTTATTGTGTTTGTAATTGTCGGAGCCGTTGTGTTTAAAATGATTAAGGATAAAAAGTCAGGCAAGAGCGCTTGCGGCTGCAACTGCAGCGAATGCAAGGGCGGCTGTAATCATAGTTTATAAAGTTAATATAGATAAATCCGCTTACTTCTGTTATACTGAAGTTAAGGGATTTTTGTTTTGGAGTAAAAATATGATAGAAAACATTTTCTTTGATCTGGATGACACAATACTGGATTTTAAACTGGCAGAAAGAACTGCCCTGTCAAAAGCCCTTAATGAACTGGGTGTTGAAGTTACTGAATATATAATAGAACGCTACAGCGAATATAATATATCCCAGTGGAAGCGCCTTGAACTTGGTGAAATCAGCCGCGAGCAGGTTAAGGTTAACCGCTATAAACTGCTTTTTGACGAGCTGGGAATAGATGTATCTGCCCAAAAAGCAACCGAGCTTTATGAGAATTATCTTTGTATAGGGCACTACTTTATTGACGGTGCACCTGGAATTTTGCAGGAACTTTGTAAAAAGTATAATCTTTATCTGGTTTCAAACGGAGAAAAGCGTGTGCAGGACAGCAGACTGGCGAGTGCAGATATTTCTAAATATTTCAAAGGAATTTTTATATCCGAGGTTGTAGGCTTTGAAAAACCGAATTATGGCTTTTTTGAGTACTGCTTTTCTGCGATCAACGGTTTCGATCGTGATAAGTCAGTCATCATTGGTGACAGTCTTACTTCAGATATAAAAGGCGGAAGAAATGCAGGCTTAAAATCCGTTTGGTTTAATCCGAAAAAAACTAAGAATACTACTGATATAACACCTGATTATGAGGTCGCTTCACTTGAGGAATTTAAGACTCTTTTATTAAGCATGTAATTACTTGTGTTATGTATAAGAATGATATATAATAAAAGTAATAAATAAAATTGTATACAGCAGTTTGATATTTTACAGGGGGATAGTTATATGGCAGGTGCATTAACTAAAAGAAAAAAGATTGGTTATGCTTTCGGCATATTTACAGAGTCACTGATTTATAATATGTTTTACACATATTATCTCGCATTTCTTGTTGAAATTGTAGGGATTGCACCTAAATACAGTTCCATAGTGATTTTTATTTCTATTGCCTGGGATGCAATAACCGACCCGATTATCGGCAACTATACTGACAGAGGGGGAGTTGATAAGCGTAAAGTTATGAAGGGCGCTCTGCTTCCTTTGGGTATTATTTTTATTGTTGCCTGGACTTCAATAGGTGCCGGTTTTACCAGTCAGACTCTGAAAATTTTATTTTATACAATTATTTCAATGTGTATCTGGGTGTTCTATACCATGTATACCATACCATATTATGCTGTTGTGGCAGAGCTTACGGAGGATTATGACGAACGTACCAATATTCGTTCAACAGCCTCTTTGCTAAATGCAGGTGCGGTTGGTCTGGGCAATGTTTTACCGGCTCTTGTGCCAACAATTGCTATTTTGCTTGGTGAGCGTTTTTCAAGCAATTCTTATGCTGTTGTAGCCGCTGTAATCAGTATCATGGCGGTTGCATTGGGTTTTGTATGTGTTAAATCCTTAGATGGTGTTTATACACCAAAAGCTGTCAATGCCAATGCAGGCAAAGGCTCGTTTAGGGACACCATGAAGGCTTTTGGTGAAATTATGAGCCTGAAGCCGGCCAAATTCTTTTTGATATTTGTATTCTTTTTCCTTACAGCTTCATCAATGATTCAGTCTAATTTAACATATATGGTGGTTGACTGTATAGGCATGGATTATGATACCGGTATCGTTTATGTAATTGTTTCAATGGTGCTGTCAATGGCAATTGTGGTGCCGATTGTTGAGAAGGTGGCGGCTAAAACAGACAGACGAACAGCTTGCATCATTTTTCTTTCCATAACAATAGTGGGTGAAATTATTGCAAAGCTTGTTGGATTGGATGCACAGATTGGCGGCTTTAAAATCATGACAATTGTTTGTGCCGCTCTTTTAGGTATGGGTGCAGGTACCTTTTGGACTTTTTTCTATTCCATGGGATATGACTTAGTTGAACTTGATGAATTTAAAACCGGTGAAAGACGGGAGTCCATTATCACAGCTCTTCCGCAGTTGATTCAGAAATTCGGTTCTGCTTTCGGCATTTTAATGGCAGGTCAGTTGCTTTCGGCTTACGGTTACGATGCTTCAAAAGATACAGCAGGTAAAGAGTCGCTTATAACTGTAGTTACTGATCCTCACATTGTAGACGGAATGGAAAACATATCAACGATTATTCCGGCAGCATTTTTGACGGTATCCGTTGTTGCACTTATTTTCTATCCTATGACAAGAAAAAATGTGGGCAGACTTATGGACGCATTGAATAAAAAACGTGCAGGAAGGGATTATTCCACCGAAGGCTTGGAAAAACTATTATAAAATTCATTTTATTGATAAAAAACCTCAGCTTAGATAAAGCTGAGGTTTTTGTTAATAGTTAATATCACGAAACATTTTTGTGATTGCATCACACAAATACTGATTTTTTTCAAGATTGAGATTATAATCTTCTTTCAAAATATCCATGGCACAACTTTGAGCAAGATGCAGAATTTCAATATCTTCGAGCATATCCGCTATTTTGAGTTTTGGCAAACCATGCTGACGCTCGCCGAAAAAATCACCCGGGCCGCGTGCTTTCAAATCTGCATCAGCTATTTTAAAGCCGTCACTGTTGTTTTTCATAATTCTAAGCCTGTTCAGTGATGCTTCGTTTTTACTGTCCGATACAAGCACACAAAAGCTTTTTTTGTTGCCGCGTCCGATTCGCCCTCTCAACTGGTGAAGCTGCGAAAGTCCAAAACGTTCGGCGTTTTCGATAACCATTATTGTGGCATTGGGAACATCAACTCCTACTTCAACAACCGTTGTTGCCACCAATATCTTAATGTCACCTAAGGAAAAGGCTTTCATAATATTGTCTTTTTCCTTTGGTTTCATTTTTCCGTGAAGCAGGCCGACAGAGTATCCTTTAAATACTGTTTCGGACAATTCTTCTGCCAGCTGCTGAGCTGATTTAACATGAAGCATTTCTTCGCTTTCTTCAACCATGGGGCATATTATATAGCTTTGCTCGCCTCTGTCGGCAGCATCCTTTATAAATTTGTAAATTCTGCCGTGATATCTTGAATCAACTACGTCTGTTCTTATTTCCTGCCTGCCGGGAGGGTGTTCATCAAGTATGCTGATATCAAGGTCGCCGTAAAGAATCAATCCAAGAGTCCGCGGAATAGGTGTTGCACTCATAACAAGGGTGTGAATGCCGTGTCCCTTTTCTGCAAGGCTTGCTCTTTGTTTAACACCGAAACGGTGTTGTTCATCGGTTATTACCAAACCGAGTTTTGAGAATGCAACGTCGTTTTGTATTATGGCATGTGTGCCGATGAGTAAATCAATTTCACCGTCTATGAGAGCGGCTTTTATTTCACGTTTTTCTTTTGCTTTTGTTGAACCCGTAAGAAGCCGTATTGTAATTCCTGTTGTTTGGAGTGTTTTTAAAAGTCCCTCATAATGCTGCACGGCAAGTATTTCGGTTGGTGCCATAAGGGCAGTCTGATAACCGTTTTTTATTGCTGTATATAAAATTCCTGCAGCAACGGCTGTTTTTCCTGAACCCACATCGCCCTGCAGAAGTCTGCCCATAGGGTATCTGCCCTGCATATCTTTTATACATTCCCCGATAGCATTTTGCTGTGCGTTTGTAAGGCGATAGGGGAGCAGTTTTTTGAATTCATCAGTAAAATCGTGACTGATTACAAAAGCTGTTTCATCTTTTTTTGTGCTTTTAAGCTTAAGCAGACCAAGCTGCAAAGTCAACAGCTCTTCAAAAATAAGACGCTTTCTTGCTTTATAAGATTCTTCTTCACTTTTGGGTATATGTATTTGCCGTATTGCAGAATCAAGTGAAATTAGATTATATTTTGTTTTTATATCGTTACTCAAGGTGTCAGGTATTTCATCAAGATTATTCAGTGCGGTTTTGATAACCTTGGCAATAGCATTTGATGTGAGTTTGCCGTTTGCCGGATAAATGGGGTGGATACATACACCGGTATCAAGTTTTTCTATTTTAGGAGAAGACATGGATGCTGATGTAAGGCTTTTGTCAATTTTACCAAACAGCACATAATCCTCATAGATGCGAAGTGCCTGTGCCAAATATTTGTTATTAAAAATGGTAACGTTGATAATGCTTTCTCCATCGGAAAAACGGCATTTGTAGAGTGTCATTGAGCGTTTTATCCTATGCTCTTTGACAGGGGTTATCATGGTTGCTTTTATTGTGATATGATCACCGTCGTTGACTTGGGAAACCGTTTTTGTATTTGTCCAGTCTTCATATTTTCTCGGATAAAAGCGTAAAAGGGAGTCAACGTCAAAAATGCCGAGACTGTAAAACAGCTCGGCTCTTTTTTCGCCGACTCCCTTTATGAATTTAATATTGCTTTCCAGATTAAGCATGCTTTACTCCACGGATATAATAAAGTAATAGATTGGTTGACCGCCGTTTACAATGCTGATCTCAGCTTCGGGTGCATATTTGTCCTCAAGTCTCTTGGCAACCTGTTGTGCGTCGTCTTCACTCACACCATCACCATAAATCACAGTGATGAGCGAATGCTCATTTTTCTTATACAGTTTATCAGCTGATTTATAAGCAATATCAACGATGCTGTCACCGATGAATTTGATTTTACCGTTGCAAAGGCCCATGATTTCGCCTTCGCGTACCGCTTTTCCGTCAACCTCACTGTCTCTTGCGGCAAATGTAACCTGTGCTGTCTCGACAGCTTCTGCAGCGGTCATCATAGCCATTTGGTTTTCCTCAGCAGATACCGTGTCATCAAATGCAAGCATAGCTGAAATTCCCTGCGGAACGGTTTTTGTTTGCAGAACCTTTACTTCTCTGTCAGCAGCGAGCGGTATAGCCTGCTCGGCTGCCATTATAATGTTTTTATTGTTTGGCAGAACGAATACAGTTTTTGCCGGTGTATTCATAACTGCATTCAAAATATCGTCAGTTGAGGGGTTCATGGTTTGTCCGCCGCTGACAATTACATCTGCACCGATATCGGAGAAGAGTTCAGCAAGTCCGTCACCGGCACAAACTGCAACGAATCCATAGTCATTTTCAGGTTCAGTGACTTTAGGCTCGATGAGTTTATCACCTTCCTTAACACCGACTTCGGCATTAGCGTGCTGGTAGCGCATATTATCTATTTTAATGTTTATAAGCTGACCGTATTTAAGAGCAGCCTGAATAACATTTCCGGGCTCATTGGAATGCACATGTACTTTAATTATGTCATTATCATCAACAACTACAACACAGTCACCGATTGATTCAAGAAATGCACGCAGTTTAAGTGGATCCTTTTCTTTAGCAACCTCTGATTTTTCAATTAAAAATTCGGAGCAGTATCCAAATTCAATGTCATCGGATGCATTGGCAACGGTTGATTTTGTTACCAGGGCAACAGGCGTAACTCCTGAGCCGTCAAGAGGCTGAACAATTACGCCGTTGTGCCAAACACTTTCCATGCCTTCAAAAATAAGTATAAGACCCTGTCCGCCGGCATCGACAACGCCTGCTTTTTTCAAGACGGGCAAAAGCTCAGGTGTTTTTGCAAGTGCTTCCTTTGCAGCCTGCAGTGCAGCAAATGCTACCTCCAAGGGCTCATCCTGAATATCAGCCATTTTGACTGCAGCGTCCTTTGCCTCTCTGATTACAGTCAGTATTGTACCTTCAGTCGGCTTCATAACAGCCTTATATGCAGCGTCAACACCTTCCTTAAAAGCGTTGGCAATATCCTTTGCTCCTGCTTCCTTAAGTCCTTTAAATCCTTTGGAAAAACCGCGAAAAATCAGAGAGAGAATAACGCCTGAATTGCCCCGCGCACCCCTTAAAAGTGCAGATGCACAGTGGGCTGCTGCTTCCTCAATTGTACAGTTATCGGGAAGGGTTGCCATTTCTTTAGCCGCAGCGCTGATTGTCATGCTCATATTTGTACCGGTATCACCATCGGGAACCGGAAAAATATTTAAAGCATCAACAGCCTGCCTGCTGTTGGCGATATTATTAGCCGCTGAAATAATAGAATTACGAAACATTAAACCAGTTATCATATCTTATCTCCAATCAGTTGAGTGCATCAATGTAGACATTTACCTTTGAGACCTTAAGGTCTGTTGCTTCCTCTACAGTATAGCGAACCTTGTTGACTATGCTTTCTACAATTGCATTAATATTAACACCGTATGAAACAGAGATGTGTAAGTCAATGATAAGATTGCCGTTTATATTTTTGACAGCAACACCCTGATCATAATTATCATGTGATACTTTGCTTTTTATAGCTGATTTAAGATTTTGGTAAGGGCTGCTTACCATGCCTGTTACACCAAAGCAGCTTTGTGCTGCTCTGCCGACGAGATTGGCAAAATAGTTATTTGTTATCTCGATATATCCGTTTGGATTTTCAAGCTTTATCATCGTGAAAATACCTCCTGTATTTTTTTGCTGCATTACAATTATATGCCTTATTCGCTGTTAAATCAAGAAATAAAATTCCAACTGTCAATATTTGAAAAGAAATTCCCGTAATAACCCTGCATATCACCTTTGAGAGCTTTGCTGTAACAAATCATTCCTTTTTTATAAACAAGGGGGATATAAGGCATTTCTTCATTAAATGCAAGTATGAATTGGCCGAGTTCGCTTTTTCCTGAAAGATATTCCTTATAAATATCATCACATTTTATTTGTTTGAAATTTATACCGAATTTAGCTCCGCCTTTGGTATCAAAAAACGGATATAAGCTCATGTCATCAGAAAGTTTAATTTCGCCTATATATAAATCATAATTGTTATTTTTTATTCTTGTACGGTATTCTTTAACGCTTTTTTTGTCGATTTTCACCCTGAAGCCTGCCGCTTCCAATTGTGTTTTAAGCAGATTTGCACAGGAAATCTTATTTTCATTTGTATCAACCAATATGGATATCGACAGCTTCTTGCCGCTGAAAGTGCTTTGAATGATGGATTGCTTGGCAGTGGCTGTATCCGCAGTTTTTGAAAAAAGATTTATGCTGCCTATGGATTTAAAATCAGGATGGAATGTTGATGTCGCAGGAGATGCATATCCGGAGTAAGCACTTTCTGCGATAATTTGACGGTCAGCCGCAAGGGATATTGCTCTGCGGATATGTGTGTTGGAGGTCGTTTCTCCGGCGTGATTTATGCCTATAAAGATAAGGTTGTTCATAGCTACGGCCTTTTTTGCACATGACAGACGTTTTGATGTGTCACTGCTCATATCTCTGAAGGCATATGAAATATTGCCTATATTTACTGCATTGTCAATAGAGTCTGACGCAGCTATGTTTACAAGTGTTATTGTTGTTATATAAGGGTCAAATCCATTTTGCGTGTTTGCTTTTAACACGACTTTGCCGCCGGAATTTTTATAGCTGTATCTTCCGCTTCCGACCGGAAAACCGTCTTTATCATCTTTGATAGATGCAATAGGGAAGGTGAGCAGATTGACTGCATTGGGATTTGGATAATTAAGGTGTATAATTACACAGCTGCCCTGTGCTTCTGCTGAGCCGATACAGCTTAGTCCGCTGCCGTATGCAGGTGATTTTTTTGCAGCATGGATTGAGAATACAACATCTTCCGGACTAAGGGACTTGCCATCTGAAAATTTAAGCTGTGGGTTAATGTCAATTTTCAGGGTTTTGCTGTTTGTAAATGCGTAGCCTGTAGCGATATTGGCCGATGGTTCAAAATTCTCGTCAAGGTCAAACAGTGACTCAAACACAAGTGATGCAAGCACTTGATTGTTTTGCGTTTTGGCTTTGAATGGGTCAAGACTGTCCGACTGGGTATAGCTTAGCTTGAAGGTTGAGTTGTCTGCCTCTTTAACTGCAATACCGGTTGTGGTGGTACTATTGTTTTGGTTATCAGAGGAGGTACAGCCGGAAAAGAGGGTTAAAATTAGAATGGCTGTGAGAAATAAGGCAATATATCTTTTTTTCATTTTTACCTCCTGATTAAATTGACGGCGATTGTTTTTCCGCTTTCATTGTCAATATCAAACAAGCATCCCTCAAGAACACAGGGACCGTCATCATTTGTAAATCTTACAGGGAGTCCGGTTCGAAGCTTTTCAATAATGCAATCCGGATTAACACCAAGCACGCTGTAATATGGTCCGGTCATCCCTATATCGGTTACATATCCTGTACCGTTTGGCAGTATCTGGTTATCACTTGTTTGAACATGTGTATGTGTTCCGTACAAAGCTGAGACTCTGCCGTCAAGATAAAATCCCATTGCCCTTTTTTCAGATGTTGTTTCGGCATGAAAATCAATCAGTATTATCTTAATGTCTTGTCTTTTTATTTCATCAATGATTTTATCGATAACCGAAAAGGGATTTTCAATGCTGTCCATAAATACGGTGCCCTGAAGATTAATAATACCTGCACGACAGCTGCCCTTGTCAACGATTGTGTAGCCGCGGCCGGGCGCAGAGCTGTGGTAATTGGCAGGGCGTATAACAGAATTGTCGCCGTCAAGGAATTCATAAATTTCACGGCGTTTTAATCCATGATTGCCAAGTGTAATAACATCCACACCGCTGTCTAAAATATGAACTGCGCTTTGAGGCAATATACCATTTCCTACTGCTGAGTTTTCACCGTTGGCTATAACGATATCCGCTTTAAGTTCTCTTTTCAGTTTAGGAAGTTCTTTTCTTAAATATTCGCATCCCTGTATGGATACAATATCGCCAATAACGAGTATTTTCAAATTTACACCATTTCTATATTAACAAAATATTTTCAAATAATTATACTATATATTGCAAGCAAAAACAAGAAATTGACACAAAATTCACACTGTGTTAAAATTATAAGTAATAATTATTGTAATTAATCATATATTGTTATTATAATAATTTTATGTATCCATTTTTATTGGTTTTATTATAAGGAGATTTTATGAATATATGTGTATTCGGTGCTGCAAGCAGTGAAATTGACAGCAAATATATAGATGCCGTTGAGCAAATGGGCGAAAGTCTTGCAAATGCGGGCCATGCTCTTGTTTTCGGAGCAGGCGGTCAGGGATTGATGGGTGCTGCGGCAAGAGGATTTAAAAAGGGCAAAGCTTCCATAACCGGAATAATACCCGAATTTTTTAAGGAAGCAGATATTGAGCTTATTTATGATGATTGTGATACTCTTATTTATACTGAAACCATGCATCAAAGAAAGGCAAAAATGGAAGAACTTGCCGATGCATTTATTATTGTTCCGGGTGGTATAGGTACGTTTGAGGAGCTGTTTGAGGTTCTTACGTTAAAGCAGCTTGCAAGGCATAAAAAGCCGATTGCTATTTATAATATTGACGGATATTATAATGCACTTGAATTGATGTTGGAGCATTCAACCGATGAACGCTTTGTTAAAGAAAACTGCAAACTGCTTTACAGTGTTTTCAATGATTTGCAGTCTATGATTGATTATCTTCAGGCTGATATACAGATTGATTTTACTGTAAGTCAATTAAAGGACGGATAAAAAATTAAATTGTTGTTAAATAAAAATCCCTGTTGGTGTTTCAACAGGGATTTTTTTATGAGTTTAATTATGATAAGTCAACAGAGCCTTCAAATTCATTGTCTTCTTTTATAAATTGCTCGTAGTTTTCGTTTTGCCATACCTTGACATAGTCAATCATAAAGTCATCGTTATCATCATTGTTATGGCTGAATTGACCAATCTTTTGTGCATGCGGACCCCAGCCGTCACCGGCGTCAATTTCAACTGTGAGGCGCAGGAATTCTTTAACCTTTGAAACCTCACCGTCGCTGCTTGCCCAAGTGGCTTTTCCATCTATATAAAAAACATAGTATTCGGGAGTCCATTTCAGTGCATAAGTATGGTATCCATCATATAAATCTTGTTCTAGTTTGCCGATATAAGCCGAGCTTTTTGCACTTTTTCCATATCCGTCCCATAAGAGTGCGTGACCCATCTGTGAATTTTTGCTGCGTCTGAAAGCACTTTCATATACATCTATTTCCGTTCCGTCCTGACCCTCATTGCCTACTTTGCGCATATTCGAGGACTGAAGCCAGAATGCTGACCAGAGCCCGTCGGAATCTGGTATTTTAACCTTGACCTCAAAATAGCCGAAGGCCTGTGAAAACAGCATTTCATCAGCTGTTCCCTTATTGTCGTTATTATCGCCCTTAATGAGTCTGGTTTCGATTCCGGATGTAAATCTGCCCTTTTGCGGACAGTCTCCGCTGCAGCTGTGATTTTCTTCGTATCGTGAGTGAATAATGGCATTGGAGTCCTTAATTTCGACCATTTCGGGGCACCACCAGCATGCTTGCTCAGGTTTCTTTTTATTTTGACTTTCCCAGCGTATTGCATGAGGCGATGTCGTCCATATTTCTTGATTCCCCTTATATTTTTCGCCAAATTTTATACCTTCATTCAGTTCTTTGCCATCGAATTCATCCTCAAAAACGAGGTACCATCCATCCTCGTTCAGTGTCGGCACAGATAAGTCGTATCCCTTATTTTTCCAGCTTTCGTCCTGCTTTTTTGTGCAGCCTGATAAGCATAATACGCTTAATGCCATTGCACCTGCTAATAATAAACAAATATATTTTTTCATTTTCTGTATTCTCCTGCTTTATTTATTTTGCAAATTACACGGTTGCTTTCGGCTGACCATGAGTCAATTGCTGTTATCGCGACATACTCTGTGTTATCGGGGATTGTTGCCGGAAGTCTTAACTGAACTGTGTCGGACATATTATCAAGACCTAAGACATAATCACTGAAATAGAGCACCTGCTTGATGTTTTTTGAATTGCCGTTTTTGTAGCTTTTGCTGTCAAAGCTGATTTTGTTTCCTTTGTCATCATAATGTACAATATGATTATCGTAATCTATTTCTTCAAATTCTAAAACTTTTTTCTGTGCATCAAGAAATTCGAGACGATAGGAATGAACAAAATCATCATCGCTTCCGGCCGGAAATGAAATCATTTTTTGTTCGTTACCGTTTATATCCTGAATGCTGCTGATGGCAGCCTTCAAATTTTCGTCCATGGCGGGGGGACGGTTTTTATCCTTTCTGCTGTCTGAATATTTTGAAAGGCTTTCCTTACTTCCAAAGGGTGCATCAATTACCCATGGGTCTTTGAGCACTTTTCCGGTATTGGCTTCAAGTCGATTTATAGTTACCTTATCATTTTCAATTTCCATATAAAGACAGGCAGGAACCTGCTCGGCTATTGTGTTTCCGTAAGCATCTTTTGGTATGCTTCCGTTAAATTTTCCGCTTTCAAGTTCGATATAATCGAGACTTTGAGTCGAGAATGCAGTAAAGCTGTCTTGCCAGATTGAGCGTTCGTCAAGTATGGAGTAATGTGAATGGCCCGATATGGAAATAACCTGCTTGTAATCCTTGAGTATATCGGTTATATCTTTGTTTCCCCATTCATCCGAGCCGTAAACCGTGTCCGTAGGATTGATATGGGTAATAACAAAAATCGGTTTGTCTGCATTGTCTTTTAAGGCTTTTTCAATTTCGCCTCTTATCCATTTTTCATTTGTATAAGATTTGTCGTATGACCCGTTGGACGAACTCCAGCAAATGAAGTGATAGCCGTTAATAACCTTGTGACTGTATGGATATTCATCCGTATATTTTGTGAAACGTTTTTGAAGACTTGCAGGAGAAGGTATTTCAAAATTACTGAAGAAATCGGGCAGCCAGTGATCGTGATTACCCATAATGTAAAGCGAAATCGGCTTTTTGGAATTAGACATAACCTTATCATAGATTTCCTTATATGTACCCCAAGCGTTTTTTGTTGCTACGTTTGTGAAATCTCCGCCGATAATCAGGGCATCCATGCCTTTATGATTCAGCATTGTTAAAGTCTTTTCAAATGATTCATATTGGTGTGTGTTTTTGTCTATAGTATCAGGCAGCTGCAAATCACTTATGATTGCTACTTTTAAAGGTTTATTGCCTGTTTCAATTTCAAAGGTTGATTTTTCCTGTGTGGTTTTGGCATATCCGAAATGTATTGCAGCAGCTATACCTATTACACCTAATGCTGCAACGGCTGAAGCCATTATTTTAATATGCTTTTTTTTCATAATTATATCCTTTCTTTGTTAGTTATTATAGCGCGCAAACAGGGCTTTTGCCAAGGGTATTGCATCCCTGTCTGCGGGTGCTTCAAACTCTTCATATTTATTACACCAAAGATGCTCAAATTCACCAAGCTGTTTGCCGAATCTATATTTTAAATGTTTTGTTCTAATACCATAAGTATTAAATTGTTTGTCTTTAAAGTGTTTCCCGCTTTTTAAACAAGTCATCACTTCTTTATAAAACATATTCCAGCGCACATAATAATAGTCCTTTATTAAACCGCTCCACTCTCTCCAGCTGTAGTCGTATAATAAATAATTATCACTGTTTATGTCACCCCACAAGGTTATAAGTGCTCTTGCATTAAGGTTAAAATATCTTTTTTCCGCATCGTCCGATGCGAGGTTCAGTGCGTCATTTATCCATCTTGATAAGCACATCTCACTTCTGCAGGACGTAATACTATCTGTATCAAGTAATAATTGAAGCTGATTTTCTGATATTTTTTCGAGTCTGTTAATATCTTTTCTTTTAAACGCTGCTGCAAAATCAAGCTGGTTCGTATAAAATCTGTTGCTCAGCATCTGCCTGATTATATCGCATAAGTCATATTGGTAACCGTCAGAGTATTTGAAATCGTCGGATGCCAGTACAAATTCCTTGGCTGCCTGTTCAAATATCTTTTCATCGTAAAATACTTTTGCCCGGCAGCATGGTCCTGTAGAGTATGGAATTAACTGTGGCCGTGATGCTATGGCAGAACCGACAGCATTTTCTTCATAGCCAAAATCCTTATAGCAGCTATGAATCATTAAATCCCATGCAGCTGCAATGTGTTTATTGTATTTACCGTATCTCCTTTGTATGTAGTTTTTTATCCATAAGTCAAAATCAATTTTTTTGTCCGTGCAAAGTAATTCAAACTGAAGGTCATAAACAACCGGGTTTTGCTCAATGCCCTCCATAAATAGTCCGCTGCCGACAACATTAGCTCCGTTTTGCTTGAGAATAGCATAATTGTTGCTGCAATGCTGTTTCAGCTTTCCCTGCATTGCATTTTTGCCGCCAAAGTTATGCAGCATTCCGGCAACTACGGGATAGCCCCACATATTATCATTTTCAGCGGTTTTTTGAGAATTAAGGTCAAGCAGCAAAAGCTTATCCTTGCTCACGGCATTAACAATATCCTTTCTCATCGACCAAGCCTGCATGACCCACACGGATTTACTGTCAAATTCAGTATAAAGACTGCTGATGGCTTTGCCCACAGCGTTTAGATATTTTTTGCCTTTTTTAGGCGGTGTGCCCTCATGAAAAGGGTCGCAGGCAACGTAATGATGAAAACCCATTAATTTTTTTAGTTTATTAAGATAAGCAAGTCCGAAAACTTTGAAAAACGGATCCAACGGATTGAGCTGTGCTGTTTTTGCAAATCCATTCCAGCCTTTTTGCATGTATACCTTTACATTGCATTTCTTTTTCAGCAGCACAGGTACGTGACCTGAAAAACCCTGTTGAATGGGATACATACCGAATTCTATATATCTTTTCAGTATTTTCTTTCCAAGTGACAGGCGCTCATATATGTATTTTTCACTTGGAGGCGGAAGATAACCTGTGATGTTCGTCATAAGCTGCCAGGCCCAGAATGCCGGGCCTGATATTGAGCTGAGTGCTTCTTCCTTTGTGAATCCGAAATCGATTAAGGTTTCATACAGTATTGCTTCGCTGCCTATAACGGCAAGGGGCATATTAATACCGTTCATCGCCATAAAATCGATTTCTTTTTCCCAGCGTTCAAAATTCCACCAGCACATGGAATAATCCAGCGTACAGTAATTCATATATACCCTGAATTTTTGCAAAACCGATTTTGAATATTCTCCGCTGAACATAGTGAGCTTATCTATGACAATATTTCTGTTGCCGCACCAAGAAAGCTGAACATTGCAATACTTTTTTAAATAGCAGTAAATCCCGTGAAACGCCATGATATAATTGCTTGCATTAACGTTTATGATACCGTTTTCGGCAGTTATAACAAAGCGCTCTTTATTTTCGCCTGTGATTTTAATATTAAAGCTGTTTGCATAGCCGCCTAAATTTCTGTGAAGAAAATCGTTTATAACCTTATCCATACTGTTTATATTATAAAAGTTAAGCCTTAACTTTTATAATGATGCCCTTTCTTTTTCCGAGTTTTAAGCGTTTTGTTATATCTTTTATTTTACGTCCTTTTTTGCCGAAACGTATTTCCTCAGCGCCTTGTATGCGGAATCCAAGCAGTTTTTTATTAAAAAGAACATTAAACTTTTCTGCCTTCTCCGAAAAGTTATATAAGCAGACCAATGCTTCGCTGTTCTTTAAATAAACGGTTGACAGTACACTGTTATTGTCTGTTTTTACCGGGTTTTGACTATGCCAGTAGCCGAGCATTTTGCTCTTGTGAATTTCGAATTCATCCCAGATATGATACATTTCTACTGCATTTTTATAGTGCCAGCCGAAACGGTTATTCATAGCATAGAGCATGCCAAGGTATAAATCGCCTCCGCCTTCAAGCATCTGACCGGTTAGACCGTATGGTATACCGCTGACCTCTGCCATCATATATTCAGGTGAATATTTTTTATAAAAGAAGCCCTCGCCAAGCCAAACACTGTCAAGAAAAGGCATTATTTCGGTATAAAGGTTCATACAGCTCACATCGCCGGCACGTACCTCCTCGTGATTCCACATGTGCATATCAATCAGTCCGTCTGTTTTTGCAAGAACCTTTTTTGCTCTTTCAAGTGTAGTTCTGTCAAGTGATGTGTCATCAATATAAATTCCCTTAATACCTATATTATCAACAAGCCAGTTAAGTCCTTCAATATAATAGTTATCAAGGCGTGTATCGGGTTTTACGATAAAGGATATGTCGTGGTCATTTTTATATTTGCCATGCTTGTATTTAACAAACCAGCCCGGAATAATATCTTCACCGAAATTATCAATAAGCCATTGCGGCTTTTCTTTTTGCCAGGAATGACTGATTCCTTTTTTTCTTAAAATGATTTCATCACCGAGAGCCTTATAAACAAAGGTTTCTGCCATGTGATTGCTGTGCTCGCGCTCGGTATAATAAAGTTTAATGCCTATACCGCGCTCCTTGGCATAGTGTGCGGCATTTTTAAGCCTGTCGACCTCATAAAACGGATAATTGATAAATGGCATAATCATATTGCCCTGGTGAAAAATAACATGGGTAAGACCGTTTTTCTTCGCTGTATCAATTTCTTTGATTTCATTTTTAAGCTTGTTATTATGACAGTATCTGATTGAAAAAGCTTTTTTATAATCAATAGGTTTAAGCGGAGTGATATGTATTTCAAAATTAAAATGTCTGGTTTCATTTTCTTTAAAACTGAATTCTCCGGTAGAGGCGGAAAGTCTTGTACAGCGTTCATTTTCAGCTTTAACCTCAATTTTACCTTTTTTGCTGTTATCCCAGGTTGTTGTCGGAACATTAAGCGGCAGGTTCTTGTAGAAAATGTTTATAAGGGGTCTGATATAGTTCTCAGCTTTGAATTTAACCCGCATGCCGCAGTTAACACAGCCAATGAAAATACTGTCCTGCTGTTTTTGATTATCCCACTTGAAAGCTAAGTCTGTTGCTTTCGATGCTCTGTGTCCCAAACCGTGCATCAATGATGAACATTCGGGGGATATATAAAAATTCAGCGAAACATCATCGGCCTTGAAATCTGTTTTAGGTGTTATGGAAACAGAGTATTCCATTAGTCCTTCATATCTTAATACGGCTGCCACTTCGGCAGAGTATCTTTCATTTTCACATTGTGAATGTATTTCAATTCGGTTGTTAAAAAGTCTTTTTGTGCACTTCCCGTTTTCAAGAGGCTTTCCGTCAATTAAGAATTCAGAATCTTTGGAAAACAGTTCTTTTTGAATACTGTTTTCAATTTCAATTGCTTCGTTGAATTTTGAATAGATTTGCTTGGGCAGAGCACAGCTGTTAAGTTCTATTTCTTTTCCGAGTACCGAAAGCCGTTCGTCAATTATGGAAGGTGTAATATAAGGTTTAACGATTTGATCATCAATACAAAGTTTTGAATTCAGCCAATGAATGCGTGACAAGCGCCATAAATCGTTATATCCGTTATTGGCTACAGGGCTGGAAATAATGTTGAGTATAAGATCAAAGGAGCGGCACTCTGATTCTGTTTGAATGGTTATGCTGCATTTTTCCTGCCGTTTACCGAGTTTGTCTGTTTGCACGGTAAAAAACAGAGGCTGAATTATATTTTTCTTCAGCATAACTTTTTGTTTTTTACAATGACCGTATTTATCTGACATATCCGTGTTAATGCAGACAATATCAGCATTACCATGTGTTGTTATTTCGTTAATCGTGTCATCGGAATCTGACAGCAGTGCAAGCTGAAATACAAATATCTCATTTTCAGACATAAGCAGTTCTGTGCTTTTTTCAACCATTTTATGATGCTCAAGAATACTTAAATCATTGAAATGTATAATTTTTTCAGTTCTGTCAAATAAATAAATTTTCATAAAATGTATAACCTCTTTGTGTTTTATATCTATAATTATAGTACATAATCAGATATAAATAAATTCAAAATACAGTATATTAAATACACAAATCGGAACATGGCAATAAAATGTATTTCGGATTTCTGCTTGCTATCCATACTTGTTCAAAAATAATTAACGTTATGTTTACTGTTTGTTTGATGGGAATTATTATTTATGTTTTATCATAACAATACAGCATATTGTGTAAGTATTATTGAAAGGTTATGAGATTATTATGGTTGAATACATTACAGGAAATAACGGCATCGGAAAAACAAGAATTCTTGCCGAGGCCGCAGCAGCAACAGCGTTAAGCAGCAAAGGCAATGTGATTTTTGTTGATTGCAGTGATAAGCTCAATTTAACTCTGCCGTCATCAATCAGACTTATCAACACTTCGGATTATGGTATAAACAGTTCAATTACGCTTTGCGGCTTTTTAAGCGGCTTATGTGCAAGTGATTATGATTTAACAGATGTTTTTATTGATTCAACTAATGAGATTATATCTAACAATAAAACAAATATTTATGATTTTATGGAAGTTGTGACCAAGATATCAAATGCAACAGGAGTGAATTTCCATTTTTCAGTTTGTGATGTTTGTGAACGTGAATTGCTTTATCAAAGCGTAAATTAATACATTTTAGTTAAATCCCCCTGCCGGTAGTTTGAACTGCAGGGGGATTTATTTATTAGTATCTCTATGTAAGTTGAAGCGCATTTCATAGATTTAAGGGCATGGAATTTGTAAAATTATGTTAACTCGTTGGATGAGGTGTCAAATAATGTCCGAAAAAGAAACAGCAAAAAAATACTTAAAAAAGGAATTGAGAGAGAAACGATATGAACTGAATTTATCACAAGAAAAGATGGCAGAAAAACTGGATATATCTGCAAGAGAATACAGTGATTTAGAAAACGGAAAGCGTTTTTGCTCTGCCAAGTCGCTTATCTTATATGCAAATGAGTGTGATATGAATGATAAAGAAAAATTATTTACCGATTTAGGTGAAATAATAAGAAAATCAGATGAGTAAAAATAAATGAAATGCGTCCTTTGTCTGTGAAAGACAGAGGGCTTTTTTTATCCCCCGGGGGGGCTTGAAATTTTGTAACACTATATATTAAAATAAAAAGGCAGATGCATATTTTGAGAACAGGGGAGTGAGCTTGTGAATAGTATTAAAGCTGATCATATAAGCCACTCTTATATTTTTGCAGGAGTAAGAAAGCGCTCTCTAAAGGATATTTCATTTGAGATAAAAAAAGGAGAGCTTATTGCAATTATAGGCAAAAACGGTTGTGGCAAAAGCACTCTTGCGAAGCATATTAATGTGCTTTTATCCCTTCAGCAGGGTACACTATCGGTTGCGGGATATGATGCTGCAAATGCCTATAACACTTATAAAATCAGGCAATGCTGCGGTATGGTCTTTCAGAATCCTGACAGCCAGTTTGTATCCTCAATAGTAGAGGAGGATATTAAATTCGGTCTTGAAAATTATAATCTGCATGCGAATTGCGACGTGATTAAAAAAGCACTTTCACTTGTCGGTTTAAGCGAATTTGAGAAAAGAGATATAAGAACGCTTTCCGGAGGCCAAAAGCAGCGTGCTGCATTAGCCGGTATTCTTGCCATTGAGCCTGAAATAATCATTTTTGATGAAGCTACATCCATGCTGCCGTTTGAGGGCAGAAGAGAGATTATGGATATAATTAAGAAGCTTCATGCGCAAACAGATATAACCTTTATCATTATTTCGCAATATGTTGAGGAATGTGTGGATGCACAGCAGATTTTTGTAATGAAGGACGGCGAGATAATAGGCAGAGGTACGCCGGATGAAGTATTGACCGATACGAAGCTGATGCAAAAGGCACAGTTAAAGCCGCCTTTTGCAGTGAATATGTATTATGATTTAAAGCAAAGGGGAATACAACTTGCCGAATGCCCCCTGACTGTAGAAAGGCTGGTGGAGCTGCTGTGTCAATTGAAATCAGAGATCTGAATTTTTCATATCCGGGCAGCAGCTTGCTGTTTGACCGTTTTAATCTGGATGTCAGCAGCGGACAGTTTGTTGGAATTGTCGGTCAAACAGGCTGCGGCAAATCAACCCTGCTGCAGATGATGGCCGGCTTGATTCGTCCGCTTGACGGTAAAATTTTTATAGACAAAGAAAATATATTAGACAAAAAATATAATCGTTCTGATTTAAGAAAAAAGCTCGGAATTGTGTTTCAGTTCCCCGAGACGCAGCTTTTTGAACAAAGTGTTGAAAAGGATATTGCTTTTTCATTAAAGCATTTTGATATTTCAAAGCAGGAGAAGAGAGAGCGAATTCAATGGGCGATGACCCTTATGGGACTTGATTATAAATTATTAAAAGACAAGTCGCCGCTTGCATTGTCAGGCGGAGAAAAGCGCAGAGTTGCAATTGCAGGGGTGCTGGTTATACAGCCAAAATATCTTTTGCTTGATGAGCCCGTGGCAGGTCTTGACCCTATTGCAAGAGACGATTTTATGCATGTGCTGCTTGAACTGAAAAATCAGGGTACAACGATTATTATGGTATCCCATAATTCTGATTGCATCGCCGAGTATTGCGACCGAGTGCTTGTTATGAATGATGGAAGAATTGTAAAGGATGCAAAGCCGGCGGTTGTTTACTCAGACTGCAAGGATTTAAAAAAAATGAATTTAGGCGTGTGCAGTGTAAGGCAGACGATGGATTTGCTGTCTGAAAAGGGCATCCAAATGAGCAGTGAGATAATAAAATATGATGATTTGCTCACTGCCATTGTTGCTGAATTTAAGGTATAGCTATGGACAATTTATATGTCGGAGTCTATGTTAACAGAGCTTCACCTATACATAGGCTGAACGAAAAATTTAAAATATTTATTGCCTGTGCAATGATTGTTTTTACCCTTGTGTCTTGTAATTTTGTAATGTATGCTGTGGATTTTGCAGCAGTTATTGTATGTTCGTTGATTGCAAGGCTGAAGCTGTGCGAAATATTTTCTTTTTTTAAAAGACTATGGTTATTTTTGCTTGCCATTATTTTAATGAATACTCTGTTTTTCGGCGGCGAGAATATATGGTTTTCATTCAAAATGATAAATATTTCAGAAGAAGGTCTTATTCAAGGGCTGACCATAGTATGGAATGTAACACTGATTGTTTTATGGTCAAATCTTTTGCTTGCTGTTACTTCACCGCTTGAACTGATGTCAGCTGTCCGTTTTTATCTGTCCCCCTTGAAGTTTTTTAAAATTCCCGTCGATGTGCCGGTGCTAATCATTTCTGTTGCAATACAATTTGTTCCGATTTTATTTGAAGAGGTGTCCAATATAAAAAAAGCACAGATTGCACGCGGTGCAGAATTTGAATCAAAAAATCTGTTGAAAAAAGCCAAAAGTATTTTGCCGCTTATTGTGCCTGTTTTTGTAAGTGCATTTAAAAGAGCCGATGAGCTTGCAGCAGCACTGGAGGCAAGAGGATATAGGAGAAATGAAAATGATTAATAATGAGTTAAACCAAATGAGTAAAGTTAAGCAGGCTGTCGTGACAGCAGTGTGTATTGCGTTGTGTGTTGTTTTGCCTTTGGCATTTCACAGCATTCCACAGGCAGGTATGATATATTGTCCTATACATATTCCTGTTTTAATTTGCGGCCTTGTATGCAGCTGGCCGTTTGCATTGGCGTGCGGTATTTTAGGTCCTGTTATGTCAAGCGTTATAACCGGTATGCCCTCTGCAGCGCATATGCCGTCGATGATTGTAGAACTTACAGCTTATGCACTGGCAGCAGCTCTTATTATGAAGCTGATTCATACGAAAAATACGTATGCTGACTTATATATCAGCCTTGTGTCGGCAATGCTTTTAGGCAGGGTTGTTGCAGGCGCTGCGAAAGCATTGATATTTGCAAGAGGCAGCATTACAATTGTTGCTTGGGCAACCACCTATTTTGTTACGTGTCTTCCGGCTATAGCCATTCAGCTTGTCTTTATTCCAATCGTATATTTTGCTTTGCAAAAAGCAAATTTAATTCCTTCAAGATATATTGCTGATGAAGAGGATATTAAGTAATGCATAAAAATGAAATTATTGATTTTTTTGATAAATGCTCTGAATTTTGGGATGAAAATATGATAACCTGTGATGATAAAATGAATGAGATTATGGATGCAGCAGGAATCGGAGCAGGTGCCGGCGTGCTTGATATTGCCTGCGGTACGGGTGTAATGTTTGATTATTATCTTAAAAGGGGTGTTCTAAATATAACAGGTGTTGACATTTCCGAAAAGATGATTAAGATTGCCCGCAAAAAGTTTGCAAAAAACAGCAGGATTAATTTAATATGCGGTGATGCCGATACAATCAGTTTTAAGGATACCTTCGACTGCTGTGTGGTGTTTAATGCGTTTCCGCATTTTATCAACCCCGAAGGACTGATCAGGAATTTAAAGAACTGCATAAAAACGCAAGGCTCATTGACCATTGCTCACGATAACGGACGCCGCGCAATAGACAGTCATCACAGCGGTGAGGCTCATAGCGTATCACGGCAACTAATGAGTGAGGATGACCTGGAAAGGCTTTTTGTCAAATGCAATTTTCGTGTTACAACAAAAAAAGCAACGGATGATATATATATTGTTTCGGGAATAAAACTAAATTGACAGCGAATATGGTTGAAATCAAAAGCCGTGAACAAAGCTCAGCTTTGCTCACGGCTTTTAAGCACACTTTATATTGATTGTTCAAGCTTTTTTCTTTTTGCCTGTAAAGATGGATATGCCGAAGATTACGGCAAGAAGAGCTGCAGCGAAGCAAAGCCAGCCTGCGAGTGTTGTTGTTCCGCGGGGAGCAAATGTATCATAATATCCTTTGATATAGATAACAATGATGATAACTGGCAAAATGTACTGCATATAGAGTCTGATCCAGTGCGGGAATTTGATGCCTTCACCGTTATTTGCCTCTTTAAGAAAGTTTTCAAATCCCCAGCCGTTCTTTCTGACACAAAACATAACAAACACGAGACTGCCCAGCGGAAGCAGATTATAGGATACAAGGAAGTCCTCAAGATCCATAATTGTGCTGCCTGGACCCATTGGTTGAAATTTGGCAAGCAGATTGTAGCCAAGAACAGCCGGTATTGACAGTACGGATATAGCTACGATATTTATGCCGACTGTCTTTTTTCTGCTCCAGCCTTTCATATCCATAAACATTGCAATAATATTTTCAAAAACTGCTACCAGAGTGGAAAGTGCGGCAAAAGACATAAAGATAAAGAACATGGTTCCCCAAATTCTGCCTCCCGCCATATCGTTAAACAGATTTGGAAGTGTGATAAACAAAAGAGACGGACCTGCACCGGGCTCAACACCGAAGGAGAAGCAGGCAGGTATAATAATAAATCCTGCTGTTAAAGCTACAAAGGTATCCAGAAGAATGATATTGATTGCTTCACCTGTGATACGCTTCTTTTTATCCAAATAGCTTCCGAAAATTTCCATAGCACCTATGCCGATACTCAGTGTGAAAAAGGCATGTGACATGGCGGCAAAAACGGCGGTGCCCAGTCCGTTGTCAACTACTGTTTTAAAATCCGGTACAAGATAAAATTTAATTCCCGCAGATGCATTGGGGAGTGTAAAGGAATGTACTGCCAGTGCAAGCATAAGCACAATCAGCAGTGACATCATGATTTTGGTTATTTTTTCGACACCGTTCTTCAAACCTAAAATGCAAATTCCGAAAGATACTATTATTGCAATAAACGTCCACAGGCTCATTGTACCGGGCTGTGAAAGCATATTGGAAAATGCCTGTGAAACGCCCTCTTGATCAAGACCTGACAGCTTGCCGGTCATTTCCATATAGGCGTAGTAAAGCATCCATCCGCCTACCATTGTATAGAACATCATTAACAGATAACTGCCTAAAATGCTTATCCATTTAAGATTATGCCATTTTGTGCCTTTAGGCTCAAGCTTTTCAAATGCTCTGCCCATTCCCATTTGGCTGCCTCTGCCTACTGAGAATTCACATACCAAAATAGGCAGCCCCAATATTAGCAGAAAAATAAGATATAACACAATAAATGCTGCGCCGCCGTACATTCCGCATATATATGGGAACTTCCACACATTTCCTATTCCTACTGCGCATCCTGCCGAAACAAGAATGAATCCGAGTCTTGAAGCAAATTTTTCCCTTTTTTCCATTTTTTCACCCCGTAATTAAATCTGCCTATATAGTAGCATATATCCGTTATTATTTCAATTCAGTGATTTTAAGTATTAACAAAGTAACGTATCAAAGGGCAGATGTATTACATCTGCCCTTTGATTTTGTCCTCTTAACTTTACTTTTAGTGCTGATAAGTATTCATAGCATTTATTGCTTCTTTCGACATCGGGATAAGAATAATCAAATTAAATATAGTCATTAGCCCTATTCCTACATCACCTAAATCCCATACAACCGTATATGCTTGTAATCCGCCGATAAACAGCATGACGAGCGCAATTATTTTATAAATTGTTTGATAACTCCATTTATCTCCGAAAAGGTAGGATACGTTTGATCGTGCATAAAACAGTATGCCAAGGAAGGTGGAAAAGCTGAAGAGAGCTAAAATAACCGCTATGAAGATTGTACCGAAGCTTCCGAGGTGATAGTTCATTGCTGTTTGCAAAAGATCCATACCCTCAAGGCCTGCAGTCATATTTTCGGGAACAAGCAGCATGATCATAGCTGTGCAGGTGCAGATGACAATGGTATCGATAATGACACCCAAAGCCTGCACTAATCCGATTTTAACAGGCTCTTTGCCTTCTGCAGCAGCAGCGGCGCACGGAGCTGAGCCGGAACCTGCTTCATTTGAGAACAAGCCTCGTTTTACACCGTTCATAAGAACAGCACCGAATCCTCCTGCAGCTATCTGTTTTAAACCGAATGCTTCTTTAAAAATTCTTTCAAATACAGATGGCATCAGTTCAATGTTTTTCAATATTATAAAAATTGTAATTACAAAATAACACACTGCCATAATCGGAACAATTATATCCAGAAATTTAACTGTGGCATTTTTTCTGAGTATGATTGCAGCAGCCAGAATAACGAGTACAATTGTTGTTGCAATCGGAGGAATGGAAAAAGCATTTTCAAAGGCTGATGTAACAGAGTTGCTTATAACCTGACTGATTCCGCACCAGCATATGAGTCCTGAGATTGCAAACAAAACCGCAATAAGCGAATATTTGATTTTTTTACCGCGCTTTTTTTCAATAAAGCTGTGTATGTAGTATGCAGGACCGCCGCGATATCCGCCGTAGAGCGGGTCCTTTTTTTTGTACATTTGGGCGAGTGTTGCTTCCACAAAAGCGGTTGATGCCCCAAGCAGTGCTGTAACCCACATCCAGAATACTGCACCCGCGCCGCCTACGGAAATTGCGGCAACTACACCTACAAGATTGCCCATACCGACTCTTGTGGCTGTCGATACAATCAGCGTTTGAAATGTGGATAGGCTGCTTTTGTTTTCGTTTTTTTCACCTAAGGCTCTTACCATCGACGGAAACATTCTGACGGGTAAAAGCTTTGTTCGGATTGTAAAAAATATTCCTGTCGGAATAAGGAGCAAAACCAGCAGCGGAATGCCGATGCTTCCTCCGTCACTAAGGGGGATTGTGATTAAATCACCCCATAGAAAATTATAAACTGCTTCAATTATTTTAACTATCATATTCGTCCTCACAAATTAAGCTGTTGCAAATTATGCAATATAATTATATAATCAGATTGAACATTTGTAAAATTAATAAATTTTCTGATTGATATAAAAATTTTTTATGAGGTAAATATGGATTTAAAACAAATAGAGACGTTTATACATGTATGTGAGCAAAAAAGCTTTACAAGGGCCGCACAGAAGCTTGGATATACACAGTCTGCCGTATCTTTTCAGATTAAGCAGCTGGAACTTTCGTTGGGAGTCACACTGTTTGAAAGAGTAAATCATTCCATTAAGCTGACATCAAAAGGTTGCGAGGTTCTTGAACTTGCCCATAAAATGATGGCATTGTCATCTGATATAAAAAGAATATCAAGCATGAATAATGAAATAAGCGGCACGGTAAGAATTGCAATGGCGGACTCTCTTTGCCACTGGCTTTTTTGGGATAATTACAGTTCTTTTCATCAAGAATATCCTAATATAACGCTTAAAGTGATTTCTGCCAGCACAGAAGAGATGTTCCGGCTGGCAAAGCAAAATGATGTGGATATTATATTTACACTTGATAAGCATATTTATGATGAGAACTATATTATTGCAAAGCAGCATCCGGTAAAAAATCATTTCATTGTCTCACCTGAACATCCGCTTGCCGGTATGGAAAATATTACATTTGATTTTTTGATGAAATATCCTTTTATTCTCACCGAAAAAGGGATGAGCTACCGCAGAATGCTTGAGGAGCATTTGGCATTAAAGTCATTACAAATTAATCCTTTTCTTGAAATCGGAGATACGGACTTAATTTGCCATCTTATTGAACAAAATATGGGTGTGTCTTTTTTACCGGATTTTGTCACCGATAGCTATGTAAAAAGCGGAAGAATAAAAAGACTGGATACCAAGGATTTTTCTGCGGATATATGGATACAGACAGTTTATCACCGCAACAAATGGCTAACCCCTGAAATGGATTGCGTCATCCATCGTCTTTGCAGCTATATTTAATTTGATTTTATGAATACAGACCATTTTCTGTCTCCTAAAAATGAAAATAAGGATGTAAGAAATGCTGAAATAATCCATATAACAATAACAGCTTTCCAACCGAATTTTTCGGATACGGCCCCAAAGCCGTAGGAGGACAGAGCACAGCCTATATGAGCTGCAGAATTGAGTATTCCGCTGACACTTGAGGTTTTAGAACTGCCTGCAAAGTGTACCGGAACGAGAGATATGATTAAATAGTTAAGTGCATACATTATGGAAGTGGTAAGAGCTAAAAGTATGATGATTATGTATACAGACAGCTTGCCGATAAATATTAACAGAAGCAGGGGAGCAAGTGACAGCATTGCAAAAACCCCTGCTGTTTTCATTTCATTTTCTCCAAACTTTTTATAAAGGGGGACTGCAGCATAGGCTCCGAATGCGTTGAGAATCGGCAATGCGATTGTTAAAAAAACTGAAAACGAAGGGGAGATTCCGTATATTTCACTAATCATAGTGGGGACCCAGTTTGTTATTCCGTCACGCATCATTCCGTGAAGGAAGGAGGGCAGCATGATGATAAAAAGACCGCTTAAGAGACCAAGCGTAAAAATGCTGTTTTTTTCATCGGACTTTATGGGCGTGTTTATACGTTTGTCTGTCAGCACAGGCTTAACCTCTATGCCATTTTTTACAGATATAGTGACCGTTATTATAAATAAAGCTGCCGAAAGGAAAACCATACCGCCGCAAACGAAAACGTGCTGCCAGCTGTAATGCTTAAGCAGTATGGTTGAAGATAAATAAGCCAGTATTGTGCCCACAGGAAGTGAAAGAGAAATATTCAAAATTGCTTTTTTCTGAAGCCTTTTATCGATTGTTTCGGAAAATATGCGCAGAATAGGTGACCATAGCATGGATTGAAAAAAACCGTTAGCGCCCCATATTAAAATCATAAAACCAATGCTTTTTGCTGCGGGCATCAAAAAGCAGCAAAGTGAACCACTGACTGCACCGAAAATAATCATAAAAAACGGATTAACCCTGTCACCGAGCAAACCGCTTATCAGCTGACCGGTTGCATAACAGATAAAAAAGGATGTGCCCACCAGGCCTATGCTGCTTTTGTTGAAAGTGCCGTCACTGACAATTGCTGCAATGCTTGCTGCATAACAGGTTCTGATAAAATATGAAGCAGCATAAATAAACCATAAAGCAGCAACAATCAGTTTGCTTTTTTTAGAATCATTTAGTAAATACTGTGTCATTTGATAAATTCCTCGATAGGTTTTGATAAAGCAAGAAATGTGGTCCTGTCCTCAATTTTTTGAGTTCCGTGGCGCGTAAGATGGCCGCCGTGGTCGGATGCAATTAAAATGAGCCAGTCTTCTTTGCAAAAGTCCGGTCTGCTTTTTATTGCTTTGAGCAGCTCAAATGTCAGTCTGTCTAAATTGCATATGCCGCTTACATATCTGTAATTTTTGTCACCGAATCCTGTTGTATGACCATTTGCATCGGGATTTTCATATATGCCGAAAATAAAATCATCATCACTTTTTATTCTGTTAAGCATATTGTTATGAAGCTCAAAATCAGTTTCAAATTTATAATAGTATTGGGGCAGATTGTTTTTTTCGGCATTTTCAATTTCTTTAGAATATGTATAGTCAAAATGCACAGGCCATATTGCACTGAATGATGATTGAAAGCCTTGTTTCGCAAGTGTTTTGTGAATGGTAGGAAAATCGTTGTCAAGGTACCATTCTATCCCATATTTATATTCCTTTTTCATCCATTTTCCGCATAATGCCGATGCCCATCCCTGAGCAGTGCTTGTTTCCTGTGGTGAGCTTTCTTCTGCGCCGACATACGTTATATATAATCCGCCGTTCTTTTTCAGCTCATTGACGGCACTGAAAACAGCATAGTCATTACTGCCGCTCACTTTTCCATTGTTACTTTTTACTAAATATTTCATTGCATCGCAGCGGCAGCCGTCCCACCCTATAAACAAACATTTTGGCTTTTTGTGTGCGTATTCAAAATGGTTTGCAATTATTTGAGCAATTATTGTTTGCGGCAATTTTGTTTTATATGAATTGCTGAATATTTCGTTTTCGTTTATTGAGTCAATATACTTTTTTTTACTGAACATTAAAATTCTCCTGATACATTTATATTGCATAAGCTTAATGTTAGTTTACATCAATTTGCCAACGGCAGTCAAATAAAATTTGAAGAATACCGTTTTTACACGAGTATTTGCAAAAAGAAAAGTTTTTAGGCAGTATTTTAAGAAGTTATACTTGTTTGGTCTTATCTTTTTTCTTGTCTTTATTTCAGTGTTAGTGTATAATAAAAATATCTGTAGCAAGGAGGTTACGATATGAACTACAACCTGAAAACCAACAATTATAAAACCTTTGAAATTTTTAAGGATAATGTAATGTGTCCTCGTTCATATTTTATTCCGTTTGCTTCGCTTGAGGAGCTTGATGGTGTTGATATAAGAAATGAACGCAGCAGCTCTTCCATGGCAGAGTGCCTGTCAGGCGAATGGGATTTTGTATATTATAAAAATTGTCTTGATATTCCGGTTGATTTTGATACATCAAAAATAAATTTTGACAAGGTATCTGTTCCGTCAACCTGGCAGCATACCGGCTATGAGCCGCCGTATTATGTTAATACACGTTATCAGTTTAAGCCTAATCCGCCCCAATTTCCGACGGATTGTCCTGCCGGTATTTACAGAAGGTTTATTAATATTGAAAGTACGGATAAAAATTATTATATCTGTTTTTTAGGCGTATCCGGTGCGTTTGATCTTTTCTGTAACGGAAAATATGTAGGATACAGCGAAGGAAGCCATAACACCTCTCAGTTTGAGTTGAACGCTTTTCTTAATGAAGGTGAAAATGAACTTGTTGTGGTGAATTACAAATGGAGCAACGGCACATATCTTGAAGCACAGGATATGTTCAGATGCAACGGTATTTTCCGTGATGTTTTGCTATATAAAACAGGCGAAAACTCCATTTATGATTTTGAGGCCAAAACAACATATTTAAGCGATAACAAATATAAACTTGAAATAAATCCATCCTTAAAATTGACGGAGAATTGCCAGTTTACTGTTTTCCTTGGTGATGGCAGTAATATGAATATGGCGTCAAAATCAATAGATGTTTCACCGGATAATATTGATAAGATTGTTTTTGATGATTTGCAGGTGCAGGAATGGTCTGCTGAAACGCCGTATCTTTACAGCCTGATAATAACACTTTCTCAGGGAGAAGATATTATTGAAGTTATAAGAAAAAATATCGGCTTTAAGCATATTGAAATAAAGGGCAATGTTTTTTATTTTAATAATCGCCATATCAAGCTTCTTGGTGTCAATCATCACGATACGAATCCTAAAACCGGCTATGTTCTCACTCTTGAGGAAATGGAACGGGATGTAAAAACGGTTAAGCAGTTTAATGCAAACTGTATCAGAACCTCCCATTATCCTCCGGATCCTTCTTTTTTGGATTTTTGTGATGAATACGGAATTTATGTTGTCGACGAGGCTGATATTGAAACACATGGCTGTGAAACAGAACTGCATAAGAGATGGATTTGTTCGCATAATCCTGCATGGAGGGAGCATTACTGGGATAGAGTTTACCGCATGTTTGAGCGTGATAAAAACCATCCTTCAATCACAATGTGGTCACTCGGAAATGAGGCTCATGGTTATTCAAATCAGGATTATTGCTATGATAATTTGAAAAAGCTTACGGAAATTCCGATTCACTATGAGGCTGTTTGCAGAACAAGGCGCTGGGCATACGATGTGCTTTCTCAAATGTATACTGCGCAGAATGTGTGTGAATTGATTGCTAAAGGAAAAGGGCTTTCACCTAAGTATTATAAAAAGCCGTTTTATCTTTGCGAATATGCACATGCAATGGGCGTAGGAGCAGGTGAGCTTGAAAGATATGTTAAGTGCTTTTATAGCGCGGATAATATGCTTGGCGGCTGTATTTGGGAATTTGCCGATCATGCAGTTTATCACGATGACGGAGTTTATGAATATACCTATGGCGGTGATCATGGCGAATTAAAACACGACAGCAATTTTTGTGTTGACGGTTTATTTTATCCGGACAGAACGCCGCATTCAGGTGCTTATCAAATGAAGAATTGCTATCGCCCTGTAAGAGCCGCTAAAAACAGTGCCGTAAGTTATTCTTTTTTCAATCACAGATATTTTGCAAATGCGAATTTCGCTGTCAAATATACTGTTCTTGAAAACGGTGTACCTGTTTTAAATGGTGAATTCGAGATTGATATTAATCCCGGAGCAAGTACAAAAAGAAATATTGAGAACTTCGATTATGATAAAAAGAAGAATACCGTTATTCAGTTTGAATATTATGACGGCGATTTTTTGGTGGCTGACGAGGAAATTGAGCTTTCTAAGGGTGAGATTAATGTTGATATAAATCAATCCTCGGCTCCTTTAGTTCAGGAAAGCGAAAGGCGTCTTTTCATTACCTTTGATAACGGCAGTATGATTTTTGATCGAGATACAGGTTTTATTGACTCTTATATCTATAAGGGACGGGAGTTTATTAATCAGGTGCCGTCAAGTGATTTCAGGGGCATTGGCATGCAGCTTTACAGAGCCCCGCTTGACAATGATATGATTTTAAATAAAACATGGAAAAAGCACAGGCTTGACAATCAGTCGTGCTTTGTAAAAAGATGCAGGTATAATTTAAAATCAGATTGTGTGGAAATCATTTCACAAATAACCATAAAAACACCTTCAAAATCAAGACTTGCAAAAATCGCATCAAAATTTTCGGTGTTTGGTGACGGTGCAATAAAAGTTGATTTCGATTGTATAAATGCAAATGCATTTAAGTTTATGCCGCGTTTTGGCATGCAACTGGAAATGCCGAATTGCTTTGACAATGTAAGGTATTTTGGTTTGGGGCCTTATGTGAATCTGTCTGATTTCAGGGAACATGTTCATATGGGTATTTATGAAAGCAAAGTAAATGAAATGCACGAGGATTATATTAAACCACAGGAGAGCGGTACAAGATGTGAAACACGTTTTGCAGAGATTACCGATGATGATGGGTTTGGTTTTAGATTTGAAGCTGTGACAAAGCCGTTTGTATTTTCTGCAAATCCCTTTACCCCTCAGGAGTGTGCCAAGGCAAGGCACAGAGAAGATTTAACGAAAAACACCACTTGCATCAATATTGATGCTCAAATGCTGGGAGCCGGTTCAAATGCCTGTGGTCCGCTTCCTTCAAGTCAATATCGTTTGGGAACACTGAAAGGAAAGAATTTGAGTGTTTTATTAAAACCGATAGGTGAATAAAATGTACAGTATAGGTACTGATATTGTTAAAATTTCAAGAATTGAAAAAAGTGTAAAAAGTGATCATTTCTTAAAAAGAGTTTTTACCCAAAAAGAAAGGGAATATGCTAAAAAAGCAGAGAGCCTTGCGGGCATTTTTGCCTGCAAGGAGGCCTACTTAAAAGCTTTGGGGACAGGCATTGATAGACCTCTTAATGAAATTGAGATACTTCATACCGAAAAAGGCAAACCTTATGTTAATGGTGTTGATAATTGTGACGTGTCCATTTCTCACGATGGTGAATATGCCATTGCTGCTGCGATAATTTGGTGATATTATGAGAGTTTTAACGGCAAAGCAAATTAAACAGGTTGAAGAAAGAGCTTTTGTTAGCCGATTTACCGAAGAAGGATTAATGCTCAGTGCAGGTACCGCCTGCTTTAACAAAATACTTAGGTATTACGGCGAAGGAATTGAACAGAAAAAGATTGCAGTGTTTTGCGGCAATGGTAAAAATGCAGGTGACGGCTTCGTTATTGCCTCATTGTTTGTGAAAATGGGTGTTGATGCCTGTATTGTGTTGGTTGACAAAGCTCCGGAGCTTCCCGAGCCTAAGCTGTATTTTGATGAAGCAGTATCAATAGGTGTTAAAGATTATTATTTTACCGAATATGAATTTAACTGTGATATCATTGTTGATTGTATTTTCGGTATCGGCTTTCACGGTGAACCGAGAGCACCTTTTAACGAGGTATTTGATGCTGTTAATGCAAGTAATGCATCCGTTATAAGTATTGATACACCCAGCGGCACGGATGCCGCTACAGGGGAGGTTACCAATGCTGTTAAAGCGGATTTGACGATTGCTATTTCAACGCTTAAATTTGCACATGTTTTGCCTCCTGCCAATGCATATTGCGGCAAAACAGTTACAGTGCAGATTGGCATAACCGAGGATTGCTATGACAAGGACTGCACTTATGTGCATACTATAACCAAATCGGATATAAAAAGAAACTTTCCGGCAAGAGATAAAAATGCCCATAAGGGTACATTTGGCCGTCAGCTTAATATATGCGGCTCATATCAAATGCCGGGTGCAGCAGTTATTTGTGCAAGTGCTGCACTTAAAACAGGGGTGGGCCTTTTAAAATGTGCTTTCCCAAAATCAATCTACTCGGTAATGACTTCGCATTTGTTTCAGCCTATATTTAAGCCGTTGTGTGAAAATGAACAAAAAACGCTTTCAATAGGTGCCATGAATGATATTTTTGATGAGCTGAAATGGGCTGACAGTGTTGTGCTTGGCTGTGGTCTCGGAAATAACGATGACACCCAGGTTATTGTTGGCCAGATCATAAAGTCAAGTGAAGCGCCGATTGTTTTGGATGCTGATGGCATAAATGCAGCTGCTCCTTTCATAGATATAATAAAGGATAAAAAAGCACCGCTGGTTATAACTCCGCATCCTGCTGAAATGGCAAGACTGATAGGTGAGAATACAGCATATGTTCAGGAAAATCGGATTGCTGTTTCAAAGGCGTTTGCTAAAGAGAATGAGGTTGTTTTGGTACTCAAGGGAGCAAATACCGTTGTAACCGATGGTAATTGTGTTTTTGTTAGTACCAATGGCAATGCAGGCATGGCTATGGGCGGTACAGGTGATATGCTTGCCGGTATTATCGGTTCGTTTCTTGCTCAGGGACTTCCTGCACTTGATGCAGCGAAGGCGGGAGTTTATATACATGGTTTTTGCGGCGATGTAACAGCTCGGGAGCTTTCTCAAAGAGGTATGACTGTTTCTGATATGCTGTCTGTTTTAGGTGCTTTAATGTCCGAACTTGAAGATTAGGACTGATTTTTATGAAAAGGGTAGCACCTGTTTTTCTTATATTTCTGATGCTGCTGTTTGCAGGCTGCAAGGTAAAAACTTATACCCCCGAAATTCCTTATACATTCAATCAGAATGTTAAGGTAATTTTGGGGGATTTTTCATATGACTGCAGAATTTGTAAAACGGAGAAAGATGTTGCCGTAACAGTTGATTCAACATCTGCCAAGGGTATGATTATGACATACAATGGAAACAAGCTTGCTTTCAGTTTTGCCGATTACAGTTATGAAATTGACGGTAGAAATTTTGAAAAAAGAAATCCTGCAATTGTAATATATGAAGTTTTTGAATACTTGAATTCAGTGCAGCAGCTTGATGCAAAAAAGATTGATAATGGTTTTAAATATGAGGGTAAAATATCCTTGGGTGATTTTATTTTAATTCAGAATGAAGACAACAGTATAAAAAGTATTGCTATACGCAATACGGATTACAGGATTGATTTTGTCAGATGAATATTTTAGCTGAGACAGATATACATATTTTACTTTACTGATAAATTTTTATAAAATTTCAAAAAAACGGCTCACACTTTATAAAATAAGGACACTATATATATGCAAGCTTTTTGTCTAATAATGTAACAAAAGAGGTGGTCTTATGCTTTGAGTACGCACATTTTTATTTATTAAAAAGTTTTAATATACAGGGGAGAAAGTATGGCTTATATTGAAATTAAGAATTATACAAAAAAAATACATAATAAAACAGTGCTTGATAATATTAATCTATCCTTTGATAAAGGCAGGATTTATGGTATTACAGGCAAAAACGGCAGCGGAAAAACCATGCTTCTTAAGGCCGTTTGCGGCTTTATAACACCAACAAGCGGAAGCACTTGCGTGGCTGATATTGAGGTAGGTAATGGCGTTTTTCCTGCGTCACTCGGCGTTGTTGTTGAAAACAGCGGATTTTATGATAATATGAGTGCTTATGACAACCTTTGTCTGTTACATGGTGCTTCAAAGAATCAAAACAGTAAGGAAAATATTGAGAACTGGCTTAAAAAATTTGGACTTGATGCTAAAAGCAACCGTCTGTACGGCGATTTTTCATCGGGTATGCAGCAAAGACTCTGTTTGGTAAATGTTTTTATGAAATTGCCTGAGCTTATTGTGCTGGACGAGCCCGCTGCCACTCTTGACAGGGACGGTTTAAATCAGCTTAACAAAATATTGTTAGAGGCAAAGGGTAATGGATCCACCATTATCATCGCAGGTAATTTTTTAGAAGCTTTTAATGGCTTATGTGATGAAATATATAATATGGATAACGGAAAAATAACATTGCAGAAATAAAAAAAGAAGAAACAATAGCTGTGACTCGGTTTTATTTTAAGGGTCAGCTATTGTTTCTTCTTTTTTATTTACTGTTATTTGTTATTGCGTCAATTTGTAACAGCTCTGCTTTTGTCAGCGGTTCCGGTTCAAGAGCCTTAATATTTTCCAAAAGCTGTTCTTTTGAGTGAATACCTACCAAAACGGAAGTTATGGAATCGTCACACAAAAGCCACTGAATGGCCATTTGCGATAAGGTTTGGCCTCTTTTGTGTGCCATATCACATAATTGCTTGATTTGATAAGGACGGTATTTGTCATATCCGACATGGGCTTGGAGTGCCTCATTGTTATAAAGTCGTGAATTTTTTGGAATACCGTTTTCATATCTGTCGGAGAGCTGTCCCTGAGCAAGAGGAGAAAAGGCAATAATTCCTTTGCCTTTATCCACGGCTTCTTTTTTTAAATCATTGTGCTCAATTGTTCTGTCTAATATGGAATAACGGTTTTGATTGATAATAAACGGTGTGTTATAATCATCGCATTTGTGGTGCATTTTGTGCATGGTATGTCCGTCATAATTGCTCATGCCGACGTAAAGTGCTTTGCCTTGACGAACTATATCGGAAAGGCAAAGTGCAGTCTCTTTGAGCGGTGTTTCAGGTGCAAGACAATGATGATAAAAAATGTCAACATAATCAAGTCCCATTCTTTTCAGACTCTGATCAAGAGAGGCAGTCAGGTATTTTCTGCTGCCGCCGCGTCCGCCGTAAGGTCCGTCCCACATTTCATAACCGGCCTTTGTGCTGATAATAAGTTCATCGCGGTACGGTTTTAGGTTTTCCTTGAAAATTTTCCCGAAGTTAATTTCTGCACGTCCGGGCTCAGGACCGTAATTATTTGCCAGGTCAAAGTGTGTAATACCGTTATCAAAAGCTGTAAGGATAATATCCTTCATAGTCTCATAATCATCGTTTATGCCGAAATTCTGCCAAAGTCCCACGGATATTCTTGGCAGCTGAAGACCGCTTTTACCGCAGAATCTATAGCTCATCTTTTCATATCTTTTATCATTTGCCTTATACATAATTATCTCTTCCTTATAGTTTCATTTTAAACAATAAAACAAAAACCGATTGATATTCAATCGGCTAATTGTTTTACTTTAATGCTCTTTCAAGCCAAACTGCACCTAAATCAAGTGCATTGAAAAGACCATTTTTTTCACTTTTTTTGACGATTTTTTCCTTTGGTGATACATCCGGAGATGTGTTAAGCAGCTGGATAACCACTTTTCCGGATACCTTTAAGTCCTCAATATCTTTGTTATCAAGCACATTGAGACAAATTACATACGGATCACTCATATTGCCGTAGTAAATTGTTTTGCCGCATCGAACCAAAGGCTTACCTTTGTACTCAAGGAATTTTTCCTTTTTATTTTCTGCCAAAGATAACCCTCCTTAATTTTAATCGAGATAAGACTTTACCATTGCTGACATAAGCTCATCGCGGTCAATCCTCCTGATAAGGCTTCTTGCGTTGTTGTGTGTGGTAATGTAAGTCGGATCTTCGGAAAGAAGATAACCCACAATTTGGTTGATGGGATTATAACCCTTTTCCTGAAGCGCATCAAAAACCTCAGTAAGCGTTTCCTTCATGATATCTTCCTTTTCATCACCAATTCTGAAAGTCATTGTTTTATCTGTCACGGTAAAGTCACCTCCCAGTAAAGCATTACATAATAATTATATACATATTTTAACAAAAATACAATACCTTTTTTTATTTATATCTTGTTATTCCTTATAAAATGCTTGACTTAGGGTGTAATTTGGGTTTATAATCTCTGTAATATGTTATAAAAGCTTTGAACAGGTGTAAGTAGGAACAGCATGCATGTGACAGAGAGTATGCGTTTGGTGCAAGCATATCATTGTGCTGTTTTGAATTTCAGCCCGGGAGCTCCCGATGAGAAACTAAGTCGGGCGTATTACTGCGTTAAAGTTACAAGGGGCAGTTTAGCTGCAATTTGAGTGGTACCGCGGAACAATGCTTTCGTCTCAATGATGGAGACGAAGGCTTTTTTATTTTTAAGGAGGTTCATATGGATTTAAAGATTGTCAGCCTGAAAGAAAGATTCGATGCTGAACTTGAAAAGATTGAAAATATGTCTGAGCTTGACAGCATAAGAGTTGCATACCTTGGCAAAAAGGGAAGTGTAACCGAATTGCTTAAAGGAATGAAGGAACTTTCAAACGAAGAAAAAAAAGTTTTTGGCCAAAAAGTAAATGAGCTTAAGGGCCTTGTTGCAGAAAAAATTTCCGCTAAAACAGCAGAACTTAAGCAGAAGGAAATTGAGGCAGAGATTAATCTTATGCCTCAATTTGATATATCTATGCCTGTTAAGCTTGAGAGAGGTTCGTATCATCCGATTACACTTGTTCAGCGTGAGTGTGAGCGCATTTTTAAAACAATGGGTTTTACTGTTGAGGATTACAGCGAGGTTGTAACCGATTATGAATGTTTTGAATCACTTAATATTCCAAAGCATCATCCGGCTCGTGATATGCAGGACACCTATTATCTTGAAAACGGTCAGCTTTTAAAAAGCCAGACTTCAGCAGCACAGAATGCTATTTACAAAAAATATAAAGATGCTTTAATAAATGATGGCGTACCTATAAAGGCAATTTTCCCGGGAAGATGCTTTAGAAATGAGGCAACGGATGCCTGTCATGAGAATACCTTTTTCCAGATGGAAGGCGTTATGGTGGATAAGAATATTTCGATTTCCAATCTTATCTATTTTATGAAAACAATGCTCTCCGAAGTTTTTCAAAAGGATATCAAGGTAAGACTTCGTCCGGGCTTTTTTCCGTTCGTTGAACCCGGATTTGAGCTTGATATAAGCTGTCTTATTTGCGGCGGTGACGGCTGTCCGTCCTGCAAACACAGCGGCTGGCTTGAGCTTTGTCCGTGCGGCATGATACATCCCGAAGTTCTTAAAGCCGGCGGCATTGATCCTGAGGAGTATACCGGTTTTGCTTTTGGTCTTGGTCTTACCAGACTGGCAATGATGAAATACGGTGTTAAAGATATTCGAGACTTAAACAGCGGCAGTCTTAAAAGTCTGTCACAGTTTACGGATGATGAATAAGAAAGGAGCTGATGTAAAATGTTTTTATCTATGAATTGGATCAGTGATTTTGTTGATTTTACAGGTCTTGATAAGGTGGAGCTTATTCATCGCTTTTCCCTTTCAACTGCTGAGGTTGAAAATGAAATTTTCTTTAAAGGCAGTGATTTAAGCGGTGTGGTTGTTGCAGAAATTATGTCTGTAGAAAATCATCCCGATTCAAAAAAACTACATCTTTTAAAGGTGGATGCGGGTGACGGTCAGCTTACAGATGTTGTGTGCGGTGCACCTAATGTTAGAGTGGGTCTTAAAACAGCCTTTGCTAAGGTTGGTGCGAAAATCGGTGAGCTTGAAATTACTCCGCGCAAGCTTGCAGGTTATACTTCAAACGGAATGTGCTGTTCTGAAAAAGAAATCGGTATCAGCGATGATAATTCGGGTATTATGGAGATAACCGATCAATTTGCAAACGGTACGGATCTAAAGGACGCATATCAGATTGACGATATAATTTTTGAGGTTGATAATAAATCTCTTACAAACCGCCCTGATTTATGGGGGCATTATGGTATTGCACGTGAATTTGCCGCACTTGCAGGAAGAGAGCTTAAAGCACTTGATATCGTTGATTTGTCTCAGTATAACCATCTGCCTAAGGTGGATATGAAGATAGAGGATACCCTCTGCCAGAGATATTCGTGTTTGCAGGTTGAAAATATCAGTAAAAGTGTAAGTCCCGTTAATATGCGCATACGTCTTTATTACTGCGGCATGCGTGCAATTAATTTTCTTGCAGACCTTACAAACTATCTTATGCTTGAGATGGGTCAGCCAATGCATGCATTTGATTCAAGAAAGGTTGAAAAAATCCGAATAAAGAGATTTGAGAAACCCTTTGTTTTTCGTACACTTGACAGCGTTGACAGAAATATTGATGAAAATACATTGATGATATGCAATGACAGCACACCTGTTGCGATTGCAGGTATAATGGGCGGACTTGACAGTGAAATTGTTGAAGACACAACTACCTTGACGCTCGAATCTGCAACCTTTGATGCTGTATCTATTCGTAAGTCAACGGTTCGGCTTTCACATAGAACGGACGCGTCCATGCGTTATGAAAAGTGCCTTGACCCTGAAATGACCGTTCCTGCCATTGCACGTTTTGTCAAGCTTATGACGGATATTGACGGCGGTGTTCAGGTTGTATCCTCACTTACAGATGAATATGCTTATCATTATGATACTGTAAAGCTTGATTTTGATAAATCCTTTGTAGATAAATATACAGGTATTGAGATTGCTAATGATACCATCACAAGTACGCTTACTTCACTTGGTTTTGATGTTTTGCTTGAAAACGATAATTTCAGCGTTACCGTACCTAGCTGGAGAGCTACCAAGGATGTTACCATCAAAGCAGATATTATAGAAGAGATTACACGTATTTACGGCTATGATAATTTTGATGTTCATACCGCCAATGCGCCTCTTTATCCGGTCAGAGCTGATGTTGAAAAGACTGATGAGGATAAGATGAAGGATATTCTTGTTAAGCGCTTTTCTCTTCATGAGCTGCATTCATATGTATGGCAGTATTTTGATGAGTATAGGGCACTTGGTATTGAAATGGAAGATAATATCAAGCTTGTTAATGCAACCAATCCGAATATTGAAACCATACGCAAATCAATCATCCCGACACAGCTCTGTCAGGTTAAAGCAAATACCTCGTTTGCGGCTGATTTCGGTGTGTTTGAGGTTGGCAGAGTTGTAAACGGAGTTAAAGCTGACGGACTTTGCAATGAGCATAAAAAGCTTGCTGTTACCTTATACAGCAAAACAAAATCCGTTGAGCAGCTATATTTTGAGCTTCGGGATATGCTTGCGGTTATGACGGATGACATTAAGCACAGGGCGCTTACATTTGAGTCTGCTGCATCCAATCATTCATACGAGCATCCGAGAAATCTTAATAAAATTATTTGTGCAGGCAAAGAGCTTGGATTAATCGGTATTGTTCATCCCGTTGTTTCAAAGAAGATTGATAAAAAAGCGGCAATTGTTTTTGCCGAAATAGATGTTAAAGAATTTTCTGCACTTTCTAATGAAAGCATTTCTTATGAAGAGCCTTCAAAATTTCCTGCAATTGAAATTGACCTTTCATTTATCAGTGATAAATTTGCTCCTATTGCTAAGGCAATTGAAGAGTCGAAAAGCTCTCTGATTAAAAAGGTTGAGGTTGTTGATATCTATTTTGATGATAATACAAAGTCAATAACAACAAGAATAACTTTCTCTCATCCTGAAAAAACGCTAACCCGTGAAGAGGTAATGGAGATTGCCGATCGAGTTATTGCCCAACTTGCCGATAAAGGAATATTGCTGAAAAAATAGACAATAGACTGAGGATTTGGTATGGTAAACAAAGATGACAGAGTAGAGCTTTATACATCAATTGTTCCGAATGAAAGGCAGCTTAAAATTCAGCAGCTTAAGTATTATGCGTTTGTTCATTATTCCGTAAACACTTTTACAAACAGAGAATGGGGAAGCGGGAAAGAGTCAGCATCGGTATTTAACCCGAAAAACCAGAATACCGATCAGTGGTGCGAGGCAATAAAGTCTGCAGGTATGAAGGGTGTTGTTCTTACCTGTAAGCATCACGATGGCTTTTGCCTTTGGCCGACAAAGACGACAGAACATTGCATTCGCAATAGTCCTTATAAAAACGGCAAAGGTGATGTTGTGTCAGAGCTTAGTGCGTCCTGCAGAAAATACGGTTTAAAGTTTGGTGTCTATTTATCTCCGTGGGACAGAAATTGTCCGCTCTATGGTTCAGATGAGTATAATGATTTTTATATTGAACAGCTTACGGAGCTTTTAACCGGATATGGTGAAATTTTTATGCTTTGGTTGGATGGCGCATGCGGTTCTGATGCCGATGGAAAGCCTAAGCAGAAATATGATTTTGAACGTATCTGGTCAACTGCGCTTGAGCTTCAGCCCAATATTGTAATGTCAGGCTGTGCCCCCGATATCAGATGGGTAGGAAATGAGAGCGGAAAGGCTCGTGAAAGCGAGTGGAACGTAGTTCCAAAATTTCAGTATGAGCTGCAGAATATTGCCGCAAATTGTCAAACTGACGATGATATGAAAAAGTTTCAAAAACGATGTCAGGATGTTATGATTCAGGATATGGGTTCACGGCAGTTTTTAGCGGACTATGATGAGTTTATGTGGTATCCGGCCGAAGTTGATGTTTCAATTCGATTGGGATGGTATTATCACCCTCTGCAGTTTTTTACGATCAAATCGCTCAGACATCTGATGAAAATATATTATAATTCAGTCGGAAGCAATTGTCTTTTGATTTTGAATATTCCGCCTAACAGACAGGGGCGGTTTTCAAAAGCAGATGTTAAGCGCCTAAGACAGATGGGGGATTGGCTGAGAAAAGAAGATGCATGCGTTATTGAAAGCACATACACTGTATTAGATGATAAAATGACAATAGATATTTCTTTTGAAGAGCAGTCTGTTGATCGTATTCGTTTTTCAGAGGATACAACGAAATCTCAGCGTATCGAAAGCTTCAAAATTTTTGCTGATGAAGAATGTGTATACAGCGGTACGGTTGTAGGTTTTTCAAAAATTGCGATTTTCAATAAGCCTGTTGTTACATCCTCTCTCAAATTGGTGATAGAAAAAAGCAGGAAAGAGCCGTATATCGAGAAAATAGAAGTATGCAAAACCGGTGCATACCGCATTTGATATCATTAAGAAATATAAAAATAAGCCGTTGCACCAAAGCTGCAACGGCTTATTTTTATATTTTGGCGTATTCTTTTTCCATTTTTCTGACTTGGCTGGGTGATTGGTTAAATACCTTTTTAAATTCATTTGTGAAATGGTATGGCGAACTGAAGCAAAGCATATAAGCAATTTTATTTATAGGAATTGCAGTTTGAACCAGAAGCCGATAACCCTCTTCCATTTTCTTTTTTAATATGTATTGCTTTGGTGATATGTTCAGCTCTTTGGTAAATATTTGATGAAGCCGACGCGGTGTGATTTTAAAAAACAATGAGATTTCCTCAATCGTAATTTTCGAATATATTTTTTGTTGGATAAATGCACACATCTCATCAATCAGCTTTTTTCCGCTGTCGCAAAGCGTAGCCTGTTTATCAAGATTTGATTCTATAAATATAGTATAAAAATAATTTAAAAATAATGCATTAATGTATCCTGTATTTATTATATCACCCTGACCGACATGAAGCAGCTTGTCGAGGGCATATTTTTCATTTTCGCTGTATGAAAAAGTATATGTTTTGTTGAGTTTAAATGGTATTTTAAAAGCATTACAGGTAAAATTAGTCCAGCTGTATTCCCATATGCCGGAAAGACTTTTATATTCCTTTATATCCTGAAATTTCAGGAAAATGCACTCGTTTTCATTGAGTACAATGCTGTTGTCTGTAAGATATATTTTTCCGCTGCCGCCGATTACTCGGATAAAAGCAATTGTGTTTTGGGGGTAAATTGTTTTCTCGGCATCATCACAGTAATGAAAATAATCCTTATCAGTGAATATTTTAAAAATATTTATAAGTTCAGGATAAAAGAAATCATTTTCATTTTGTGAATTTATATAAAAAGAATTGCTTTGATACAATAATATCACCCACCATTTCCGATTTATATATTTATTATACTTGGTTTTAAAGCTGATTTCAAGAACAACGAAAAAAAAGAAATTATTTTTGTTACATTCGTTGTTTTTTTACACTTATATTATATACAGGTTTTTGTATGATTTTTATATAATTAGGAGAAAGCTGACGATGGACAAAGAGGAATATTTGAAAGATAGAGTGGCAGAGGAGAGAAGGTATTTTAGCTCAGCTGCCAAAAAGAATAAGAAAAGATACACGGCAGTTTCAATAATTAGACTGTTAGTTTCACTTTTAATAACAGTTTTGTCGCCGGTTTTAGGTGATTTTTCTGTCAATTCAATAGTGATTTCAGTTCTGGGTGCAATCATTACATTTTTAGATGGGCTTATGTTTTTAAAAAAATATAATGAATGCTGGGTTAATTACAGAATAACAAATGAGAAACTGAAAGAAGAGGAGTATTATTTTAAGACGAAATCAGAAAAGTATTTCCATTTGGATGAAGAAGAACAATTAGATGTTTTTGTTCAAAATATAGAAAGTATAATTAAAAGCACAAATCAAAATTGGAAAAAAATTAATTTAAAAAAAGAGAGTCGGTAAAGTCAAATCGGTAACGAAGTGTTGCTTAAAATTATTGCCTTATTTTAACTTAAAATGCAGTGATTTTCTGAGTAAGTAACATTTCGTTGTCGCACTTCAGCCGATAAATCGAATTTTTATGTTTATCATTTTTTATATATAATGAACCGGAGAGGAAAGTAAATCGTATGTCAGTATTTATAAGTTATTCGTCAAGAGAGATGGAAACAGCAACAAAAATATGTGAATATTTAGAAGAAAATGGATTTGAGTGCTGGATAGCACCCAGAAATGTTATAGGCGGTGAAAATTATCCTACTCAAATTGTTAATGCAATAAGAAATTGTGATTATTTTCTTTTGCTTGCTTCGGGAAATACGAACATGTCGGGCCATGTCAGTAATGAGGTTGATATAGCTTTTAACTGCAAAAAAGTTATAATTCCGTTTAAATTAGAGAACATCAAATTTACTGATGAATATACATACTTTCTTGGAAGAAAGCACCAGATTGATGCTTATAAGGATATGAATTCTGCTCTTCATTTATTAATTGCTGCCTTGAAAAACAAGCAAGATAAGACGGATTCTGTTTTACGGACTGATTTAGTAAAAAATGAATTCGAATCTCAAAAGGCTGTTGAAAACGAATTTAAGCAATATAGTGAAAATAAAGATAATGCTGTTTTAAACCGTAAAGAGATTGTTGAACATATTATAGAAAAATCAAAAAAGTATCCTTATAATTTGTATGAAAAAAATGATACTGCGGAAAAGTTTTCCGCTTTTTCAAATTTGGCAGACTGTCTTTTTAATGTTACGGTAAATTCATATTATAACGGCAAAATTATGAATGAGAGTCTTGATGTGGTTTCTGTTATTGCTGATGAATTGTCAGAAGGCAGCAACAAAAGTGTGCAGGTTCAGGGTTTGCCCGGAAGTGCAAAAAATATGATTTTACAGCTTGTTTTTATTAAAATGTTAAAGAATTATGAGTTGGGAAAAAGTGATTGTTTACCGTTTTATATATCGTCAAGCTATTATGAAAAAGCATTGTATAATACATCGGATATTTATAATCAAATGAAAAGCTATATCAGCAGGGATTTGGAAGAATATTTTAATTATTTAAATCATAATGCACAGACAAGGCCGATTATTATTATTGATGCTATCAGAGAGCATCGAGTATCAACGGTATCACCTGAAAATATTCTCAGCGAAATATTATCCCCACTCGGAAATTTTAATAGGCTGGTAGCTATAGACACCGGTTTAATAAAAAACAATTCCAGGTTAAAAAAAGTTATTCCTATTACCGGAAGTAAAAAAGGATATTCATTTGTTACAAAGTCCGTTCCTATAGGCAATAAGGATGATGTAATAAAAGTTATAAATACGATTACAGCCATGTATGACTATGATATTAAAGCGCAGGAGATATATAACACATTAAAAAACTTTAAATATTCCACAATAGACATATTTTTAATCAGATTAATTGCTAAAGAGTTACTATTGTCATACGATTTAAAAGATATAAAATTAACAGATATGTATGAAAAGCTTGCTTTAAATGAGCTTTTTGGTGCTGAAGAAAAGTTGAATTCTGCATCAATTTCAATATTTAACTATATATTTAATGATTTTGTTGATTTGAATAACGAATATAAGGGTACACAATGGTCATTACCGCATAAACATAATACGTATTTAGAATTTTTAATTGCATATTATTTTATAAATAGAATAAAAAATTATAAAAGTGAAAATGATTATTCATTTTTTAAAACAATGCTGACCTCAAATGCCAATCATTTTGTTGCTGATTTTTTGAAAGATAATTATTTATTGCAAAAAACTCTTTTCGATTTTGTAAAGGATAATTATGATGATTTTGATATCAGACAAAAAAGCAATGCTATGTATTGGCTCGGTCATGTTAAATATAGCAGCTTGGTTGATGATGCAGTTCTTTTTCTGATGGGTGAATTCAATAGGTTAAAGCCTATTATCAAAACGAATAATAAATCAGAAAAAGAAAATTTGGATAATCATTTTTTGTTCAGATCAGTTTGTGTAGGTTTGCTGCTTCATTCTCAAACCAATATTTTAGATGAATTTTTGTGTATCATAATTGCTAACGATATTGCCAATTTGATCAATAGGGGTGCGACTATTGAATATTACGGAGACAGTTATCAGATAGCAGCATATGATGAATATTATCTGGATACTGATTTCTCTATTGGTGAACAGGCCATACAAATTCTTAATGGTAAGATAGAGACTTCCTTATTTAAGAATTCAGGCTCTTTTGTTGAATATGATTTGATAACAATGCTTACACTTTTGCAGGCGAGAATGCAAAATCAGACAATCAGGCTGAGATTTATTGTGCTTCCGTATGTTAAGCAGGCAATTTATTATATTGATACCTATCAAAAAAAGCCCCAGTATGTTTCTTCCGGTAAGATAAAATACTATCTTAAAAGCATTAGAGAGGATTTTCAGGAATATTTGAATGTGAAGGATTTTGATATCGGTCCAATGGTTTATAATAAATACCGTGCATTGAAAGAGATTAAATTGCAGCAGTGGGTGGAACATAATATTTTTGATCCTGAAAGTGTATCGGAGCATATTTACAGTGCTTGGCTGTTAGCTGCATTATTTTTACCTGAGGAGTCGAGTATTGAAGAATATTCAAAAAGAGAAATTCTGGATATGCTTTTGGTGCATGACATGGCATCTGCTGAATTAGGAACCAAGGTATCGGAATTCAGCAAGTCGGAAAGTGATATGGATAAACGCAATAACGTTTTAAAAAAGTTGTTTCTAAAGGGCACATATCCGGATATATCAAATTTAACTTATTATTATAATATATGGACAGGATATTATAATGGAATAAATATTAATGCGAGAACGGCAAGAGATATTAATCTAATTCAAACAGTTTACACATTTTGTGAATACTATAACAAAACGCCGGATAAGTTTGAAAAAAGCGATGTTACATTTTGGATGGATAAGAAAAATGATTTAATGACAGAGCTGGGTTATCAAATCTTTGCAAGATTAATAGAAAATAATACAGATTTTGAGGATATTCTTAATGTAAAATAATTGTAAGATTGATATAATTTGTATGCAAAAAGCAGCCTGATCAGGCTGCTTTTTTATGTGGTTTTGACTTTATCTATAAGGCTTTTGGTTTTATGCATCTTTCCAGGTATCACTGTCGTAAGCCGGAATATTCACCACAGGTCCGAAATAAACAACTTCAAGCTTATATATTTCCTTGTCAGCTGTAATGCTTCCTCCTAATTTTTCCTCAGCGTATATTATGATGGATGCGAATCTGTCGTAAGCAAATTCAATCGTGGCGTATTTCGAATTTTCAAAGATGGATGCTTGGCCAAACTTTTCTTTGTATGTTTTGATATATTCATCTTTTACGGAAAACGAGAATTTTACAACCTTGCCCTTATGTTCAAGCAGGCTGTTGTCAATGTCAAAAATCATATCATCAACGGACAGGTGCTTTAATTCTCCAAGCATTGTGTGTAGAGAATATTTGTTTTTAAAAGCTTCGCTTTTTATATAAGACTGAGGGGTCATTTCGCTTTTACGAAAATGAACTGCATTACCGTTGTTATCATATTCATTTTCAAACAGAAAAGATTTTTCTTCACCGCTGCTGCTGACTGATTTTCCGCACAGAGATTTGTATGTGCTTTTTTTATTGTATTCTTCAAATACATCAATTTTCATATTGGAAATATTGCCGTCTTTATCACGAAGAACAGTATAGTTTTTATCTGTTTCGGCGAATACGTTACAGGTTTTCCACGAATTTTGTTCAGTTGTATTAACTGTTTCTTTCCAGTAATAAAGCTCTTCGCTCAGGGAATTTTCAAATGCTTTGGGATATAGCGCTTTAAGCTCGTCTACAGAATAAGAATTCAAAGAGCATCCAGCGGTTGCCGTAATCAGCATAAGTGTACATATAAGGCAAAGGGATTTAATAAAAAATTTATGCTTCATTATTTATTTCTCCTTTCTGCCAAATGCCTTTTTTCAGTTTTTTCGTCGCTCTTTTCGTTTTCACGGGAATGAATGATTTCGCATGCTTCATCATAATGTGCTTTAGCCCAAATCATAACATTCTCTTTGTTTTCATAGCTGTGAACGAGCTTTTGTGCAGCCGCATAAGGAGCGATAGTCTTATAGTAAAGATTAAACTGTGATTCAATTCTTTTTATCGCAGCTTTTTTAATTCTGTTTTCTTCCGATGTGCGCTCCGGCATCGCATATGCTGCGTGGAGTTCATCCTCATCAGGCTTTATAATGCCGTTTGGATAGTTTCTCTTAATCAAGCTGCCTGTTTTCAAAATGGATTTTGCCTGCACAATGTAGTATTTGCGCAAAACACGTTCATCCTTTGTACCTTTTGGCAGATGTTTGGCTTCATTAATTATGGATGCATCCAGTTCAGATAAGGTGTTCACATCTTTTGCAATCAGTCTTTTTGCATTTTTGACTTTATCCTGCCATAACGGGGTATCGAATTTGTTGTATTCCTCCATAAATATACCCACTTCTGCCTGCTCGGCAGCAAAGCGTTTTGCCTTGGCATAAACTTTGCGTGCTTCCTCCTTAGCAGCTCCTTTTGGTGCATATTTAATGTTGCTTTTCAGTGCTTTTAAATCCGGAGTCGGTGAACTGCTCAGCTCAAGGCCGCTGTTTACTGCTTCAACACCGTTCTTAATAATATCTGCGTTAAAGCTTCCGGTTTCGTAATCATCAAATAATGCCCTGTATCTGAGTACACGTATGATGTTTTGATGTTTTTCCTTTGACATGCTGTAGAAGCAAAACGGAATAAGGTTAAGAACAGCACCAATAATTGCAAGAATACACAGCACCATAAATAAGGTGTTTCTGACATTTGGGTCATATAGAATATCATAATTTGTTGTTAAGCCGAAGCATTCATAAACATATGGAATTACATAGCCCGTTGCAAGCGTAATCGGCATGGTTACCATACCTGCAAGACCAAATACGAAATCCATTCTGTAACCGCAGATGTACTGCTGATAATCTTTAACTTCTGAATGCATTACCTGATTATATACGATGCTCAGCGCATTTACAAGATTGTTCATATACATAATTATGAACATAATTATAGGGATTTTAAAGGTGAACATCAAAATAATAAGGAATATGATATTAAGCAAATTGTGATAAATAAGAAGCTTTTTATTGCCGAGTGTTTTTAAAAGAAACGGAGTAATTGCCATGGCAATGCCGCTTGCTGTACCCATAACCGTGTTCAGTATGCCGTATGCAGTCATATCCTGAACACTGTAGATGTATATCCATCCGAAGAATACACCTGTTGCACTTTCAAGAAACCCAATAAGACCGGCAATCTGCCTAATCCACCAATGCTTGTTTTTTAGTATCATAAATGTACCCTCGATGATACCAACCTTTTGTACATATGATGAAGAGGTAACGACCCTTTCTTTACAGCCGAACGCCGTAAAGAAATTGAGTGCAAGACCAAGAACTGTTACAGGAGCAAGCACATAACGGTATGTATTGATATTTGTATATCCGCCTGTTAAATTTGATAAAATCGGAACGAATAGACCTGTTATTGTGGGTGCTGCACTGAAAATGATGGAATTAATTGATATTACTTTGGCTCTTTCCTCACTGTTAGGGGTAATAACGGTTTGCAGTTCGGAATACGTGTCTGTAAACAATGGCTGTATCATACTGATCGTGATTGCAAAAACAAATACACATATCAGTTTGTCATTGTATGCCATTGTCTGAAACGGGAGAAAAACAAATATTACCGACATGATTGCAAGGGGAATTCCCATAAATGCAATATAGGGCCTAAAGCGTCCCCATTTTGTGCGTGTGTTGTCAACAATATGTGCTCGTATAAAGAAGAATAAAACATTCAGTACAGTCTGAACAGTAAGCATATATTGAAGATGCAGCGGGCGAATACCGATTGTGGAACCAAGAAGGGTATTACCTGCATTAAGGCCCATATATCCTACCAGTACCATTGTAAAATTATTGCCCATTCCGCCTAAGCCGAGATTGACAATTTCTTTATACGATACAAAGTTACCGGGGGCAGGATGTTTCCAATGACCGGTAAGGTCTTTATATACACCCGTTACAATATTTTTTATATTCATAGCAATTTTCTCCCTGTCTGTTCTGCAGACTTAAGTCGGACAAGCTCGTATTTATCTTATTATTTAATGGCGTAATTTAAATAGTCATCTGTAATGTCAATTGGCTTATTAATACTGAGCCAGGTATGTCTTTCAAACGGACTCTGTCCGCCGTGTGATGTGTTTGTACCGCCGTGATCGGTAGATATAATGATCAGCCAATCCTCCTGATTATAGGTGGAACGCTGTTCAATCGTCTTTATAATATCATAGCCGTAAGTTTCATTATCCTTGCATGCCTTTATATAGTTTTCATTTTGATTTCCAAAGCCCGTATCATGACCGGCATGGTCTGCATATTCAAGAGTAAAGAAAATAACATCCGGATCCTGTGCTGTTGTCTTTTTGCAGCCTTCCGGTTTAGAAACGTATTTGAGTATTTGATAGTATGTGGCTGTATCGTCAATCTGGTGTGTGTATTCAACGGCTAAATTATTTTTTATTGCATCTGCAATGTCAGGTCGATAGCTAAGCTGTGTGTGCTCACGCCAGGAGGTAGTAAAAGATGCTGTGTGACCTTTTTTTGCAATGGATGTCAAAAAGGTTTCGGCACTGCTGTTCTTCATCTGACTGTTGTCGGTAATACCATTGTAGGCACCCCAGCCTCCGGTAAGCATAGCCATCCAGCTTGGAGCGGTTGATGTTGCCTGCTCATTTTTTCCTTCAATCCCGCCTGAGAAGGTGTGATAAAGACCGCCTTGATTTTTTATATACATAACAGCACTTTCTTTATCGTTTTTTATGTTTTCAAGGGCATCGGCTCTGAATCCGTCATAGCCGATGAAAATAGCTTTTTTTACTGTTTTTCCGTTCGAAAGGGGGGAGTCAAAATGTTCTGTTATCAGTTTATGTATAACTGTCTGCGGCATAGCTTTGTCTACGCTGTTATCAAAAATGCCGATTTCATCTATTTCCTGAGCATATGTTTTCTCATTTCGTTTTTCAGTTTTTGAAGAAGAACAGGATGTAAAACATATTGAACAAATTATGACAAGGATTGCCATAAATAATGCCGATTTCTTTTTCATAAATACATCTCCTAAATCTGTGTTATATTTATTATATATTATATTCGGGGTTTATGAAATTCAAAATACAGTATAAATGATACGAAAATCAGAAATATTTGTTGTTATATATATTTTTTCAGCCAAGGACGGTTATATAAAGCAGTCCCTTTGCATTTCAGCTAAGGGACTGTGCTTTAGTCAGTATAATCCGTTTCCCATAATGCACAGGCACAGGGTGCAAGATTCATATTTTTTGAAAGCAGGACACTGTTTTTGGTATTGCTCAATACAGAGGGTGTGCTGCATTTGAAAAATTCACTTGGAAGATGAAATTTTACTTTTTTGGGGGAGAGATTACATATAGCTATAAGCTGTTTACCGTTAAAACGCCGTGCAAAGGCAAATACGTTTTTATTATATTTATCGATAGGGATAAAGCTTCCTTCTCTTACCAAATCACTGTATTTTTTTCGAAGTGAAATTGCTGTTTTATAAAAGGATAAAACAGAATTCGGATCGTTCTCCTGCAATTGAACATTAATCTCTTTATAGTTTTCATTAACTTTCATCCAAGGTGTTCCTGCAGTGAATCCTGCATTTTTTTGTGCACTCCACTGCATCGGTGTTCTCGCATGGTCTCTGGCGTAATGCTTTAAATGTTTCTCTGTAAAATGTGCAGCAATTTTGCCGAAGGGCAGCTTTAACGCGTCGGATATTCTGTTAACAGATTGAATATCACGATAATCACTTCTGTTAAAAGAGCAGTTTGTCATACCGATTTCCTGTCCCTGATATATGAATGGAGTTCCCTTTTGAAACAGAAGTGACAGAGCCAGACTTTTAGCAGCAGCTTCACGGTGTTTTCCGGCAGGTGCAAATCTTGGCAGACTTCGTGCTTGGTCATGATTTTCATAATAAATAGCTCCCCAGGAATTATCAGACAGCTGTTGCCATTTGAACAGAGTTCTTTTAAATCGCCTAAGGTTTGTTGATTTTTGATTATAGCTGCATACCGGCAATTCACATACATGCTCAAAATGAAACAGCATATCAAGCAAATTTTTACCCTCGCCGGTAATATCTTCCGCACGTTTAAAATCAATTCCTGCAGCTTCGCCTACAATCATTGTATCAAAATTATTCAGTGCATTTTCAGAAAGTTCTTGAATATATTCTTTCCAGTGTGGTCCTACCACCACATCATTCTGTGAAGCGCGCATTAAATCGTTCGGTTTAGAAATATATGTTATAACATCGCATCTGAACCCATCTACTCCTTTTTTTAGCCAAAAGTTGCAGATTTCGGCAACCTCTTTTCGTACCTTTGGATTTTCCCAGTTTAAATCAGGCTGCTTTTTGCTGAATAGGTGAAGATAAAACTGCTTTGTGTTCTCATCATATTCCCAGGCAGAACCGCCGAAGCAGGCGCGCCATTTATTTGGCGGAGTTTTGCCGTCAGTTCCTTTGCCGTCTCTCCAAATATAGTAATCTCTGTATGGATTGCTCTTGCTTTTTCTGCTTTCGCTAAACCATATATGTTCATCGGATGTATGATTTACCACCAAATCCATAATCACTTTGATACCTCGGCTGTGAAATGCTTTCAGCATACATTCCCAGTCTTCAAGTGTGCCGAATTCGTCCATAATATCGCGGTAATCACTTATATCATAGCCATTATCATCGTTGGGTGATTTATAGCAGGGCGAAAGCCAAACCGCATCTACTCCGAGTGCATTAATATAATCTGCTTTCTGTGTGATACCGTTCAAGTCTCCGATTCCGTCAGCGTTTGAATCCATAAAGCTTCTTGGGTAGATTTGATATACAACAGCATCCTTGTACCAACGTGTTTTCATTTTGCTCTCCTTAAAATAAAACTTGCGTTTTTGATTTAATTATAATATTCCCGATTTGTAATGTCAAAAACAATTACTTAAAAATGAATGTTATGCAGTGTGATGTAGTCACTTTTATTTTTTTTCTTAATGCAGTATAATGAAAATACAAAAGTTGATTTTATAAAATAAAGGGTGATAAGAAGTATGATTAAATATCTGTCTCAGCTTTCTTTCTGGAATGATTTGGATAAAAGTGAAAAAGAATTTTTGATAAATAATGCTTCAATACGAAAATACGAGAAGGGCAGCATGATTCACAGCAGTGAAAGCTCGTGTCTCGGGATGATTTATGTTTTAAAGGGTAGCATTCGTGTCAGCGTCATTTCAGAAGAAGGCAGAGAAATTACATTGTTCAAAATAAACCGGGATGAGCAATGTGTGCTTTCGGCATCCTGTGTAATCAGTCAAATCAGCTTTGATACGCATATGACAGCACAGCAGGATTGTGAAGTTTTGGTCATAGGAAGCTCTGCCTTTCAGCGGATTATGCAGCAGAATATATATGTAAAATGCTTTACATATGAGCTTATGACCAAGCGCTTTTCAACCGTTATGTGGACAATGCAGCAAATTTTATTTTTTAAATTGGATCAGCGTCTGGCCTCATTTTTAGTGGATGAATATGATAAAACCGGCAAGACTGAAATATATATGACACAGGAGCAAATTGCGCAGCATATAAATTCAGCAAGAGAGGTAGTTGCAAGGATGCTTAAACGTTTTTCGGCTGATGGTTTAGTGGAGCTGAAACGGGGATATATTTTGCTGAAAAAAGTAGATGAGCTCAGAGAATTATAAATTTTAACTGAAAATGAGACTAAGTCACTGTTTTAAATGCGATTTTCAGGTAAACTGTAAATACGATAAGATAATTATAGGAGGTAAAGAAGATGAAAATAACCTTAAATACGGATAAGGAAATTGTTAAATCAGTTAAAGAAGGATTAAAAAGAACAGGCGGTTATTGCCCCTGTCGTATAGAAAAAACAGATGCAAATAAGTGTATGTGTAAAGAATTTAAGGAGCAGATCAATGATCCGGATTTTGAAGGATACTGCCACTGTATGCTTTATTATAAATCTAAAGATTAAAGGAGAATAAAAATGTCAGAATTAAAAATTACAAAAAACAATTTTAAAGAAGAGGTATTAAATTCAAATATACCGGTGCTGTTGGACTTTTGGGCAGAATGGTGCGGCCCATGCCGAATGCTTTCACCGATTGTTTCGGAGATTGCAGATGACTATGATGCAAAACTTAAGGTGGGAAAAGTAAATGTTGATGAAGAGGGTGAGCTTGCTTCCGCCTTTGGTGTTGCCAGTATTCCTACAGTTGTTATGATTAAAAACGGAAAAATTGTAGACAGTTCTGTTGGATTTCTGCCTAAAGAACAGCTTGTTAAAAAGATAAATGAAAAAATCTAAAAAACAGCCTGCTTAGTGAAATTGCTAAGCAGGCTGTTTTTTATTTTTCACAGATGTTAAATATATGCGCTTTAACAGAGTTGGTTTTTGAACCGATTCTGGCAGTAGGGATGCTGAAAGATGAATTTCGTATATTGGTATTGCGTATTTTACCATCAAAACTATAGCTGCCGGTTGCTCTTTTTCTTATAAATAAGCCGGATTTCAGTATAGTGCGCAGAGGCTTTGTATCAATTATGATGCAAAGCTTTTTGTTTGGTATAGGTTTATAATCAAATTCATATTCGTGATATTCACAGGTAAAACCAAGCTTACCGTTTTTGGTAATTCTTATATCATAGCTTCCGTATGGTGCATCAGCCTCCATAAGAATTTGCCCCGGTACGACCTCATCAAATTCAATTTGTATTTGCAGCTTTTTGCCCGTGTCAAGGCTGAAACAGTCGGTGGAGACATAGCTGCTGCCGCCTTTTAAACTTATATCAGTCATAGTCTTGAATGGTTTGTTCCGGCATTTAATTCTTTTGTTTATAGCAGCAGCTGCTTCATCAACCTCTTTTGAGGTGTGTTTATCTGTACATGAGCCCCAAGTTTTTTCTGCCATAAATGCAGCACTGTCGATAAATCTGTCAAAAAGGTCCTGTTCGTTAATGCCTTTTGAGCGTTTGTCAATATTATCCTGCCATATTGCATAGCATGCACCTATCAGTTGTTTATTACCGGCCGGCAAATCAACATATCTGCCCTTGTCTTTAATTCGGATTCTGCCCGGTTCAAACTGCTTAAATGCTCTTCGCTTGTTGATAAAGTCCATGTATGGGGCTCTGATTTTTGTTCCGTTTGGAACGATATAGAGCTGGTGGTCGATGGTATTGATAAGCTTAAAGCCCATATCATACATTTCTTTTCCGTCAGCCCAGTTGCTCGACCATAAATTCATCTCCACATTTTCAATTGCTTCTTTGATTATAGGTGTCTCGGGACTGTCCTTTATCCAGGTGAGACCACCCCAAAGTCGTACTGTATTTGTTTTTTTTATGTGTGGAACAAGCTCGTTAATAAACCTGCGGTAAGCGCGATAATCGCTTAAAAATTCATCAGCACCTATATGTATGGTTGTTTCTCTTGGAAATACGGGATCACTGCCCAAAGTATATTCGTCAAATATTTTTTTCACGAATTCTATGGCTTCAGGTTTTGAAACATTAATATGATCGGTTAATGGCCTTTTTTTCATAAGCGGCGAAACCTTACCCTTAACTGCATATTCCGGAAATACTTTTGTAAAGGCCAGTGCATGTGCCGGCATATCAATTTCAGGAGTAATTCTTACACCCTTTTTAAGAGAACGTTTTATAAAATCGTTAAATTCAGCCTTTGAATAACTGTAATCCTTGGATGTAGGTGTTTCACCTTTTTGATTTTTTATTGAGCTTTCAAGGCGAAAGGCCTGATATGCATCAAATGTACTTTCATCACCATTTTGAGCATAATCCTCAAGCCATATATAATTATCGCCAAGATGAATTTGAAAATCATTCATCTTATACCAAGACATATAATCAGCAATCTTATCCAAGGATGCTAATGAAACAGGTTTTCTGCCGACATCAAGCATAAATCCTCTGACGCTGTATCTTGGATAATCGCGCATTATGCCACATGGAAAGCCGCCCTGAATGATAAGCTGACATACAGTTTTTCCGGCCCATATTGCTCCTGCTTTTTTGCATGCTTTAATAACAATTTTGTTTTCGGTGCACTCAATTTCATACCCCTCGTTGCCAAGATATTCTGTAGAACGCTCAAACGAAAAGGATAGGTCACTGTGAGTGCTGACATGCTCAATTGCTTTACCGGTTAGTTTGAAATACTCCTCGGCAAATGCTTCGGCTTCGTCCTCAAACGCAGTATCATAAGAGTAGGTACATATAGTATTGTTAACGCCGCCAAAGGCGTGCCACTGTGCAGGTTCGGGAATTATATTTGGTTTTTTCTCATATGCTTTGTAAATTCCTTTTATTTCAAGCTTTACATCCTTCTCAATTGCAGCGTCGCCGCTTGTGCATCTGAATGAAAGTGTTGCATAAGTGTCATTAAGCGGTGTGTGTATTTTTAATGAGTCGTCGACAAGCTGAGGAAAATCGGCGCCGATAAATTCAGCATGCCATCCGTTTGTTACACTGAATTTTACCAACTTATCCTCAATATTCAATTTAATAACAGGCTGATTAGAAGTTTTCATCAGTATTACCTTTCTTATTTGCATTCCATCTCAAAAGAGAAGTTAAGTGGTTTGAAATAACCGAAATCAATTCTGTGCTCCTTTGACGGGATAGGACCGCAGCTGCCTGAGCCTGTGCCCCTGACAAAGCCGTCTATTGCAACAAAGGTTGTGTCCGCATCCGGCAAATCTTCAATATGCTTGGCATTTTTAAGCTGACCGAGCGTAAAGTGATTTGCATTGAAATTGATATATCTTTCAAGTGCCGTGAATTTTAAGCCTACACCGTTTTTGTTTGAGAGAATACTGTAGCGTACATCACCCCTGTTGCCTGAGTCCTGCGGCTTGATATACTTATGCGCCATATCACTGACCGTGGTTTCGTAAACACCAATCGGTGCGTGTTCCTTGAAATCGGAATAATTCTCAATCGGACCTCTGCCGTAATACTGAATATTTTCAAACTCGCTTTTCAGCTCTGTATGCACTCCGAAGCGCGGCAGCTGGTCTGTCAGTGGGCACACCTTTTTTAGTGATGCGCTTACAGTCAGTTTTCCGTTTTTATCAATGTAATAATCAATCTGTGCTTTTGCAAGAATAAACAAACCTCTTGTTACAAAATGATACACTGTGCTGATATATTTAATGTTGCCATTGCTCTTTATTTTACAGGAAGTAAGCTTTGCATTTGAGCAGTCAAGTCCGATTATCTTCCAAAATATTACCATATACTGGTCGTTATCCAGTCTGCCTCTGTAGATATGAGGAACAAAGCCGTTTGCCTTATCCAGCGGATTGGCTTTCAGGTATTCCGTGCCGTTTTTCACATAGCTGACAAGACCCTTGTTCTTATCAAACATCGCACTGCCGTTATCGAATGCAATGTGGATTGTATTGCCGTTTTGTGTTATCTTAGCCTGCTTTGTCTGATTATCGGCTTTTTTTAGCTCTGCCTGTGAAACGATAACCTGCTCTGTTGCAATTTCATCACCGCTGTTTTTATTGGTATAGATAAAGTTAACAAAAACATCCTTATCTGTCTGATTAAAATATGTTGAAGTAATCTGTACTTTTTTCTTTGCTCCTGCAGGAATAACACTTGCAATTGTGCCGACCTCTTTGCTTTCGCCGTCCAAGAGAACTGCAAATTCAATTTTAATATCAGAACTGTCAGCAAAGTCTCTTGTATTCCAAAGCTCAAATATATTATCCTTCATATATTTTGCTCGGATTGGTCTGTAGCAGGCTTTCATTTCCAGTGCTCCGCTTGACGGCTGTCTGTCAGGATAAAAAAGGCCGTCGACACAGAAATTGCCGTCGTGGATAGGCTCGTTATGGTCGCCGCCGTAGGTCCACTTGTATTTTGCATTTTCGTCATAAACACTGTGATCAGCCCACTCCCAGATACAGCCGCCCATAAACTGCTTTGATGCATAGAAAAGCTGCATATACTCTTCAAGACCGCCGGGCCCGTTGCCCATTGCGTGGGCATATTCGCACTGGAAGAAGGGCTTGCCTTTATACTTATCCCCGGCTGTTCCCTTAAGAATTTTTCTCATCAGGTCAGGTGTACCGTACATATGGGATACCACATCATACGCCCAGCGCTTGCTGCGGATGACACCCTCATAGTGAACAGGGATTTCCGGGTTTTCATTTTTGAGATATTCATAGCAGACATCCTGGCACTTGTAACCGCCTGATTCATTGCCTAAGCTCCACATTGTGATGCTTGGGTGATTTTTATCTCTGCCGTACATTCTTTTCACTCTGTCGAGGTAGTGCATGGTCCAGCTTGTGTCATTGCTTAATCTGTTGGGATTGTAGGTGGTATGGGGAACGGCATAGAAGCCGTGTGTTTCAATATCCGCCTCGTCCACCACATAAAGACCGTACATATCACACATGGTTAAAAATGCAGGGTCGGGAGGATAGTGAGAAGTTCTGACTGCGTTGCAGTTATACTCCTTCATCAGCTGTATATCCAGCTCCATATCCTCAAGACTCATAGCATAGCCTTTTGTCATATGGGTATCGTGGTGATTGACGCCCTTGAACTTGATGGCTTTGCCGTTGAAGAGGAATACCTCTCCGTCGATTTTAACATCTTTAAAGCCGTAATAGGTACGTATTGCCTCAAGCTCTTTATCCTCTTTATACAAAACAATGGTTAATTCATAGAGATTCGGGATTTCGGCACTCCACTCATCAACCTTAAGATTTGTGCATGTTACGCCCTTTTCCGGCAGAAGCTCTGCACAGATAACAGGCTCTTTTTCTGCCGATTTGATTTCAATTCTTGTATTCTTTTCAAAGCAGCCTTCCACGGAAATATCCAGATTGTATGTGGCGTCGCTGTTCTTTGCAGAACGCAGTGTAAAATCATTTATATAGCTGCTTGCAAACTCTGTGATAAGCACGTCTCGGAAGATACCGTTTTCACGGAACATATCCTGACATTCCAGATAGGAGCCGTTGCTCCATTTATATACAACGGCGACAATCTCATTTGTACCGTCCTTTAAAAGCTTAGTTATATCAAACTCAGCGGTATTATGTGAGCCTTCGCTGTAGCCGACATATTCACCATTTACATAAAGGGCAAATGCACCGGCAACGCCCAAGAAAGAAATGGTGCGGCGCTTATCTGCCTTTTTTATCTCAACCCGCTTTCTGTAAATACCCACAGCCACATCCGCAGGGATATGGGGCGGCTTTTTGGGGAACGGATAGCGTGTATTGATATATGCAATCTGATCATACCCTGTTCTCTGCCAGGTACACGGCACGGTTACCTTATCAAAGCCTGTAAGGTCCGTATCAAACACATCCGGTACATAGCTCAGCTTTTCGTAATATGCAAAGTCCCATTCTCCGCTTATGCACTGCACTCTGTCTGACTTATATCTCTCGTTTTTATAGTCTGTTTTAGCAAGCTTTTTTACTGATGAGAACGGTATGAACCAGCTTCTTTCCTCAAGTTTGTTTTGCTCATAAATACCAAAATCTGTGTGCTTGCTTCTCTCTATTTTATAGTTCATAAATTTTTACTCCTTTTTCTTAAAGTAACCATATTTATCCACTAATTGTTTAAAGCCTAAAACTACGCCGCCGATATAATCATCGGAAACCTCAAATCTCGGAACTGCAAAATCAGGTAATCCTTTCACTGCCGCACTGAAAATCTGATTAAAATTATTTTGTCTGTCAGATTTATAAAAAACAATTAATTCAGGGTTTACATAAATAATTGCATTTCTCACGATTTTTGCAGGATAAGCTATTCCCATTACATTTTTTCTCAAATCACTCGTAAAACCGATTTCACCTGCAAAACCCGAGCAGCCCTCTACCAGATGACCGTTTACCATTTCCGCCATACCGATACCATTATGACCAAGCTGTATGGTAACAAGATCCTTAACATTTTGCTTTTGTCTTGAACCTTCACCTATTACCGCAAGCTTCATATCATTTTGCACAATTATGTTAAACGGATATTTATCCTCAAGCTGTTTCCTGATATTCACGCCCTGCATCTGCCGGTTATAATACCAATCCAGTATAACACCATCTTTAATTACACAGGGAACAGACAGACAAACCGTGCCGAGATTATATTTTTCACTTGCCCGGTCTATTACTTTATAAACACAATCCATATAATAATCCATCTGAAACTGCACGGAATATGTTTTACAAAGCTTATATTCAAAATCATAAATCCGACAAAGCAAATCATTGTTGTCAACAATAATCAGTAAAAAATACTGGTAATTCTTATTGATAAGATACCGTTTCGCTTTTCGTCCGCCTGTGGACGCACCTATATCACCCTCAAGAATCATACCAAGCTCCATAGCCTGAAAAACACATTTTTTCACGGTAGTCAGTCCGCCGTCAGTACTTTCCGTAAGCTCTGCAAGGCTGCAATCTCCCTTTGCTCTCAGTTCATAGAGTATATCTGATAAATGCTTGTTTCTGATTTGCTTTAAGCTGTCCTGCTCAACCAAGATTATCACCCGCCCAATAACTTATAACACCCCGTGTCATAAGTTATTATACAATTCTGAAACCCTGCTGTCAAGCAGTATTATGAACTGTTATCAGGATGCTGTTTCAAATCGTTGACAAACACAAAAAACTCTGCTAAACTAAATATTGTTGGCAAAAAATGTCAACTTTATACATTGAAAATTGAAAGGGCATGATTTAGTTATTAACTATATCATACAAGAAAAAATGGAAATAAAAGATCACATTTATAATTTTGAAAATTTCAGTGAAAGAGATAAAACACTTATAACACGAGCAATTAAAACACTTTACGGCAATATAATCAAAAAACCTGAAAATGATGATAAATTCACCTTTTCGGATTATCAGTGCATAGTTCCTTCTCCTCGTACATATCAGGGTGTATGGAATTGGGACAGTGCATTTCATCTCCTTGCCATAAGTCGTTTTGATAAAAAAATATCACAGGACCAGTCAAGAGTGTTTTTTGACAATATGTTGCCAAACGGTCAGCTTCCCGATGTGATTTACACAACCGGAAAAAAAGTTGTAAGATTTACCAAACCGCCTGTGTTTGCATGGGCAATAATGTGTGCAGACCAAATATCTCCCGATACGGATTTTCTTAAATATGCTTATCCTTATTTAAAGAAAAACCTCGCATGGTGGGAAAAATACAGATTTGACGGAACACTGTTTTTCTACAAAAAGAGCAAAATGGAAAGCGGATGGGATAATACTGTCAGATTTGATTTTCCACACCTTATTTCAGGTTGCTATGCCATTGACTGCAACTGCTTTATGTTTGATTTCTATAGATCTATGGAGTATATTGCAAAAAGAATAGGCAAATACAATGAAATAAATATTTTCAAAAGCAAAAAAGATAAACTTTCCGCAAATATCAATAAAATTTTGTACTCTGAAAAGAATGGTTGGTATTGTGATTACAATTTCAAATTGAAGAAATTCACGGAAAATCTTTCTCCTGCGTCATTTATGCCGTTGTTCTGTAATATCGCAGACAAAAAGCAAGCTGAAAATGCACACAAACTTATAAAGAAAAGTTTTTACCCGGGTATGCCGACAATCAGTTATGATAATAAAAAATATGCTTCATCTAACTATTGGCGTGGTCCTTGTTGGCTGAATACTGCATATTTTGCCGTAAAAGGTTTGAAAAATTACGGATATAACGATACTGCAAAAGATATTACCGAAACTATATTACAGTGGTGTTATGATAATACCGACAGTATTTATGAGTATTATGATTCACGAAACGGCAAAGGATTAGGTGCACAGGATTTTGGTTGGTCATGTGTATTTATCATAGAATTGATTTTAATGAATAATATATAGCTTGCAATGTTTATATTATTTTAGTCTAACAGATTTTTACATATTTTATTCGTCAAAATGTATTATAAAATCAGAAAATTACAAATGGAAAGACCTATTTCTTTTGAATTTGGAATAGGTCGAATTTTTATATATTGACAGCAAAGTGATATTTTGCTAAACTAAATAATGTTGGCAGAGGAAACCAACATTATACTTTACAATTAAATATTTTTTATCGTTTAACTGTACGGTTAAAACGAATTCTTTTAGTTTAATGAACGATACTGATATTAAGTCGGGCATTGAAACGAATACATATTTACATAACATTCCTCACACAAGGGAGTAGTCTGTGTAAAAGTATGTGTAGGTTTCAGTACCCGACTTTTGTTTTGTCATTTTGCATTTGAAATCTATAAAATTTTGAAAAGGAGGCTTAACAGTATTAACGGAAATTATTTTACATTGCCGAATAAAATATTTGATGAAGGATTTACACCGAATGAATTTGTGGTGTATTCGTTTCTGACTAAAGCAAAAAATAAAAGCGGTCAGAGCTATTGGTCAGTACCGAACATTGCTCATTATTGCGGTATGTGTGAAAATTCATGTCGCAAGGCTATAAAAAGTCTGAAAGATAAAGGTTATGTGGACATAACAAAAAGATATCTTGACAATGCACAACAAAGCAACATCTACACCGTCCGCAAAATTTGAACCACCCCTGGTTCATAAAATGATGACGAACAATAATAAAACCCCTCTCAACAAAAAAATGAGAAAGAAAAATTGATTAAACAAACTACTCAAAACAGATACAAAACTCGATTTGTGGACATTTGTCGAGGTCAGAAGGACGGATGGAACAAATGTAGTCTTTTCCTGTTTTATCCAAAGCAGATACGAAAGTAGATGCTTTGGTATCTGCGAGTTTCGGCTTTGTATTACGCTCGCCGATGGCAGCGAAACAAAGCCTTTGGGCTAAGCCCAAACCCCTATTGTTTACAGCAAAACACAGTAAAAACTCAAGGTCGATTTTCAAGCAGGAGAAAGAGTAGGCGCTTTGGAAGCGCTCTACTCGCTCAACTTCGGCGTGCAACGCCCGCCGTTAAGCCAAATTCTGAAAATTCATCTTAGGTGTCGTAAAACGCCCTTAGGTGCCTATGATAGGTGCTGTAAACCATAGAATTTGGCTTGGTTAAAGGAAAAGTTACGGTGTCATAGTAGGGGTTGTAATAAAGAAGAAGGAAATATATACGAAAAAAACAAAAGCAGAATTAAAAGCAATGGCAAATGAAATATCGGCACAATACGGTTGCTTTCTTAATGTGACCGAGGTTGGTAAAGTTCTTGGAATCAGCAGAGAAACGGCAAGAAAATTAGTTTCAAATTTATCTTGTGCAGAAATCGGAAACGCAAATAAATACTACATTTATGATGTACTTGAATTTGTTTACAAATAATCTCTATATTAGCTGGACTTCTATAAGTCTCTGTGGTAATGTTTGTGTTACCGCAGAGGCAAAAAAGGAGGTATTTTATGTACGAACTATACGATAAAAACGGAAATTTTATCTGTTATCGTATGACGAAACGAATTAAGAATGATTTAGGTGAATACGATGTTTTAACAGCTCGTTCTAAAAAGTCAGAAAAAGAATGCCGCAAAATTATGGATGATAAAATCCGTGATTACTACATTCAGAAAGAAACTGAAAAACACAAGGGAGTATTTCCCGATATGCTGTTTAAAGACTTTACAGAGAATTGGTTTGAGTTAAATATTAAAAATGCAGATTGCAGTCAGGTCAATAAAGAGAATTATCGCAACTATGTTTACACGCATATCATCCCCTACTTTGCTGACTACAAATTATGCGACATTAAAGAGGATGATTGTCAACGATTTTTGAATCAGTATGTAGGCAAAAGCAAGGCAATGGTATCAAAACTGCGTATGGTACTAAGACGAATAATGCGTAAGGCTAAAAAGCAGAAATTGATTCCTGACAATCCTGCTGAGGACATTATTCTGCCGAGTGTTACGCAAGGAGAAAGGCGTCCGATAACCGATGAGGAACGGGCAATGATTCTCGAAACGGCAAAAACGCATTATGCTGGAACAATGGTATTAACTATGCTTTACTGCGGGCTCAGACCGATTGAAATTCGCCGAATGGAATGGGATTGGATAGATTTTGAAAACAGCATACTGACAGTAGGCAAATCAAAAACTAAAGCCGGAACAGGCAGAAAGATACCGATTCCGCCTCAATTAAAAAACGAACTCATCAAGCATAAATTAAAAGGACAAAACGATAAGTATGTGTTCGTCAGAGTAAAAAACAATGCATTACCCATGGATGAAAACGCATTTTATCATGCATGGCATAACTTCAAAAGAGAAATGGATATTGCAAATGGTGCAACTGTTTACAGAAATCAGATAACCAAATCAACCTTAGCTGAAGATTTAGAGCCTTACCTACTCAGACATACATTCTGCACGGACTGCCAAGCTGCAGGAGTACCAATCAATGTTGCCAAAGAACTGATGGGACACAGTGATATATCTGTAACTGCTAAAATTTACACTCACATGGTAGACGAGGTGTTCGAGCAAAACCGAAAACGATTAGAAAGCTATGCTGCTCAAAAGCAATCAATTATAATTGCATAACAACAAAAACGAGGTGGGGGTACTGCATTTAATGCAGTACCCCCACCTCAAATTATGGTGACAAACAATATAGTAAAATTTGAATGTAATTATTTTCTTTAATCTGTTATTTTTCTATCTATAGCTGTATAAATTACAATTCCATTCTACTTGATGATAACTATTAGTACTTAATGAGCTCATCCAACGAGGAGTACCGAATTTTATATCAAAAGTCTCTACAACACCTTCTTTATTTGCACAAATGATAACATCTATAGTTCCTGAATACTCATGTTCTTTTGAATAATAAGTTTCTTTACCATTATCAGTCAAATTATAAGAAATAACATAATAGTACTCACCATTACTATCCTCGTCAGGTTTAATCAATTCAGATTTATTAAATTGATAATACATATCCATAATATCAAACGGCATATATGACGCAACAATAGGTAAAACTTCATCAACTGTCATTACACAAGGTTCTTCAAAATTACTGAAATTTACAGATATTCCTCTTATTAGATCCGAATTCCTATAAGCGTTTATTGATAAGATAGTAGTATCATCATAATTATCATTAGAATCAGCAAAAATAATTTTCCCCTTCTTTACATCTCTCCAAACAGAGTGAGATGTTTCTACGCTTCCGTAGTAAGTAGGATGTCCTTTACGAGTGATAATTTCTAAGTCTGAGTTTAAAGATTCTTTAGTTGCATTTGATTTAGAACTAGTGGACTCTTGCGATTTATTATCAGCCACATCCTCCAGACGAGTGCTTTGCTTAGTGTTCTGTTCAGTTTTCATTGCTTCTTCATCGGATTTTTCTTGTTCGCTAATTTTTTGCTGATTAGCAATTTCAAGTCGTTCTTCATTAGTCAAAGTTACCTCATATCCAAACACACTGGCAAAGAAAACTACAATAATAACCACAAATAAAACACCATATTTCTTTCTATTTGGTTTAAATTTCTTAGTAACAAAACTTAAAATCAACAGTATCAAACTTACCATACTAGCAAGCAGTGATACTATAAACAGAACCAACATAAATGTATTCATATCTTTTCTCCTCAATATTATATTTGTAAATTTTCAAATTGTATACTATTTGCACTTTAATTATATCACAAACAAAAACTAATTCAATATTGATCTGGACTTTGGCATCAAAGTGTGGTATGTGTTGTATTGCGAAAGCACAGGCTTCGATGTTGCCAACAATTAAGGTAACGGCAAGGGATGATAAAATATTCCTTGCCGTTATCTCTCGGTTGTCTCTCACCAAATTGGTATGATTTGGCGGGTTTGTGGTCTCAAAAAGTCTCGCAATGGTCTGCAATCAGAAAACGCTAATAAATCTAAAAACGAAAAAAAGCACCTGAAAAGGTGCAAAAATGTGCCAAATGGCGAAAGAAAATGGACAATTCGTTACAGAATTGTCCATCGTGGCAGAGGTATAAGGATTCGAACCTTAAATGACGGAGTCAGAGTCCGGAGTGTTACCGTTACACTATACCTCTGTATTGCTGAATAATATTAGCATAAAAAAATAGATATGTCAAGAAAAAATTTATATTATTTTGAAAAATTATAGCTTTTTTACGCTTTTATACTATATCATAATCGATGGGTCTGATGCTGATTACATCTCCGTTTGGGGCTATGCCGAGCAAATCAATTGAGGAATATATCATTGCTTTTGGCAGACCGTCTCTTGTTAAGTTTGCATCTAAGGTATATTGATAGTAGCTTCGGTTAATGCCGACATTTTCATCAATATAGATTTCTTTTACACAAAGCAGATAAGCTTCAACCTTATTACCATTCAGCAGGGGAGTGATTGCATGCTGATCATACCAATTCTTGAAGCATATCAAAAGCTTATCTTTTGTCATTATATTACCCCTATCAAATATCCTTAACTAAATTCTAACTTATAGCTATGAGATTTAATATGATATAGACATCAGGTACCGTAAAAAAATAAAAATCCTACGCTGCAAAGTTTATATATTGTTTATTGATTAAATATTGTAGTCTGTGGTATTTTGTGATAGTATACATATATAATTCGTTGATAAATGTCCGGATTTCTAATAAATAACTATTGGGGACGAAATGTAATATGAAGCAATTTATAGATTATATTGAAAGTGTATTGCCTGATCAAAAGGGTGATAAACTGATGTTCAAATTTAAAAGAAAAGTTCTTGATGAGATGAACGAAAGATATCTTGAGGTGTCACAGCGGGGAATATCCAATCAAAAAGTAATAAGTGACTTAATCATTAGTGAGCATGCTGATTTAAAAGCTGAGTATAAGGCATATTATGAGAAGGAAACTTCTGCTGCTAAGGAAAAAAGGCGTGCTATATTTAATGTTGCAGGTTCAGTAATATATATTATAGGGTTAATTATTGTCTATCTTGCAATCAGTTTTATTACGCAGAATTGGGCTCAAAGTTGGCTGATTGTTGTTGACGGAATACTTCTTTGGGTAGCATACCTGTTATCTCTCGGAGTTTGCAAAATTTCGTCTATGCGCAGAATTTTTCATGTTTTTGCCAGAGTATTGCTGGCACTCGATGTTATGGTTGTTACTGTAGCCATGTTTCTTTTTGCACTGGTTATGTCCGGTTTTTCCAGAAGCTGGGTTATTATCATTGCGGGTATTGCGATGATGTTTGTTGCTGACGGAGCTTATGCCAAAATTACAGGGCAGAAATTTGCTATTATCAATTATCTTATTTATATTCCGGTGGTAGCAACAATGCTGTTCATTATTATATGTGCACTTGGTATTGTCGCATGGGATATAGGCTGGCTGCTGATTATTGCTTCTTTATTCGCAGATATTTGTGTTATGTATGCATCAGCGGCAAGAAATAAAAGATACAAGCAGGAGGTAATTGATACATGGAAAGAAAATTAAATGCAGAGTTATGGGATAAAATGCATTATTTGTTTCGTGATTTCAATGACCGAATGGTGCATGTAGAGCTTCGTTATGATTATGAAATAGATATTGATGCACTGAAAACTGTGCTTATCTGTTTTTTTGAAAAGGCACCTGTGCTTCATTCCTCTTTTACGGATAATAGGATTCATCCTTTTTGGACAGTAAAGGATTATAAAATTGACGATGTGCTCACAGTAAAATATGTTAGTGAAGAAGCACTTGATGAAGAAATTAATCAATTTCTTGTTCAGTATATACCGCCGGATGCTGATGTTCAGATGAAGGTTGCGGTTTTTAATCACAGCGGGCGTTCGGTTTTGTGTGTGGTTGAAAATCATATGTGTATGGATGGCGGAGACCTTAAATATTTTATGAAAGCGCTGTGTAAAAACTACAGCGATTTTGTAGAAAAAGGAATCAGCCCGGTCGATTTGAGAACCGGCACTCGTTCATATGAGTCAGTTTATGAGGATTTTTCTGCAGGAGAGAAACGTCTGGCAAAAAATCTTTACAAAAATGTGAATTCAAGAGATGAGCATGGCTTCCCGTTTACGCCTGACAGCATTCACGATAAATCTTTTATTGCTAAAAGAAAGATACCTGCAGCAAAATTTGATGAAATACGTGCAGCAGGCAAAAAGCATGGTGCAACAATAAACGATATGCTTTTGACTGCGTATTTCTACGCTCTCTATGAGTTAGCGGGTTTTGCTTCGAATGAGAGTGTTTCCATTTCATGTGCTGTGGATTTAAGGCGTCATATTAAGGATAACGGAGATCAGGGTGTTACCAATCATACGGCATGGATGCAGTGTAAAGTTCCTGAAAAGGGTGCAAATATTTTTGAAACGCTTAACTATGTTGTGTTTTCCTCTAACCAGTTTAAAGAGGACAGGTTTATTGGTTTGCATGGACTGCCCCTGCTTTCACTGGGTTATAAAATCATGCCGCTTGCCGCTTCTGAAGAGGTTATAAAAATCGGATATGCAAATCCGCTTTTGGCAATGAGCAATATTGGTATTTTAGAGGTTGATCAGCTTGCCTTGGCGGGCAATGAGCCAACGGATGGCTTTATGAGCGGTGCTGTTAAATATAAGCCATATGCTCTTTTGTCAGTAACATCAGTTCGCAAGGAGCTTACAATTTCCATGTGTGTTCGCGGTAATGATAAAGATAAGGAAATCGTTGAGCATTTCTTTGATTTGATAGTTAAAAATATAGATTTGCTTTGCGGTGAATAGACAACGAAAAACAGTAAATCCGGTTCCTTTAGCCGGATTTATTTTTTATGTTTTGATTTTTGATTTGATTGTTATAAATTTAATGCGGAAATTTGTATTTTTTTGTGACATATTTCTGTTTTAGGTTGACTACCTTATGAAAAGATTGGATCCATTCTTTGAAGGGAGGAGGACGTTATGGCAAGAATAAATAAAGCTCAGGCAGACCAAATGCTGCAGGAGGCATATAAGCTTTACGGTAATTTGCTTGTTAAATATTGTGCCGTAAGACTGAAGGAAGATGCCGTTGCAGTTGATGACTGTGTGCAAAATGCTTTTTTGATTTATTATAAAAAGCTGCTGGGAGGTGACGTTATTGAAAAGCCCAAGGCGTTTCTCTACCGCACAGCAGATAATATGGTTAAGCGCTCACTTGCCGATTATTATAAAAATGCAAAACGTACGATAGAACTTGAAAAGGCAGAAAATATACCTGTTGAAGAAACGTTCACAGATGCATGTGATTTGGATTATGACTATCTTAAAAGAGTTTTGCTTGAAAAACTAAGTGCTGATGAGCAGCTTCTTTATCAGCAGAAATATGTTGAAGGTATGGCTTTGAAGGAGATAGGAGAGTATTATAAAATAACTCCGTCGGCAGTAGCTAACCGTACATCACGTCTGCGAACCAAAATAAAGACCCTGATTGATTATGTGATTGAAAACAACAGCAAAGGAGGGGAATAACTTGAATATTACTGTGAATAAAAGTATACTTGATAATTTATGCAGCGATAAAGTTTTTAAAAGCGAACTAAGTGAATTTTTTAATTCGGTAATTGATGAAGAAATTGCAAAAGCTGATAAAATGGATACAGAGCTTATTGATGCGTGCATTGAACTTCTTGCAAAGCTGGAAGAGGAGAGCAGCGGTGAAGCTGTGATTATCCCGCTGATCAGCAACGAAAAAATTATTAAAGCTTGTACGCATCGTGGATTTGGCAATATAAGCAGGGGAGTCAGAGCATCGCTGATTGCCTGTATC
>DKZG01000025.1 GCA_002493595.1 Ruminococcaceae bacterium UBA7080 | reverse complement strand
ATTAAAAAATCTTTACCAAAATTGCAATAAAGCTTGCTTTTTATAAATAACTATGGTAAAATAAATATAACCTTAATCGATATTTAGATTGAGTGCCTGTCAAGGCACTCAATAATCATATAGGGGGAGTTGTGCAGTTTAAACCGGTTGAAGAGATAAGAGATTTTTTACAGAAGTTCGCCGAACCTATGAATATAGAAATCGTCGATGTCGAGTTCGATAAACATACCGATACGCTTACGGTTTTCATAGAAACGGAAAACGGGGTTGATTTGGATACGTGTGAAAAATTTCACAACGCAATCAACGACCCGATTGACGAATTCGACCCGTCGGGCGGCTTGCCTTACACGCTTAACGTGTCCAGTCCGGGGCTTGACAGACCGTTCAAAAGCAGACGTGATTTCGAACGGAACCTGAAAAAGGAAGTTGAAATTAAGCTGTTTGCTCCGCTTAAAGGCACAAAGTTTATAGAAGGCGTTCTAACCTCTTTCGACGATAATACCGTTACGGTTGATACGGGCAGGGAAGAGCTTAAAATAAGCTTTAACAAAATAGCAAAAATAAATAAAGCGATAAAATTCGATTAATTCTTTTTTATTTGAAAACTGATTAATTATTTTAAAATTCGCAACAAAAAAATCTATATAATTACTAAAGTTTTCAAAATTCAATAGTTCTTCTTGTAATTTTAATGAAAAAATTTTTTTAAGTTTATTTGAACTTTTTCCAATTCCACGTTTATCGCAATCAATTTCGATAGTTTGTATGCTGTTAAGTGATGAATATTTGTTTATTACTGAATGTATGAATGTTGTTTTTCCACATCCTTGATACCCAACAATAAAAAATGTATTTTTTCCATGGGGATTGTCTATTGCCTTACATAAATAATTTTTATATAACTTTGAATTAACACTTTCGCAATAAAATAAATTTTCAAATACTCCAGGTGTAATAATATCATCATATGTATAAAAAGGAAATCTAGTATATGGATTTGCTTGTAAAAATCTTGCAAGTCCATTTTCTGTATCTGAATTTAATTCATTGATAATTATATCCATTATTTCACGCTCAGTCTTCATATTTATTCTCCTTTATAATATACTTGTTTTTTATGAGTTCATTACACTTTTTATATAATAAATGAATGAAATAAGACAAAGTATTTTTCGATAAAAGTCTTATTTTTCGTTTTTCTATTCTTTCTATTAGTGCTTTTATCCGTTTCATGACATCATGTATAGAAAAATTTATAAGAAAATTATCGTCTACAATTAAATTCTTATCGATTATATATATCAATTCTATTAAATGTTGCTGGAATAAATATAATTTGTAATCTCCAATATAATTACAATTATTGATTAATCCATTTATTTTATCAACAGCATTTTTTAACAATATTCTATTACTATCATTTTTTGAATCATTTTCTTTTTTCAAAAGATCATATAAATTCGCACACTCTTCGAAATTTCCTATAATAGCTAAAAAACTATAAAGTTCTCTTTCTAACGGAATATAAAATTTTTCTAGGATTTCTATATCATGAACTAATTTTTTAATATTAAAATCGCGTTTTCTAAAACGATAATTAATCCAAATATTTATAAAAATACCTAAAATACCACACCCTGCAGTTATTAAAGCAGCAGAAATTTGGGGATTATTTTTTAAAACATCTATAATATCCATAAAATTATTCCTTTACCATAAATTTTATTATATTTAATACTAAAAAACATGAAGTTTCAACAACAAATGCAAAACTGCACATTTTTCCGACAAAAATGTATCATTTTAATCTCTTGACAAAGAAAAATTACAAATTTTGCCTTACAAATATATAGTGTCGAAAAATGTAAAAAGTAACAAAAGTTTTTTAAAAGAAAGTTAATTTTATTTTAGAGAACTCAGTATTATCATTTAATTATATTTTCACATAAAAAACATCCGAAGACTCTGATAACAGAAATCTTCGGATGTTTTTTGTAATGGATTAATCCCAATCCGGAGGAGTTACAATTGGCTCATCTCCACCGCCTGATGTTGTGATAACATCGACTGTTGCAAATGTTTCAACCTCAGCAATTGGTTTTTTGTATGTCTCTTTCATTTTTTCACCTCCCATTATTTTTTCATATCAAAATCAATATGTCTTTATTATTGACCTGAATAGGCTTTTGCTGAATTACCGTAACGCATCATAGCATCTGTTACTTTCTTTAATTTTGCATCTGTTACAGTTGCTGCATAAGATTCAACACTATATTTAAGCGTATAGCTTACTTGCTCTTCACCCTTATAAGCAGTTATAAACACTTCGTCACTCATCTGATTGGCATATACTCCGTCAAAATAAAAGTACCAATATCCGTCTTTTCCTTTTTCAAAATTCTCCGGATTATCAGTATAAGTATACGTTAAATCTCTTGAACCAAGTTTCACCTTGAAAGTAAGTTCTTCTAAAGTAACATTAATCATATTCAGCGGTATTGCAATTTCAACAGCATTATTTAGTCTAAGTGCTGTACCCAATCTGACTAATCTGTTTTCACAGGTTTCATATGACGAATTCTTTATATTTTTCAGATTTAATTCATCTGAACTTTTGAATTTCCTTTGTTCATCTGTGAGTATATTTGTCATTAATGAATCTGTTTTATAATTCTGATAAATCTGACATGCTTCACCGTAGTACATTAAGTCAACAAGCATGGTTTTTAATTTAGCAGAAGTGGTGTTTTTTGAAAGTGTTGAGGTTACATAGGTTGTTACACTGTATGTATAAGTTTCTCCCCAATACTTAACACCATCTTTAATTCCGTAAAACTTAATTTCAATATCATCACCCATTGCTTGCGGTGAAATACCTGCATAATCAAATATGTTATAAACAGTTGAACCTGATTTGAATGTTTTATCAGATGCTTTTACTACTTCTGTTTTTCCGTTACGCGTAAACTCTGCATCAACTTCGTCATAATAGTCAACAACATCCTTTGTTATGTAAGTTGTTAATGTGATGCTGCTTTCAAGAGCAAGAGCATTACCTCTTCGTCTTAATAAAGCAGTATTCGGTGCCTCTACAGTTTCCTCTTCACCGCAAACAGAACAAGTTCTAGTTTGTGTACCATTTTTATAGTTGCTTGATGAAGTATACTCTGCATCACCGTTATATGTCCATTCTCCGTAAGTATGCGTATGTTCGTCAACTGCTTTGAATGGTATAGAATTATTATTAGCAAATACATCCGCTGTTGAATTTGAATATCCTATAATAGTATTGCTTGATGTAAAAGAACCATCTTGAATAGCACATTCTGGATTAAGAATTGTAATTTCAGTAGCAGCATCTGTACTTACAAAATTGTTTGTCCCTATTCTTTTTACAGTATCAGGCAGCTCTATATTTTCAATACCCGAACAGTAATAGAATACTCGGTCTCCTATTTCACTTACTCCATTATCTATTTTAACAACAGCATTTTCTGCATATTTCCATGGTCCGAATGAACCGGTTTTTTTATGGAGAATATCAAGAAAGTATGCTTGCTCAGTAGTAACATTTGCAATCGGCATAATTCCGTCAGTACCATAAGTAATCTTAATTTCTTCAATAGCTTTATCATTATCAAAACAATATGAACGATAGGTTGTTGATGCCGGAACAGTAACTTTTTTTAAGTTTGTCATATTGGCAAATGTTCCATATCCTATTTTCTGAACAGTGTCCGGAACGACAAGTTCTTCTACTGAAATACAATACTCAAATGCTCTCTGCTCTATTTCTGTCAAAGAATTAGGTAACAAAATATGCGTAGCATTCGTAGCATTATAAAAAGCATATTTACCTATTGTAGTTATTCCGTCAGACACAATGATTTTTGTTGAATATGGAAGGACATCATACCATGGCATTGTTTTAGAACCATAATTAGACATAATTCCTGTTCCGCTTACGGTTAATATGCCTGTACTTTTTTCCCAGTGCCATTCAAAACCATCATCGGTTTTTCCATTTGCAAAATCACCTAAAACAAGACTGTTTATTGCTGTGTTTATCTCTACAACTGCATTGTCAACAGTCACTTGAGTTGTTAAAGTATCTAAATCATTGATATGACTGTCATAAACGTTTTGTAATACTGCCATGCTTTCATCCGTAAAATAATCTTTTGCTAAATATGTTTGTGCTTTTTCTAATGAAGCCTTTAATGCACTTCCGTCAAGCGCAGCTATTTCATCTTTCTTTATATTTGAACATACTGTACACTTATATTCATCATAACCAGGAGTATTGCATGTTGAATCCTTATGACTTAAAAATTCATAAGAATGATCTAAAACTTTTACGGTATTTCTTTTTTCTGTTGATGAACATACCAAACAAGTATACAAATCATAGCCTTGTGCGGTGCAGGTTGGTGCAACTGTTTTGGTAAAGATATATTTGTGCCCAAGTTCGCTTGTATAATTTGATTTGTATGTGTACCCACAATTATTACAAATATAGGTGGTATAGCCATGTGAATCACAAGTTGATGCAGTAATTTTCTTGTTATAAAAATGCTCACTGCAAGGTTCAACAGAATTAAAGCATCTTAAAACTGGATAACCAGATGAAGAGTATACCCAAATATTATTAAAATCCCAATTACTGTAAAGTTCTTTTTTATTTTTTAATTCTATTGATGTACATTGCAAAACATTAACATAATTCTTATTTGAGGTTGAATGTTGTCCATCCCACGCCTTGCAAAAACTAATAAAGTCATCCGGTTTATTAGTAACAGTTTTATCTTTATCCAAAAAACAGTTTTTAACAACAAAAGCATAGGTTTCATTTAATTCACCTGTGGAGTTGATAAACGCAGCTTTGCCCCAAGCGCTTATAACAGCTGATACATAAGAGTTTTCAATAATACAATTTTCACCATCGTCATTCATGTTTTTATTTGAACAATTTCCTATAAATCCACCAGCAATGCTTTGCCCATTGCTGCAAACGCTTTGAATATTTGCAAACATTTCGCAATTTCTAATATCAAATGAGGTTGGTGATAACTTGCCAACAAGTCCACCGCATTGTGTGTAATATCCTTGATGAATTATTTTTCCAGCAATGGAACATTGATCAAAAGCATATCGCCCATTATTTCCCTCTCCTAAGATTCCTCCGCTTGAACAAGAAGAATATCCTAGAGTAGCTTTTCCAAATACTTCTTTACTATTTAAGCACCGCTTAAATTCAATTGAATCAGTTTCTGAAAAATCTATTTTACCAACAATTCCTCCAGAAGTATTTCCACCCCAACCATCAAATGATCCGGTTATGTTTAAATTTGAACAATCCGAAATAAAAATGTCATTATTGCCATTTCCTTTGACACTACCTATTAATCCTCCTCTGTTTCCATAAGAAAATGTATCATCATAAATATTAACGTTAATACCACTTATAAAAGCATCTTCATTTGGGGGTAAATATAGTAATCCAATCAAACCGCCCATATTCGCAGATTTGGCGCTATTTCTCGAACCAATAATATTTACATCTTTAAAAAAAGTATTTTCAGATATGACATATCCAAATAATCCAGTATAATCTTTATTATTGTTTATCGAAAACTGTAAAATACTATACCCATTTCCATCAAATGAACCTTTATATGGTAGTTTGTCAGAAATTCCTATAGGATTAATTGGATTTAGCCCCATATCAATATCATTTTCTAACACAATTTTAAATCCACTCAGATTCATTCCGCTATTAACTAATTCGGATAAATACGCTAATTCTGCTCCGCAGTGAATATGGTATTTTCCATCTAATGCAGCTACCCCCCAAATGTCAGATCCATTCCATTTTAGAGAAGCAGCATAGAATCCATCATTCTTCTCGCAAAATTCAGAACTTGTTGAATTTATATTGCAATATATCGGTATATCTTCAATAGTTTGATCTGCATTACCCATTTTCCAATCAAATACAGATACACCGAATTCAACATAATTGTTAAGAATAACAATCTTTTTTAGATTATAACATCCATAAAAAGCAAAATCCTCTATTTTTGATACTGTTTCTGGTATAATAACGCTACCAATAGACATATCGCAAAATGCATATTTTTCAATTTTTGTAACTGGATATCCATCAATCATAGATGGAATAGAAAGATAATTATATTTTCCTTGATAACCAACATACTTTGTTATATTAACATTTCCATTTTGCACATTGTATTCTAAATCTGTCTTCTCTAGTTGGTATGTAAGTTCATTTTTTATACAATAGTTTCTGGAATTATAGTTTATAACAGTTCCGTCAGATTTAGAAATTGTGTTTTGAGATATTGAAAATTTGGTCATAACTGGTTTAACATACTCTTCTGATGCTTTTTGAGAATAGGCTATAAATGCAGCCCATTTTTTTAATAATGCAATTCTTTCATCAGTGTTCCAATTAAGCCAATAATTATCTAATGATCCAAAAACATCAATTGCCTGAACTATTTTTGAAATACAATTTGCCCATTTACTCTGTTCATTTGTTAAATCATAAATATCTTGAGATAATTCAATAATCATATTTGTAATCTCAGATTCTCCAAAATTCAAATAGTATTTTGCATGAGAAACATAGAGTGTAAATTGATTGTACATATCTAATTGTTGTGCAGAAGTAGTGAATTGTGTTAAATCGAAAATAGTTTTTATACAATTTGTATACTCTTGTATTTTTTTATCTCTATTTATAATTAATTCTGTTGAATTGAATATCTTTTCAACTGCATCAAGTTCATATAATTCTGTATCTGTCGCAATTGCTACAAATCCTTTAATTATTTCTTTAATTGAATTTAATTCGTTATTTATAAATGGGTTCACTAATTCAGCGTCCATATTAACTCCATAACGATTCTCTAAAAAAACGATTAAATTAGTTGATGCAATATTTGTTTGCTGACCATATTGACTAACTCGAGCATTAAGTAATTCACTAGCTATTTTAGAAAATGCAATGCGTGCTTCTGTCTCTTTTTGTAAATCACTGGAAAGTTTTCCTGTTAAATAATAAAATATATCTGTTTTCCAAAGTTCTTCATTTAGATCATTTTTACCTAACAAAAAGCCTATAAATGCTTTTGCTTCTTCACTTGACATATAAGAAAACTTATAATCACTAAAAGATTCTGCTGTGTTTTCTGCATACACAGAAAAGTTAACTGAATTTATTGCGCTTACAAGAATCATTATTGATAATAATATACTAATAACTTTTTTCATTAATATTTCTCCAATATTCGTTTATTATTCTCATATACGAATAAGTGAGGAAATATAAAGAAACCGTCAAGATTTCAGCCATTTCTGACCAAAATTCTGACGGTAATTGTTACGATATTAAACTCATTTCCAACTGTTTCATACTTTGCTGTTTTAGCTCAAAGGAGGAATGTACATATTTGTTCAGTGTTGTTTTGACATCCGAGTGACCGAGCATTTCGGATAATGTTTTTACATCGACTCCTGCCTCAACACATCGTGTGGCGAAAGTGTGTCTGAGTGCGTGAAAATTTGCTTTATCTATTTCGCACTCATTTATCATCTTTGCAAATTTTAACTGCATCAATCTCGGCTCACAGAATTTCTGTTTTTTAGTTGATAGTACATATCCATCTATTCTGTATCTTTTTATGTATGGTAACAGACATTGCGGTAACGGTATTTTTCTGTTTGAGGATATGCTTTTAGGAGTACCGATTTTGATTTCTCCCTTTATTCTGTACATAGTTTTATTGATAGAAATACAGTCATCGGTTATATCATCCCAAGTTAATGCACAAAGCTCTCCAATTCTGATGCCTGTATATAAAGTTAAAAGCACACCGAATTTATAGATGTCCATATCACTTATCAAATAATCCGTTAATACTTTTTGCTCCGATTTTGATAGTACTCGCATTTCGTGTTTTTCTATTTTGAGGTACTTAATTTTAATCGGTGTAATCTGATATTCCGATTCAGCAAATTTCAATATCAGGTTAAGAATGACTAAAATATCATTGATAGTCTGATAGGATAATTCATAGGATATTAGCCTGTTTGTAAATACTCTGATATTATTGGCAGATAACAGTCTGACTAAAATATTGCCAAGTTCTGTGATAATGTATTTATTGCACAGACTTTTATATTTTTTGTAGGTGTTAATTTTCACATTGTTTTTTATACTTTCAAGCCATTCTATTGCTAAAACCGAAATGATTATATTGAATGAATTATGGTAGGATTTCTGCGGATGAATCATACAATATTGTTGCTTGGCTTTTACTTCGTTATATGTATTCGCATAGACAGAACCATACTTTTTACTGCCGTCTGGCAAGACCTCTTTCACATATCTTGCCTCCCATCTGCCGTCATTTCGCTTGTAAATATTTTCGCCTCTTCTCGGCATAGTATCATCCCTTCCGTATTTGATACGGATATTATACCTGACCAATAATTTGACCATAAATAGAATATTTTTACTGAAATGCAACCACTTTTTTCTGCATATTTATTGTTTTGTATGACAATTTATGATATTATATTTAAGAATAATTCTGATATATGGCTGAAAAACATAGTTTTTTATATTCGTATATGAGAATATTAAGCGAAAGAGAAAATAAAAAATGCGCAGCCGAAAGACTACGCATGAAAAACGCAAACTCTCGCTGCTAAACGAATTCAATCACGCAATTGAAGCATGTGAAAACAGAGCCTGCATTTTTACCAAGATAAAAATACACGCCTCAACATTGCGTAATATTAAATTCGTTTAGCAGTTTTATTTTATCACAATATAACTTCTTATGCAATAATAAAAACAATTCGACAAAAAATACATTGACAAACATCAATAATGGAATACAATATAATTATCATTAGTCAATACTAATGAAATAAAATAGTCGGTGAGGTTGTAAAAGTTCAACCTTAGATTTCTTGGCTGCCGCCATTGCAATCCTGATATAATAGCGAAACGCTGAGGAATTGACAGCTGTGGTACTGTTTCGGCTATGCCACGATTACCGCTTTTCTGACGGAAAGGCAAAGGTTGGTAAAAACCACAATTGAATATGATGACGATTGCATCGAAGTAGATGTTTCCAAAGAAGTTTATGAATATCTTGAACAGGACAGGAGACGTCAGCAGGCACAAGAGCGCAGTGACAGGCGGCACCTTAGTAAAGGAACTTTTGAACAGGACTGCATTGGCTCACAGCGAGTGCCTATTTTTACTGATGAAACCTATCTTGAAGTTATTCATAAAATGGAACTGGAAAAATTGCAAAGCGCACTGCAAATGCTCAGTTTGGATGAACGGGTATTGATTGATCTGTACTATTATGAGGATTGGAGTATGGAACAAATCGGGCAGTACTTTGGAATCAGCAAAATGGCTGTATCGAAACGGCATAATCGTGTCATCAAAAAGCTTAAGGAACTCATGGCAGCATGGGTTCCTTTTTCTGTGTAAAAAAACATTTTTGAAAAAATTTTGAAAATTTGGTTTACAAAATACATTTTAGTGTCTTTATATATGAAGGGATTGAACAGAACATAGATTTCAATAGCCACTACGATTTTGATGTTTCTGCTTGATCTCTTCAATTTTATCCGACTATATCCCCGAAAAAGATACCCCAAAAATTTCTATATAATGAGAGGAAGTTTTTGATTTTGTATTTTGATGGTTTTGTATGTGCCTAATGTAGTTGCACAGTGAACGGTAATATATAAACAAGATAAATAAAACAAGTTATAAAGCCTTGTGTGCCGATATAACAAGATTTTATTTGTAGGCAAGCACCGTGTACCAATTCAAAATATAAATCGATTATAGAAGATTTTTCAAACAAAAATCCCACACTTCTTCTCCGAAAATAAATCTATATCAAAGCGAGGTGAACTGTTTATATTTTTTCTGTTGTAAGAACTATCCTTCAGGATAGTCCAAGCATAGCGCCGAGGCGCATCATTTCGGCACCTTAGCCGAATGATTGGGCAGAAGCCCAAACCCACTTTTTATGAAAGGAAAGGTAAAATTAAATAAGCAAAGAGAAAAAATCGGAAAGAATTAATCTTCATTTAACACCAACGGACAAAAGTATTATCAAAGAAAAAGCAGATAAACTCGGTATGAATATGACAAATTATCTGACAGCGAGTGCTATTGTTGAAAAGATTTACTGCGTTGGTGACAAAGAATCGTTTGACGAAATCATTTATCAGCTGAAGAAAATCGGTAACAACATAAATCAGATTCGTATGCTTGCAAACTTTGGGAATATTCAATTTGCAAATCTTGATGAATGCACAAATGCTTTTCTTGAGGTTAATAAATTCATTCAGAAGATAATTAAGAGGACAACCAGATGGCAACCTTGAGTTTTATCAAACGAAAAGATGTGAAAAATATTGAATCACTCGGTAATGTCATTGCCTATTGTGCGCAGAAATACAAAACCGAGTATAACGATTCAAGATTGATTTCAGGCATAAATTGTTTACCTGAAACAGCAATGAAAGAGTTTATCGCAACCAAGAAAAAGTTTAATAAAACAGATGGTATGCAATACTACTATGCCATTCAGTCCCTTGAAAATGGATTGAACATCGAGCCGTTACTTGCACATCAAATGGCAAGAGAATGGGCAGAAAACTGCTATCCGAATCACGAAATTTATATTGCAACACACCTTGATACGGATAATATTCATTCGCACATTGTTATCAATTCCGTTAATATGGTAACAGGCAGAAAAATTCATCAGAGCACGAAAGAACTGAATCAAATGCGTAAAATCAATGATGAACTCTGCATCAAATACGGCTTGCCTGTGTGTATTCCCAAAGAAAAGCAAAAGATTAAACCAATCAAACCTAAAGAATATTATGTTGCCATGTCGGGCAAAAGCTGGAAATTTCAGATGATAAATGCCATTGAATTTTCAATGAAAAGAGCAAAAACAAAACAGCAATTTATTGATGAAATGAACAAGTTAGATTATGAAATAAAGTGGGCACCAACACGAAAAAACATAACCTATATTGAAAAAGCAAACCCGAATCATAGGTGCAGAGATAATAATCTGCATCAGGAAAAATTTCTAAAAGAAAAAATGGAGGAAGAATTTGAATTACGAGAAAGACTTGCAAACCTTGAAAGACAAGAACAATCATTTGATTTCGACTATGGAAAAAGCCACATCGGTTACGATAGTCCAAAGCGATTATTGGAAAGCACTGATAAATCTGAACAGGAATCAGAATCAGCAATTGAATTTGATAGAACAGAATCAGGTGACGGAAGATACAATCAATCACTATTCGGCACAGATCATTCTTCAAATGAAAAAGAAAATCTCAGAGCAAGAAACAGAAATCAAAAATCTTTTGGAGAGTCAGCAGACGGAAATATCGAAACAGGCTGGGAAGATGAGCGAGAATTTGCTTTCGGAATTAGAACAGAGGAACAATCTAATAGACAAACTGAAGAAGAAATGGATTCCGATATTCTTTGGAACAATGATAGGGGTTCAAGTGTTCTTTCAAACAGTTTCTATTTTGTTGGAAATTTATTTGAAATGATTAACAATCAAACAAGATACCACAGAAAGCGAATCAAACTATCTCAAAAAGAAATTGAGAAAAGGCTTGCTCACGGTCAGAAATCCGATGGCTATGAGGAGTATGAAGATTACACACAAACAATGTAAATACAAAAGTCCTGCCGAACAATCGGCAGGCAGAAAGGAAATTATGATTATTAAAAACAAAACCATTGCAACAGCTGTTGCACAAATAAATTAGGATTGGAGGTCGATATAAAATCATAGTTAGAATTGTTGCCATATGGCAGCAAAAGAAATTCAAAATAACATCAACAGTGTTGCAATTTCCTACAACGGAAAACAAAAAGAATTTGATAAATTTTTAGAATCAATCATTAAAAATTATGTGTTTAATAATAATATCTCATATAAGCTGGACATTGAAAAGGAGTTGTGATAATGTGTGCTTGCGAAAGGGGTGAAATTATGCGAGTATGGCTTTATGCACGACTCTCAAGGGATGAAGATGATGAATTAAACTCATTGACAAATCAGCAAAATATTATCAGAGAATATGCTGAAAAGAATGGATATATAGTTGTTGGTGAATCCTTTGATGACAATGTTAGTGGTATGCATTTTAATCGTGAGGGTATCAACAAAATCTATGAAGCGGTTGAAAACAAATTAATTGATGCAGTTATCGTTAAGGATATGTCAAGGCTCGGCAGACATAAAACTCAAACTGCATTATTTATTGATTACCTTAGAGAAAACGATGTTAAGGTGTTATCTGTTACAGAAAACCTTGATACAAGCAATGAGAATGATGATTTAATTATCGGTTTCAAAGGTCTGTTTAACGATATGTATGCTCGTGACATTAGCCGAAAAGTCCGAGCAGGATTTCTCCAAAAGCAAAAGGAAGGTCTTGTAATGATACCGCCTATGGGATATTTCAAGGACAAGAATACTGGTGAAATATTAATTATGGACGAGCTTGCCAATATTGTCAGACGGATATTTCAGATGTATCTTGATGGATACGGATTGAAAAACATTGCTCAAACGCTTAATAATGAGAAAATAAAAACTCCGAGATTTTATCAGCAAAAATATATTGGCAAAGGTATTCCGTACAACAAGCCTGAAATTACAAGTCGATATCTATGGGAAGGTACGGCTGTTAAGCGTATTTTACAAAATGAATTTTATACAGGAACTGTAGTTTGCCACCAATCTTACACTAATAAGATAAATCATATCCGAAAGGGTTTGCCTGCTGAAGAACACTTTCGACATGAGAATTTTGTACCTGCGATAATTGATAAAGATGTGTTTGACAAAGTGCAATTTCTGCTTGAAAACAAAAAGCAGAATAATGTTCGGGCAAGCTCTAACAAGCCTTATCACCGATATACAGGACTGATAAAGTGTGGAGATTGTGGTGCATCATTCTCCTGCAAGACAAGAAAATTCAGGGACAGAGAGCCATATTACGAATATGTCTGCAACAGCTATCACCGATATGGGAAAGAGCATTGTACACCACATAGGATTAAAGAGTCTGTTCTTGATAAGATTATTTATGATGAGTTGCTTGTGATACGAGATAATGCAATTGAAAATTTCAGGCAGATTGATGCAAAGTTAAGCACTTGGCAGCGAAATAAAAGTTTAACGCAAAACAATATTGCTGCACTAAATGAACAGTTATCGCAACGAAAATCAGACCAACAGGAAATCTTGTTAGAAAGACTGCGAGATAAAGAACGAGCTGATGTTTATACGCAAATGCTCGAAAAGTGTGAAAGTGATATTAAAATGCTGTCAAAGCGAATCGCAGAACTTGAAGATATGGATGCTACAATCAAAAGGCGAAAGGCTGAAATATCGAGCAGTATTGATATTTTCAATAGGATTATTGATAAAGGCACAATATCTGATTCAGATTTAAGAATGTTAATTGATAAAATAATCATATCTGAAAAGAATGGTAAACTTGACATAAACATTATACTCAATGGAAAACTCAAAGAACACAGTTTGAATTATAATGAAATAGAGATACTGAATTTAGTATCCTGATTCTAAAAAATCAATAGTACAAAAGCAAAAGAGCAGGTCGAAAGACTTGCTCTTTTGTGGAGCGGCTGATGGGAGTCGAACCCACCTGTCAAGCTTGGGAAGCTTGCATTCTACCGATGAACTACAGCCGCGTAAATGAATGACGCAAGAGAAATTCTTGCGTCATTCATTTGGTGCGGAAGAAGGGACTTGAACCCTCATGAACTTGCATTCACTAGAACCTGAATCTAGCGCGTCTGCCATTCCGCCACTTCCGCATATTCAATTTTGTCCTCTACATTTTACACGGCGAGGACAACCGAGGCGGAGCGATTTGCTTAATCCGCTTTAGATGCTCCTTATTTTCACTCGGCAGGAGCTGCCGGGGCGGAGCTTACTTTCAGTTACAAACTTACTTCTCTGCTTAATCCACGATGCTGTAAAATTTCAGCACAAAAATAATACCACAACTTGCTTGAAATGTCAATTAAATATTGTTACAATATATCAGGTGAAATTATGAAAAAATTTTTTTGTATACTTTTAAGTATTGTTGCAACAGTATATTCGGTTTGTTATGCATCTATCGGCAACTTTCAGGGAAACGACGGTGCTTTGTCAAAAATAGGACTCAGACATCCGGTTTTATTTGCTTTATGGGGAGGCATTACATATATAGCACTCGCATTCAATATAGCTATCGGATTCAGAAAAACAAAATACAAATTTTACATTGCACTGCTTGCCGTATCCCTAATAGGAATGCTGTTAACAATTTGTTTTGACTTTGATTACAGCAAGCATACTGAATACATTTTGCACTGCGCAGGCTCACTTTCTTTCTCGGCAATTATGGGGATAACTGTATTTCTTCTGTTTTTACTATGCAAATCATATATTCTCAGCGGATTCTGTGCAGCAATTCTTATTATTGATTTAGTTTTGCTTATCATTTATAAAGAAACAGCATTGATTGAGCTTTTGCCTATTTTTTCAGGTTATATTATGCTGTGTATTCATAACACTAAAAAGGAGAAAAAGGCAATTGAAATTAAATGATAAATTAAAAATGCTTGACAGCTACCCTTTTCATATGCCGGGACATAAGCGAAACAGCAAATGGAACATAATCGGGGCAGAAATTGATATAACTGAAATTGACGGTTTTGACAATCTTCATAATCCTGAAACAATATTATATGAGCTTCAGGCAGAAACAGCTGATTTATTCGGTTACAAAAAAAGTATAATATCCGTTAACGGCTCGACATGCTGTATTTTAGCTGCCATATGTGCCGTGTGCAGCAGAGGTGACAAAATAATAATTGCCAGAAACTGCCACAAATCGGTTTATAATGCCTGCTTTTTAAATGAACTTGATGTTGTGTATATTGAACCGGAATTTGAAGAAAGGCTTGCAACTTACACCAAAATACAACAGGATACTATTGACGAGGCTTTAAAAAAGAATCCGGATGCTAAGGCTTTGGTCATCACATCCCCTACTTATGAAGGCTTTATTAGTGAAATAAATTGCGATATACCGCTAATTATTGATTCGGCCCATGGTGCTCATTTCGGTTTTGCCGAATGGTTGCCAAAAAGGCCAAACGGTGATATTATTATTCAATCATTGCATAAAACACTCCCCTGCCTTACACAGACAGCTGTTATGCACATTAACAATGAGAAATATTATGACAGAATCAAAATGTATATGGATATATTTGAAAGCAGCTCACCAAGCTATATCTTACTCAATTCAGTTGACCTATGCATTGACTTTTTAAAAAACAGCAAAAGAAAGTTTAAAGCATATAAAAAGCTGCTTGATGATTTCATTTCAAAGGCGGACAAGCTTGAAAATATAGAAATTTATAAAAACGATGACCGAACAAGATTTATTATTTCTGCCAGGGGATATACCGGCCGTGAGCTTGCCGCACATTTTCGCCGATATAAAATTGAGCCTGAAGCTGCTATGCTTAACTATGTTATTTTGATTTCAACGATCGGTGATACTGCCGAAGGTTTTGAAATGCTTTACAATGCTTTAAAAGAAATCAAAATGCGAAACGACAGTAAATTCAATTCAAATAAAATACCAATACCGAAAAAAGGCAAAAAAGCAAGTGAAATCATCGAAACGCAAATCATAAATTTTGAAGACTGCATCGGTCAAATCTGCGGTGAATACATCTTCGCTTATCCGCCGGGAATTCCAATTATTGTTCCCGGAGAAATCATAAGCGAAGCCGTTTTTAAAAGCATAAAGCTAAGCATAAAAAACGGAATAAATATTATATCCGACAGCAATTTACTGCCGCACAGCATATTGACAAAGGCAGAGTAATAAGGTAAAATAGACAAAGAAAAATGAAGAAAGAGGTGCTTTTTTTGAAAAGAATTAACACTTTAAGCTCACGCAACCTTTGCGAGTCAGCTAAAAAAGGCGGCTGCGGCGAATGCCAGACATCCTGCCAGTCAGCAAGCAAAACTTCTTGTTCAGTAGCAAATCAGAAATGTGAGCAGCTTAAGAAGTAAAAAATGATGTAGATTTAGGTGGGCATGCCCACCTTTTTCTTTGGAGAAAACGATGATACATGCATATAAAATGAATGGTTATAATATTATTCTTGACCAAAACAGCGGCTGCGTTCATTCAGTTGATGAGGCAACTTATGATATTATTACCATGTATAAGGATAAAAGCCGCGAAGAAATAAAAAAAATCATCCTTGATAAATACAGCGGCTGCGAGGATGTTACAGCTGAAGAGATTGAGCTTTGCTTTAACGATATTGAAAAGCTTATAAATGACGGCAGACTCTTTGCTAAGGACACATTTGAGGCAACAGCAGCACAATTTAAAAAGCGTCAGGGTATTGTTAAGGCGATTTGCCTTCACGTAGCACACGATTGCAATCTTGCATGCAAATACTGCTTTGCAGGTAAAGGTGAATACGATGGTCCCAAAGGGCTAATGCGCTTTGAAACAGGTAAAAGAGCGTTGGATTTTCTTATTGAACAGAGCAAAACAAGACGAAATCTGGAGGTTGATTTTTTCGGCGGCGAGCCATTGCTCAATTGGGATGTATGCAAAAAGCTCGTTGAATACGGACGCGAACAAGAAAAGAAATATAACAAAAATTTCCGTTTTACGCTTACAACAAACGGCCTTCTGATTAATGACGATGTCATTGACTTTTGCAATAAAGAAATGAGCAATGTTGTCCTCTCACTTGACGGAAGAAAATCGACTAATGATGCTATGCGCATATCAAGAAACGGTATTGGCTCATATGATTTCATTGTTGATAAATTCAAAAAATTTGCTGACTCAAGAAATCAAAAGGATTATTATATGAGAGGAACATACACACACAATAATCTTGATTTTGCAAAAGATATTATACATATGGCTGATTTAGGATTTAAAGAGCTTTCAATAGAACCGGTTGTGTCATCTCCGACAGAGCCATATGCCCTAAAAAACGAAGATTTGCCTGTTTTGAAAGAGCAGTATCAAATTCTTGCAAATGAAATGCTGAAACGCTACAGAAAAGGTAATGGATTTACATTTTATCATTATATGATTGATTTGGATGCAGGCCCTTGTATTGTAAAAAGAGTATCTGGCTGCGGCGTGGGAACTGAATACCTGGCAGTTACACCAAGCGGGGAATTATATCCCTGCCATCAGTTTGTGGGCGATGAAAAGTTTCTGCTTGGTGATATATGGAAAGGAATTACAAATGCACAAGTACTTGAGCAATTTGAGAAATGCAACGTTTATTCTCATAAAGAATGTAAAGACTGCTTTGCAAAACTTTACTGCTCAGGCGGCTGTGCTGCTAACGCATATCACACAACAGGCTCTGTAAACGGCATTTATGAATTTGGATGTGAGCTGCACAGAAAAAGAATTGAATGCGCAATTATGCTTAAAGTTGCAGAAGCTGAGGAAAAATTTAAGATTGAATATTAAAAAAAGGCAATGGAACAAATCTGCTTCCATTGCCTTTTTTTATAACTCAATAATTTTAGTAGCGATTCTATTTAAAAATGTTTCATCATGTTCTACAAATATCATTGTCGGTGCATGAGATAAAAGCATTTCCTCCATCTGCCCTCTCGAGATAATATCGATATAATTCAACGGCTCATCCCATATATAAAGGTGCGCATTTTCACAAAGACTTTTTGCAAGCTGAACCTTTTTCTTCTGACCAAGACTAAACAGCTCTATTCGAGAATGAAAACAGCTGCTCTCAATATCAAGCTTATTCAGTATTGCGAGAAACAGATTATAATCAATATTATTATCCTGTGACCAGCTAAACAATGTACCCGACATATTCTCAATCGACTGCGGCACATATGATATTTTTACATCACTGTTAATATGAAACTCTCCGCTTGTTGCTTTTAATTCGTTAAGCAATATTTTTATAAGACTGCTTTTTCCGCTTCCGTTATTGCCTGTTAACGCAATTCGTTCACCGCGGCAAATATCAAAACTGATATCTTGAAAAATTCTTTCTCCGAAATAGGATAAACCAAGATGGTTTACATAACCGAGTTTATTGCTTCTGTATTTCATGGGAGTCAGTTTAAGTAAAAAACTGTTTTCAGCGTTATTAAGCAGATTTTCCTTTTCGCCAAGTTCACGTTCAATACGCTTTTGATAAGTTTTTGAATGCTTCATCATTTTAGCTGCTTTATGACCGATAAAACCTCTGTCAACAGAGCCCTTTCCGAATTTCGACTTTTCTGCTTGATTTGACCATGCAGCACTTTTCTTTGATGCAGCTTCAAGCCTTTTGATGTCTTTTTTTATTCTCTCATTTTGACAGTTTTCGAACTGCTCTCTTTTTTCAAAACTATCACGCCATGCATCGTAATTGCCCGAAATAATATCAATGCCTTTTTTATTGACAGATATAATATGGTCGCAAACCTCATTAAGCAGATATCGGTTATGTGAGACGATGATAAAACCGCTTTTGTTTTTTAAGTATTTTGCAACCACTTTTCTTGATTTTAAATCAAGGTGATTCGTAGGTTCATCAAGCAGCAAAAACACATTCTCCAACAGAAAAACAGCTGCTAAAAGACATTTTGTCTGCTCTCCCATTGAAAGACTTGAAAAAATACGATAAAGCACATCCTCATCAAGCTCAATATACCCTGCCTCACGTATGATTTCCCAATCGTCTTTAAAACATATTTGCTTTATTATATTAATTGCCAAATCATTTTTATTTTCAACAGCATAAGGAAAACGAAAAAAATCACACTTAGATATTATTCTGCCGCTATACTCAAGCTCATTGGCAAGAAGTTTAAGCAGAGTGGTCTTTCCCCTGCCGTTTCTGCCTATCAGCCCTGCTTTCCAGGAACTGTCAAGATTCAGGCTTATGTTATTAAAAATAAGCGCTTCGCTACGGTCATATCCAAAAGATAAATTGTTAATACTTATTATCGACATATCTATATACCTCCAAAAATAAACAGCTGCCGAAACGCAAATTTCAGCAGCTGAAAATATATAGATATAACTCTACAAGGAAAGCTGATAAAATGCGTTTCTGCAATAATAGGCTGAACCTGAATAACGAAATATACAGCTGTCCCTTGATTGTAAGGCACAAATATTTTTCGCTATATTATCTGCAGATTAAATTACGCATTTTTTCACTCCTGTCTTATATTTATTTCTTTGTTACAACACTCTTAGCTTTTGACCAAGATGAATAAAGCTTAATATTCTTACCGTTATACTTAACAGTTTTATATGTTCTGATTCTTACATAATATCTTTTCTTTGCCTTAAGCTTTGTAACTTTTTTAGCATAGTTTTTATTCTTAGTAACAGTTATGGTCTTTGCACCCTTGAAATTGCTTGCTGTGCTGTACTGTACCTGATAACCTGTAGTCTGTGTAGTCATCTTCTTCCACTTAACGGTAAAACCTTTTTTAAGTGATGTTATCGTTGAAAGCGTAGTAGCCTTGGGCTTAATGTCAAAGGTCTTCTTTATTGTACCCTTATAATTACCCTTAAACTTAACGGTAACAGTATATCTGCCAACATTTTTGCGGCCCGATGAATAAGATACAGTATAGTATGAAGAACTGATTTTATTGCCCTTTGCATCCTTAACGGTAACACCCGGCTTCTTAACCTTGCCGTTATAGACATATGATGTTGCTGAAAGTGTTACAGTCTTTGGATACTGAATTGCAGAAGATGTTGTATGGCTGCAAACCTTACATTTTCTTGTAATTTTTCCATTTTTCTTATTCGAAGCATCGGCAGGTGTTGTTGAAGAAATAGAATAAGTGTGCTTATGCACCTTGTTCCACTCTGACCAATACTGCTTATGAAGAGCAATCTTCTCCGTTTTGGACACTGTGTTTGAATACTTTGATTTTGCTACAGTATCGCTGCAATTATCGGCAGAATAGAAAAGCACCCAGTAACAATAACCGTTAAGTTCCATGCATCCAACACCGGCACTCTTCATTTCAGGTGAAATCATATACTGGTCTTTATCAGCGTCATACCATTTATTAACAACATCCTTAGCGAAGTTGCCCTTGTTTGAGAGAATTACCATCTCATAAAAAATAGTAACACCCTTGCCATCGACAACGTAATCGAAAACCTCACCGTTAGGTCTGTCAAGACCGTATACAACAGAAAGTTCGTGAGAACGAAGCATTGCCGCATCAAGCAATTCCTTGCTCATTTTTAAATTCTCAGCACCGTTTGCTCTTCTCTTTGAATTAATCTCATTGAGAACAGAAAAAGCATAATCATAATGATTCGTGCCTGTAATGTTGAGCATCTTGTAGGTTGCTGTATCCTTTGCCTTAGCGGTATCATACCTTACGGCCGCAAATGCAGTCATATCCAAGCCGGCAGACAAAGACACAAGCATAACAATTGCCATCAGAAAACTAATAACTTTTTTCATATAAATACCTCCTAACATTATAAATATAATATTACATTCTAAGACACTTGTCAATAAATCAAACTAATTTTATCTGTAAAAAATACTGATTATTAAAACTCCTCAGAATCTTCACTATAGCTTTGATTGCGTCTGTCAAGATGCGAAACATCAATATAATCCGGAAGTCCGTTTCTGTAAGGAACTTGAGGAACACCGTTTATAAGCGGTTTAAGATATGAAATCATTTCATTCGTCACATCATTGCCCTGTTCATTTATCCATTCGAGCGGAACTTTCTTTTCAGCGTTAGCGACTACACTTACATTTTCTGTTGAATATGCAACACTGTATGGTGCATCAGATATCCTTTTCAGTGTAGAAAAAACACCGCTCTGACCATTTATTGCAGCACTTGCCGCAACAAGACCAAGATTGAAGGCCTCTTCAATATCAGTAAGTGAAGCGGTATGCCCTGCACTTCTCTGAAGAACACTGGGTTCAAGTGCTCTTACCTTGCAGCCTATCTGCTTTTCCACCACCGATTTGAGATAAGCACCTACACCGCTGAGCATAACATGGCCGAATTTATCACAGCTATTCTCACCTGCACTTATATAATTACCCTCTTCATCTTTAAGCCCTTCGCTCACAACTACAATAACAGAGTTAAGCGTTTTAAGCTTTTCTTTAACATCTCTTACAAAATTATCAACAGAAAAAGGAACCTCCGGCAAGTATACAAGATGCGGAGCATTGGACACACCGTCTCTCGCAAGAACCGAAGCGGCCGTAAGCCATCCGGCATTTCTGCCCATTGCTTCAATAATATGCACGCTCTTTATTGCATAAATACTTGTATCGTATGCAACCTCCCTTACTGCAGTTGCAATATATTTCGCTGCACTTCCAAATCCGGGAGAATGGTCAATTCCCATCAAATCATTATCTACTGTTTTAGGCACACCCACAATATTTATATCAATATGCTTTTCAGCGGTGTACTGAGATAATCTATTAACAGTATCCATAGAATCATTGCCGCCGATATATATAAAATATCCCACGTCATATGATTTTAGGGTATCAATAATTTTTTCAAATTCATCATCAGATATTTTATGACGACAAGAACCAAGGTACATGGCCGGAGTAAGCATAAGTCTGTTAAGCTCATAGGCCTTATTCTTAAAAATCTCGGTAAGATTAATTACATTTCTTTCAAAAAGCCCGTTAACACCGTTTATCATACCGTAAACCGTATCAATTTTATCCGATGCAAGTGCACCTTCAATTACACCTGCAAGACTTGAATTAATTGCCGCTGTCGGTCCTCCGGACTGACCGATTATAAGATTTCTTCCTCTATTCATTCACTACCTCTGTTTTATTATCATATATTTTTATATTTTCATGAACATTCTTAACCGGCTTAACCAGGCAAAGAGGCTCAAAAACTACTGCATTTTTTTGCGAAAATACATTGTTATAGATTTTCATATTTTTGCACGGACCGGACTCATACCAATCCCTGCAATCACAGGAAATATAAATATCCGGCATTTTTAAGTTTGAAAATTTATTGCCAAAAATCTCAGACGGCTTATCCGTTGTGCAAAGGATTCCCCTTGTAGGAATTGCTTTAAAAGTACAATTCGAAATTATAACCTCAGGATTATATGTAATATTCTCGCACACATAAAGCTGACTCTGCATCGCAGGCAATTTTTCATCAAAAGAAAGCGTAACCGTTTTATGCTCAATGTCATCAGTATAATCACATACAGTATAAACACCATCAAGCTCGGCAAGATTTTTTCTGCTGTAAAATTTAACTTTATCACCCTTAAAAAACGCACTGTATCCGCCTTGCTGCTTATGTACAAACTCAAAAACAGCAGTCTTATCATTCAGGATTTTTTTTAGGCGAAGAAAAGCACCATGAATATTTATACCATCATCATGAGGATGAGTGAAAAAGCATTCGTTAATATGAACATAACCCTTGCATCCGCAAACATGAATACAATCAGCAAAAGATGAAACCCGATACCCTTTCGCCGGTTCAAAATTTATTCTATTAAACGTCAAATTTTCACACATCTGCGAAAGCCAGCCAAAACCATGCATATAATTTACGGTGATATTTTCACTCTCAATATTGCTGCACTCCCAGAAAAAAAGCCCGCTTGTTGCCCTGTTGAAATTCTCCGACATTGCAATGGTATCCCCTACTTTTAGCTGAGGAGGAATTATATATTTAACAGAAATCTCTGTATGGCTGATTCGTTTTAACGAAGCAACAGCTCTGACAGGTGAAACCTGTGTACGTTGCACATCATCACCGTTATGAAGCACACTGCAATAGCTTTTTGGCTTATTCTTAAATTCATAATACTTCTTCTTTGTAAAAGGACTGCGCTCAAAAAAATACAAATTTCGCCCTCTGACATCAAAATGATCACCGTCCGGAAGAGAGTAAACAATTTTGTTTGCCTTTTTTTCCTTTACCGTCAGCTCAAAATTTGTAGGAGCATGATAACGAATGATAAAATTTTTAAGAACAATATTTTTACATCTTATCATGGCCAAAGCACACATGTCACCATGAATTACAAAAAGAGAACCATTTCCGTCAATGGTAATGCCTTCTTTATCTTCTAATAAAATAGCAAAATACTTTTCACGGTTGACAAAGGAGTCTGTATTCGTCATATGATAAATTCGATGCTCGCTGAAATCTTTATAAAAATGATAAACATTTTCAGAAAAAGAAATAACGTCTCCGCTTTTGGCATCGGATAATGCCTGTTTAATGCCTACCGTAGCATTTTTCGGGGTGCAATATGCAGTCATATCAAGTATCATAATTTCCACCTCAAATAGACATTATACTATAATCTGCAGTTCATTGCAATAATTATTGACACACTCAAACAAAATAGGTTATTATACAAATATGACAATTTGTATAAAATTCAAGGAGCTATATACATGACATGGAATGAAATCTATCAAAGCCGATTAGTAACGGCAGAAGAAGCCATAAAAGCCATAAGAGACGGAGATAAAATTGTTACGGGATTTGCCTGCGGTGAGCCATTCGGCATCGAAAGAGCACTTGTTGAGCATTATCGGGATTACAAAAACGTCCAAATTATCAATATGCTTACTTTAGGTGACTCTCCTTGGTGTGAACCTCATATGAAAGGCCATTTTACATTAAACTGTCTGTTTGCATCTCAAAGCAACAGAAAGGCAATTTCGACCGGCATTTGTGAATTCACAACATCTCATTTTTATGAAATACCGGATGTAATAAAAAATTATATTTGCCCAAGAGTCTCAATCGTTATGGTCTCACCTCCTGATAAACACGGATATGTTTCATTCGGAACTACTGTTGACTATACAAGAGGCACAACGGATTATTGCGAAATCGTTATTGCACAAGTGAATAAATATATGCCCAGAACCTTTGGAAACAGCATTAAACATGTAAGAGATTTTACATATTTTGTTGAGATTGATGAGCCGCTTCCCGAAGTAAAAAGCCTTGAAATAACACAAATCGAAATGCAAATAGGCAAAAACTGCGCTAAGCTTATCCATGACGGCGACTGCCTTCAGCTTGGCATCGGCGGCATTCCAAACGCAATCTGTGCTCAGCTTTGGAATAAAAAGGATTTAGGAATTCACAGCGAACTTGTCGGTGACGGAGTCGTTGATTTGCTTGAAGCAGGTATAATAAATAATAAGAAAAAACAAACGAACAACGGGCGAACAATACTCGGCGCTGCCTTTGGCTCAAAAAAACTGAACGATTATATTCACGATAATCCTTCCGTTGAGCTTCATCCTATTGATTATGTCAATAATCCAATTGAAATTGCAAAAAATGATAATATGGTATCAATCAATTCGTGTCTGCAGGTGGATTTGCTCGGTCAGGTTGTTTCAGACACAGTAGGACTGAACCAGTTCTCTGCCGTTGGTGGTCAGGTCGATTTTGTAAGAGGCGCAACTATGAGCCGAGGCGGACGTTCAATTATCGCTATGCCCTCTACAGCAAAAAAAGGATTAATATCCAGAATTGTTCCCCTTATTGCTGAAGGAAGCGCAGTAACCACACCGCGAAATGATGTTAATTTTGTTGTAACCGAGTACGGAATTGCACAGCTGAAAGGCAGAACGCTTAAGGAAAGAGCAAAAGCCCTTATTCTTATTTCACACCCAAGATTCAGACCTTATCTTATGCTTGAATACAGAAAAAGATTTAATGAAGAGGTTTTTTCAAGCGAAGAACTCAAGACACAGCTTTCAGATATAAAAGAACAAATCGAAAATACTGTCGGCGATATAAAAGAAAAACTTCTCGATGATTTAAAATGTCTTTTATCTGCTAACTAAGTTAATCAACTTTATTGCATAAAAATTGACATTAATAGAAATTTATGATATAATTTGTTTATTATTTAACTGAATTTATACCAATCAAGGAGATTTTAGATGGCACTGGTGAAAGAAGAATTTTTCTCAATTGCAAGAAAAATTGTTTCAAACATGACTACTGAAAGCTGGAATAATATTCCCCATGCAACACTGACTTATGAAGCAGATGTAACTTCGCTTCTCAACGAATATAAAAGGATTAATGAAAACTGCACGGATAAAACGAAAAAGATTACTATAAATACAATCATGATTAAAATAATCTGTGAAGGATTAAAGGCTGCGCCTAAAATGAATACGCATCTTCATTTTAACAAAAAACTCGTTCGGGGAACACTTAAGTATTTCGACAATATTGATGTGTCAATGCCTATGATTCTGCCGTCCGGTGAAATGATGACGGTTAATATGCACGATATGGGAAACAAAACATTGACCGAAATGACAACGGCAATAAATGATTCCGCAAGGCGTGCCAAAAATTCAAATATGGATGAGGTTATGTTTGAGGTTTCTCTCGACAATACGCTGAAGGGACTTAAACACGGCAAGATTGTACAGACTCTGCGCCGTCTCTACGGCTCAAAAATGCCCGGAAAACATATGGTAAAAAACCTCTCAGGCAGTGAAAAACGAAAGTATTATTCAATACCGACAAAAGACCGTCTGACAAAACATGATATTGAACAAGGCACAACAACCATTTCAAATTTAGGTTCAATTTACCGAGAACAAAAAGGTGCATGTGCACTGCTTGAAATTATACCGCCGCAGACCACAGCCTTTGCAATAAATTCCACACAGAAAAGACCAACAGTTGTTACTGATAAAAACGGTCGGGACATCATTGATATCAGAATGATAATGCCTATAACCATTGCAATTGACCATCGAGCACTCGACTATGGTGATGTTGTTCCATTTATGAGAAAGCTTGATCAAATTTTTGCAAATCCTTCTGTTATTCACAACTGGAAATAATAATTCATAGTCTAAAATAAAAAATCCGAACACACCGTATTTGACGATGAAGTTCGGATTTTTCTTTGATTAATAGAGATAAACGTACAGTATATGCCCTGCTGCAGGATTACAGCTGCTGCCAAAAGAAAAGCCGGATAACAGGGTAATTTTTTATGACTTAAAGAGTTTTAGTTAAAACATTTTTTAACAAATATAAATAATCCAAAAATTTTTAAAAATTGCACATTTATTGCCAACTCAATAACAATTGTTTTTGGGTAAATAAAATTCATATTATTAGTTAGAGACTTGATATAAAGGTTGTAAAGTCTAATGGACTGATTTCATGATATTCCCCATATTGTATACAGCCTCTGAATGCTTCCCATGTGCTTTTTGTGTAAGCATTGATGAAAGGAAATGAAATATTAGTTTTTGTAAAAAAAGGTTTCTCTTCAATAGGACAAATATATTGATAAATCATCTCCTTTGATTTGATTTCATCCGGCCAATATTCCATATCAATTCCTGAATTAGATACACATTTGTCAAAGATTTTATGTTTAACTCTATATCCCGTTAATCTGTCAATATTTAGTTCTCCGCTTTTTATTTTACGAATAAACTCATCATGCTTGCATCTGGTACCATTGGCAGCAATAAACAGAATAATATCATTAGGCTGTAAATCACTGATAAATACGTTTTTTTGATATGCTGCCGGTTTAAAACCAATTAGGTAAGGACCTGTATCATTTTTTCGATAAAAGCTATTATTAGGAAAATAATTTTTGTATGCATATTGACTCAGCGGATACAAAATGATTCTTGGGAGTTCTCGCTTGTATTGTCCGACCATATATGTTTTCAAGGTGCGATCAACATACTCAGACGATTTCTTTTTAAACCACGCTTCAAATTCTTTTTTAAATTGTGATTCGGAAAGACTATCAAAAATAGAAATTTGTTGTATTTTAGGTAATTCCTTAGTTTTTCTTAAAACTAACAATATTCCGTTTTCATTTTTAAATTTATTAAAATCCGAATTCTTATCATGCTTATGTAAAATAAAATTATTTGTAGTCCATTCAACTTCAATTGGTATCCAGTCTCCATTCTCCAACTTGCCTGACAAATCCCAAAATGTTCCTGTATTATTCGGAGCAGCCTCTATTAATTTTAATCTGGAAAAACCATCACATTGAACAAAAAGATTGAGATGTAATATGTTTTCAACAATATAGTCTTGTAAAACTATTTCATGAATATATTCGCTCATACACAAAAATCCTCCAGAATATTACTGAATATCCACTATAACTATAACATTTTTGTAAATATAATTCTAGTACTATACAGTTAAAAAACAAAAATTCTTTTTTATGGAGTAAAAATATTTCAATAAATAAATCTGAAAAAATCAACCCTGTCTTGAATTTACAAGGCAGGGTGTTTTGATGACCTAAAAAAGTGAATGTACATAGTCTTTTATTCATATTTTTATTTGATTTTTTTGGGCATTTTCAAAATCCTTGAAAGCGATAAAAGTCCACAGAAAGTCTGAAAACACCCTGTTTAAGCCGTTTTTATGGATAAATAAAAACAGCTCAAATCCTTTCAGATAAGAGCTGTCATTGGTCGGAGTGACAAGACTTGAACTTGCGGCCCCCAGACCCCCAGTCTGGTGCGCTACCACCTGCGCTACACCCCGATTGATATATTAAGTATAAAACATGATATTCAATGGTGCAGGTAACAGGACTTGAACCTGCACGGTCTCCCACTAGATCCTAAATCTAGCGTGTCTGCCAATTCCACCATACCTGCATTTCGACTTAGATATATTAGCACTAAAACAAAGAATTTTCAATACTTTTTTATCATTTTTTAAAATTTTTCATAGTATGTATTAGGTTGTTATGACCTTATTAGCATTTACAGCAATTTTAGCTGTTCTCATTTATGATATAAAAGCATACCCCGCCCCTGATAAAAATCAGGGGTATTTTATTTAAGGAAACTGAGACAAAGTCAAAACTATTTTTCCTTTTTAGTTATTGCAAAGGAGGCACAGTAGACGGACTGAGCTCCGTAAATTTTCAGCATCTTTGCACACTCATTCAGTGTAGAGCCGGTCGTTTTGACATCATCAATCAAAAGAATTACTTTATTATCAAGCGCATTTTTATAATTATCATTAACATCGTATGAACCAAATACGTCAGCCTTTCTTTCACTTGCATTCTTTTTGTGCTGCGTGCCGGTATAACGCATCTTTTTTAACAATGGCAAAACCGGAATATGCAGTCTATCGGCAATACCGTTTGCTAAAAGTTCGGACTGATTAAAACCTCGCATATGCTCACGAAAAGGATGAAGCGGAATATAAGTAACAGCGTCAAAACAAATTTCCTTATAATTATCAGATATACACTTAAAAATATCACTGCAAAAACGATCTGATAAAAACATCATATCATTATTCTTAAAATTATTTACTGCTCTGGTTATTGAATCCTTATAATAATACGGTGCAACAATTTGCTTATATTCATTTTTGTGCTGCTTGCATATACAGTCCTCTTTACTGCTTGCACAATAAATACATAACGGTTGTTTTATTACAGGAGGATTTTTGCATGCCTCACAGACTGAAGCATTAAATTCTATCACTTCTCCGCACAGGTTACAGCGATTGGGGAATAATGCTTTTGAAAACACTATTAAAGCTGATTTTAATATATTCATACAGTAAGATACGGTGAAATTTTGGCATAAACAGCGTCACCTATCCCCTTTATATTTTTAATTTGATCTACACTCGTATAGCCACCCAAATACTCACGGTATTCAATAATACTGACAGCTTTAACCTCGCCAATACCTTTAATCGTCATTAACTCTTCGGCGGTGCAGGTATTAAGATTCAAAGGATAATTCAGCTCAACAGCGGCATCGTAACTGCTCTGAGATGAGAACTGCATACCGTTTTCATCGTCTGCAGAGCCCTCATTTAAGCTGTAAGAAACTGTATTTTGCGAAGAAAAGGATGATAATGTATCCGACGTTGTCTGATATGTATCAACTGAAAGCTGAGGAACCGAAAGTGCATAATACAGAATAATACCCGATATAATTATTAAACCGAAGCCAATTACGATTAAACTTTGCCGTTTACTCTTACTCATCTTCTGCGTTTACCTTTATTTCCTTTGCTATTATTTTTTAAATATCGAGTATTGCTGTGCTGCTGATTATTTCTGTTAATCGGCCGCACAAGACACTTACTGTCGTAGCCGATAAGATCATAGCGTCCGGCACGTTTAAGCGCTTCCTCAACCAAATGCCGATTTTTCGGATTATAATACTGCAGTAAGGCTCTTTGCAGTGCCTTATCGTGTTCAGTTCTGGCAACATAAACTTCTTGCATTGTATATGGATCAAGACCGGTATAAAACATACACGTAGAAATAGTACCGGGTGTAGGGTAAAAATCCTGAACCTGCTCAGGCCTGATATGATTTTTCTTAAGAAATAATGCAAGCTCTATTGCATCAGCAAGAGTTGAACCGGGATGTGATGACATAAGATACGGGACAAGATACTGCTCCTTATTCGCCTGACCTGTGTATTTAAAATATTTTTTTGAAAAATCAATATATGCTTCAATATGAGGCTTGCCCATTCTATCCAAAACACAAGCCGAGCAATGCTCCGGTGCCACTTTAAGCTGTCCTGAAACATGATTTTCTACCAATTCCCTAAAAAAAGTATCATCTTTATCTTTTAAGAGATAATCATATCTTATACCGCTTCGGATAAAAACCTTTTTTATGCCGTTAATATTTCTGACACTTCTCAAAATATCGAGATATTCGCTATGATCGGCCTCAAGATTAGGACAAGGCTTAGGGGCAAGACATTTCTTTCCCTTGCAAAGACCATGATTTTCCTGAAAAGCACAGGATGGCTTTCTAAAATTCGCCGTAGGTCCGCCGATATCGTGTATATAGCCTTTAAAATTAGGCATATGTGTCAGCTTTTCAGCTTCAATCAATATACTCTTTTTTGAACGTGAAGTAACATATCGGCCTTGATGAAACGCAATTGAACAAAAGTTGCATGCACCGAAACAACCTCGATTATGCGTAATGGAGAATTCAACCTCACGTATTCCGGGAACACCGCCGAGTTTTTCATAAGACGGATGATAAGCTCTCATATACGGCAACGAATAAACCCAATCAAGCTCTTTTTGCGTCAACGGCGGCATAGGAGGATTCTGAACAATCATTGTCCTGCCATGCTTCTGTTTTATTAGCTTTCCTCGGATATGATCCTGCTCATCCTGCTGAATACGGCAGGATTTTGCGTATTCCTTTTTACTGCTGAGAACATTTTCATAAGATGGGCATTCAACGCCCGCAAATGGTGTCCGAGAAGTAGGACAGGCATAGCAGGTACCTAAAATATCATGCATTTCATTGATGGATTCACCACTGTCAAGTCTTTTGGCAATCTCTATGGTCTGATTTTCGCCCATACCAAAACTCAGCAAATCAGCCTTTGCATCAATAAGAATACTCGGTCTGATTTTATCATCCCAATAATCGTAATGGGCAAATCGCCTTAATGATGCCTCAAGCCCGCCTATAATAACCGGACTGTCGGGATACAGGCGTTTAATAATATTTGAATATACAATAACTGCTCTGTCCGGTCTTTTTCCTGCAATACCGCCGGCAGTATAAGCATCGTCATGACGTATACGCTTAGCAGCAGTATAATGAGCCACCATGGAGTCAATATTTCCGCTTGTTACAAAAAAGCCCAGACGCGGCTTTCCAAACTGAATAAAATCAGCTGTACCGTTCCAGTCAGGCTGACTGAGCACAGCAACCCTAAAGCCTTTATTTTCAAGAACTCTTGTTATAATAGCTGCACCGAAGGATGGATGGTCAACGTAACTGTCACCTGTAACATAGACAAAATCAACTATATCCCATCCTCTGTCCTGCATTTCTTTTTTATTCATCGGGAGAAAGCTGTTCATGATTCATCCTCATTAAATTTTTCAACTAATTCAAAAGGGGGATTGTCATGATCAGAAGGAGTCTGATCAAAAGACATCTGTTCAGTATTTGCTGCAGTAAATTCACCGGTCGATGAATACGCCTGCATTTCAAGCCACTGCTGGCGGTTGATAAGAATATCTCTTGGCTTAGAGCCGTTAGCGGGGCCTATTATCCCCTTTTCTTGAAGCTGGTCAATTATTTTTGCACCTCTGGCATAGCCTACAGACAGCTTGCGCTGCAAAAATGATGTTGAAGCCGTACCTGTCTCAAGCACAACATCAACAGCCTTTTCAAACAAAGCGTCAAGCTGCTCACCATCATCCGCATCCTCAAATGGTGATGATTTTTTATCCTGAACAGCTTTTGCCTCAATTTCTCTTGCAATTTCATCGTCATACTGGCTTTCACCCTGATTTTTAACGAAATCGCAAAGCTCCTCAACCTCTTCATCGGAAATAAAGCAGCCTTGAACACGAATAGGTTTGGAAGCACCGATAGGTGAATAAAGCATGTCACCATGACCAAGGAGCTTTTCGGCACCGGATGCATCAAGAATCGTTCTTGAATCAATCTGAGAAGAAACAGTTAGTGCAATCCTTGATGAAATATTCGCTTTAATAAGTCCCGTAATAACATCAACAGAAGGACGCTGCGTAGCAATAACAAGATGCATGCCCACAGCTCGTGCCATCTGTGCGAGACGACAGACTGAATCCTCAACCTCTTTTGGCGCTGCCATCATCAAATCTGCAAACTCATCAATAAATATGCAGATTTTCGGCATAGTTTCCATATCTTCGTGCTTTTTAACGTATTTATTATATCCCTCAATATCACGCACACCAACCTGCGACAGTCGCTGATAGCGCTGAAGCATTTCGGAAACTGCCCAGCCCAATGCGCCTGCAGCCTTTCTTGGATCTGTTACGACAGGAACCAGCAGATGCGGAATACCTGCATACTTTGAAAACTCAACCTGCTTTGGGTCAATCATAAGAAATTTAACCTCGTCCGGTTTTGCTCTGTAAAGAATGGATGCAATAATGGAGTTCATACAAACGGATTTACCGGAACCGGTTGTACCTGCAACAAGAAGATGCGGCATCTTTGAAACATCACAATAAACACATTTGCCGGCAATATCCTTTCCTATACCTGCGGAAAGTTTTGACTTTTGCTCATAAAATTCAGGTGTGTCTATCAGTTCACGCATCATGACGGTATTTTTGATTGTATTGGGAACTTCAATGCCGACAGCTGCTTTTCCGGGAATCGGCGCTTCTATACGAACATGTGTTGCAGCAAGATTAAGGGCAATATCATCTGCAAGATTTGTTATTTTCGAAATACGTATACCTGCAGCAGGCTTAAGCTCATAACGTGTTACAGTAGGGCCGCGCGAAATATCGGTAATGGTAGCATCAACATTAAAGGAATGCAGTGTTTCAATCAACATCTGTGCATTCTGTTTAAGCTCGCCGCTGATATCTTTCGATGACTTTTTCACGCTCTTTTTCAATAAATCAACCGTAGGCAGTCTATAATCACTGACTGCAGCACCCATAGCTTCCTTAGAAACGCTGAATGTCTCAGTTTCATTTTCCTTGGAAAGCTTCTCTTCAGAGGCATCCTTTACTATCTCGTCAATAGATTTTTCTTTTGCCCGGTTGCTTTGCTTTTCGCGTTCGCGTCTATTGCGCTCGGTCGTCTGATTAATTTCATCAATGATATCCTTAGGTACGGAAGCAGTTTCCTCCTCAGGATCAAAAACCTCTTTCTTAACCTTTTTCCTTTTCTTTGGCTTTTCATCTTCCGAAGGAGGATCAACATCCAGCGGAACATCAATATTGTTCTTATTCATCCTGCGCTTTTCAATCTGCTGTGAAATAACAGGTGCAACCTTCTTATAAGTTTCCGTGGCAGGCTTTGCAGCGCCGGAAACAAATTGAAGCACGGTAATACCGGTTAAGAGCATAAAATCTACAAGGAACAATACAATCGCAATAATAATTGCGGGTGCCTTCCCCATTGAAAGAAGCAGCCAGCCTATTGCGGCACCTATAAAACCACCATTAAAAGAGGATGGTGCTGATTTATAGCTCTCAACAAGCACATCCTTAAACACCTCACCTGTACCATGAGATACTATATGTACAAAGGATGCAATGAGCAAAACCATAATAACGGTCTCAACAGATTTTGCAACAAGCTTTGAGGGTTTGGATTTATTAAAAGAATAAAACAGCATAACAACTATCGATATAAGCGGAAATACACATGCGGCAAAAACACCGAAAATACCCACATAAACATTATGAAGCGTATTCCACACGCCGGCACCTGTTATAACAGCAAGAAAAAAGAAGATTACAGAAAATGCAAACACTGCAATTCCTGCAATACGAAGTATATCCTCCTGCCTTTGCTCTGCATATGCCTGTCCCTTTTGAACGGGAGCAGATTTTTTTGATACATTATTTTGTTTTGATTTAGTCTGTGATTTTTTATTAGCCATGATTTACCTCATTTAATGACAAGCTGGAATATGCCTATCACAAAGCATATAGCACCCATCACAATATCGTACCACGCAAAATACTTTAACGCCTTATTTTTTAATACAAACAATAAAATCTTTACCGCAAGGAATGCAGTTGCAGCAGAAACAATCAAGCCGATTGCCGCAGCAGCAAAATTCACCTTTGTAACACCGATACAAAGCTCAATAACACCTGTAAAAAGCAATACCACAGATGACATCACCATGGAATAGCGAAGTGCATACTTTTCGCTCATACCAACTAAAACAGCTGTACAAAACACACCGGCTACAAGCGAACAACCGGCGGTTGGCACAGCCAAAAAAGCAATCAAAGCAATAATGCATGTCTGTAAAATTGCAGGCAGCGGCTTATTCTTTTTATCCAGCATACCTGATGTAATGATGAGCAGTACACCTGTCAAAGCAATGCAAATTCCCTCGCCTAAAATTTCCTGATTATATGATGTTCTGTGAAAAAGCTGATATACATTGCCGTATTTACCTGCCGGAACAAAGTAGAGCAGCATAGGAAGAAAAGAAAGAAGCGTCATATACATAAAATTCCTCTGAGGCGAAGAATTCTTTATATCAAGTCTTTTATGAAACAAATCATTCCATGCACCGAAAAAGTTTTTAAACAGATGCAGAAAAAGCTTGTAAAATGCAATAATAACACCGATAGCAATACCAATATGTATAACGCCTGTTAATTGCGAGCAGGCGTCCGTAAATCTGCCGGAAAAATTATGATAAACGGCACTGTGACCGCTTTCAGATACGGGAAGAAGGCGTGTTAAAGCCTGTCCTATTGCTTGAAAAATTGCAGTTAAAATCCACATTATTTTTTCCTCCGTAAAGAGATGCGTTATCAAGATAATAGCCCGCACGGATATAATCATACGGGTTGCTTGAACGAATACAGTTTAAAGCAACGGGAGGATGATAAAAAATATCATTTTCGGATATAATGGAATAAATCATGACTCATCCTCCTCAATTTTTTTATTCAGAAAATCAAGTGCATCACAAAGTCCGCCCAGTTCATCAATAAGTCCTGATTTAACAGCACCCTCACCATCAAGCACAGTACCCACATCCATTACAAGCTCACCTGTCTTCAGCATAAGCTTTCTGAAATCCTCGGAGCTTATTTTAGAGTTATTTGCTACAAAATTTACAATCCTATCCTGCATTTTTTCAAAATAGGAAAGTGTTTGCGGCACACCTAAAACAAGTCCGTTCATTCGTACGGGATGAACTGTCATGGTAGCACTGGGCACAATAAAGCTTCTTTGGCAGCTGACTGCCAGCGGAACACCTATTGAATGACCGCCGCCCAATACCAGTGACGCTGTAGGCGTTTTCATTGTTGACAGAAGTTCGGCTATAGCAAGACCCGCCTCAACATCACCGCCTACGGTATTAAGGATAATTAAAAGGCCTTCAATTTCCTTGCTCTCTTCAATTGCAACAAGCTGCGGAATAACATGTTCGTACTTTGTTGTTTTATTTTGGCTCGGCAGAATATAATGGCCTTCAATCTGACCGATAATTGTCAGGCAGTGAATAAAATGACCGTCCTTTGAAACGGTGATTGAGCCTGTTTCAAAATCAGATGTGCTGCTTACCTGAGCTTCATCATTATTATTCTCCTGCTCCTGATTTGCCTGCTTTGCATTTTCATTTTTTTCTTCGGACATAAAAACACCTCGTAAGTTATTTATGCCCAATTAAAGATAATATAATGTATTATTTTATCATAAATATACTTTTATTTCAACCTAACATTAAAATAATTATTAATAACCTTTATTAATATTATTACATTTCTGTAACTGCCATTGACATAAATGACGGATTGTAATAGAATATAGTTTGTTAATTTTATAAACAATTAGGAGGATTTTTTATCAATGGGACTTACTTTAGCACAAAAACTTATTAAATCCCACCTTGTTGAAGGAGAGATGAAGGTCGGCACCGAAATCGGACTGAGAATTGACCAGACCTTAACACAGGACGCAACAGGCACTATGGCATATCTTGAGTTTGAAGCAATGGGTGTTGACAGAGTTAAAACTGAAAAATCAGTAGCTTATATTGACCATAACACATTACAAACAGGCTTTGAAAATGCAGATGATCATCGTTACATACAGTCTGTCACTAAGAAGCACGGTATTTACTTCAGCCGTCCGGGTAACGGAATCTGCCATCAGGTACATCTTGAGCGATTCGGCATTCCGGGCAAAACCTTAATCGGCTCTGACAGTCATACGCCTACCGGCGGCGGAATCTGCATGCTCGCTATGGGCGCCGGTGGACTTGATGTCGCAGTCGCAATGGGTGGAGGAACATATTATATTCCCATGCCTAAAATGACAAAAATTAATCTCACAGGCTATCTTAAGCCATGGGTATCCGCTAAGGATGTAATCCTTGAGGTTCTCAGAATTATGAGTGTTAAGGGCGGCGTAGGCAAGATTATTGAATACGGCGGAGAAGGTGTTAAAACACTTTCTGTTCCTGAAAGAGCAACTATCACAAATATGGGTGCAGAGCTTGGCGCAACAACCTCTATCTTCCCTTCTGATGAAATCACACTGGCTTTCCTTAAAGCACAGGGACGCGCTGACGACTGGAGCGAAATCCAGCCTGATACTGATGCAGTATATGATGAAATAATCGACATTGACCTTTGCTCACTCGCTCCGATGGCAGCATGCCCGCATATGCCTGACAGAGTTAAGACTACTGATGAAATCGGTAAGATCAAGGTTGACCAGGTTGCTATCGGCTCCTGCACAAACTCATCCTATGTTGACATGATGAAAGTTGCAGCAATCCTTAAAGGCAAAACAGTTGACCCGTCGGTTTCACTTTGTATTGCTCCGGGTTCAAAGCAGGTACTTAATATGCTGGCTCTTAACGGTGCACTTTCCGATATGATTAATGCCGGCGCAAGAATTCTTGAGTCCGCCTGCGGCCCCTGTATCGGTATGGGACAGTCACCAAATTCGGCAGGTGTGTCCCTCAGAACTTTTAACAGAAACTTTGAAGGCCGTTCAGGCACAAAGGATGCAGGCATTTATCTTGTATCACCTGAGGTAGCAGCAGTATCTGCACTCACGGGCTATCTTACCGATCCTCGTGAACTAGGAGACGCTCCTGAGATTGCAATGCCTGAGGAATTCATTGTAAACGATAATATGATTGAGGCCCCTGCTTCTCCTGAAGAAGCAGACAGCGTGGAAGTACTCAGAGGTCCAAACATCAAGCCGTTCCCGCACACTGAACCTCTCCCCGAAACCATAAATGCCAAGGCTGTGCTTAAGGTCGGTGATAACATAACCACAGACCATATTATGCCGGCCGGTGCAAAAATTCTTCCTTATCGTTCAAACATCCCTCACCTTTCACAGTATTGCTTCGGCGTATGTGATGAGACATTTCCTGAAAGAATCAAGGCTGAGGGCAAGGGTATAATCATAGGCGGTTCAAACTATGGCCAGGGCTCATCAAGAGAGCATGCAGCTCTTGTTCCGCTTTATTTGGGTGTAAAAGCGGTTATTACAAAATCCTTTGCCCGAATTCATGTTGCTAACCTTGTTAATGCAGGAATTTTGCCATTCACATTTATGAATGAAGAGGACTACGATAAGATTGATCAGATGGATGAGCTCGCTCTTCCTGATATCAAAGACTGCATTGAAAATAAAAAACAGATTGTTCTTAAGAATATAACAAAGGGCGAAGCGTACGAGTTGGATTCTTCTCACCTGTCCGACCGTCAGAGAGCTATGCTCGTTTGCGGCGGACTTCTTGACTACACAAGAGAAATGAATAAATAATTCAAAAGCGCATGGGGGGAGCACCTCTCCCCCGTCATTTGATATAAATATAACTTTCAAGGAGATACTATTATGGCTGACGAAAAGCAGATTATTGACGAAGCTGTTGCAAAATTCCGTTCCCTTATGGAAGCACAGCTTGAACGTGCAAAAAAGATTAAAAAGGACAAGGATTTCACTGACTATGATGCGCTTGATACAATCATTATCGGCATTTGCGGCGGTGACGGAATCGGTCCTGTAATTACAAAGGAAAGCGAAAGAGTTCTTGCCTTCTTACTTAAAGATGAGGTTGCAAGCGGCAAAGTTGCTTTTAAGGAAATCGACGGTCTGACCATTGAAAACCGTGCTGCATGCAACAAAGCTATTCCGGATGATGTACTTGAAGAGCTCAAATCCTGCCATGTTATTCTTAAAGGTCCTACAACTACACCGCGTGCCGGTGATCCATGGCCAAATGTTGAATCGGCAAATGTTGCAATGAGAAAGGCACTGGACCTGTTTGCTAATATGAGACCTGTTAAAGTACCTGAGGAAGGAATTGACTGGACATTTTTCAGAGAAAATACAGAGGGTGGTTATGCTGTTGGTTCACATGGTGTAAATATTACGGATGATTTAGCTGTTGACTTCACTGTCGCTACACAGGAGGGCTGTGAAAGAATTGCGCGTCTCGCCTATGAATATGCGAAAAAGAACAATAAAGGTAAGGTTTCCATTATCACAAAAGCCAATATCATAAAAACAACAGACGGAAAATTCCTTAAAACCGCGCAAAAAATCGGCGAAGAATATCCTGATATCATAACAGATGACTGGTATGTTGATATTACCACTGCAAAATTGATTGATCCGATGAGAAGAAAAGATTTCAAAGTATTTGTTTTGCCTAATCTTTACGGTGACATCATTACTGATGAAGCTGCTGAATTTCAAGGCGGTGTCGGCACTGCCGGCTCAGCTAACATAGGTAAAAAATATGCTATGTTTGAAGCGATACACGGTTCTGCACCTCGTATGATTAAAGAAGGCAGAGGCCAATATGCGGACCCATGTTCCATGCTGCGTGCATCTGTAATGCTTCTCTCTCATATCGGGTATCAAAAGCAGGCCAATGCACTTGAAGCTGCTCTTGACAAGTGTATGTTTGAAGAAAAGAAGCTTACAATCACAGGCAGAGATACAGGCTGCACCTGCAGTGAATTTGGTGATTATGTCATGGAAACAATCACTGAAATGACAAAGTAATTTCAAAGAGAGGAAATAAAAATGACGGCTAAAGATGAAATTTCAATCTCCGTTATAAAAAGACTTCCGCGTTATTATCGTTTTCTGCAGTCACTTAAGGAAAACGGTATTGTACGCATCAGTTCAAAAGAACTGGCAGCAAGAATGGGATTAACCGCATCACAGATAAGACACGATTTCAACTGTTTCGGCGGCTTCGGTCAACAGGGATACGGTTATAATGTTCCGGAACTACATAGTAAAATAGGTGAAATTCTTTGTGTAAATAAAGAAATTAAAACCATTTTAATCGGTGCAGGAAATCTCGGAAAAGCTGTAACCAATAAACTTTTCAATAAGAAAAGCGGATTTAAGCTTATCGGAATTTTTGATAAAAACGAAGCACTTTGCGGAAATATGATTAAAGGCATACCGGTAAGACATATTAATTATATCGAGAATTTCTGTATTGATAATGAGCCGATTTGTGCGGTAACCTGTATCCCCTCAAATGATATGGGTGAAATTACGGATTTACTCGTTAAGGTTGGTATCAAGAGCTTTTGGAATTTTTCCAACTTTGATATTGCAATGGCTCATCCTGAAGTGCTTGTGGAAAATGTGCACCTTACTGACAGCCTTTTAACGCTTGGCTACCTGACAAATACAACCTTTGATGAAACGGAGGAATAAACCTTGCAGCTAATCAGCACAAAGGAAATTGTTGACGTTGTTAAATACAGCAACGACTCTGTAATTCTTGTTGAAAAACTTCCTCTTGTAAATCCGAGTCAGTACAAAGTACAGTATTCTGTTGTAGATTTTAACAGCAAAAGTATAGATGTTTCTACAAAAAGTGCTTATCTTTTAAAAAAATTCGGTGCAAATTTCAAACGAATCAGTGAAATTATTCCAAATTTTGTTCAATGTGAGGCTGCCGTGCTCTATGACCGGCGTGTACTTGCCATTTATCCTAACGGTGAAGCAGGAATATTTGACCGAGACGGAGAGCTGGACTGGAGCGGTTTATTTGATTACCATGACAAACCTGTTAAATGTTTGGCACTTGAGGGGAAATATTTTTGGAGCGTATGCCCCGATGAAAACTGTGTTATCAGATATTCTGCTCAGAATATGAAGGTTGATTTGAGGATAGGCGGTGCAGATGCTTCCACCTTTATCAATCCGAGTCATATGTGCTTTGATGGCGGCGATTTATATGTATGCTGCGATAACAATAAGGTAAGACGAATTGACGGAAAAAACTATACCGTATCAGATTATCTGAACTTTAACAACACAGTTAAACGCTTTTACAAATACGGCGAATCAGCAATCGCGGTTATGCAAAACGGCACCTATATTATGGAATGCAATTAAATTAAGCAAAAATAAAAAAATCAGCTAAAATATTAGCTGATTTTTTTATTTTAAAGAGATTATTCAATCTTACTTATACCGGGATAATACCGAAACATCACTTTGCCGATTATCTTTTTCTTTTGAACAAATTTATTATTCCAAAAACGTGAATCCTCACTGCTGTTTCTATTGTCACCGAGCATAAAATAGCAGCCTTCAGGCACAACATAAGGACCATAATCGCCCTGTGGAATGCAGTTTGTAACGAAACTGTCATCAAGCTGAATTTTCTCACCATCCGGTTTTGTTACATATACGACACCATTAACAATTTCAACTGTTTCACCCGGGAGTCCTATGACTCTTTTAACAAATATTTTCCGTTCATCATCAGGGAAGTTGAAAAGTACAATATCATACCTGTCGGGATCTTTATCCTTATAGGCAAGTCGACTGGCAATTATCCTGTCCTTTAACTGTATTGTATTGAGCATGGAACCTGTAGGAACGACTGCATTGGCAAATACAAAGTTTTTTAATAAAAGTGCTATGATAACAGCAATAACAATCGGTATAACAAAACTCAATATGTCATTCAGCTTGCTTTTGGGTTTATTGTCTTTCTCTGTAATTTCATGATCAGGCATATCTGCACCTCGTATAGTTTTTTATAATTATAGCACATTTAAATAGATTATTAAATACGTATTTTATAAAAATCAAAATTTAACGAGATAAAAAAAGTGTAAACCGGTCAATATACCTTAATACGACTCGCAGACAAAACGAAAGCAAACATTGGCCAATTTAATTTCATCACCGTCTTTAAGAGGGACCTTTTGATTCGGGTAAACCTGCTTATTATTAACATAAGATTTGTTTGTAGAATTATTATCTTCAAAAAAAGTACGTCCGCCTTCTGAAACGAGTCTTGCATGATATCTTCCGACATATTTGCTGTTTGTAATTATGTAATCGCAGAGTTCACTTTTTGTACCGATTTTAAAGACTTTTTTGTTAACCGGAATTTTTTCATTATCGTTCAATTTTACAATGTAAATCTTTGTCATATCCGTTTTATCAAATAAATTTTTTTCGCCGGCATCATAGCTCTTCACTATAGCAGAAAACGGATCATAATATTTATTTGTATTCATACATTACCTCATCATGTGAATTCACCATTTTGCTAATCTGTTTGCTCTGTTAATTGCATTTGCCTGTGCTGTCTTGTATTTATTGCCGGCAGTGCGCAAAAACGATGCATAGCTGTCCAACGACTTGCGCATTTTATAATATACCGAACCGTGTTCATCCAAAAGATTCCACTTGCCTTTATATGCAGTCGCATCAAGGCCCCGCCAGGACGAAAACAGTCCGTCTATTGTTTGATTAGCGCTTCCCATTTTTGCTTTTAATGCGGCGTTATAAGTATCAATAGATGATGCTGCTTTATCAAATTTACTGTGGTCTACTTTTATGTTATATCCCATACTCCATTACACTCCCATTTTTACTTAAAAAGGTTTGATAAAGATGTATTTGCTGCTTCGGTAGTATCATAATCATCGGCAACAGCTTTAGAAAGAAAACTAATATATTGATGCATAACAGCCTTTCTTCCGCTGCTTCCCATGAAAGCATTTTTCAAACTATTAAATTTTGACATTGCTGCCGATGAAGCAGTACCATCCCAGCTTGCATTTAAGCTTGACATAGTTTTATTTACACTTTCAAAAGACTTGTCCATATCATTATTCAAATTGGTTAAGGTATTTACAGCACTTCTGACTTTTGCTGTATTCACCTGAATTGCCGAACCGCCTGAAGCAAAACCTTTTTTATTAGCCATAAAAAACAAACCTCCGTTATTCTATATTGCAGTGTTACCGATAAGAAACCTTTTTAGCATCATCAGAAGCTTTTTTTAGCCTATCCAATGTTGAAGCATTTACACTGTTTAAAGTTCTTAATGCAGACTCGTATTTAACAATCACGGAATTCACGCTGTCAGCGCATTGCTTGTTGCCCACATTTTTAAAATCATTTCTTAAACTAAATTCTAAATTTTTCAGAGAATTGATTATGTCTCTCAACTCTCTTCTGTATTCCCTAAGCTCATTACTTCCTCTGCTCGTCATAATCGTCCTCCTGCCATATTACTTATTTCTCTTTCGACATTTTCAAATTCATTTGCTGTTTCATTCAGATAGTCAGCACATTGGTCAAGCCTGTGTGCATAATCCAGCACAATTTCTGCTTTTAACAATCTTCCCAGATTGGCTATTGTATCCCACTCTATTCCCAAATTCCAATACAAGCTGTTCATCTGCCTGTCAAGGGTCTTTGCTCTTCGGCTCAGTCTTTCCAGTTCATCTGCATATCTGTGCATGCGGGTGGTATTAATCTCTATGTACGGATTGGCTTGCGCTGCTTTATAGCCTCTCGTTTGCCTGAAGCTCCAATCCCGATATTTATTAAGCACAGACCTTATATTGCTCAATAATTTGTTTATGTTATTTTTTGCTACACCTATATAACCTAAGGCTCTCTTTGCTATATCTATAATTTCCGACGCGAAATCTTCCTTTAGCTTTTCTATATTTTTATCTAACTGCTCAAGCCATTTGGATATTCGCTCCTGATAAGCAATATCGACTAATCCTGCAACAGAAAAAACAGTTAACAGACCCAATACCCCTCCTATTATTTCTCCTAAGTCTGTTGTTAAAACTATGTAGACAAGATTTTGCACCAGTGCTATCTTTTCCTGCTCATTCGCTGCAAAAACAGCAGATATTGCATTTGGTATTATTTCGGTATGTGTCGCTGCATCAATTCCGTTGGTCAACACCTTAACCAATTTTGCTAACGGGTCCATTTCTCCGGCAATTAAATTTCCGTCTTTATCAAATTTTAGATTTACTACTGCATGTTTTTGAGTTAACGATGAAAAATCATATTTGCCGTACACATCGTTTGTTGTTTTAACGGTTTTGAATATGATTCCCGGTAAGGTTCCTGAAAAAATTGTACCCACCAAGCTCCATTGATAATGTGTTATTTTTCCGGTTGCTTCCTCCAGATCCCAACCATTTTTTTCATATTCTTTTCTCAATTTCTGCACATATTCATTAGAAAAATCAGGTCCGTCAAAGCCATATACAGACATCTTATCCCTATCTTCCTTCGACAAATGCAGATATGCGTCCGTAATCAAATTATCACCTAAAGAATGCCCTGTTCCGGTATAACTCTTGTACTCTCCGGCTTTCATGATTTCAGAAAGATAGGCTCTGCCCTTCTCCTGCTGCTCTGTTTCGGTACTGTTAAGCAGCCCGAAATCTGCTTTTCCCCAGTCCTTATATGACTGGTTCCCTTTTTCAGGCATAATGGTTTCATCCGTGCTTTCGCTTCCTCGATATGCAACAATAGCGTGATCTTTATCTGTCTCTATTACACATCCGTAAAATCCGCTGTTCGCATTGTCATCCTTTACACTGACTACCTTCCAATCACTGTATTCTTTGTATTCTCCGTCTCTGTCCGCTATAGCATCATATATATCTAATGTTTCTTTAAAACGCTTATACTGCAGAGAACCAGATCCGTGTTCTTTTTCCGCCTTCTGCATCTGCAGTTCAACTTGATGGTATGTACCTTTTCTATTCTGTCTATCTTCAGAAATAATTTTCCCTATACTTTCTCCAGCCTTAGTCACTTTTTCTGTCACATCATAATATGCAATTTGGGTAGATACCATTAAATCCTTATCTGAGTAAGACATGTTTTACTCCTTTTCACTTATAGAATTATTTTTAATATTAAATACTCTTTCATCCGCCTTTTTGAAAACATCGTCTAAATCAGAATCAAATTCAGTATTTAATTCTTTCCACTTGATAAATTCTTCTTTAATTTCATCAGAAGCCAAATAAACAAACAAATGTATTTCAGCATTCTTACCAAAAAGAGATGGTGAAGAAATACTATCTAATAATTTATTAATATCCACATTCTCGGAAAGCATTATAAAAATATAAAAAGCACCTTTATTTGCCGCTAAAAATTCATCTACACCAAATATTCCGTTTGGACTTTCTATCGTTGAATTGCCCGAATTCACCAAAACACACGCATCAGAATCAATATAGGATAGGCAATTATCATATATATACTTTTCCACCTCAAATTGTGCTAATATCGTTCCATATTCATCCATCATATAATCATAATCTTTATCAATTGTGGCTTGAAATTTCAGATTTTCATTATCTGCAGGATAGCAATTGCAGGTATAATATCCATCTGTTGCCGTTCCCCATCTTCCGCCTAAGGATTCAATCACAAATTCTTTGCCGTATTTCTCTTCCAGCATTTTTTCAGCCATTTCCGCCTGTTTTTGTGTTGTGCTTTTAAAAAAATCGCTATTATTCATACATCCGCTGCCCCCTATCGCTATTGTAAATATTAAAAAGAATAAAAATATAAATTTAAATGCTTTCATAATAAATCACCCAAATCAACACATTCGTGCTATTTCTCTTTCGACATTTTCAAATTCATTTGCTGTTTCATTCAGATAGTCGGCACATTGATCAAGCCTGTGTGCATAATCCAGCACGACTTCTGCTTTTAACAATCTTCCCAGATTGGCTATTGTATCCCACTCTATTCCCAAATTCCAATACAAGCTGTTCATCCGCCTGTCAAGGGTCTTTGAACGGGAGCTTAATGCACTTAGCTGAGCTGCATAATCTCTCATTTTATCTGTATCAATTAAAATATAAGGATTTGAATTGGCATATTTATAACCATCGGAATGCTCAAAAGCCCATTGCTTAACTATATGTACAACATAGGATACTACAGCAACGGTAATCACAATAGAAACAAATGCAACCAATGCAATCCCTGCCGATGCAACAATGCTTATACCCGAAGCACCTGCCAACAAAAAGCTTACCGCAGCAGTTTTTATTATTGTATCTCCCTGAGTTGCAACAGAACCGGTCGTTATCGCAATATCACTCTTGTCGTTACTTGAAATTACTATACTATTATTGCAAATATCATAGCTGCTCAGCATATGATCATCAAAATCAAATTCATTCGTATCGTTATCAGCTGTTTTACAAATAATTACATTGCCAAAAACATTTTCGCCGTTGATGGAAGAGACAATGTCACATTCATTTTGATAATGAGTTGTATAAGCTGAAATCATTTCAATTTCTTTTTTATACTTTTCACAAAAAACAGAATTGAAATTTGGAGCATTAAAGGTAATAACACCTTTTACCTTTCCTGTTTTTGCCAAATAGAGTGCAGCATACATAGCAAGGTTTCCGCCTAAAGAATGTCCGGAAAAATAATAGTCATCATAACCCTTTTGCTCCAAATTATTTAAAAAAATCTCCATTTGTTTATGCTGTGCTGTTTCACCTGTACCTGCAATCAAGCCATAATCACCATAAAAAACATCTTTTCTCGAATCCTCACTGCCAAATATATTAAAACCTTCTGTGCCCCTGCATACTACTGTAACGTCATTATCAGTGCCGCAAACAGCCATAGCTGCAAATCCGGTTTTCTTATCATTCTCTGCCAAGGTTATTTTATATTCTTTGCTTTTTTCCATTAATCCGTCAATAACCTCATTATATTGACTGCCTAATTCTCGTCTTAATTTGTTTTCATTTATCTCTAATATGTCATGCAATTCAACCTCCATATTACCGGTATTTGTATCATAAACTAATTTCGAAAGAACGGCCATTTCAACATCGGTAAAAGCCATATTTTTACTCCTTAATTACCTGAATATTTTTCACACCGTCATCTGACGTAGTATAAAACGCATCAATTTTATCGACGGAATTATCATCTACAATAAAATCTTCATATTGATTCCAATTGTCATTATACTTAGCCATTATGTCCGCTTCATCCACAGTGCTTACATGACAAATATAAACATATTGCATCGCAAGCTTATATTTAGGAACAAAATTGGTTGCTGCTTGTAATATAGCTTGCAAATCACTCTTTTCATCATAAAAAATAAAGATTTTAGAAAAAGCATTTGCCTGCCAGTTTTTAATACTCTGATCGAAAGAATGATGAATGTCAGTGGTTGAAGGCATAAACTCATTAAAACTTATTTCACAAAATACAAATACATTCTCATCAAACTGTTTTTTTAATTTTTGAGCGTATTTTTCTGCCAAAACAAGACCACCGTATTCATCGGTTATTTTAGCTTTACCGGCCTTTTCTAATTCTTGGCTGAGTTCGTTTTCATCGCCTTCTATTGTCAAAGAGGAGGAATCCATAGAATGAAAAACTCTAAATGGTCTGTTATATGTTTTATCCTTACAAACAACATTAACAACAGAACCTTCGGCAGGATCAATAATCAGTCTTGCACTTAATGCTTCAAATTCGCAATCATACTTATCCGTTAAATACTCTATGGAGTCTTTAATTATTTTCTTTTCATTCATTTTAAAATTCACGGAATTACATCCTCCCAACACAAATACCATAGTCATCGCTAAAAAAAGCACAGCAATCTTTTGTTTCATCAAACCACCACATTACAATTATTCATTTAAATATCTATCAAGCTTATCAAAATAGGTTCACGCTTTTTAAGCTAAATTAAATCTATATAGTTATCAGGATGACCTATTGAGTCATCTTGTAGTTTTCAAATTCAGAGGAATGGGCAGAGCGAATCCGCCCATTCCGTTTTTTATTTAAATGCATCTGCCAAAGATGTATTCGCTGTTTCTGTTGACTGATAATCAGCAGAAACATTCGTTCTCAAGAACTTAACATATGCATCAATTATGTCATAATAGTTTTGAAAATAGTTTGCTGCAAATGAATCATATGCAGCAACAGTAGCCTGTGATGCTTCGCCCTGCCATGTTGAAGTTAAGCTTTTAATAGCTGACTGACTCTCTTCAAGAGTTGTCTTAAGCTTTTTATTGCTGCTTTCAATGCTTGCAGCAATAGCTTCAACCTGGTCGGTACTGATTTTAATTGTTCCGGCCATACTGATTCGCTCCTTTTCTAAATTAATTTATAAGATGTTTAATTAGCAAGATTTTTTACTGCTGATGTAATTGCGTCCTGACGATTCTTATAATTTGTGGACTGCTGTTTAAGAGTTTCGGAAGCACTCTTAAGCTTTTTAGCCATCTGGCTGAGCTCTTCGGTAAAACCTTTAATTTGGTTACAAAAAGCCTGATTGTCTTCACCCTGCCAGGCATCGCCCATTGTTGTTGCATCCATCATAAGCTGCTTTGCAATACTGTCATAAGTCTGGGAAAGCTCTTCCAGCTTAACAGAAGCCGAGTCAATTTTTGACGGATCAACCTGAATGTTTTTACCCATAATCATTCTCCTTTTCCTAAAATTTGTTTTATATCAACATCAGTCTTGAACCATTTTTGATTTCCAGCTCATAGACTGACAAATTGATATTAAAAATATTTCCTGAGTCTGCGTCACAAAGAACGGTAGACGCATCCGGTTTGAATTTACCTGCCGACAAATCAGCAATTGATTTGGATACCAGCAAAATAATTTCTGACATTTTGACTGTTTGAGGAATAAACACATCGTAAGACTGACCTGCAACAGGGACAAATATTTCTACCAAAACCTTATCCATTTACTCTGCCTCTCCATCATTGATTAGTTTAATTTTAACCGCTTTGCCTTTGCTAACCGCAAAGCCGTATTCATTTGAAATATCCTCGCCCATCTCAGGAGTTGTTTTGCTGATTTTAAGATAATACTGATCTGTAATACCATTACCAATCCATATAGCATCGTTTGATAAAGTATTATTTTTAAACCACTTTTCAAAATTGTATGAAGAAATACTCTTTGACTCATCGGCAATAATTATTTTTATATTCATCTTATCATTGCATTTTTCCAATATAAGACTCAGTTTTTCATTGCCCTCTTCATCAAGCATTTCCTTTAATGCATTTAAGGATGAAAATGCATATACGCACAAATCATAAACAGGAAGCACCATACCATTATCCTCAGCATCTTTAATCGCATTATGCCTTTCAAGCACTGTGGCAAACAGCGCATTAATTCCTTCAACATTATCACTTTTGCTGTTCAAATATTCTGCATCGGATAGGCGAGCAAGCAAATTTTCAGAATCAAAAACAATTGTTTTGATATCCGCTTTTTCCGATAAAATTTTAACAACCATGGAAAGAAAAGCAGCGTATTCATTTGTCTCACTTTGAATGAACGAAATATTACTCTTTGAAAAATCACGATAATTCACTTCCAGAGATGCCGTTTCCACACCTATAGGCACATTCAATGAGCCTTTATTTATGAAGCGCTCAATAAATGCAGTATTCACTCTTTCAGGAAGCACAGGAATACTTTTTGCTGACATATCCGTGTATTTAGCACAAAGACAATCACAAAATTTTCTGATATCCGTAAAAGGGTTGGCACTTTCAAAAGAATATGCTGTTTGAAATTCATAAATTGCATCATTTTTGAATAATCCCCTTCCCTTAAATTTGGAAGGAACCAATCCATCTGTTTTACCGAGAATGCCGGAATAGTCTGTTTCATCAGTTAACTGAAGCACATAAGACTGACCTAAATTTTGCAAAATTCTAAATCTGACAGCATTTGTACCTGTAGCCGTTAAAACAAAATAAATACCATACTTTGTACCCTCACGTGTAAGACTGAGTATTTCATTTTCATAATCATCATACATTTCCGTAAAAGCTGCATAATTGTTGATTACAACGACGATTGAAGGTACTGTTTCGTGCGAATTTTTGTTAAACGAAGTTATATCCCCGCCAAAATCAGCAAAAAGCTTTTTTCGTGTCTGAATTTGTCCAAGAAGGAGTTTAATAAGATTCGTAACCTTTTCCGTCTCATGGGCAAATACAACATCACCGACATGCGGTGCTTTGCAAAATGCATTCAGCGTCTCGGAAGCAAAATCGAGTATGTAAAGATTTAATGCTTCAGGAGAGTAAGTTTTAAGCAAAGAATAAATCATAGTTGTAACAAAGGTTGTTTTTCCGCTTCCCGGCATACCATATATTACAGCATTACCCTGCTCTGTCAAAGGAAGTGTTAAAATACTTTGGCTCTGATTCATCGGATCATCATATTCACCGATAACAGGATTAATAACATAATTTTCTTTTGTGTAATGATATTTTTCTTCCAAATCACAGATGTATATCTTGCTTGGTATAGGGTCAAGCCATAAAGGTCTGATCTTAATATTTTCCTGATTTGCAAGCTCTGAAAGATACTCGGTTATAGCATCAACCTGCTTTTGTGGTTTAGATATGCTCCTCTCTCTGCTCATCTTTGCGCTTTTAATAACTCTGCCGACGTTATCTATCACGTCAATACTGTTATCGAGCTGAATCTCAACCTTATCAGACGGATAATACGGTGCACCCGACCAAGCTGATTGCCCAAGTTTAAATAATTCATTATAACCTACCTGAAGATAGAATCTGCCCGTATCCTGCAGCTCAGCAGCTTCAGGACGCTTGAGCATATCCATACTATCCGCCTTATCCTGAACCTTAAGGCAGGCTTTAAACTTGGCATTTGACCATATTTGGTCGTCAACAACACCACTGGGCTTTTGCGTTGCCAGTATCAGGTGAACACCTAAGCTTCGCCCTATACGGGCTGCACTGACAAGCTGTGTCATAAATTCGGGCTGCTGTGTTTTTAATTCCGCAAACTCATCCGATATTATAAATAAATGCTGAAGTGGTTCGCTGACACTACCCTCTCTGAACATTTTCTGATATTTATATATATCTATATTACTGATGCCGCTGGCCTTGCTTGCTTCGGCAAATATAGCCTGTCTCCTTTTTAATTCACTTTGAATTGAAATTAAGGAACGTTTTATTGCTGCACCGTCAAGATTGGTAATAATTCCTGCAGTATGCGGAAGTGACTCAAAGGTTTTAGCCATTCCGCCGCCCTTATAGTCAATGAGCACAAAAGCCAGTTCGTTTGGATGATAATTTACAGCGAGCGACAGGATGTACGTCATAATAAATTCTGATTTGCCCGATCCCGTCATTCCTGCTACCAATCCGTGCGGACCATGGTGTTTTTCATGCAAATCAAGCTTAAAATCATCACCGATTGTATCCACTCCGATTTGTGCTTCAAGGCTTTTTGTTGGGTCATTCTCCTTCCATCTGCTTAAAATATTTAGATGTTCAATCTTGCCGACATGAAACATCTCCAAAAAAGTAATCATTTTTGGAAGAACATAATCACTTTCACCCATATCAAGTTTAATATTAGCAAGCGCGACACTTAATTGATTCAGCTTATTTCCGCTGTACAAATTAGGAATAAATTCAATATGATTACCGCTAATATCATTTTTATCATAAATTTTTGACACGCTGCCATTAAGATCAACAACATTACTGCATTCCTTAGGCAAATTTTTTAATTCATCATAGGCAGCAACAACGGAAAACTGTAAATTTTCTTTAGATTCATATATACTTTTCAGAATATCAGCTCTCAATGCCAATTCTTTGCTGAAGGCAAATAGAATATAGTAAGGTTTTTTATCTTTAATTTCATCACTTTTAAGCATGCTGCGTGACTCAAACTCCGATTTCAAATAAGCAGACAGTTCCTTAATATCCTCAATATTTTTTGCTAAAAATCTAAATGATTTTTCATCATTCCAGATATGCGGCAGCCACTTAACATATTGCAAAGCTTCGGAATCAATTTTTTCATCGTATATAAAAGCTAACTTTACTTCGTCATAACTATATAAGGTGGAAAGCTGAAGTACCATTGAATGAATAAAATCCAAAACCCGCTTTTTATTGCCAATAACACCTGTAATATTATTTTCAATCAAAGAAATACTTATCGGCACATCTTTTACAAGATGAGGAGCTTCACAAAAATCTAGCAGTTCTTCTTCAAGCTCGTCTCTTTCCACCTCGAATTTTCTTTCAGGATACTGAATATCCGCATCAAGCACAGTACTGCCAATACCGACATTAAGTTTAAGAAAGTCATTTTGCCCTATTGAGCGTTCCCATAAATTCCTGCCGGCACTCATCACTCTTCGCTCGCACTCTTCATTGCTGATGTTATTTTCAAGAATAATTTTTCGCTGCTTCTCCGTCTCCTCAATAAAAGAATTCTTTATTCTGTCCAAGTATTCTTTATACTTCTCAACTCTTAAAGCCTCTTTTTTCTTTCTTCTTTTTTCATCATATTTCTTTGAAATAACCGGCCAAAGAACAGTTCCTAAAAGCATACAGCCGGAAGTTATTGCAGACATATAATTCCCTTGCTGAAGACCATATACCGCCGTAACCATAGATGCCATTCCCATAGTTAAGGATGGTCCTATTGCCATCATAATCGGCATTTCATCGCCAATCTGGCTGTTAGGAGGAGAATCTATTTTGAACACGCGGGTTTCCACATCTCTTTTAAATCTCGGCGAACGATAAAAAAGTTCCTCCTCTATATCATCAAAATCAAAGCTTTCATTTTTCTCAGAGACCTGCGGTATATACGCAATTAACTTGGGTGTACCGATATGCACTTTTTTATCAGGATTATTCAGGGCAATTAATCTGTTTCCAACAACAATGATTACCCCCATTATGTAAATTACATCACCGATATTCAGTTCACACTGATCAACCCTTCTGCCATTTACATAGGTACCGTTAGAACTGTTTTTATCCTGAATAAGCCACTTGCCCTTTTTATATATTATCTGAGCGTGCTCGCCGGAAACATAATCGTTTTTGATAACAATTTGATTATCATCATTCCTGCCTATATTAAGAATGATGTCGTTTGAAACAAGATACTTATTTAATTCTACTCGGTCATCGGTAGACGGTTCAGAAAAAATAAAGCTCTTGTCACTGCAGCCTTTAATCTGCAAATGATAGATACTCATATCTGTTAAAATACAATTGTCTGCAGCTTGCCTGCTGGCAGAGCAAATTTTAACCTTTTTATTGGATTTTAAAACCCAAGCACCATCAATGCCCTCAATATCAACCGAAGCACTGCAGCCGGCTGTGACAGCAAACTTCCCTCTTATCTTATCAGGCAATGTAATAGATGATATTGAATTTTTGCTTAATAATGAAACAATCATAAGATATCCTCTCACACTTAAAATCACAATTATGTGCTTTAATAATTAAAGCACATAATTGAAACATTAAGCTTTGGCAACAGCACAGCATATACAGTGCTGTTGCCTGCTAACTATTTACGCCTTGGGCTTTGTATCATCATTGCCCTTTTTCTTTTTCTTAACAACTAAGAAAATAATGAATCCGATTGCCGCTGCAGCTCCGACGATTGAACCTGCAAACAGAGGCTTATCAGCATACCAACGAATAAAACCATTCGTTGATACGGTTATTACATTGTTAAACTCAAATGTAGGATTAAATGCTTTGCTTGACGTATCTGTTTCGTTACCTGCCAAATCAGTAATGACAATTCTGACACTATGCTCCAATCCTTCCGAAATTATAAAGGAACCTTCATAGTTTGAAACATTTTCAAAATCCGTAATTGGTTTCTGCGCAATATTATCAACGGTAACCACTATAGATTTCAAACCGATTGCATCCATAATCCGATATTCAATTTTTTGATCAGCAGCATTAACAATCTTGTTTTCAAGGCCCTTAATGCTGACTATTTCGGGAGGAGTAGAATCTACTCTGAAAATCAGGTCAGAATCATTGGTTGACTGAGGCTTATTGCCAACAGTATCTTCTGATGTAACGGTTATGGTATAAACACCATCTTCTGTAAAGTTTGCATTATCAAATACATAATTATACTGATACCAGCCGCTTGAACCGACTTCAGCTGTATGATTTATTGCCGGAGTCACGGCGTATTTTACATTGCTTACAGGTACGCCGTCACGAGTAATTTGCACCCTTAATGAGTCTGAAAGAAGCTTGTCGGGATTATATTCCGTAATCACAATTTCACCTGTTACTTCTTTTACATATGCATCCTTTAACGCGATAAGATCATTACTGAAAACATAAACAGATCCAAACCTGTTAACCGTAAAGGTTACGCTGTCGCTTTCACTATTGCCCGCAAGGTCTGTCACACTTACATTCAGTGTATAAATTCCGTCATTCTCCTGAATTTTTTCAAATGTATCTTCAGTTACAGCAGCTCTGTTCGCAGGAGTATTGATAATATAACGGTTTGTTACATCCATATTAATTTCATCTTTTCTTGTTCTAAGCAGCTGAACAGAACTTGACGCATAATTGACATCGTCAATAAAAATAGACGGAATAACATCATCCTTATAGGATTGTCCGTTTTCAACACCGCTTATGGTCGGCTTGGCAATCGATGTATCCACAGTAAACGCCTTAGGTGCAACTGATGAACCATAGCTTACATCACTGTCTGCTACAGCATTTCCGGCTTTATCATCCATGGCAATTGAAAATGTATAATCACCATCCGAATGATAGTTGATTGTTGCCGTATGTATATCGCCGTTATTGACCCAAGCAGCTGACGGGAAGGAAATCGTATTTCCGTCAAGTGCGGCTGTACCTGTAATAACAACTCGATTTACATCAAAATTATGCTCTTTGACTACAATAGTTGCTGTTCTGTAAGCACTGAAATACTTTGAATTCTGTGCACGATTATTGTCATATGTCACAGCAATTTCGGGCTTGGTTTTATCCAAAACAAAGCTTGTAGGTGCCTGTGCATTGTTATAGTCAATCGGTGCATTTGCATTAGCAGCTCTATCTGTGTAATTCATATGGAAAGAATATACACCGTCAGTACTGTAAAGCACTTCAAAAATATGCTTTGTATCATCACCGTTTTTAGTACCCTTAATATTCTTTATAAACTTAACTTCGGGCACTTTTCCCTCTGCATTTTTTATTGCAAATTTTACATTTTCTTTATTAAAATTACGCTCTGAAACAGTAATGGTTGCTGTTCTGTTTGATTTAAAATATGTGCCTGTACCTGATTTTGAATCACCGCTGTTATTGTCATAAACAACCTCTATTGCCGGAGCTGTTTTATCAATACCGAACACATAGTAATCATAACTTTTATTGCCTGCTCTGTCTGTCAGCTCAATAAGCAGAACCATATCGTTATAATTGCCTGTTATGTGAATGCTGTTTGTCATTTCCGTTACAAGATTTAAATCATTTTTAGCATTCGCAATCTTCCAGCCTTCGCTGTGGTTATCCACAAATTTGCCGTCATTATCAAGCTGAACTGTTTTTACGGTCTTTTTCAACCCCTCAATAATTGTATATGAAACTCGACGGATACCTGAATAACGGTCAGAGACTTTGACACCAAAGGAAATATCCTTGTTATAAAGAGGCACTTTCTGATTTGCTATGTTTTTTACATAGTCCATTTGCTTATCTTTTTGTGCATCACCCTTATAAGAATAAACGGATGCATTATTCTGTGTACCCTGTGCCTTTGGTATGGAAACAAATACAATGGATGATGTATCCGCATGCTTATGTTCGGTTTCAATAATGGAGCCGTCAGGACTTACATAACCGTTTTCATTTACATTGTTATCTGTTATATTAACGCAGGCCTGAGGCGTATTTCCGGCATAATCCGATGCACAAGCATAAATCTGTCCCTTAAAATCCTGAGGAACAACAAATGAAAGCTTTTCACCCGTGTCGACAGCTGCAATTTCTTTCATATTCTTTATCTCGGATATGGCAGCACCATTTGCTTTAACCGTATAGAGTTTACCGTTAGCAGCATCCTGAAGATAAACGGAGATTGATTTTACACCTGTAGCAACAGCTTCATTTTCAAATTTAATATCCTTTGCATTCACGGTCACGTTTACAGTATTTTTAAAATAGAAACCATATTCTTCAACAGAAACAGCTTCATATGTATTATCAAAGAAATCCTCATCCTTATAGAATCCTTTATCGGCTTTTGAAAATTCAAAGCCTGTTATCTGAGGTGCTGTTTGGTCAAAGAAATAGGTTCTCTCCTCAGGAGTACAAACATTTCCGGCATTATCGGCCACCGTCAAGGTATACTTGAGCTCACCTTTATTCCAGTTATCAATTTTAACATTGTTAACAGTTTGTGCAGCGGCATTTGTTGTAACCCTGACACTTGCTCTGTCCGTAAATCGGTCTGAATAATCCTTAAACAAAACTAAAGTTCCGTTAACTTCAAGCTTTACCGCTGATAAACCTGAATTATGAACATTCTCAGCCGCATCGCTGAAATTATATTCAACAGAATAATCCTTATTATATACGCCGGCAACCGTGGAAGCATCTGCAAGAATACGGTCAATCACAGGGGCTGTATTTTCAATCATAAAACAGAAAGCGTTATCCTGATCCATGTCACCCATATTGGAATTCTGAGTAGTAACCGGTATTTCACGAACATTGCCTGCAGCATCAGAAAGCATCACGCTTGCGCTGCCTTTAAAGTCTTTAGGCAAATCCCCTTTCTTAACTGAGAAGTCAATATCAGCAGCTTCTTTATTGCCAATTTCGCGGGCATCAAATGTATAGACATTTTTATTTGAATCCATAAACTCAAATGCCGCCATAACAATTCCCGATGCATTACTTGTGTCAGTAGAAACATCTAAAGCGTTTACGCTAATGACTAATTCTTCATTAAAATATCTTCCAAATGAAAGTTTATTTAATACGCCGGAAATCCAGCCGGCATTTTTCTGCTCAAATGAAATTGCTTTTTCGCTTTTATGCTCTGCAAGTATGGGCTGATTATTATCATAATTTTCAGCAGTTACCAGATATGCCTCATCGGAAATGTTATTTGCCTCATCCATTACATAAAATGTGTGCTCATTACAATCAGCTATCGTAAACTCGTTTGATGTCTGCCATTCACCGTCATCCATTTTGTAGGAAACAATATCAAAGTATTTGCCGGCACTGTTCTTGGTTCCTGTTGCATGAACTGTTGCGGTAATATCATGATTCGTCCACGCAGTCTCATCAAGCCCAACATGATCTATTTGAGGATTACCGTCACAAAAATTAGTACACACAAATGAAGTTGACGATTCATTTTCATCATCCGATGCATCACGAACATAAATCATATGCTCATCACTGTCTCGAATTTCAAATTGATTTGAAGCCTGCCATTCCCCGTCATCAAGCTTATAGGCCTCAGAATGCAGACCGGAATCAACATCGTGTGCACCGACAGTAACAATAATCGGCTGATTGGTAGGCTGCTCATTGCTGAAGGAAATGTCATCTATAACCGGTGCAGACGTATCACCCCTCAGCGAATAATTCAACTGCTGAATATTGCCTGCATTATCCTTTACATAAAAGGTATAATTACCGGCACCCTTCATCGTAAATTTATTTGTCGAAACCCATTTATCTCCATCTGTACTATAAAAAGCAATTCCTGACTTATCGTCTGTGGCATTGACATAAAAGTCATAATCAATCCTTGCACTTGTATAATTGTCAGGCGTTCTTGTCAACAAGCCCAGCTTAACATCAATGCTCTTTATTACAGGCTTCACAATATCATGCATATCAGCCTTTGCTTTAGCACTTGAGATGTGATTAAGCTTATCTCTGACATAAAAGGTATGCTCCTGCGAGTCATTAACAGCAAACTCATTTGATACCTGCCATTCGCCGTCATCCATTTTATAAGCAGTATCCGATAAGCCGCAGCCTTCATCAAAAGCATCCACTGTTAATTTAACAGTTTTATTTGTCCAAGAATCGGGATGAATGGCAATTGAGCTTATATTCGGAGCGGACTTATCAATCTTGTCAACTTTTAATATTACGCCATCCGACACATTACCTACTCTGTCTTTTACGAAGAACCTATAATCACCGTTTTCATGAATTTCAAAACGGTTCTCACGTTGCCATTCTCCGTCGTCTATTTTGTAAAAAACAACATCGGTTGTTGCATCTTCACCTGCAACAGTTAGGATAATAGAGTCGCCTGTCCAGTTGCTCGGATTGCCTGTGATACCGTTTTCACCGATTGTCGGTTTATCCTTATCGACAGCAACATCCGTCGGTTCATCAGCAGGTATATTCATACTGCTGTCACATTTAACGGCAATCCAACCGCTTTGAAGTGAAAGCCAATCATTATTAAATGTTACAGAGCGAATACCCTTAACAACATCAGTTGTCTCCTCTTCCTCAACACCGTTAATACACACAGCGCTGACCGTTTCATCACCACCTGTATAAGTTACGGTATCACCTTCCGTATTCAGCGTTTCAGCGCCGTAAAAATACACTTTAACAGAATTCATTTCAACTGCAAGGCACTCATTAAAAGCAGCAAAAGCAGTTGTAAGCATTCCTGACGGTATTACACTGAACAGCATTAAAACCGACATAATAATTGAAATTCGTTTTTTAAGCAATTCTTTATTTAAAATCACTTTTACCTCCTCCTCTCAATAAAAAGCTAAATTATCTCATTCGTATGAATAAGAATTATATTTTGAACCATTTCAAACTTGTTGGAGATTACAGCCTGTACCGAAGAATGATTAGGTGATAAAACAGCTGTACCTTCATCAAGCACATCTGTTTCAGGATTGTTAAGAAGCAGTGTGGTGCTGTTATCGGTATCAGCTATTTGATTTGTGTTAACCAACGGCACGGTTTGATTTGACAGGTGCACCTGAGAAACATTTGTATTCCTTTGCATGCCGCCATTTAACGGCTCTTGTGAGACTTGCATTTTATCTGTTTTGGCATTGTGCCTCGTAATATCGGAAGCATTGCCGAATGATTTCTCATTTGCTTTTTTATTTTCATTTCTTAATTTAGCAATTGATTTTTTTGCTGTTCTTCCGCTTAAATCATTAATAATTTTTATTATCCGGAATTTCAAAAAGCAAAAAATTGAAAATGCAAAGCTTACTCCCGCCAAAGAAAAGGCAACAATTGAGACTGTATGATAAATCTGTGCTGTATTTTCCATATCAATTACTCCTTTGCGCTACATTCATATAAGTGGTTTCAATATTATCTTTGTAACTGTCGTAGCTGTTCATAATATCATTTCTTATATCTATAGCCTCTGCTGCCGTAGGAGCCAGGGCAGATGCTGCTTCCTGAACACGCTGCAATAAATCAAGCACAGTATCTTTATCGACCTTGCAAATTGCCAAACTCTTGCTGTATGTATTCAGGAAATTGAATATTTCCTGAAAAAGTGTCAATTTTACAAACGAGGCATCAGCCCCTTCATAATTTTCGAGATTGCTTAAGCATTCGGAAAATGATTGAAGCAATTCATCATAGTTTTCCTTCTGAATATCATTCTTAGATGATTTTAATATAAATTCACTGTAAAATTTATACATAGTATAATAATTCTGAGCAGCAGAATTATTATAAGCATCACTGCTGTTTATGATCTTTTCAAAATACGGACCTGCTGCCTGTATTCTTGATCTGAATGAATGATCGCCCGTATACAAATAAAAATAAGTCAGTCCAAGCTTATAAACAAGCTGCATATACTCAGGTGACTCTTCGTCAAAATCAGCCTTGCTGAAAGCCGTAATAAAAGCCTGACTTTCCTTGGCAGCGAATTTTCCGTTCTCTTCATAGGCTTCAAGAACTTTCATATAGGCACGGGTATCATCAGGTTCAATATCAATTGCATTATAATATGATGCAATCTTTTCGTTATAGGAACCGGTAACTTCAATCATATTATTATACTGACGACCAACCATAAAATTACCGAATACTCCGACAGCAAGAAAGACAAGTGATAAAAGCACTGAAACTGCAAAAGTCATCAGCCTGGATTTTTGCTTTTTTTTGAAATTATCATCTATCTCGGAATAGTGCTCAAGATCATACATCAGTTCATTACAGTTTTGATAGCGATTTTCAGGATCCCAGGAAGTACATTTATCAATAATATGTTCCAGTCCGCTTGAAAGTTCGGGATTGTATTCTCTTATCGGAATATATTCGTAACTTTTAGACCTTGGGTCTGCCCCTGTTAAAAGATGGTGCATGGTCATTCCAAGGGTATAAATATCAGATCTTGCATCGGTTTTTCCGCCAAAGTGCTCAGGCGATGCATATCCCCTGGTGCCGAGTGCAGTTGTATCGGCTAAATCCTGCTCCTTATATTCACGTGCAATTCCGAAATCAATGAGCTTAATATTGCCCTCAGGCTTAAGCATGATATTGGCCGGCTTCATATCACGATAAATAACGGGCGACTTCTGCGTATGCAAATAGTTTAAAGTATCACAAATCTGCTTTGCCCAATCGATTACCAGATTCTGGGGCTGAGCACCAAGCTCATCGAGAATTTTATCGAGTGACTCTCCCTCCACATAATCCATAACAATGTAAATCTGTGTATCTTCGGGTCTGTCAATAATGTCTACAATTCTTGGAATTGACGGATGGTCAAGCCTTTTCATAAGCTGCGTATCATCAGGCACCGTATTAATAATCACTTCATTATTCTTGCCTATTCCCTGCCTTTGAATAACCTTGACAGCCCATTGCTTATTCAGCCTGTTATCCATAGCAAGATAAACAACCGACATTCCGCCTTTACCTATCTCTTTAAGTATTTCGTATTTTCCGTCAATTACGGTTCCTCGTTCAACTGCCATAACTTCACCGCCTTATATGCATTTTAAAAGAGCAACAGTTATATTGTCCTTTTCCTGTCTGTTTTTAATCAACCTAATTAAATCCCTGCTGCTTTGCTCCATCGCAAGCACATCTGCAATTTTTGACGGTTCAAAACTTTCATATATTTCTTCATTTGAAAGTACATGCCTGAACCCGTCCGAGCAAAGCATAAATACACAACCGGATTTAACACTGCCCTGTAAAATTTGTGCAGTTACATTTTTTGATGCACCCACACACTGTAAAAGCATATTACGTCTGGAGTCCTTTGCTCCTTCCTCAGGTGTCATATTACCCCTGCTGATTTCTCTTGCAACAAAGGTTTGATCCTCGGTTAACTGTTTAACTTCGTTCGTAATTTCGTATAATCTTGAATCACCGACATGAGCTGCAATATACTTATTATTAATCATCAATACTGCGGTTAATGTTGTACCCATGCGAACATCAAACTGTTTGCCATAACTTCCGATTCTGTCATTGAGTTCTTTAATCATTTTATTCCATTCGATAATAATGGATTTCATAGAAAGATGATTAAGATGGCTTGGAAAATCCTGCTCAAACCATTGTGAAAATGCTCTGATTACCGTTGCACTTGCAAGCTCACCTTTATCAAGACCGCCCATACCGTCACACAAAACGGCCAATGCTGCTTGTCCGTATTTTTCGGTATTTGCAATTTTTATACAAGCACTGTCTTGATTTGTCTTTTTGCTGATACCTATATCGGTAACAGCACTGCCGATATACTGCATAAAATATCTCCGTAAGTATATAAATAATTGATTATCAACGCTCAGATAAAATTAATCAACATGAAATTCAAAAATTTCATTTGCAAGCTTCAGCGTATCACCGTCAAAAATTTCGATTTCTTTATCAGCAGGAATAGACTCATCATTAACAAATGTATAATTTGTAGAGTGATTATCCTTAATAAAATAACGATTGTCTTTTGTAACAATATCTGCATGCAGACGGCTCACTGCACTGTTATTTTGAATAAAGAAATCAACACAGCTGCGCTCTTTGCCTATTTTAAACACCGGTCTATCAATATCAATTCTATCAAAAGTATTTATTTTAATAAGATAAGGATTGTTTCTTTCATTTTCAATAAGCAGCGAAGTCGCATCCTCCTCAGTTAAAAGTGACGTTGCATCAAAATCATCGGCTAATAAGGTTGTTTCATTTTCATCAGCTTCATCTAACAAAGCTGTGCCGTCACCTTCATCAAGCAGAGAAGTGTCTATATTTTCGTCATTAAAATTCCAAAAAACATTTTTCTGCATATTTTTCTCTTGATTTTTCATTTGATTTCGTTGATAATATAAATCATCACCGCCCAGCATCTGACTTTGACCCGGCTTTTGCCTTTTAACTTGTTTATAAACCTGTGGATAAACTCTGAGAATATATTCTTCTACCTTTTCAATTGAAAAAACAGGAAGCGATTTCATATATTCAAGAAGCTGATTAATACTATTATAATCCGCAGCAAGTTCCAAATTAACGCTATAAGCAACATCATATAAAAAGGATGCCAAGCTTGACGAAATAGCCTGACTGCGTACAGGCTGATAAATAAAATGAACCTCTTTCGTTCGCTCGTTAATAAACGAATAATTTACGTTTGAAACAAGATTATTAACATTAAAAGAATTTCTGTCAACAGATTTGACTGCTTCAAGTATTTGCGCAAATACTAAAAAGAAATCATTTTTTGAAATGCTGTTTGTCAAATACTTTTTCAATGTAATTCCATTAGGTGCAATATAAGAAATTTTTCTTGCACCCTCAACCCTCGGCTTCATTAGACCTCTTATAATTTTGGATTGCATAACAGCCAATTCCTGCTGATTTATTTCTTCTGTTTTATCTAACTTGCTTATAACAATTATTTGATTATCCCTATATTTCACTTTCAATTTTGCCACGATAATCTTCCTCAATTTCTTTCGTAGAACTTTAGGTTCTATAA
>DKZG01000008.1:12802-154480 GCA_002493595.1 Ruminococcaceae bacterium UBA7080 | reverse complement strand
TTCTCAGCCATTGCACGAACTTCCTTTGCTCTTGTAACGGTTGTTTCAATCTTGCCGTTTTCTAAAAGATAAGTAACCATACCTCTGAGCATAGCCCTTCTGTGATCAGTTGGGCGACCCAGCTTTCTGCTACCTGGCATTGAAATTCCCTCCTTTAGTCCTCTTCCTGACTAAGTCCGAAACCTAATGAGCCGAGCTTTGCAACAACCTCATCTAAGGACTTACGTCCGAGATTTCTGACTTTCATCATATCTTCTTCTGATTTACCGATTAAATCTTCTACTGTATTAATGCCTGCTCTCTTTAAGCAGTTGAAGGAACGAACGGAAAGGTCAAGCTCTTCAATAGTCATTTCAAGAACCTTTTCCTTGCTGTCGTCATCCTTCTCAACCATAATGTCCTGATTTCCAATTTCTTCAGAAAGGTCAACAAAGAGCATTAAGTGGTCATTGAGAATCTTAGCAGCCAGTGAAGCTGCTTCATCAGCCGGAATAGTACCGTCTGTTTCAATATCGAGAATAAGCTTGTCAAGATCGGTCTGCTGACCAACACGGGTGTTTTCAACAGTGTAATTAACCTTGAGAACCGGTGTGTAGATAGAGTCAATAGCGATTGTACCGATAGGTAAATCCATAAGCTGCTTGTTTCTATCACAAGGAACATAGCCTCTGCCATTGTCAGCGGTAAGCTCCATTGTTACACTGGCACCTGCATCAAGATAAGCGATGTGGAGTTCAGGGTTAAGAATTTCAACATCTGCATCGTGCTTAATATCACCTGCGGTGATTTCACCCTCACCGTTAGCCTCAATATATAAGGTCTTCGGATTTTCGTCGTGAATTTTAAGAATTACATTCTTAAGGTTAAGAACGATTTCAGTAACATCCTCTTTAACATGAGGAATGGTTGAAAATTCGTGTAAAACACCATCAATCTTAACGGAAGTAAGCGCATATCCGGGTAATGATGAAAGAAGAACTCTTCTCATACCATTACCAAGTGTTGTGCCGAAACCTCTTTCGAGGGGCTCAACGATGAATCTGCCTGTGCTTCTGCTTCCAACAGTAGATACATCTACAATCTCGATTTTAGGCTTATCAATTTCTATCATTTAAAAGCCTCCTAAAATTTGTATTTTGTTTTCGCTAAATAGTAGCTAATTGCTATTATTTAGAGTAGAACTCAACGATTAAATGCTCTTCAACAGGAGTTGCAATCTCTTCTCTTTCAGGGAGCTTAACAACCTTTGCTTCCATAGCATCCTTGTTTACATCAACCCACTGAGGAATGTTGCGAGTTGCGTTTGACTCAACAAGAGTCTTGAACTCGTCAGTTGACTTGCTTGTTTCTTTAACAGCAACAACGTCACCTGCTTTAAGGAGATATGAAGGAATATCAACCTTAGTTCCGTTAACAGTGAAATGAGCATGGTTAACAAGCTGACGAGCCTGAGCTCTTGAGCTTGCAAAGCCTGCAGTGTAAACAACATTATCCAAACGGCTTTCACAAATCTGGAGAAGGTTTGAACCTGTAACGCCAGCCTTACGCTCAGCCATTAAGAAATATTTGTGGAATTGTCCCTCATTGATACCGTAGTAACGACGAGCAGACTGCTTTGCACGAAGCTGAAGACCGTATTCAGAAGTCTTCTTTCTATTTTGTCCATGCTGACCGGGAGCGTATGAACGACGCTCTATTGCACATTTGCTTGTGTAACATCTGTCACCCTTTAAGAAGAGCTTTTTGCCCTCACGGCGGCAGAGCTTACAAGCAGGTCCTGTATATCTTGCCATATCAAGTAACCTCCAATTATACTATACGCGACGTCTTTTTGGTGGACGACAGCCATTGTGTGGGATAGGAGTAACATCTTTAATAAGACTTACGTCTAAGCCTGCAGTCTGTAAAGCTCTGATAGCTGATTCACGACCGGCACCAGGTCCTTTTACATAAACCTCAACAGTCTTCATACCACAATCAACAGCAGTTTTTGCAGCAGTTTCAGCAGCAGTAGCAGCTGCGAAAGGTGTAGACTTTCTTGAGCCTCTGAAGCCCATCTCACCTGCAGATGCCCAAGACACTGCATTACCGTTTACATCGGTAATTGTTACGATTGTGTTGTTGAAGGTTGATTGGATATGGGCAGCACCACGCTCAATATTCTTCTTCTCACGACGCTTACGTGAGCCAGTGGTCTTTTTAGTAGCCATACTTGTATCCTCCTACTTATTTCTTCTTATTTGCTATAGTCTTCTTAGGACCTTTGCGTGTACGAGCATTGTTCTTAGAAGTCTGACCTCTTACAGGCAGACCCTTTCTGTGTCTTACACCGCGATAGCAACCAATTTCGATAAGTCTTTTGATGTCAAAAGCTGTATCTCTGCGAAGGTCACCCTCAACTGTAAGGTTGTTGGTGATGTAATCGCTGAGCTTTTTAACATCTTCTTCTGTTAAATCTCTGCAACGAGTATCAGCATCGATACCTGTTTCAGCAATTATTTTCTTTGAAGTAGTAAGACCGATACCATAAATGTAGGTAAGGCCGATTTCTACTCTCTTGTCATTAGGTAAGTCAACACCTGAAATACGTGCCATTTTACAGTTTACCTCCGATTATTAGTTCAGGATTAGCCCTGACGCTGTTTGTGCTTTGGATTTTCACAGATAACCATTACTTTTCCATTACGCTTAATTACTTTGCACTTTTCGCAAATTTTCTTTACAGAAGGTCTAACTTTCATTTTGAATATCCTCCTAAATAATTACTTTGAACGCCATATGATACGACCCTTTGTAAGATCGTAAGGTGACATTTCAATAGTTACCCTGTCACCGGGAAGAATTCGAATATTATTCATTCTGAGCTTTCCGCTGATATGGGCTATAATAATGTGGCCATTCTGAAGTGTTACCTTAAAGGTTGTGTTAGGCAACACCTCAACCACGGTACCTTCAACTTCTATCATATCTGACTTTGACATCTTATACCTCGCTAAAAAATTGTTACGATTGATGTTATCTATTAAATTAACTGGAATCACATTACGGCGTAATCGCCAGCAATTGATTTGGCAATGCAAAAATGCATCACGCTAACCTTAGACTTTGGTTAAAATCACCGGACCGTTTGACGTAATCGCAATGGTGTGCTCAAAATGAGCTGCTAATTTGCCATCTGCTGTTTTAACTGTCCAGCCGTCCGAAAGTTGTTTAACCCTATAGGTTCCCAGATTTATCATTGGTTCAATTGCCAATGTCATTCCGGGTAACAGTCTGATACCACGACCTGCGTGACCGAAGTTTGGTACGCTTGGTTCTTCATGAAGCTTAGTGCCGACGCCATGCCCAACATAATCGCGCACAACGCCAAATCCACGTTCCTCGCAATAGGATTGCACTGCATAGGATATATCACCGATTCTGTTGCCGGGAACCGCCTGCTCAATACCTTTATAAAGGCTCTCGCGCGTAGTATCCATCAGCCGCTTTGCCTCGGGAGAGCAAGTCCCTGCAGCAAATGTGGCAGCATTATCACCGTTATAACCATTTTTTGCAGCTCCCAGGTCGATGCTGACAATATCACCCTCGCGGATGATACGATCAGCCCTTGGGATACCATGAATTACTTCATCATTTATAGATATACATGCAGTAGCAGGAAATCCGCCATAGTTCAGAAAATTTGGAGTTGCCTTATGCTTTTTTATAAACTTATATGCAATCTCGTCAATCTCTTTGGTAGATATCCCCGGCTTTACAGCCTCGCCTGCTACCATTAATGCTTCAGCCGAAATCTGACAAGCTTCTTTCATAAGTTCAAGCTCGCGGCTGCTTTTAAGCACTATCATGTTAATCCTCCAATGCAGCGAAAACGAGTGCTGTTGTATCTGCAACCTCTTCCTGACCCTCAACAATAACAAGCTTGCCGAGACCCTTGTAGAAATCCTTAAGCGGTTCTGTCATCTCATGATATTCTGCAAGTCTTGCCTGAACTGTTTCAGGAGCATCGTCCTTTCGCTGGATAAGCTCACCGCCGCAAGCATCGCAAATACCCTCAACCTGAGGCTTTTTGTACTCAAGATGATATGAATTTGCACACTTTGCGCATACGCGGCGACCGCTCATTCTCTTTGTGATGGCTTCATCAGAAACTTCAATATCAACAACCTTGTCAATTTCAATTTCTGCATCCTCGAGTGCCTGAGCCTGAGGAATAGTCCTTGGAAAACCATCAAGAATAAAGCCGTTTTTACAATCGTCTTCTTTAAGTCTATCCTTGATAATACCGATTACAACTTCATCCGGAACAAGCTGGCCGGCATCCATAAACGACTTAGCCTTAATACCCATCTCTGTGCCATCTTTAACAGCAGCACGAAGGATATTGCCTGTTGAAATTGCAGGAATACCAAATTTATCTACAATCTTTTCTGCCTGAGTACCTTTGCCGGCACCCGGAGCACCAAGAAGAATAAGTTTCATAATCATATAATCCTTTCGATTAATCAAGGAAGCCCTTATAGTGGCGCATCATCATTTGTGACTCAAGCTGACGAACCGTCTCAAGAGCAACACCGCACATAATGATAAGCGATGTACCGCCGAGAGAAATTGTCATACCGCCTGTATCCTCTGATGCACCCGGAAGCGGCTGGATAGCCAAATCACAAACGAGTGAATAAATAATTGGGAACAATGCGATAACTGAAAGCATAAGTGCACCGATAAGGGTAAGTCTGGAAAGAACTCTGAGGATATAATCCGATGTAGGTCTTCCCGGTCTGATACCCGGAATTGCGCCGTTATTTTTACGAAGATTGTTTGCCATTTCTATCGGATTGTACTGAATTGTACTATAGAAATAAGCAAAGAATATAATGAGCAGGAAGTACATTAATGCGTACCACCAGGAGTCACCCTGAAAAGCATTAAAGAATTTCTCCCAGAAAGTACCTTTATACTTATCTGCTGAAATGAACATCTGAACTGTTCCCGGAAGAGAGAGAATTGAAGATGCAAAGATTACCGGAAGTACGCCGCTCATATTTACCTTAATCGGCATATGAGTTGACTGACCGCCCATCTGCTTTCTGCCTACCACACGCTTTGCATATGTGATAGGAAGTCTTCTCTCTGAATTATCCATAAATACGATATATGCAATCATTAAAAGGAAAATTACACATACGATAGGAACAAGAATTCTGTAAACAAGTCTGCCTGTATCAAGATACTGGAACAGCTGCTTTATAAGAGTTGGAAAACGAGATACAATACCTGCAAAAAGGATAATGGATATACCGTTACCAATACCACTGATTGTAATTTGCTCGCCAAGCCACATGATAACTGCTGTACCTGCTGTAAGAACTGCAATAATGACTACTGCCTGAAATACAGCATTAAAGCCTGTGAATGCAGCACCGTTTACGTCTGTCATTAAATAATTGTTTGCACGAAGATAGAAGAAATATGCAAGTGACTGAAGAAGACCGAGTACTATTGTTACAACACGTGTAATAGAAGCAATCTTTTTTCTGCCCTCTTCGCCTTCCTTCTGCAATCTTTCAAGTGCAGGAATTGCAACTGCAAGGAGCTGCATAATAATGGATGCGTTGATGTAAGGTGTGATAGACATAGCGAAAATGGTTCCGTATGTGAAAGCACTACCTGTCATCAAGCTTAAATATGTGAGTATGGTGTTTCCCTTACCAACACTGATTTCATCAACAATATTGAGGAAAGGTACCGGAATGACTGAACCTATTCTGAAAACGAGGATAATAAATGCAGTAAACAGTATCTTTTTGCGGATATCTGCTACTTTCCACGCATTTACGATGGTTTTAATCATTTAAAGCACCTCCACCTTACCACCTGCAGCTTCAATTTTTGCTTTAGCTGACTCACTGACAGCGGTTACTTTAACGGTAAGAGCCTTTGAAATTTCGCCTTTACCAAGTACCTTAACACCGTCAAGAGTCTTCTTGATAACGCCTGCTTCAATAAGAGCCTGTGCATCTACTGTTGCACCATCTTCAAATCTGTCATTAAGTGTTGAAAGATTTACAATCGCATATTCGGTTGCAAAAATATTGTTGAAACCTCTCTTAGGAACACGTCTCTGAAGCGGCATCTGACCACCCTCGAAACCAGCACGACTGCTGTAACCTGAACGAGATTTCTGACCCTTCTGACCTTTACCTGATGTTTTACCCTGGCCTGATGCAGTACCACGGCCAATTCTTTTTACGCTCTTTTTTGAGCCCTCTGCAGGAGAAAGTTCATGTAATTTCATATCTGCACCTCCCCTTATTCTTCTACAACAGTTACAAGGTGAGCTATCTTAGCAAGCTTACCCTTAGTCTGAGCATTGTCAGGCTGTACTGTTACATTGCCGATTTTACGAAGACCAAGTGAGTGGGCGGTGGCAATCTGATCTGCTTTGCTGCCGATTAAGCTTTTTGTAAGCTTTACTTTAATTTCTGCCATGATTCCACCCTCCTTAACCTAAAATTTCTTTGGTTGACTTGCCGCGAACTGCTGCAACCTGGTCAGCTGTTCTGAGCTTGCTTAAACCATCAATTGTTGCTCTTACAACATTGCAAGGATTGTTTGAACGGATAGCCTTTGTACGAACGTCCTTAATACCTACTGTCTCAACAACAGCACGAACAGGGCCGCCTGCAATAACTCCGGTACCCTTTGGAGCAGGCATAAGCAATACTTCGCCGGCACCAAACTTACCCTTAATTTCATGTGGGATTGTTGTTCCCTTAAGAGCAACCTTAATTACATTTTTCTTAGCGTCTTCAATTCCCTTACGGATAGCATCAGGTACTTCACCTGATTTACCGATACCGAAACCTACAAGACCGTTTCCGTCACCAACAACCACAAGAGCTGAGAACTTAAAAATTCTACCGCCCTTTACTGTTTTGGATACACGGTTAATTGTTACTACTCTTTCTTCAAGCTCCATTGAAGATACGTCAATCTTTGCCATAAAAATTTACCTCCTTCGTTAGAACTTAAGTCCGCCCTCACGAGCGCCGTCAGCAACAGCTGCCACACGTCCGTGATAAACGTAACCGCCACGGTCAAATACACATTCTTCAATGCCCTTTGCCTTGGCTCTTTCTGCTAATGTCTTACCGACAGCCTTAGCTGCCTCTACGTTTCCGCCGTACTCTTTAAAATCCTTCTCAACTGTTGATGCTGATGCAATTGTTACACCTGCAACATCGTCGATTAACTGCACGTAAATATTGCTGAGAGAGCGATATACGTTAAGTCTTGGACATTCAGCAGTACCGCTGATTTTGCCACGTACTCTTGTGTGGCGCTTCTGTCTTGCCTTATTGGCATCCTGTCTTGAAACCATTGTATTTCACTCCTTCCCTTATTTCTTACCTGCTTTGCCTTCTTTGCGGCGGATATGCTCGTCTGAGTATTTAATACCCTTGCCCTTATAAGGCTCCGGCGGTCTCTTTTCGCGAATCTGAGCTGCGAACTGACCAACCTTCTGCTTGTCAGCACCGCTTATAACAATTAAGTTTGCTGACGGGCATTCAATCTTAATGCCCTCCGGTGCTTCCATAATAACCTGATGTGAAAAACCAAGATTCATTACAAGGCTGCTGCCCTGAAGCTGAACACGGTAACCAACACCATTAACCTCTAAAGTCTTTTTGAATCCCTCTGTAACACCTGTAACCATATTTGCAACAAGTGTGCGAGTAAGACCATGAAGAGATCTGTTTTCTTTTGCATCGTTAGGTCTGCTAACGATAATCTCGCTGCCTTCAACACTGATAGCCATGTTTGGATGTGCATCCATTGAAAGGGTTCCGTTAGGACCCTTAACGGTAACAGTATTTGCATTGATGTTTACATCAACACCGGCAGGAATTGTAATAGGCTTTAAACCAATACGTGACATCCTGACTGCACCTCCTTACCAAATGAATGCTAAAACTTCGCCGCCAACGTTCTGCTTGCGAGCTTCTCTGTCTGTCATAACGCCTTTTGAAGTAGAAACGATTGCAACACCGAGCCCCTTCATAACCTTAGGCATATCCTCTACGTTTGAATAAATACGAAGACCCGGCTTTGATACTCTGCGAAGACCGGTAATAACCTGACTCTTGCCCTCGCCGTACTTAAGGGTTACACGAATAACACCCTGCTTGCCGTCTTCAACTACTTTAAAGCTTTTGATATAACCTTCATCAACAAGAATCTGAGCAATTGCCTTCTTCATGTTTGACGCAGGAATATCTACTGTATCGTGCTTTGCTGAATTTGCATTACGAATTCTTGTAAGCATATCAGCGATTGGATCTGTAATATGCATTGATAATTCCTCCTTATTAGATTAGCAATTCTCAGTTTACCAAGATGATTTCTTAACACCGGGGATTTCACCCTTATGTGCAAGCTCTCTGAAACAGATTCTGCATACGCCATACTTACGCAGGTAAGCGTGAGGTCTACCGCAGATTTTGCATCTGTTATACTGTCTTGTTGAATACTTAGCAGGCTTAGCTGCTTTTACCTTCATAGATGTTTTTGCCACGATAATCCCTCCTTACTCTGCAAACGGTGCGCCCATTAACTTAAGAAGCTCGCGAGCCTCTTCGTCAGTGTTTGCAGTTGTTACCATAATGATGTCCATACCGCGTACAGCATCAATCTTATCATAGTCGATTTCAGGGAAAATCAACTGCTCCTTAACGCCCATTGCATAATTGCCGCGGCCGTCAAATGAGTTAGGGTTGATACCTCTGAAGTCACGAACTCTTGGAAGTGCGAGATTGAAAAATCTCTCAAGGAATTCATACATTCTGTCGCCGCGAAGTGTAACCTTAACACCGATTGGCATACCCTCACGGAGTTTAAAGTTAGCAACTGATTTCTTTGCACGGCATACTACAGGCTTCTGGCCTGTAATTGTCTGAAGATCTGTGATGATAGCGTCAACAACCTTTGAGTTTTCGCGAGCCTCACCGCAGCCTACATTGATAACAATCTTGTCAAGCTTTGGGATTTGCATAACAGACTTGTATCCGAATTTCTTCATCAATGCAGGTGCAATATCATTTCTATATGTCTCTTTTAATACTGCTGCCATTGTTATGTTCCTCCCTTACTTAAAATTCGTGTCCGCAGTTCTTTTTCTTGCAGACGCGCTTACCGTCCTTGCGGCCTACACGAGTTGCCTCGCCGCACTTAGGACATACTAATTGTACTTTTGAAGCGTAAAGAGCTGACTCAACCTCAATAAGTCCGCCGGGCTCACCCATCTTGCGAGGCTTAACGTGCTTTGTTACAACGTTTACCTTTTTAACGATGACCTTGTTCTCCTTAGGACTAACAGCGATAACCTCGCCCTTAACACCCTTTGATTTACCGCTGAGTACTACTACAGTATCACCGGTTTTAACAAACATTTTACTCATATTCTCGCCCTCCAATTAAAGTACTTCCGGAGCGAGTGAAAGAATTTTCATATAATCCTTTTCACGAAGCTCACGAGCAACCGGTCCAAAAATACGAGTACCACGAGGGGTTTTATCCTCTCTGATAATTACGGCCGCATTCTCGTCAAAACGAATATACTGACCGTCGTCACGACGTACACCTTTAGTTGTACGAACGATGACTGCCTTAACAACTTCGCCCTTTTTAACAACACCGCCGGGAGCTGCTTTCTTAACACTGGCTACGATTACATCGCCGATATTTGCATATCTTCTGCCTGAACCGCCAAGCACTCTGATGCAAAGAAGCTCTTTAGCACCCGTGTTGTCTGCTACTTTAAGACGACTTTCCTGTTGTATCACAGCAATTTCCTCCTTCGTACTGCAAAATAACACTTTGCTAAGTTGCAGTTATTATTTTATATTGACTAAATTTTAAAAAAGCTGTAAATCGTAACGATTATTTAGCTTTCTCTACAATGTTAACCACACGCCATCTCTTATCCTTGCTGTATGGACGGCATTCCATAATAAGAACCTTATCGCCCATACCGCACTCATTATTTTCGTCGTGTGCTTTGTACTTTACAGTACGATTTACAATTTTGTTGTAAAGCGGATGGCGAACCTTATCCTTGATGGTTACAACAACGGTTTTGTCCATCTTATCGCTTGTTACAACACCTACTCTTGTTTTTCTGAGGTTTCTTTCCATTATTCAGTTACCTCCTTCTTAAGAATTAGCCTTTTCAAGTTCGATTGCTCTCTCAACAGTTTTGATGCGAGCGATATCTTTCTTGACAGCTTTAATTCTCATAGGGTTGTCGAGCTGATTGATAGCCTGCTGGAAATGAAGGTTAAAAAGCTCTTCTTTAAGTTCTGCAAGCTTTGCTGCTCTCTGGTCAGCAGAAAGTGCCTTGATTTCTGATGCTTTCATTACTGCTCGCCTCCCTCTTCTTCTTTCTTAACAAACTTACACTTTACAGGAAGTTTGTTTGCTGCGAGTCTCATAGCTTCACGTGCTATCTCCTCGCTAACGCCGCCGAGTTCAAACATAACTCTGCCCGGCTTAACTACTGCTACCCAGTAGTCAACATTACCTTTACCTTTACCCATACGGGTATCAGCAGGTCTTGCTGTAATCGGCTTGTCGGGGAAAATCTTAATCCATACTTTACCGCCACGCTTTGTGTAACGTGTCATTGCGATACGGGCAGCCTCGATCTGTGCTGCTGTAATCCATGCCGGCTCAGTAGTCTGAAGACCGTATTCACCGTAAGTTACCTTATTACCTCTTGTAGCCACACCGGTCATACGACCTCTGTGTTGCTTTCTGTGTTTTACTCGCTTAGGTAAGAGCATTATCTTTTTCCCCCTTCCCTACGATTTGATCTCTTCTTGTTCTTATTGCGTGACTCGTGAAGAACCTCGCCCTGATAAATCCATGTCTTAACACCGATTCTGCCGTATGTTGTCTTTGCTTCTGCGAAGCCGTAATCGATATCGGCACGAAGTGTCTGAAGAGGAATTGTACCCTCTTTATATGTTTCGGAACGAGCGATTTCAGCACCGCCGATTCTTCCTGAAACCATAATTTTAATACCACGAGCACCAAGTCTCATTGTATTTCTGATAGCACCTTTAACTGCTCTTCTGAAAGATACACGTCTTTCAAGCTGCTGTGCTATACTCTGTGCAACAAGTGTTGCATTGAGGTCAGGCTGCTTAATCTCGATAATATTAATAAATACCTCATTCGCATCTTTGCCTAACTTCTTTGCACAGATAGCCTTGAGTTTTTCAATCTCTGCACCCTGCTTACCGATAACCATGCCCGGCTTTGCACAATGGATGTTGATTCTCACTCTCTTGGCATCTCTTTCAATTTCTACTTTAGGAACACCTGCACCGTAAAGGGTTTCAAGGAGATACTTACGAAGATTGTAATCTTCTACAAGCGTATCACCGAACTCACCCTTCTTTGCATACCAGCGAGAGTCCCAGTTTTTAATAACACCGATTCTTAAACCGGTTGGATTACATTTCTGTCCCATTTCACTTTACCTCCTCGCTTAGTCTTCCATTTCCTTAACGGTAATGGTGATGTGTGATGTTCTCTTGTTAATTCTGAATGCTCTGCCCTGTGCTCTTGCCTGAATTCTTTTAAGAGTAGGACCTGCAGTTGCATTGCAGTAGCTTACTACTAATCTGGATACGTCCATATTGTTATTGTTCTCAGCGTTAGCCATTGCTGATTTAAGAACCTTCATAACAGGCTCGCATGCAGCTTTTGGTGTGTACTGAAGAATAGCCATTGCCTTGTCAGCAGGCTGATTTCTGATAAGATCAAGAACAATCTGCACCTTTCGAGGAGAGATACGGACGTAAGTTGCTTTTGCGGTTGCTTCCATAATTATTCTCCTTTCAATTACTTAGATGTCTTTGAGCCTGCATGGCCTCTGAATGTTCTTGTCGGTGCAAATTCACCGAGCTTGTGTCCAACCATATCCTCTGTAACATATACAGGAACATGCTTTCTTCCGTCATGAACAGCAAATGTGTGTCCTACGAATTCAGGGAAGATTGTTGAACTTCTTGACCAGGTTTTGATAACCTGCTTATCGCCTGCGGCGTTAAGAGCCTCAACCTTTTTGTAAAGACTTGCTTCTACGTAAGGTCCTTTTTTAGTACTTCTACTCATTTTAATCTTCTCCTTTCTTCTTATTTACCGTTGCGACGGCGAACGATCATCTTGTTAGATGCCTTTTTCTTATTACGTGTCTTATAACCGAGTGCAGGTTTGCCCCAAGGTGTGCAGGGACCCGGACGACCGATAGGTGATTTACCTTCACCACCACCATGCGGATGGTCATTCGGGTTCATTACTGAACCACGTACTGTAGGTCTCCAGCCCATATTGCGCTTACGGCCTGCTTTACCGATTTTAACATTTGCATGGTCAGCGTTGCCTACAACACCTACTGTTGCCATACAATCTCTCGGAACATTTCTAAGCTCGCCTGATGGGAGTCTGAGAAGTGCATATGCACCCTCAAGAGCCATAAGCTGTGCACTGTTGCCGGCTGAACGTGCAAGCTGAGCACCGTTGCCGGGATAAAGCTCAACATTGTGAACAATCGTACCAACAGGCATATCTTTAAGTGCAAGTGCATTACCTGCGACGATATCAGCGTTAGGACCTGACATAACAGTTGCACCAACCTTAAGTCCTTCAGGAGCTGTAATATAGCTCTTCACGCCATCCTCATACTGAATAAGAGCAATGTGAGCACTTCTGTTTGGATCATACTCAATTGTTTTAACAGTAGCAGGTACATCGAACTTGTTTCTCTTGAAATCAATTATACGATACTTTCTTCTGTTTCCGCCGCCACGATGACGAACTGTAATTCTTCCGTAAGAGTTACGGCCTGATTTCTTGCTGAGTGGCTCAAGCAATGATCTTTCAGGAGCAACCTTTGAAAGAGAAGAATAATCAGTTACTGACATATTTCTTCTTGAAGGAGTGGTCGGCTTATAATTTTTAATTGCCATTATTTTTCTCCTTTCCGGATAACTTTGCGAAAGGATGGCACCTTTCATACCTCATCATCCGAAATCATTTTGTTGCTTTTGCAAGCAGCTGTCACTGCTTGCTATATATAATAGGTATAGATGATATTACATCATATCGTTGAAGAACTCAATTTCCTTTGAATCTTCTGTAAGTGTAACGATTGCCTTCTTCCATGAAGGAGTGTAACCAACATTTACACCCTGACGACGCTTGTGGCCGCGAACATTGATTGTGTTTACCTTTGCAACCTTTGTGCCGGGGAAAACTTCTTCAACAGCCTTTGCTATTTCAATTTTGTTAGCGTCTTTTGCAACCTTGAAGGTATACTTCTTCATCATAATGCCCATCATTGATTCCTCAGTGATTATCGGCTTGATGATAATATCCTGAGCAGTTTTCATTATGCATATACCTCCTCAATCTTCTTTGCTGCGTCCTTGAGAACTACGAAAGAGTCACAGTTTAAAATATCATAAACACAAAGTGTGTTAACTGTAACAACCTTTACACCCTCAATATTACGAGCACTCTTGTAAATCTTCTCATCGCTTTCTGCTGTAACGATAAGTGTTTTTTTAGCTGCCTTAAGCTTTGAAAGCATGTCAACAACAGCTTTTGTCTTGATTGCTTCAAGCTCAACCTTGTTGATTACCATCATCTCTTCTGCAGCAACCTTAGCCGAAAGTGCAGACTTCATAGCAAGTCTCTTAACCTTCTTGTTAAGGTTTACCTTATACTTTCTCGGCTTAGGGCCGAGAGCAATACCGCCGTGTACCCACTGTGGGCTGCGTGTTGAACCCTGACGAGCACGGCCTGTGCCCTTCTGTCTCCAAGGCTTTGCACCGCCACCGCTAACTTCCGAACGAGTGAGAGTTGACTGTGTGCCCTGACGCTGATTAGCAAGATAGCTAACAACTGCAAGATGCATTGCCGAAGTATTTGGTTCAATACCAAAAACTGAATCAGCAAGTTCTAATTTTGAAGTTTTCTTACCTTCCTGGTTATAAACCTGAACCTGTGCCATTTTTATCTCTCCTTTCGTTAAGCTTTAACCGCATCTGCGATAACAACAATTCCGCCCTTAGGACCGGGGATTGCACCTTTGATTGCAATCAGATTGTTTTCTGCATCAATCTTAGCAACCTTAAGGTTTTGAACTGTTACTGTTTCGTGACCGTAGTGACCTGCCATCTTTTTGCCCTTAAATACTCTTGAAGGACTTGAACAAGCACCGAGTGAACCTGCATGACGGTGGTTAGGACCTGTACCGTGTGTCATTCTGAGTCTTGAGAAATTCCAGCGCTTAATTGCACCTGCTGTTCCGTGACCCTTACTTGTTCCCTTAACATCAACAGTTTCGCCAACCTCAAAAATGTCAGCCTTGAGAATGTTGCCAACCTCAATACCATCAATGCTGTCAAGACGGAATTCTTTAAGTGTTTTCTTTGGAGCAACGTCTGCTTTATCAAAATGACCCTTCATCGGCTTGTTAACACGTGACACCTTAATATCACCAAAGCCAACCTGAACAGCCTCATAGCCATCGTTGTCCATTGTCTTAATCTGAGTAACTGTGCACGGACCTGCTTCAACTACCGTAACCGGAATAACTTTTCCGTTTTCGTCGAAAATCTGAGTCATGCCGATCTTTTTACCGATAAGACCTTTTTTCATGGTTTATTTCCTCCTTTTGGTTATTGGTTGAGTTTCCCCAACATGACCTCAGCCTGAATTAGAGCTTAATCTCAATCTCCACACCGGCTGGGAGCTCAAGACTTGTCAAAGCTTCAACTGTTTTGTTTGAAGGTCTGAGTATGTCAATGAGTCTTTTGTGTGTTCTCTGTTCGAACTGCTCACGGCTGTCCTTGTACTTATGAACAGCTCTGAGGATTGTTACCTTCTCTACCTCTGTAGGAAGCGGAATAGGACCGCTGACCTGAGCGCCCGTTCTCTTTGCAGTTTCAACAATCTTCTCAGAAGCCTGATCAACAAGACTGTGATCGTAGCCCTTAAGTCTGATTCGAATTTTAACCTTACTTGCTGCCATGTTATTTCCTCCTGAAAAATTATGGTGCGAGTTCCGATAAAGTTTCCACGCTACCGTGTGTTTCAACCCTCTCTGTAAATAAAACCGAATGATTGAATTTCATTCGGGCAGAGAAATAACGCACCTTCAGCCAGTGTTCGCAAGCCGCTGACTTTGCATGTAGTTACCTATCGGTGATTTTCGCCCGGTTTAAAATCGGACATACTCCGTGTAAATTCCCGTCTGGGTTAAGACGCCACCTTACACATCATCGCATATCTTATGTGCGGATATAGAATAAATATACAATAGACCTATTCCGCAAGCTTGTTTATTATATATTATAGAGATGCCGTTGTCAAGGGTATTTTTGAACTTTTTATAAATTTTTGGAAATATTTTTTTGTTGTGCATTTTGTACGAATTTCACCTTAAAAATTCTGTAGAAATGCACAATAAAAAAATTGCGGTGCAAGCATCAAAATGGTTACTCACACCACAATATATAGATGTACTTATTCTATTTATCAAAACGCATAACAGAAATTATATCTGTTTCTAAGCCCAAACCAAACTATATTATGCGATTCTAAAAATCTCACATTATAAGCAATACTTTACGCCGTTGTTTTAAGGGACAGCTTCAGCTTATCTGCAATCATTGCAATAAATTCCGAATTTGTAGGCTTACCTCTCTGAGACTGGATCGTATAACCAAAATAGGATGACAAAACATCGACATCGCCTCTGTCCCATGCTACTTCAATCGCATGTCTGATTGCCCTTTCAACTCTCGATGCAGTCGTGTCATACATTTTAGCAATAGTAGGATAAAGCAGTTTAGTAACTGATCCCAGCATCTCGCTGTCATTTACGCAAAGACGGATTGCAGTTCGTAAGTACTGATAACCTTTAATATGAGCCGGCACACCAATCTGACGCATAATATCGGAAATTGTAACGTCAATATCCTCGTCATTGAGAATAGAACGCTCACGCCTTTTCTTCTCACTTTTCCATGAAGCAAGACTTATAAGACGCTTTGCCACAGATTTAGCTGTAACAGGTTTAATAAAATAGTAATTTGCACCTGCATTTATCATCTGCTCTTCAAAATCCTGTGAATCAACAGACGACAAAACTGCAACAAGAGGCTTTTCGTTAAGGGAATTATTCATATGCTCTAATATTTCAATTGCATCGCCGTTAGGCATAAATGCATCCATAAGCACAATATCAATATGCTGTGAATCTATTATGGATATTACCCTAAGTCCATCCTTAGCTGTCAGCACAACATCAAATCCTGCATTCTTCAGCTCCTTCTGACATTCCTTTCCAAACTGAACCGTATCATCAGCAATCAATACTTTTAAATTGGTTTTCATAGAAACCCTCCTTTTTTATTTCCTCCACATTTTACCATTTATCCGCAAAAATTGCAAGTCTTTTTCACATTTTTTTGTAAATTATTTTCACGTTTTGATGAAATGATTCTCGAGAAAATTAAAGAGTATTTCAAATCGCTATAGTGTGTTATGTTTGCTTTGTTACGCATTATTTAACTTCTTTTGACTTTTCCACCATTTTCTCGGCAAATATTGCGTAACCCTTCTCCGGCTTATCTACAATTACATGCGTCAATGCGCCTACAAGTTTTCCGTTTTGAATAATCGGTGAGCCGCTCATTCCCTGAACAATACCGCCTGTCTTTTCAATGAGATTTTTATCAGTCACTTTAATTACCATATTCTTCTCATCATTATTCTCTCTGTAGGAAACTCTGGTAATCTCCACATCATAAAGCTGAGGTCCCTTGTCATCAACAGTGCATAAAAGCTGGGCGCTTCCCTTTTCAATTTCCTGTGCAGCCGCCACCTTATAAAGACGTTTGCCGACAAGACTGCAGTCAAATTTTCCGTATATCCCACAGTTACTGTTGACGCTCAGGCTACCGATGACTTCATTTGTAAAATCGCAGCAAAGCGATCCTGCTTCACCGTTTGTGCTTTTATACAGCTTTGTTACATTTGCTTTTACTGCCTCTCCGTTTAAAATAGGCATGATATCATTGGTATCTACATCTGTTATGGGATGTCCAAGGGCAGCTATACTGTTATTTTCTGAATTATAAAAAGTAACTGTTCCTATTCCGGCAGTCGAGTCTCGTACCCAAATGCCTACCTTGAACTTGCCTTCCGACTGAGAATAAACAGGTGTCAACGTGAAATTTTTATAATTCCCGTTTCTCTTAACTTTAATTCGATAATCCTTACCGTTATTATCGTTAAAAGTCTCCTCAACCTGTGATGAGGATGTCATTTTTACATTATTAATGCTTACGATAATGTCACCTTTTTCAATACCGGCTTTTTTAGCCGGATTGCTTTTTCCATCAGCGGTTTCAACATCTCTTGTACCCACAACGATAACACCGTCAGTATAAAGCTTTATGCCGAAACTTTCACCGCTCACATAAACGCGTTTTTCTTCCTCCTGATTGATTCTTGCTGACTTTACGGGAAAAATACCCAAAAGCTTTATTTCACCCTCTATCGGTGACACACGCTTGTTATTTTGAAAATCAACCAGTGCACTTTGCTCAACATCAACTGTATATATACTTTTATAACTTATTCCTTTTGAGGAATATGACGAAATTTGATTTGGAAGACATAAATCACCAAATCCTATTAAGCTGTACACAAAAATCAAAAAGGCTGCAATGCACACATCAGCTACACGAATAAACTTTTTCAAATAAATCACCGAATATAGTATTGACAAAAAAATAAGGACATCTCAAAGATGTCCTTAAAAATTTAAAATAATTTTATTGAAATTTAAAATACATTATTTTCATTTTGCTTAACCGTTATTTTTCAATTCATCAAATTTAGCCTTCATTGTAGAATTGCCTTTTGTTAATTTTTTTATCGTTAAATCCTGCACCTTGTCATTTGCGAGCCTTAGATTATTTTCCGACGAAAGAAGTGCTTTTTTTGTTTTTTGAAGATGGTCAATTGTTTTGTCAATTTCATCAATAGCTGTTTGAAACTTTTCGCTTGCCAGTCTGAAATTACGTGAAAATCCGTTTTTAAACGACTCCATATTTTCCTCAAAATGCGTGATATCAATATTCTGATTGCGTATAACCGCCAGTTCTCTCTTATAATCCATTGAATTCAGTGCTGCATTGCGAAGCAGCGTTATGATGAGTATAAAAAACTGGGGTCTTATCACATACATCTTTTTATATTGATAAGAAACATCTACAATCCCGTTATTATAAAGCTCACTCTCAGGCTCAAGCATAGAAACCAAAACAGCATACTCGCATGCTTTATCATTACGGTCTTTATCAAGCTTTTTAAAGAAATCCTCATTTTTCTTTTTTGTTGATGTTTCATCCTGCTGATTTTTCATTTCAAACATAATAGAAATGATTTCATTTCCTTCGTCATCAAATTCGCGAAAAATGTAATCACCCTTATTGCCTTTTGAGCTATCATTATCCTTCTCGAAATAGGCCTTGGGAAAAGCAGTCATCCTAATTCTGTTGAATTCCGTCTCACAATGCTGCTCCAGACTTTCGCCAAGCATTTTTGTAGACAGTCTCAACTTAAAATCCTTATACCGCTGCACTTCCTCATCCTTAAGTGCAAGTTGCATTTCATATCTTTCTTTAAGCGAATTCTCTTCATTAATATGCTTTTGTTTCTGTATTTCCAGTTCACTGCTAAGCAAGTCCCGCTGTTTTTCTGCATCCGACACAGCATTTTTTACAGCAAGCTCCAACTGTGACTTAAAACTTTCTAACTGATGCTTCAAAGCAAGAATTTCATTGTCTTTTTTCGCAAGCGCATCTTTCGCTTTTACTGCTTCCTCTGTTTTAGTGTGTTCCAATCTGGTCTTAAGCGTTACAATTTCTTCATCTTTCCGAGAAATACTCTCTTTCGCTTTGTTTTTTTCCTCTAAACGTGCCAGCTTAACCGCCTGTTCCTTTTCAATATCAAAGCTATTGCGTTTTTCCGTTATCTCTCTGTTGAATTCGGCAGTACGCACCTGCGCCACGATTTCAGCATATCCTGATTCATCGACTTGAAAAATCCCACCGCAATTCGGACATTTAATTTCAGGCATAACAATCACCTCATTTCTAAAAAAACAGCCGGGATATAAACTTCTCAGATATATCCCGGCAGATATGTATTTTAAATGGAAACCTCGTGAGCAATATCATAAAGCTCCATATCAATGGATTTACTCATATTGAGTGCATCAAAAATATCGTAATCAATAACATCTTCCTTCTTGGAAGCAACCACCCGGTTACCGATATTGTTCATAAGAAGCTTAACAGCATAGTTGCCCATACGTGTCGCCATTACTCTGTCCTTAACAGTCGGATATCCGCCGCGCTGTGTGTGGCCGAGAATTGTCGGACGTGTTTCAACACCTGTTTTCTTCTCTATCTCATCTGCTAAATCCTCGATATTAACTCCGCAACCCTCAGCTACAATAATAATAAAATGTTTTTTATCTGTTCGCTGGGTTTTTTGCATTCTTTCAATAACATGCTTTTCGATATCAAAGGAAACCTCAGGAATTAAAATTGATGTTGCACCGCAGGCAATACCTGCATTAAGAGCAAGATAACCTGCGCGTCTGCCCATAACCTCAATAACAGAGCATCTATCGTGAGATTCTGATGTATCGCGAAGCCTGTCAACCAGCTCCATAATTGTATTAAGACAAGTATCATAACCAATCGTGTAATCACAGCATGCAATATCGTTATCAATTGTACCCGGAATACCCACACACGGAATTCCTCTTTCGGACAAATCTCTTGCACCGCGAAATGAGCCGTCACCGCCGATAACAACCACGCCTTCAATTCCCCATTCCTGGCATGTGCGTATAGCCTTGCGCATACCTTCTTCCGTAGCAAACTCAACCGAGCGTGCTGAATAAAGAATTGTGCCGCCTCTGTTTATGATATCTGAAACGGAGCGAAGATCCATCTCAATAAAATCACCGTTTATAAGACCATTATATCCTCTGATTACACCATATACCTTTATACCATTCTCGCAGGCAGTACGAACAACAGCACGAATAGCAGCATTCATGCCGGGTGCGTCGCCTCCGCTTGTTAATACCGCAATTGTTTTCATAATCAGTATCCTCCTAATTTTATAATGCCGCCAATAATCGCGACAATAAAAACAAAACAATACATTATATTTTAATATCAGTAAGCAAAAATGTCAAGTATTGTCCGCTTTTTTCTCACCATTTCGTTTTAATCAACATACACAACATTCTCATTACCGAGAATCCTTTTAAGCTCTTCCAATTCCGTTTGATTAACCTCAACAAAATCCGTTCTTGGCTGCAATTCATATTTCCCACTGTCCAAATAGTAAAAATAAAGCGGAATTCCCCCATCAAATATAGCAGTTACTCTTTTTGCAAGATAAATGTTGGGGTCACTTTCATCCTTAAATCTTAAAAAAAGACCGCGTCTTCTTTTTTTATGCTCTTTATTATCCATGGTATTTAAAGCAGTTTCAGACGGTGGAAGTGAAATATCATTCGCCAATATTTTTGCATCCTTTTGCTCTTCAAGAGATAGTGTACCTGAAACGCTTATCACGTTACCTTCAAAAAGCAGCTGGGAAAATTGTTCAAGCGTTTTTGGAAATACAATAATTTCAATAGAACCGTACAAATCTTCAGCAGTAACAAATGCCATTGCTGCACCGTTTCGCGTTTGCTTAACGGTTACATGCGTAATAATAGCGCAAAGCTTCACAAAACTTTTATCTTTGTATTTGGACATGGTGTCCTTTTCCGCTTCAATCAAATCTATAGTATAAGCATAGCCTGAATTTTTACAAATATCGGCATACTTATCCATCGGATGCCCGGACAGATAAAGCCCTGTCATATCCTTTTCCATCTTAAGCAGCTCATTTTGAGGGAATTCAGCAACATCCGGCATTTCAACATCAAAGGACATTACATCACCCTGACCCAAATCAAAAAATCCTACCTGGCCATAGCGCGTATTTTGTCTGTAATTTTCAAGATTGGAAATAAGTGCAGGCAATGCCTGAAGCATCTGACGCCTATTGCAATCAAAACAATCCATCGCACCGCAGCGTATAAGACTTTCAACGGCACGGCGATTAAAATGTCCTTCCTGCATACGCCTGCAAAAATCTGTCAAGTCTGTAAAAGGTCCGTTACTGCGTTGCTTAACAACCTCATCTATAAAATCCGATCCAACATTTTTAATACCTAAAAGACCATAGTTTATTACTCTTCCATTAGCTGTAAAGCCCTTCATGGATTTGTTAATGTCAGGCGGTCCGAGGCGCAGACCAATTCGCTTGCATTCAGCTGTATAGCGTGCAATTTTATTTGTCTGATCAAGCACCGAAGTCATAAGAGCGGCCATAAATTCAGCCGGATAATAACATTTAAGATATGCCGTTTGATACGCAACCAGTGCATAGCAGGCAGCATGAGATTTATTGAACGCATACTTTGCAAAATCGGACATCTGGTCAAAAATTATATTGGCCGCCTTTTTATCAATTGCATTTTTTTCACAGCCTGAAATAAAGGTTTCCCGTTCCCGCTCCATAACATCAAGCTTTTTTTTGCTCATAGCACGACGAACAATGTCAGCTCGGCCATAAGAATAACCTGCCAGCTCACGAAAAATCTGCATTACCTGTTCTTGATAAACCATACATCCATAAGTATTTTCAAGTATCGGTCTAAGCTTTTCGGTTATATACCTTATCTGTCCCGGATTATAAGAGTTTTCAACAAAAGCATCAATCTGTTTGGCAGGTCCCGGTCTGTAAAGTGATGTAGCAGCAATTAAATCTTCCAAAGCCGTAGGTTTTAAATTCATAAGCATCTGCTTCATTCCGGATGACTCAAACTGGAATATACCCTCTGTCTGTCCTCTTGCAAACAGCTTATACACATTTTCGTCATCAATCGAAATCGCATCTATATCCACACCTGCTGCCTTTGAAGCATCGTCAATAACCGTAAGGGTCCTCAATCCGAGAAAATCCATTTTAAGCAGGCCGAGTTCCTCAAGCGTTGTCATAATGTACTGTGTTACAGGCACACCGTCATTTGTCGCGAGAGGAACATAGGTTGACACAGGATTATGTGTAATAACCACTCCTGCCGCATGTGTAGATGTATTGCGAGGCATCCCCTCTACCTTACGTGCCGTTTCAATAAGCTCGTTTACCTGCTGATTTTCACGCATCAGCTGGGCAAGCTCCTTGGATTTTTTAACTGCCTGGTCAATTGTAATATGAAAATCACCGGGAACAAGCTTTGCAACCGCATCTACTGTTGCATAAGGCATTCCCATTGCCCTGCCCACATCACGTATTGCTGCACGGGTAGCAAGTGTACCAAAGGTAACAATTTGTGCAACGCGGTCTGAACCGTACTTTTCCGTTACATATTCAATAACTTCGCCGCGTCTTTCATAGCAAAAATCAATATCAAAATCAGGCATTGACACACGCTCAGGATTTAAAAAGCGTTCAAAAATAAGGCTGTACTTCATCGGATCCAAATCCGTTATACCCATACAATATGCGGCAATTGAGCCTGCACCCGAGCCTCTTCCCGGTCCAACGGGAATATTCTTGCTTTTGGCAAAGGACACAAAATCAGCAACAATAAGATAATAATCGGTATAGCCCATTTTTTCTACTGTATCAAGCTCATAATCAAGTCTTTCATAATATGCAGCGGGCGGATTTTCACCATATCTTTTTTTCATTCCCTGCATACAAAGCATTTTAAAATAATCAAAATGATTCATATGATCAGGTGTTTCATAATACGGCAGCTTTGTTGTACCGAATTCGAAATCAAAATTACACTGCTGTGCAATGATCTGCGTATTTTCAATAGCCTGAGGCGTATCTTTAAAAAGCTCACGCATCTCCTGTTCACTTTTTAAATAAAACTCATCAGAATGAAATTCAAGGCCTGTATCGTCACCGATTACATGATTAGTAGCGATGCAAATCAGAACCTGCTGAATTTTTGCATCCTCCTGTTCAATATAATGCACATCATTGGTAGCTACAAGCGGTATACCCGTTTCTCTCGCAATTCGCTTAATGCCCTCGTTAACCGAAAGCTGCTCCGGGAGTCCGTGATTTTGCAATTCCAGATAATAATTGCCTTCGCCGAAAATTTCGTTATACCAAATGGCAGTGTTTTTGGCTTTTTCATAATCCTTTTGCAAAAGAGCCTGAGGTATCTCACCCGCTAAGCAGGCAGAAAGACAAATAAGACCCTCACTATGCCGCTCAAGCAAATCGCGGTCAAGCCTCGGTTTAAAATAAAAGCCTTCCGTAAAAGCCTTTGATACCATATGAATAAGATTTTTATATCCCGTCTCATTTTTACAAAGCAAAATCAGATGATTATATTCTTTGTCAAGCAGCTTATCCTTGTCAAATCTTGTACGCGCTGCCACATATACCTCACAGCCTATAATAGGCTTTATACCCTCTTTCCTGCATGCCTTATAAAAATCAACAGCCCCATACATATTACCGTGATCCGTAATAGCAAGAGACTGCATATTGAGACTCTTTGCATGACTGATTAGCTGTTCAATACGACATGCGCCGTCAAGCAGTGAAAATTCAGTATGTGTATGCAAATGAGTAAACATATTATTTTTTCTTCCTTTTAGCTGTTAATACCATCGGCAATTTCAACAATTCTTTTCAGTCTGTGATTAACACCCGAACGTGACAAGCCACTGAGACCGGAAAGTTCCGCCAAAGACGCTTCCGGATTATCGCGTCTTAAAATTGCCATTTCCTTTAAATCCTTTTTCAGGTAATCAAGCCCCTTGCTGCTTTCTATCTTTTCAATAGCTGCAATATGAAAATAGCTTGCCTTAACCGTTTTATCTATATTGGCCGTTTCGCAGTTAGCAGTGCGATTTGCTTTATTTCTAAAATCCTTAACAATTTCAATATTCATCATTTCAAACATTGCTGATGATGCACCCATAAGATAAAGACAATCCTCTATAGCTCTGCTGCCTTTAAAATAAACAATATTGTATCCCTTTCTGTTCGAAAGCTTCGGAATAAGCTCCGTCTCCTCCAAAAGCGTAATCAGACTTTTTGACAGATTCATATATGGTATTGTAAATTCTAAATGATAATCCTTTTTCGGATCTGATACGGTTCCGCAGGATAAAAAAGCTCCTGCCAAAAAAGCCTTCGCACAATTCATGCAGTCAAAATTCGAATGGTTTATTTTAAGACTTCCCTTATCAGTATGACCGAACACCCCAAGAATTTTGTCACAGTCGTTTTTTGCTTCGATATTTACGGAAAAGCTTCTGCCCTTAGGTGACGTTTTAACATCACATTTAACATTGCAATGTTTTTTTATAAGCTTTTTATATAATAATGCTATACCCTCATTTTCCGTCTGCATGCTGATACCGTACACAGAAAAGCTTTTGCCAAAAATTAAAAGTCCATAAAGCAATGCCTTTTCACAGCAGCTATTTTCATATTCAATTGCAAGAAGTTCATTTTTTACACACTGTGAAAACGACATTTTATTACACTCTGCTTAATTAGTTTAGGGATATTACATAATCACTTTCTGTCTATATCACGATGATAAGCAGAAACATTATCCCATTTTTTAGAAAAATGCTCTTTAAGAGCCTCGGCAATAGCAACGCTCCTGTGATTTCCGCCTGTGCAGCCAATAGCAACAACAATCTGACTTTTTCCCTCTTTAATATATAAAGGATTGAGAAAGTCAAGCAAATCAACAAGCTTATTTAAAAGTTCATTGGATGCATCAAACGAAAACACATAATCACGTACTTCACTGTCAAGTCCGGTTTTGTTTCTAAACGCATCAACCCAATACGGATTAGGCAGACAACGCACATCAATTACAAAATCCGCCTCACTTGGTATGCCATGTTTAAAGCCAAATGACATACAGTGAATATTCATAACATTGCTGTCATCGCCAAGCAAAATCTGTGTCAGTCTCTCTCTCAGTTTCGCAGCATCCAAATCGGATGTATCAATCACATGACCGGCATGTGCCCTTAAGGTTGAAAGAATTTCCTTTTCATAACTTATAGCCTGAGAAATACTGCCGTTAAATTTATCAGCGAAAGGATGCTTTCTTCGTGTAAGTTTATATCGTTTTAGAGCTTCCTTGTCATTTATATCAAGATAAATCACTCTGACAATGTAATTATACTCTTCAACCTCAGTAATACTTTCAATCAGTTTACCGAAAACATAATTTGAACGAACATCAATTACAATTGCAACCTTTTTATATTCATCACTTTTAGCAAGAATGCTCATAAAAGTTGCCATAAGCTGAGGGGGCATATTATCAACACAATAATAGCCTACATCCTCCAAAAATCTCATTGCCGTAGATTTACCTGCTCCGCTTACACCTGTAAGCACTACCAATTCTTTTTCCAATACTATTCTCCTGCTTTATTTTGTAACTCTAATTTCCATTTCAAGCTTGATGCCTTTTTTTTCAAGCACAGTATCGCTGCAGATTTTGCACAAATCAAGTACATCCCTGCAGCTTGCACCATTTTTATTGATAACAAAACCACAGTGCTTTTCACTAACCTGTGCACCACCAACACTCTTGCCGCGCAGTCCGCACTCCTGTATAAGAGCACCTGCAAAATAGCCCTCGGGGCGCTTAAATGTTGAACCGGCTGATGGATACTCTAAAGGCTGCTTTTCCTTCCTTCGGGAAAGAAGCTCATCCATCTTTTCCTTTATTTTTTTCTTATCTTCCTTTTTCAGCTTCAGATAAAGACCTGTTATAATACAATGATTATCATAGTACGCTGAATGTCTGTAAGAGAGCTTAAGTGCGTCACCTTCCAGAAAACCTTTATTGCCGTACTCATCAATATGGCTGCATTTTAAAAGAACATCCTTCATTTCACCGCCATAAGCACCTGCATTCATAAAGGCACCGCCGCCGCAGGAGCCCGGTATTCCATAAGCAAATTCCAATCCGGAAAGACTGTTTTCATAAGCAAATCTGCACAGTTTTATGAGCAGTGTACCCGCACCGGCGTATATAGTTTCGTCATCAATCAGCTTAATATCCGAAAAATGCTCATCCAGTATCATAACACAGGCATCTATTCCCTCATCAGCTACCAGCAAATTTGAGCCATTGCCGATTGTTAAAAGTCTGACTCCTGATTTCTTTGCAGTCTTTACAATATCAGCAATCTGTTTCTCACTTTCAGGATAAACCACAAGCCTTGCAGCACCGCCAATTTTAAAAGTGGTGTGCTTTGACATAGGTTCATTTTCCGCATAACTGCAATTCAGCCTTTTACAAAGTTCAATTAATTCCGTCAAATAAAATCAGTCTTCCTTTACTTTACCGAGTATTGCTGCACCGATAACACCGGCATCATTGCCGAGCTGTGCTTTAACAATCTTTGTCTGAATTTTACTGTAAATAGAATATCTTTCAGCCTGAACATATCGGCGAAGAGGCTTCATTAATGTTTCGCCCTCATTGCATATACCGCCGCCTACACAAATCACCTCAGGCTGCAGTGCATTAACTAAGTTAATCAGTCCGCATGAAACATACTTTATGTAATTATCAACAACCTTTATACCGGCAATATCACCCTTACGCATTGCGTCAAAAGCTGTTTTTCCTGAAACCTTACCTTCCTCTGCTGCAAGCTTGTGCATAATCGAGTCCGGATTTTCCTCCATCGCTTCTTTTGTCTGCCTAATCAGCGCAGTTGCAGATGCATATGCTTCCCAGCATCCTTTACGCCCGCAGGTACACTGTTCACCGTCCACCATAATTACCATATGACCGCACTCACCGCCGGCAAAGTTTACACCATTTACAATCTTTCCGTCAACGATAATGCCGGAACCCACACCGGTTCCGAGCGTAACGGCAACAAAATCTTTTGCACCATTGCCTACACCGGCATATGCTTCTCCGAGGGCTGCACAGTTCGCATCGTTCTCTATAAAAACTCTTTTCACTTTGAGCCTGTCGATAAGCATCTGCTTTGCAGGAACATTATTAAAAACAAGATTGTTGGCAAATTCAATAACACCATCACTATTAACCGTTCCGGGTGTGCCGAGACCGACACTGTCAATATCCTCCATTGTGAGCCCCGCTTGCTCAACCGCTTCAAAAGATACCTTGGCAATATCATCAAATATCTCCTGAGCACTTCTGGGGCTGTTTGTTGCTGTTTTCGCCGATGCAACAATCTCATACTTATCATTCACTACGGCTGAAACAATATTTGTTCCTCCAAGATCAATACCAATACTGTACATAATTTCATCCTCTGTTTTTCATTATTTTTTACTTTCACACATACTCAGTTCTGCCAGATTTCAACCTCTTTATCCTGCGGCTGAACATCAACCATTCCCAGGCTGAGCATAAGGTCCTTCGCTGCATTATATCCCATTTTCTTTTGACGGTTATTCATAGCGGCCGTCTCAACAATGACTGCAAGATTTCGTCCCGGTGTAATAGGAACCGTTATTGCCGGTACTCGTACATCAAGTATATTGGTATATTCATTATCAAGTCCAAGCCTGTCATATGCCTTTGTAGAGTCCCACGCTTCAAGCTGAATAACCATATCAATCTTTTCGCTCAGCTTGACCGCACCCATACCGAAAATACGCCTTGCATCTATTATTCCTATTCCTCTCAGCTCAACAAAATGCCTAATATTTGACGGCGAATTGCCCATCAGGGTTTTATCACTGATTTTTCTGATTTCGACGGCATCATCTGCAATAAGCCTATGGCCTCTTTTGATAAGCTCAATTGCGGCCTCACTTTTTCCTGCTCCGCTTTCACCGGTAATCAATACACCCTCACCATATACCTCAACCAGCACACCGTGCCGGGTAATCCTCGGAGCAAGCTCTTTATTAAGATAAGCAATAAGCGCTGCAAGAAACGGAGAGGTTTCCTCCTCTGTCTTCAAAAGAGGCACTTTATACTGTTTACAGGCAGCAATAAAATACTCCGGTATTTCAAGACCTCTCGTAATAACTGCAGCTGCAGGCTTCAGACCTAACCAATACCCCAATGCCTTACTGCGCTCAGAGTCACTCATGTTTTGCATAAATCCAAGCTCCGTCCAGCCAAGGATCTGAATTCTGAGCGGGTCAAAATAATCAGTATATCCTGTTAAAACAATACCCGGTCTGTTTATTTCAGCTGTTGTGATCAGAATATCCTCAGCCTTTTCAGGAAGATATACAACATCCAAATTATGACTTTTTATTACCTTTTCAAGAGATACAGAATAAGTTTGACTCATACAGTCCCCTCCTAAGCAATATACATATTTATTATAAATTATTAACACAACTTAATCAAGGTATTTTTTTTAATTAATTAACAATAGATTAATTATATAGACCTTTTATTTACATTTCGACCGATTTATGATAAAATTGCTAAACTATAATATAAAAATATTTGAAACGAGGCAAGACTTTGAAGGATAGATTGAAAGTAGGAATCGGCACGGATGCTTTTCCTCCCACCACGGACGGAATTAGCAACGTTGCCCAAAACTACGCAAGTCAGATAAACAGCAAATTAGGAGAGGCTGTTGTTATAACCCCAAAAAATCCTAATCAGCTTGACTATAAATATGACTACGAAATATTCAGGTACAAAAGCTGGTGGTTTCCGTCGAAGGAAGGCTACAGCATCGGATGGCCGTTCAAGGATGAGCTGCATCAGGCTATAATTGATATGAACTTTGACATTCTGCACTCCCATGCGCCGCTTGCTACCAGTTACTATTTTCGCAGAGTTGCTGAAAAAAAGAAGATACCTGTAGTTCTTACATACCACACAAAATATGAATATGATATAGACAGACGCGTACCGACAAAGCCTGCACGTGATTTTGCATATAATTTCTTACGCAATAATATTAACGCAGCTGACGAGGTTTGGGTAACAAGTGAAGGAACTGTGGATTCACTTCGCAAAATCGGATATACAGGCGACTATATTGTTATGCCAAACGGCTGTGATTTGCCGATAATGAATGTATCCGAAAGTGATATTGCAATGATTAAGCGAAAGCATAATGTGCCTCAGGGTATTCCCATTTTTCTTTACAGCGGAAGAATGATTTGGTATAAGAATATAGAACTTATTATCGACGCCTGCGCCAAGCTGAAACAGGATGGCAAAGATTTTAGACTGATTATGCTCGGCTTCGGTGCAGATGAAAATGCAATTAAACACCGCATTGTCAAATCAGGCCTAAAGGACAAGGTAATATGGACAGGCAAAATACTTGACAGGCAGGAAATACAGGGCTATTACGGCATCGCCGACCTGCTGCTCTTTCCTTCGGTATTTGATACAAACGGCCTTGTTGTAAGAGAGGCTGCTGCCTGTGCAACGCCAAGTCTCTTGGTTCGAAACAGCTGTGCTGCCGAGGGCATAACCGACTGTGAAACAGGCTTTCTCTGTTTTGAAAGTGCGCATTCCATTGCTGCCACCCTAGAAAGAATAATGGATAACAAATCACTGCTGAAAAAAGTCGGTCAAAAGGCACAAACCGATATTTATATCAGCTGGGATGAGGCCGTACAAAAAGCATTTGACAGATACAAAATAGTTATTGAAAACTTTTATAAAAAATAAATCCGTTAAACATAAAAGCAGTCCGAACAAAAATAACGTTCAGACTGCTTTTATGTTTTAATTAAGGCAAACAGCAATGGTCCTGATACCGATAAATTCCGGGCAAAAGGCAATTTTTCAAAACAAAGCCGGCTATTCCTGTATCATTAAAATCAATTACTGAAAATCAAAAACATTTACCCAAGAGTCAAGAAGTGCTTTCTCCTCCGGCTTATTTTTGACGCTCTCCGAGCAAGCTATTATCGGCATCCACTGCCAAACAAGCTGTTTTGCAATATCTGCCTTCTTACAAAAGAGATCAAGATATTTTTCTGCAAGCTCCGTTTTACCCTGTAAATTGAATGTAAGATAGGTTCTCGCTGCATCAGCAGATGCATTACCCTGTGTGGCATGAGCCCAGTCGATAATATAATATTCTCCCTCAGGAGTAACAATAATATTTGAAGGGCAAAAATCACCATGAAGCACCTTTGTATGCTTTTTCATGCCCTCCAGCCTGTTATGCAAATCATAACGAAGCGTTGCTTCATAAGATGAAGCACTGATTTTAGCATGCATTTTATCTTTGATTTTGTTAAGATGAGGCGCTTTTTTTGAATGGATTTCAAGCTGAAGACCAACAAACGTATCGAGATATTCATCTTCTTTATCCGGATTTTCATCCATCAGCTGTGAAAGGGTTTTCCCTTCAATATACTCCCTGGTAATTGCCCAGCCATCTTTTGTTTTTGAAACATTGAGCAGCTTCGGAATTTTCAATCCGGTTTCCTCAACTCTGGCATTGTTAAGTGCTTCATTCAGAACCTCTGCCTTTGTAAAGGTTTCATCAAACACTTTAATAAGCTGATTATCGCTGCAATAGATTTTTTTATGTTCTCTCTCTTTAATCGTTGCCATAAAGACACCCCCTATTTATTTTAGCACAGTATTTGCCCCTGCACAATAAGCACAAACTACCTGCCTGATTTTCAAAACTGATTAATTGCCGTAATAAGCTCTGAGATACATATCCTTAATTTCACTCATAAGAGGAAGTCTCGGATTAGCACCGGTGCACTGGTCATCAAATGCCTGCTCAACCATTTCATCAAGATTATCAAGAAAATACTTTTCATCAACGCCGTAATCCTTAATACACTTCTTGATGCCGCAGTATTCCTTAAGCTCATCAATCTTCTTAATAAGTCCCTTAAGCTTAGCTTCATCTGTTTTGCCCTTAACGCCAAGAGCATCTGCAACCTGAGCGTATCGAGCAAGCGTTTTTGGATAATCATACTGACTGAATGTACCCATTTTTGCAGGAACCTCAGCAGCATTGAACTCCAGTACATAATCAATCATAAGTGCATTGGCAACACCATGAGGAAGATGATGAAAAGCACCAAGCTTATGAGCCATTGAATGGCAAACACCAAGAAACGCATTTGCAAATGCCATACCTGCCATTGTCGCTGCATTTGCCATCTTTTCTCTTGCCACAGGGTCATTTGCACCATTATCGTATGCTCTGGGAAGATACGCAAAAATATTCTTCAAAGCTTCAATTGCAAGGCCGTCAGTATATTCGGTTGCCATCATGGACGCATAAGCTTCAAGTGCATGTGTAACAGCATCAATGCCTGATGCCGATGTAAGACCCTTGGGTGCATTCATATGGAAATCAGCATCCACAATCGCCATATTAGGCATCAGCTCATAATCGGCAAGAGGATACTTCGTGCCTGTCTTCTCATCCGTAATAACTGCGAAAGGCGTAACCTCAGAACCTGTACCTGCCGATGTAGGAACAGCAATAAAGTATGCTTTTTCACCCATTTTAGGAAATGTATAAACTCTCTTGCGAATATCCATAAATCTCATCGCAAGATCAAAGAAATCAGCCTCCGGATGCTCATAAAGCACCCACATAATCTTTGCTGCATCCATCGCAGAACCGCCACCCACTGCAATAATGCAATCCGGACAAAATGCGTTAATCTGAGCGGCACCCTCCTTAGCGCATGCAAGTGTCGGGTCCGGTGCAACATTAAAGAAGGTTGAATGAACAATACCCATTGCATCAAGCTTATCCGTAATAGGCTTTGTATAACCGTTATTATAAAGGAAAGAGTCTGTTACAATAAATACTTTCTTTTTGCCAAGCACCGTTCCCAACTCATCAAGAGCAACGGGCAGGCAGCCTTTTTTGATATAAACCTTTTCAGGAGCTCTGAACCAAAGCATATTTTCCCTTCTTTCCGCAACAGTCTTTATGTTGAGCAGATGTTTAACACCTACATTTTCAGATACTGAATTACCGCCCCACGATCCGCAGCCAAGTGTAAGTGACGGAGCAAGATCAAAGTTATAAAGATCACCGATTCCGCCGAAAGAGGACGGAGTATTAACCAAAATACGGCAGGTTTTCATACGCGCTGCAAACGCATCAATTTTTGCCCTTTCGGTTGTCTCGTTAAGATAGATTGATGATGTGTGACCGTAACCGCCGTCGGCAATCAGCTGCTCAGCCTTTGCAAGAGCATCATTGAAATCCTCGCTCTTATACATAGCAAGAACAGGAGAAAGCTTTTCGTGAGCAAATTCCTCACTGATGTCTACCGACTCAACCTCACCAATCAGTATTTTCGTTTCCTCGGGTACCTTTACCCCTGCAAGAGCTGCAATAGTTACCGGCTTTTGACCAACGATTTTAGCATTCAGTGCACCATTGATAATAATTGTTTTTCTAACCTTTTCAATTTCATTGCCTTTAAGAAAATAGCAGCCCCTGTCCTCAAATTCCTTACGCACGGCTTTATAGATGCTTTTATCTACAATACAGGATTGCTCAGACGCACAAATCATACCGTTATCGAATGTTTTAGAATGAATAATTGAGTTAACTGCTTTAAGTATATCCGCACTCTTATCAATAATAGCCGGTGTATTGCCTGCACCAACACCGAGTGCCGGTTTTCCGCTTGAATAAGCAGCCTTAACCATACCCGGACCACCTGTCGCGAGAATAATATCGGCTTCTTTCATAACAAGATTTGTCATATCAAGCGACGGGGCATCTATCCACGAAATAATCCCCTCAGGTGCACCTGCCTCAACTGCTGCATCAAGAACAATTTTTGCAGCTGCCGCAGTTGATTTTTTTGCCCTGGGATGCGGAGATATAATGATGCCGTTTCTTGTCTTTAGTGCAATAAGTGTTTTAAATATCGCTGTGGATGTTGGATTAGTAGTCGGAATAACAGCTGCAATAACACCGATTGGATCAGCAACTCTCATCGTGCCGAAAGCCTTATTCTCTTCAATCACTCCACAGGTTTTTGTGTTTTTATATTTATTATAAATATATTCAGCAGCGTAATGGTTTTTGATAATCTTATCCTCGACTACGCCCATTCCTGTTTCCTCAACCGCCATTTTGGCTAAAGGGATTCGTGCCATGTTAGCAGCCTTTGCAGCAGCAAGGAAGATTTTATCAACCTGTTCCTGCGTAAATGTTGAAAATTCCTGCTGCGCCTTGCGAATGTTCGTAAGCTCTGCTTCAAGCTTTTCAACGCTGTCAATCATTTCTCTTGCCATTTTATTTACCTCCAAAGCAATAACTATATCGTTAATAAATTAACAATCTGTTGTTCATATAATAATCTTTTAAAAAGCTTTTTTCAATATCTTTTGTTTAAATTCTCTAATAACAATAAAAATGTTATTTTTTTATCAATTAATTTGTGTAATTCTATAATTATTTGTGAAATATTTAACAATATCATCGACGCATTTAACATAGCATAAAGCAAAAAGAGTATTATTTCACTTAACAACATTTATTATTATGAATAAAAACATCTTAATATACAAAAAGCACGAATGAGAAATAAATTCCTTCATTCGTGCTTTCGCTTTCTGTTAAATCAATTTAGAAGATTTACAGACTTATGATTACCCTCTTCTATTATACCATTCTTTTTTATAATTCTTTCTATATCAAAAACTGCCTTCGGATGCGTCTCCGTTATCACCTCAAACAGCACTTCACCTTTCATCCCTTTGGCACTTATGGAGTCAAAAATAACGTAGTCGCTCATTTTTGCAATATAAACACAGCGCTTGTAATAGCTGCCATCCCGAAAAGTAACATAGCGGTCATATTTTTCATCGGAAAAATCACATCTGCAGTTTTTAGCCGCTATTTTCTCAATCAAAATATCCGGAAAAGATTCCTTTAAACAAAATAATATATCCTCACAAGCAAAATCAAATTCCGTATGAGCGGTTGTAAAAAACATTGTTACTCCTTTTTCTGCAATCAAATAAAAAAACAATCTGTAAATGCAGCTTAAAAATTCATGCGTCATCTGCTCTTTTTTAACAGTTCCAAAAAAACTGCAGCTTTTCATCATACACCTACTTTATTATTTTATCTTCTGTTTCGGAATTATAATTACTTCATATCACCATATAATCATTTTATAGAAATTAATGAGCGATTATGGTGAAAACAAGAGTTCAAAATTATGGTGATAAAAATATAGTCGGCAAAAATATTGAAAATCTGCGCAAAAGCAAAAATATAAAACAAAAGGATTTTATTGCAAAACTGCAAACAATGGGATTGGATATCAATTCCACAAGCTACTCCAAGCTTGAAGGTCAAATCAGGAGTGCTTCCGATAAAGAAATATACTATATTGCAAAAGCGTTAGATGTAACATTGGAAAGCTTATTCAAGCCGTTATAATTCTCATTTAGAATTATAAACCATTTATATCCTATTGTCAATAAAGGCCGATAGGATAAAGGCTGACAGTTTCAGTATATTTTATGCATTTAAAACACATGACAAACAAAAAACAATCTGCTGCATTTAGCATTCTATTGCAGCAGATTGTTTTTATATTTTACTGTCGAGAATTTCCTGCAAAAACTTGAGTTTATCCTTATCAAGGGCAGGTGTATTTATGAGAGGATTATCTATTTCAAGATTTTCATATTTAAAAAAGCCCATTGTATGAAATGCCAAAAGCTCGTATTTTTCAAATTTAAATTGTTTAGAAAATTCAGCATACTTAATTATGCTTTGCTCATCATCATTAATACCGGGAACAATAACAGTCCTCAGCCAAAGACGTATATCTTTTTCAGAACAATATCTGCCGATTTTAACAAAATTTTCGAAATGACCATTTGTGTATTTTTTATAACTGTTCTCATCAAAAAACTTAACATCAAGAATAACAAGATCGGCATTGTCCAGAACCGCCTTAACACTGTCGCTTAAAGCAACACTGCCTGAAGTATCCACCGCGTAGCCGATGCCCTGTTCTTTCAGTAACGCACCGGCTTCCATTATAAACGCAGCATTAAGAAGAGGCTCACCACCCGAAAAGGTTACACCCCCTCCATTTTTAAAATAAGGCTTATAGCGTTTAATTTTATCCACCAACGCCTCGGAGGTCCATTCTTTACCGGATTTGTGCCAGGTATCCGGATTATGACAATAAGCGCACCGCAGCGGGCAGCCCGTAAAAAACACTGCATACCTTATACCATCGCCGTCCAGTGCCGCCATTGATTCAAAAGAATGTATATCTGCTTTCATCCAAACAACTCCTTGTAATCCTTATCGTCACACCACTTTATAATGCTGCTGTTTATGTATTCCCAAATACACAGATAATCCTGTGCAGCATGCATGATGCAATTGTGATACGACCCCTGCAAAATATCTGCGTCCTCTCTTTATTAATAACCTTTTAAGCGGTTCGCTTTTTCTTATAAATCCATTTCTCATACTAAACCATAACACAAAACCCATTGAAAAGGCAACATTTCAATGGGTTTTAAATTCACAATAACATTACATTGCAGTATGGAAAGTTCTTGAAATAACCTCTTCCTGTTTCTCTCTTGTAAGCTTATTGAAATTTACGGCATATCCGCTTACACGGATTGTAAGTGACGGATAAAGCGTCGGATCATTCATAGCTGCAATAAGCTTTTCACGGTTAAGCACATTCACATTCAGATGGTGTGCATCCTGCGCAAAATAACCGTCAAGCATTGTTGTAAGATGCTCTATCTGCTCATCCCTGCCATGACCAAGCGTGTCAGGTGTGATTGAGAAGGTATTTGAAATACCATCCTGGCAGCAAGCATAGTCAAGCTTTGCAACCGAATTAAGTGATGCAAGTGCACCCTCTGCATCTCTGCCGTGCATTGGATTTGCACCCGGTGCAAATGGTTCACCGGCCTTACGTCCGTCAGGTGTTGAACCTGTCTTTTTGCCATACATTACATTAGATGTAATGGTAAGAATTGAAAGTGTATGCTTTGCACCGCGATATGCAGGCGTTTTACAAAGTTCCTTATAGAAATACTCTATAAGCTCCTTACCGATAAGGTCAACCCGGTCATCATCGTTGCCGTATTTCGGAAAATCACCTTCAACATGAAATTCGGTGATAATCCCTCGTTCATCCTTAATCGGTGTAACCTTGGCATATTTGATTGCTGAAAGCGAGTCGGTCGCAACAGACATACCTGACACACCGAATGCCATAAGTCTTTCAACATCTGTATCGTGAAGCGACATCATAAGTCTTTCATATGCATACTTATCATGCATATAGTGAATAACATTCATGGTATTAACATAAAGTTTGGCCATCCATGCAAGATACTTTTTATAGGCGGCCATTACCTTATCATAATCAAGTACTTTTTCTTCAAACACTTCGCCTTCAGGTGCAATCTGGTCTGCACCGATTTCATCCTTACCGCCGTTGAGAGCCATAAGAAGAACCTTGGCAAGGTTGCACCTTGCGCCGAAAAACTGCATCTGCTTGCCCATTTTCATAGCTGATACGCAGCAGGCAATCGCATAGTCATCGCCATACATTCTTCTCATTACATCATCATTTTCATACTGAATTGAGTCTGTATCAATTGAAACCTGAGCACAGAAATCCTTAAATCCCTGAGGAAGATGCTCTGACCAAAGAACTGTGATATTCGGCTCAGCCGACGGACCAAGATTATAAAGAGTCTGAAGAACACGAAATGAAGTTTTTGAGCACATAGATTTACCTTCACCTGTTACACCGGCCAATGCAAGAGTAACCCATACAGGATCTCCAGCAAACAAATCATTGTATTCGGGAGTACGAAGGTGACGAACCAATCTGAGCTTAAGCACCAGATCGTCTATAAGCTCCTGCGCGCCTTTTTCATCAAGAACGCCCTCAGCAAAATCTCTTTCAATATAACAGTCGATAAATTCAGCAATTCTGCCGATTGAGTTGGCAGCACCATTCTGCTCCTTAATAGCACCGAGATAACCGAAATACAGCCACTGAATAGCCTCTTTCGCATTTTCAGCAGGTCTTGAAATATCATAACCGTAATCAAGTGCAAGTCCCTTAAGCTGATTCATAAAGTCAAGCTGCTTCGAAAGATCTTCAAGAAGGTGAATGGTTTCTTCATTAAGAACATCCGCTTCACCCACCTTTTTCTTATCAAGTTTTTTCTGCTCAATAAGATAGTCCATACCATAAAGGGCAATACGTCTGTAATCACCGATAATTCTGCCACGGGCATATGCATCCGGCAGCCCGGTAAGAATACCTGCGTGGCGGGCTTTTTTCATCGTATCCGTATAAGCACGGAATACGCCCGTATTATGTGTTGTTCTGTAAGTGAATTCATCCTTAATTTTATCGGACATTTCATAACCGTAAGCACGGCAGGCCTGCACTGCATTTCTGTATCCGGCAAAAGGCGAAACGCCTCTTTTAAGTGGCTCATCTGTCTGAAGACCTACAATAATATCCTTTTCCTTATCAATATATCCGGAACCATGAGAAAGAATGGAAAGCACCTTTTCAGTATCTACATCAAGAACTCCGCCTTTTTCATTTTCCTTGATTAAAAGCTCCTTTACTTTTTCAAGAACCGCATTTGTTCTGTCTGTTGCGCTTTCAAGAAAAGCCGCATCCCCATCATAGGCACTATAGTTAAGTTTGATAAAATTGCTCACATTGATTTCATCACACCATACGCCTTCTTTAAAACCTCTCCATGCGTTCATATATTATCCTCCTCAAAATATAAATAAAATTATCAACTAATTATACTGAACTACAAAGCATTCCCGCCCGGGTTCATGAAAAATACCTATACATCTCTCACAAGTGCCGTGTTTGCATCTTCCGCATCTGTTTTTACCGCACTGACCGCAGCAATGCTTGGAATTTTCGCAAAGCTCAAAATCACCGCCGTCAACACGAATCGGCTTGCTGTTCACAATTGAGTCAGACAGCTTGTACCTTGCACTGTCATAAATTGCTGTAATTGTCGAACGGGCAACCTGCATCTGCTTTGCACATTCCTGCTGCGTCAGACCGACATAATCAATTAATCTGACAGTTTCGTACTCCTCAACAGTTATATTAATCAAATCTTTTTTTTCTTCATTTGCATTATAAACCTTAACCTCGGGCACAGTGCATATTCTTTTATGTTTTCTTGGACGTGCCATTTTTGCACCTCTTTTCAGCATCAATATGTCTATTAATTGCTACATCCATATTATACATCATTATCGACATATGTCAATAACTCTTGTCGAAATAACGTGTATTTTAAACACATTCGTATACATATACAAAAATGCTCACAACTCTATCGACTTTTTGGTGTAAAAATGAGATTATATTGTCAGAACACATAGAACACAAAAATAAAAACAGCACATTTATAAAAATGTGCTGTTTAAAAAATTTCTAAGTATTTAATTATGCCTGTGCAGGAGCACTAACCGGGCAAACACCTTCGCAAGCACCGCATTCGATACAAGTATCAGCATCGATAACAAATTTGCCGTCACCCTCAGAAATTGCGCTTACAGGACATTCAGCAGCGCAAGCACCACATGAAATACAATCATCAGAAATTGCATATGCCATTACAGATACACCTCCTACATCAAACTTCTATCAATAATATAACAGTATATCATAAAAAAATCAAGTTATTTTTACTCTTTTGTTCTTTTTTCTTTTCGGAAATTTGAGTCAGATTTTACAGCTTTTACATTATCCCTATCAACAACTACCGGCAATCCCTCGGGTGATTTATCAAGCTGCACTTTTATTTTGCCTGTAAGAAGCGAGGCGTCAACCACAACACCCCTTCCCTCGGGGCAGTCGACCACAGTATTTTTCTTAGGTGTTATTTTATTCAGATAGTCATAAGAATTCTGCTCATACTTCAAGCAACACATCAGTCTGCCGCAAGTTCCGCTTATTTTGCTCGGTGCAAGGGAAAGGCCCTGATCCTTAGCCATTTTAATGGTAACGGAATGAAAGTCGTCAAGAAATGTTGAACAGCAAAACGGCCTGCCGCATATACCCAAACCGCCAAGCAGTCTGCTCTCATCACGAACACCAATCTGCCTCAGCTCAATTCTGGTATGAAAATATGAGCCTAAGTCTTTAACAAGCTCTCTGAAATCAATTCTTCCGTCTGCTGTAAAGAAAAAGATAATCTTACTTCTGTCAAACGAATACTCGCAGTCTGTTAAAAACATTTCCAAATTATGCTTTTCAATCTTTTCCTGGCAAACAGAAAGAGCCTTCTTTTCAAGTACTTTGTTTTCCTCTAAGATTTTCAAATCCTCGTCAGTGGCAATTCTTTTTACAGGCTTAAGCGGCAGTACCACTTCGTCGTCATGAACCTCTTTAACAGCGAACTGAGCCGTACCGCATTCAACACCCTTGGCAGTCTCCACCACAAGAATCTGACCTTTTTTTATATCAAGACCCTGCGGATCGAAAAAATAGGTCTTGCCTGTGTCCTTAAAACGAACACCAACAACCTTTGTCATTTATATGTCCTCCGAATTATCTGCCCACAGCATCTCTCAGACTGTAGCAAATCTTTGTAATCAAAATGGAATTGTTTGAATTCATCAATGCCATTTCTTTAAGTTTATCACAAACAGCAATTAAGTCAACAAGTTTTTGCTTGGTAAGTTTTGTTTTAAGCAGCTTGGCCACCTCATACTGACCCGAAATCAAAGTACTGTTCTGACTTAAAACCAATGCATCTCTAAAAATATTTTTCAAAAATCCGCATGCAAAAACGATAGATGTTCTGTCCTTCTGAAAAACAGAGCATTTGCACAACAGCGAATACTCACTCGCCTCAACAAGAGCCTTGCAAATATCGCAGCAAACTGAAATAAGTTCATTTTCTTTCCCGTTTGAAAAGCTGTCAATCGTCTTGCCTATATTGCCGTTAAAAGCCTCCAGTGATTTTTTAGTCTCATCATATCCGGCATCGGTAATATGAGAGGATATATAAGCTGCACCTTTATCCGAATCAACTCCTTCAAGACCGACTACTACCGATCTTGAAAGCACGGTAGGCAAAAGCATACTCTTGGACTCTGCAGTAAGAATAAATACAACATAAGCAGGCGGTTCCTCAAGCACTTTTAAAAGTGCATTCTGTGCAGAAACACTCATACAATGTGCATTACCCAAAATGTAAACCTTATGCCGTGCCTCATTCGGCTGGACATAGGCATCTTTAACGATTTCACGTATAACATCAACATGAAATGAATTTGCACCGCCCGATGCACAATGCTCAAATATGTCAGGATGTATACTCTGAGCAGCCTTTTTACACTGCGAACACTCCATACAAGGCCTTTGCGTGCTGCGGCACACAAGTGCTGCGGCAAGAATACGTGCAAGAGTGCGCTTACCAAGACCCGGCTCACCCTCAAGCACAATGGCATGAGGAAAGCGCTCGGAGTCAATAAGACATCCAAGCTGTTCAATTACCCTCTCATTTCCTACAAAATCAAAGATTTTCATACTAAAGCTTTCTGAACTGTTCCACATCTATCACAAAAGCAACTGCACCATACTCCTCAACATCAACAGGCTGTTTCAGCAAAGAACCCTCTAATGTATTTTCTACACCGGTTTTCTTTACAATACGCTTAGTAACATTCTTTTCAACAACATCAAAAAGAAAATCTACTTTATCATCATCAATACCAAAAAGCACAGTAGTGTGCCCGCCCTCTAAAAACTGACCGGCTGTTGACACCTTCGTTGAAAAAAATCCTTCTGCACTTGCCGCTGCAAGTACCTTAGGCAAATCCTTATTTGACACAATTACAATAACAAGTTTCATTAAAATCACCCTTTAAAATATATTCATCATTCGCCTCTGTTCATTCAATTCTTTCACATTTAATTATACAATGTTTTAAAGGGTAATACAACGAATGTCCATTTTATTTAAAACAATGTTTACAAATTCATCATCATTTCATAACTGCTGCCAGCGCCACTATAACAGGCATTGTGGCAATGGAAAGCACGGATGACTGAGCAGCTAATTCCGAGCCAAGAGAAGCATCATTGTCATATTTAGCTGCATACATCGCTGTATTTGTTGCAGCAGGTGCCGAAGCGGAAATAATCATTGCTTCCAAAAGCTGACCTCTTACACCGCACAAATAAAACAGCCCAAGCATACAAAGCGGAATAAACACCAGACGTATAAAGGATACAAAATAAATTTCTTTTTTTGCAAACATATCCTTAAAGCTCGAATTTGCAAGAAATGTTCCGAAAACGATCATCGCCAGCGGGGAATTGCAGTTTCCGACAATTTCCATAGGATATTCCAAAAAATAAGGAATATCGGGATGAAGCAGAAAAAGCGGCAAACCTATCAAGACGGAAATCGTACCGGGATTAAAAATCAGTTTTTTAATATTAAGCTTTGCTTGATGACCTGATATTTCATAAATACCCAAAGTAAATGCCACCATATTAAATACTGCCACATAAACCGAACAATAGAATATACCCTCTTTGCCGATTACACTTTTTGCCAAAGGCAATGCAAGGAAAGCGGCATTTGATAAAATCATAGCATAATGATACAAGCCCTGTTCCTTAAGCGGTCTTTTTCTGAAAGTAAGCTTTGAAATAAGAGCTCCGAATATATGCGTTGCAAATGCACATAAAAAAGCAAAAAGAATTCCCTTAACATGCTCTTTTGAATATTCCATTGTCATAAAAGTATGTATAATGGCTATCGGTAAAATAACATTAAAAAGCAAATCAATAAGCCTTTTACCATCAGACTGCTTAAAAATGCCGATTTTATCAGTAACAAAACCAATACCCGCAATCAGATATAATATCAGCACCTGAAGGGCAATCGTTTTTAAATTATCAAAAAACAAGCTTTTTTCCTCTTTATCCTTTTTCTTTGCTGCGTTTAGTCACATCATACAGTAATGTGAGAGCAAAGATTCCGAACATTACAAAATGAATAGCAGAAAACCAAAGTCTTTCAAGCTCGCCGCCTTTGCCTATTGCAAACATAATGATTCTCGGTACACCTGCAACTACAGAAGTAATCCCCATTGTGCAGGAGGAGAAAATGAACATTTTTGTTGCTTTGCCGTTTCCCCTGTCAACAGCTAAAATAAAGCTGAGCGTGTAGCAAAGAGCTGCGCTCAAAAAAATATATTCACAGCATACTTCCGAATTATCGGTTATGTCAACAATCTGCATCATTATGATAAACAATTTTACAAACGCCCAAAGCATAGGCGAAAAATGCAAATACGTAAAGCTCCTGAAATCATAAGAAGCATGGTCAGCAGTCATTGCAACCGTAATAAAATAAAAGCAGCTTAAAATCGCCGTTATGCATATGATTACCAAAGGGATAACAAAACTATAGCGAACATAATCGGTATTCACAATATAATAATATAAATTATATCCCTGATGAATAAAATCATAAAAAAATGTAGCTGCCAAAGCGGAAGAGGCAATCTTCATTCTTTGATTTCCGTTCTCAAAATCAATAACCGGTGCTGTATCTTTTTTTACAAAAGCATAAATTGCAGCAAATACCGCACCGACACATATCAAAATATATATAGAATAAGAATAGCAATCCTGCTTATTTTCCGAACGAAGCAGAAAAAAGTGCAAAGCACAAGCTGCTGCCGCTGTTATCATCATAAATAAAGCAGAAATTCTTGCTACTGTTCTTTGCACCTTACTGTCTCCTTGAACGAATAAACTCCATTATTTTTCTGTTCTCTGTGTTATATCAGTGAACTTTCTTGAATAGCTTACACTTTTATACGCCGGTCGCATAATTCGACCGCCGGAAGTAAGCTCCTCAAGCCTGTGTGCACACCAACCTGCAACTCTTGCAGTTGCAAATAACGGTGTATATAAATCCTCGGGTATACCAAGCACCTTATAAACAAGACCTGAATACAAATCAACATTCGCACACATAACCTTGTCATCACCTTTAATCTCAGCAAAAACCTGAGGCGTTAAAAGCTCTATATTTTCCAGCGTTTTAAATTCTTTTTCATAGCCCTTTTCATAGGCAAGATTCCTTGCATTTTCTTTAAGAATAACTGCACGAGGATCTGATAATGTATAAACAGCGTGACCCATACCGTATATAAGTCCCGTACCGTCACCGGCTTCCTTATTGAGTACTTTTACAAGATAATCCTTAACCTGTGCAGGATCTGAGGAATCCGCCAGATTTTCAATAAATTCATTCATCTGATTGGCAACTCTTATATTTGCTCCTCCGTGACGAGGACCTTTAAGAGAACCAAAACCCGCCGTAATAGCGGAATATGTATCCGTAGCACTCGATGTAAGAACTCTGGTTGAAAAGGTTGAGTTATTACCTCCTCCATGATCGGCATGGAGCATAAGGCAGATATCGAGAAGCTTTGCTTCCTCACGAGAAAACACTTCATCAACTCTGAGCTGATTAAGAATATATTCGGCAGTTGACTGTTCCTTTCTTATAGGATGCAGGAACATGGTTTTGTCATAATATGCACGACGCTTAACCTGATAGGCACTGTTCATAATCGTCGGCATTTGAGAAATAAGCTGTAAAGACTGCCGAAGCACATTCGGAATCGAAATATCATCCGGATTTTCATCAAAAGAATAAAGGGACATAACACTTCTTGCCATTTTATTCATAATATCCTTTGACGGATGCTTCATAATCATGTCTTCAATAAATTCATCCGGAAGCGCCCTGCACTCGGCAATCACCTCACGCAGGCTGTAAAGCTGCTGCTCTGTAGGCAGATCACCGAAAAGGAGCAGCCATACCACCTCCTCGTAACCAAAGCGATCATCTTTAATACAGTTATTTACAATGTCATTAATATCATAGCCTCTGTATGAAAGCTTGCCGTCCTTAGGTATTCTTTCACCGTCCAAAATATAATAACCCTCAACTGAACATATACGGGTCAGCCCAGCCATAACACCTGTTCCGTCACTGTTTCTGAGCCCTCTTTTTACATGATATTTTTCGTAGTCACTTTTCTTTATATAGTTATTCTTGTCAAGTTCCGAGCATAAACTTGAAAGAGCATCCATTGAAATCGGGGAAATGTAATTTGATGGCATATGTTTCTCCTTTCCTGGTAAATCATAATCCGATAATACGCATTAACAAATAGTATTTATATCAAATTATTATACAATTAATTCTATCTAAAGTCAAGGAGGTACAGTATGAAAAAAATACTGATTGTATATGCCGTTATGTTTGCACTTACAATTATCATTCCGGCGATTGTATGCTTTACAAATAAAAATAACGGTACAGAAACAGAAATGGTTACGCTTTTCAGGCAGTGTATCAGTCTAATTGCGTATTATCACTGATTTTTTTCAGATCGGTTTTTGATTTGACATTAAAATCCACTTTTTTATAGTAAGCGTCCCACTCATCCAAAAGTTTTTCATAGGATTTTGGATTATCCTTAGCTAAATATTCACCGACTCTCATACAGTCACTGCCATTATTGCGGCACGCATAAAAAGCTTTCGTGCACAATCGGCTGATTTCCTTATCGGCTGAAGCACACACACGTTTCATCTTTTCCTTATCAAGCCCTGTAATAATACCCTTTTCAACTTCATTAATAACAAGTTGCGATTTCAATTCAACAATAAGTTTAACATTGCCGTTTTCAATTTCAATATGTTTTTTTGCTTTAACGTGTGAAATTTCAACACCGATCGTTCCGAGCTCATCATCCTTAAACTCAATCAGACAATTCTTCACTTTGTTATTCAGAAGAAGAAAGCCTTTGGTTTCATCGTCATCGGTTATATAAACCAGCTCATCGTTTTTAAAGAGTCCCAGTCCGTTTGCCTGTGCGGTTTTGCTCTCTTCGTCTGTTTTTACTACAGGTAAATACACATCCGAAGTTTTGTTGGCATGCATATTCATAAGCTCGGCTACTGTAATATAAGCACTCACGCCTGCACTCTGTCCGTTTTTAAGAAGATAAACCATATTTTCTGTGGGTATTGGATTATCGTTTTCTTTGCTTTCCAATATATCCGAAGCTTTATCGTTTGAAATACAAACGGCAACATCCGGGCGTGACTCTGCCGAACGCAAAAAATAGTCAAGCATCTTTTTAAAATCCTTTTCAGCCGCATCCTTTCCGAAAATAATCAGCTTGTTTTGACCAAAAAATAATTTTTTCGATAATTTTTTCGAAAGTTTAGATACTGCATCTGCAATATTTTCACCGCTTTCATCCGTATTGACCGTCATATTGCCTTGCGGTGACTCTCCACTGGAAAAGGTATTGGCATTTAAAGTCTGCACGGTAACATTAACCTTATCCTCCTTTAAATCAATCCCCATTCCCTCAATAACCACAAGATCTTTAAGATGAACCGAGTTCATACATCCGGTAAAACTAACAGCAATCAATAATACCGATATAATTATTTTAAAATTTTTCAACAAGCTCATCACCATAATTTCTTTTTTTAAATATTAATGTCAGTATAGGTATGATTACACAGAATATTACAAAAGGAACAGCAAATACAATCGGAGAAATCCTGTTTATCTGCACAAATTCCGTTAAAAGCACGGCTACTGCAAAGGTCATAACCGATGAAATCATACATTTATACTTTCGCTTCAGCGGTTTAAAGGAAATGCTTGAACAATAAATCAATATTGCTGCCTTCAAAAAGACACCGAATATCCAAAACGAAATATAAAGCACATCCAAACGCTGTAAAATGCTTACTTTTGCCAGCTGAAACAAAGTATAAAGCGGAAATGCCTGCAAAGATGCTGCGTCACCCATAACCGCAATAACAAACAAAATCAAGATAAAGACTGTAAAAAAGGATGCAATCAATGACCATACAAATGGTTTTATCGGATTTCCGTTTACCTTTTTTGAAAGACACAAAAACAGTATGATTTCCATTGTACTTGAGGTCATAAATACAATGTTTTTCATGATACTCTGAATATCATTTTCAATAACGGGATAAAAATTAATTTCCTGATAATTTTTAACACTCAATGCAATTACAACCGCTATTGTTGCTGTTAAAAGAAAAAAACAAAATGCCGAAAAACGCGATAGACCCTCAATGCCGAGATACGCACCGTAAAACGCACAAATTACAACAATTACGGAAAATACCCATGCTTGAGAGTCGGGATTAAGCGTAGTAGATGCAAAATATGAAAAGCGGCTTACATTAACACCTGCAAGATAAATGAAATACAGAGAATAAAAAAAGCCTACCCATTTAACATCAAAAGGATTCTTGTGTTTTTTATAACAATATATCGCCGGCACGGACAAAATCAGAGTCAGCCCCATGGAAGCCAATATGCTTATTAAAATATCCGTTTTCATCAATCCTGTTGTAACCGACTGCACATTGGTCAGACTGACTATAATTCTGCTGATAAAAACCATAAAAAATATACTGATCGGAGCTATTTTACCTTTTTTCGCCTGTCTCATTATCTGCACCTCTTAATTGATTAATTCGAACCTTGCGTTTGGATAGTTTCCGCCAGGTTTCTCTGTAAAATATATCACCGATTGAGTGTTTATCAAGAGGTGAAATCGGCGACGACAACGGCACACCGAACGGTCCCAGCGTACATATATTCACAAAAACAACACCTGCTCCGAGAATAATTCCGTACATGCCCATCAACCCGCCTACAATAATAAATAAAAATCTCAACACAGATACACTTTCATACAAAGGATAAACAACATAGGACGATATCGCCGTCATTGCAATAATAACCAGCATCGGTGCACCGATAAGACCGGCTGTTACTGTCGTTTCGCCGATAATAATACCGCCTATGATGGACACGGCATGTCCTATTGTCTTAGGCAGTCTCAAACCTGCTTCTCTCATGATTTCATAAAGCACCAAAAGCATGATTGCCTCTGTCATTAAAGAAAACGGTGTTGTTATTTCCTCAGCAGCAATTGTGTATAAAAGATTTGTTGGAATAAGTTCTTGATGGAAGGTGCCTATCGCAACATATAAGCCGGGTAAAAAAATAGATATTATAAAACTAAAATACTTTAATATTCTTATAAATCCACTGTAAAACGGAGGATTATCATAATCATCAACAGACTGAAAATTATCGCTGAACAGATATGGAAGATAAATCGCAAACGGTGTACCCTCCACCATTATAACCACTCTGCCCTCAAGCAGCTTTGAAGCTGCAACATCAGGCCGTTCGGTATTTCCGACACAGGAAAAAAATGATTTAATATCCGTATCTACAAAAGGGACAAGTTCTCCGTAATCAAGCACGGTATTAAAGTTAGCAGCTTTCAAACGCTGTTCAACCTCTTTAACCAGTTCGCTGTCAACACGATTGTCAATATAGGCTATGGCTACAGGTGTATCTGCCGCAGAGCCCAATTTTATCTGTTTGAATTTAAGATGATGTGTTTTAAGCCTTTTTCGCAGAAGAGCCTTGTTATCATTAAGTGCTTCAATAAAGCATTCCTTAGCACCTTTAACATTGCTTTCATTAGAAGGCTCATCAATGGAACGCTTAGCCCAGCCCTGAATTCCGAAAACCAGAGCCTTATTACAGCCGTCAAGAATAAAAACACAAAAACCGCTCATTAAAAAATAATAGCAATCTTTAAATGTTTTCGCTTCATTAAGCTCAAGTGAATTTACAACACTAAGCTTAAGCTGCTGCTGCAAATCCTGATTGTCTTTATACTCAAGCTCTCTTCCAAGTATTGGTTGCATAATCATCTGTGAAAGCTGAAGAGAATCAATAAGGCCGTCCATTACACAAAAAAAACCTTTTTCACCACAGATTACGGCTTCTCTCAGCAAAAAATCCGAGCAGTCTTTAAAATCGTTTTCAAACTGCTTTTTATTCTTATCGTATTGCAAATAAAGATTATCCATAATAATCACCGTTTTTAATTTTTGCAAATATGTTTTGCTTATTCAAAAAATTAATATTACGCTTAATTTCTCACACAATATTACAGGTGATTTTATGGCAATTAATTTTATCAGAGCAATAATAATATATATATTTATCATTATAGCCGTAAGGCTCATGGGAAAAAGGCAGGTTGGTGAACTAAAGCCACATGAGCTTGTTATTACAATCCTTTTAAGTGCTATAGCCGTAATTCCGCTTGAGGAAAATTCGATGCCGCTGGCAAACTGCCTCGTGCCTATCCTTCTTTTCATAAGTTTGGAAATTATCATGTCAGTTGTATCCATGAAAAGCCTATGGTTCAGAAACCTGCTTCAAGGCAGACCCATATTTATAATAAGAAAAGGCAAACTGGACCAAAAAAAGCTTAGTGAAATGCGATTTACCATCGATGACGTTGTTGATGCATTGCGCCAAAAGGATATATTTGATTTGTCAGAGGTTGAGGACGCAGTAATTGAAACAAACGGCTCCATATCCGTGCTGCAAAAAGCGCAGTACAAACCGCTAACTGCGGATGATGTCGGCATTTCGGTTAAAGAAAAAGGCATGCCCATAACAGTTGTTATGGACGGAAAGCCCGTAAACGAATACTTTAATGAGTGCAAAATAAAGGACAGCGAAATTGAACTGATATTAAAAACCGAAAACAGAAAGGCGGAAAAAATAATGCTTCTCACGATTGATGATGCAGGCAATACCTTTCTTATAGAAAAGGAGCCGAAAAAATGAAAAGATTATATGTAGCCATTGCATTTCTTGCCATCGCTATCTCACTTTGTGTTTTTGAACAGTATACAGTGTCAACAACATATAGCAAAGCAACTGCGTATATTGATAATGCGATTGAGCAAACAGACAAGGAAGATTATAAAGCTGCTAAAAAGACCTGCAAACAGCTGAATGATTTTTGGGGTGAAAAGCAAAAATATATGACAGCCATGATTGACCATGGCTCACTTGATGAAGCCGGAGTAACAATAGGCAGCCTTGAGGACCTTGCCGACAAAGAAAGTGACAGCCTTGAGGATGAACTTATAAATGCAAAAAATCAAATAAAATCCATACATGATAATCAAAAAATAACATTCGGCAATATATTTTAAGCATAAAAAAGCAGGAAGGATACCTTTTGGGTATCCTTCCTGCTTTTTGCAATATCATTACTGATATTCGTTCTTTTTTTCTCTTGTCATCAGTTGATTCACGGTTTCAAGTGCTGATGCATTTTTATTCACCACAGCATCAACGGCAAAAACAATAGGCATCTCTATGTCATATCTGCTTGCAAGGGCTACTGCTGCATGAAGCGCATTTATACCCTCAACCACCATTCCTACCTTTTCAACAGCCTTTTGAGGTGATAATCCGCTGCCTATAAGATAACCGGCACGGTTATTACGGCTGTGTTTGCTTGTAGCTGTAACAATCAAGTCTCCCAATCCGGCTAATCCCGCAAAGGTTTGATAGCTTCCGCCCATAGCATTTCCCAGGCGCGACATTTCAGCTATTCCCCTTGTTATAATCGCTGCCTTAGCATTGTCGCCATAACCAAGTCCGTCTGAAATACCTGCGGCAATGGCAATAATATTTTTAAGTGCCCCGCAAAGTTCTACCCCTATTTTATCAGAATTTGTATACACACGCATACAGGTATTCATAAATACATCCTGAACAAAGCCTGCACTGTCAGCATCCTCACAGGCAGACACAATTGTTGTCGGCAAATCAAGTGCCACTTCCTCAGCATGTGTAGGTCCCGAAAGCACAACAACCTTTACGTGATTATGCTTGTTATCGGCACGCACTTCTTCTTCAATCACCTGTGACATTGTTAAAAGCGTATCGGCTTCAATACCTTTGGCAACATCAACAATAATTTGCCCATCGGAAATAAAACCTGCTGCTCGTTTAGCCGTGCTCCTTACATAAACAGATGCTACTGCAAAAAGAATAATATCTTTATCCCTGCATGCCTTTTCAAGACTGTTCGTAAATTCTATACTCTCAGGTATAACACAATTCTTAAGGTTAGGATGAATATGCTTTTCACTGAGAATTTCAAGCTCACTTTCAACAGCAGACCAGACCGTAACATCACAGCCTGTAACTGCGAGCATTCTTGCAAGAGCAATTCCCCAAGTACCTGCTCCCAATACTCCTATTCTGTACATAAATAACTCCTTTTCAATCGGCTGAAGCCGGCTTATTCATCATCACTTGACAATTTAAGAACGGCGAGAAATGCCTCCTGCGGAACTTCAACTGAACCAAATTGACGCATTCGCTTTTTGCCTTCCTTCTGCTTTTCAAGCAGTTTTTTCTTACGGGTAACATCACCGCCGTAACACTTGGCAAGCACATCCTTGCGAAGTGCTTTAACCGTTTCGCGTGCAATAACTTTGCTGCCGATTGCAACCTGAATAGGCACCTCAAAAAGATGACGCGGAATATGCTTTTTTAGCTGCTCGGCAATCCTTCTGCCTCTGGTATATGCCTTTTCTCTGTGAATAATAAAGGATAATGCGTCAATCACATCACCGTTTAAAAGAACATCTACCTTGCACAAATCAGACCTGCGGTAATCCGCAATTTCATAATCAAAAGATGCATAACCGCGTGTTCTTGATTTAAGTGCATCAAAAAAGTCATAAATAATCTCATTAAGCGGAAGCTCATAATGAATATCAACCCTGTCAGGTGTAATGTAATTCATATCCTTGAAAATGCCTCTTCGTTCCTGGCACATATCCATAACCGTGCCGACGAAATCACTGGGCACATACACATGTGCGTTGGCAAACGGCTCTTCACAATAATCAATAAATGCCGGGTCAGGATAATTGGTGGGATTATCAATTTCAGCCATCGACCCATCCGTCAAATGAATTTTGTATATAACACTCGGTACTGTAGTGATTAAATCCAAATTATATTCTCTTTCAAGGCGCTCCTCAATAATCTCAAGATGAAGAAGCCCGAGGAATCCGCATCTGAAGCCAAAACCCAGCGCGCCTGAGGTTTCAGGTTCATAAGAAAGAGCTGCGTCGTTAAGCTGAAGCTTTTCCAGTGCATCACGAAGATTTTCATAGTCAGCACCATCTGCAGGATAAACACCGCAGAATACCATCGGATTCACCTTGCGGTATCCCGGAAGTGCCTCAGGCGCAGGATTATCCGCAAGCGTAACCGTATCACCGACCATTGCTTCACTTACAGTTTTAATGGAAGCTGTGATATAACCAACCTCACCCGCACACAGCACGTTCGTCTTTTCCATTGATGTGGCACGCATATATCCCACCTCAACAACAGTAAATTCAGCCCCTGTTGCCATCATACGCATTGTATCGCCGGCTTTTATTTTACCGTCCATAACACGCACATATACAATAACACCGCGGTATGAATCATATATTGAGTCAAAGATAAGTGCCTTTAACGGCTTGCTGTCATCACCCTGCGGCGGAGATACTTCATTTACAATATATTCAAGTACATCCTCTACATTTTCGCCTGTCTTAGCACTCACCCGAGGAGCATCCAGACACGGTATTCCGATTACCTCTTCTACCTCCTCGGCCACACGCTGGGGATCGGCAGCAGGCAAATCTATTTTATTAACCACAGGAATAATATCCAAATCATGATCAAGCGCAAGATAAGTATTGGCCAGTGTCTGTGCCTCCACACCCTGCGATGCATCAACAATAAGAATGGCACCCTCACAGGCTGCAAGTGAACGCGATACCTCGTAATTGAAATCCACATGACCGGGTGTATCAATCAAATTAAATTCATACACCTCACCGTTTTTCGCCGTATAATCCAGCTTAACTGCATGAGCCTTTATGGTAATTCCACGCTCACGTTCAAGATCCATATCGTCAAGAATCTGCGCCTGCATGTCACGTGTGGCAACTGAGCTTGTAAGCTCCAGAAGCCTGTCGGCCAGCGTTGATTTTCCGTGGTCGATATGAGCAATTATAGAAAAATTTCTTATATGTTCTTTATCAACTGCCAAGGGGGAGTCCTCCGTAAATTATTATTTTATTCGCCTAATTTCCTTCAGCTCTTCTTTTGCTGATGAAAAATTATATTTTACCTTTGTAAAAAGCCGCATAACATAGTAAAACGGCAATAAATACGGCCTTTTTTCAAGCTGCCTGTAATCGGCATACATTTTATTTCTGCTTGGAAAAAGGCGCCTGATTATATACTTTGCTTTTGAACCGCTATATTCGGAAAGCTTTTTCGAATAATCAACAACCAAGTTGCCGTATACACCGCTGCTAAGCAAAAAATCAAGCATCTTTTGCTGATTATCCGTAACCTGTGTTGCATGAAATACAGCATTTGAAAGAGAAATTGCATCTCTTGCAAAATCACCTATACCGATATCATCCAGCATAGAAAGTGCTTTTGACATATTAATCTTTTCCGCATAGTTCATCAAAACATAAATATCACAGATAAAGCGAATGCCGCAACCGTTTGTGGCATAGTGCTTGTACATATGACAAATAGTATATACAAAGTGCTCACAGGGTTCAACATGATACTTATATGGATTCTCATTATCCTGAGCTGCATTCGCCCACAAATCAAAATGCGGGCAAAATGCCTTCTCTTCAAAAAACAGTTGCCTGTGCCATTCAAAAGTATAAAACGGTTCTTTGAAAAAATCGTCGGAATTTTCACAGGAAGCAGTAAGTCTGAAGCCGCGTGATTTCATCAGGTGAAACAGCTCATCACGTTTTTCATAATCATAAAGGATGTCCATATCACTCATTTGGCGCATTTTCTGTTTAGGATAGTAATTCCTTATAACGCTTCCCTTTAACGGCATAAATTTAATCTGCCTTTTGCACAGCTCTTTTTCAAGCAGTTCAAATTCATTTTTCACCGAGATAAGCCTTACAAGCTCATTCTGCACATAAACAGACAGCTCAGCTGCCTGTTCTTTCGGCAAAACGGAAAAATCAATAACAGCCGCAATAATGGAATACACCTGCTGTTTTTTTGAAAGTTCAAAAAGTTTCTGCCAGTCCATGCCCTGTGGCACTTTCGCAACGGGCTCCTTGGTTACAGCAGCCCTGATAAGGGAAACAAGATACTCACTTTCCAAAGATGAATACTGCATAATTTATTCCTCAATAAGATTTTTACTTTTAAGAAGGTCGAGAAGCTCTTTCACATCTGCTCGTATAATACTTTCCTCAGCATCGTATTTTTCAAGCATAGCTGCAACTATACTATCCTCGCTCTGCTCGGTTTTAAGCAAATCAAAAATAAATGCGGCTGAAGGATTATTTTTAATAAGTCCGTTAAAATTCTTTGCCGCCTTACCTGTAGCAATAGCAAAACTCTCGCCGTCTATTGTGTTTGTAACAATTCCTTCTTTTAATTTCATATTATCACCTTTTGTATTAATTGTTCTATTAACAATTGTAAAATAAACCGATCTACAAATACATTTCCATCAAATCGTCCAAGGTTATTCTGATATCAACTGCCTCCAATAGCTCTTTTCGTTTCTCAAATAAAAGCTTCAGCAGTTTTTCAGAATCCTTTCCATAGTGTATATTATTATGACAATTACTGCAAAGCGAAACTATATTTTCCTCAACATCCAATGACACATCAAAAAAATCCGAATACTCCATAGGGACTAAATGGTGCGGCTCCATATAGGGCAAATTGTCTCTTCTTCTAATAAAAGTTGCATGGGCTGCATCTATCTCACATTGATATTCAGCATGTTTTAAAGCGCGCAGTGAAACATTTTTGTTTCTTAAATAAACTTTTTGGTTCTCTTTATAAATGGGCGGCCTTTTTTCAACAGGAACTTTTTTATAATCAAATTCTTCATGCTCATCATTTATCAACTGATCGGCAATGCTTTCAATTAACAAATCCTGTTTTTCATCAAAATCCGTTTCCGTCCATATCGCAATATATTCATCCCCGCGCGTTAACATATCAACAACAGAGTAATCGCTTCTCTGCACCTTGCCGCATTTTGCCCAGCCATCTTCTTTCAACAGCTTAAACGCTTCCCAAACGGAATCTGCGTTATACTTTTTATTATGTACACTTGCTCTTTGTAAAACATAATAAGTTTCATCCGTAACACAATATAAAACATCAGCTATAACTACTCTTTTTTTCATAATATCCCCTTTCCTTCGCTCAATCAACGAATCAATTGCAATTGAACACACACCTCCACATGCGGGGTGCGGGGAAACATATCAACCGCGGTTACTTTTTTAGTTTCATATCTCTTTTGCCTTAGAATTGCCAAATCGCGTGCCAGGGTTGCACTGTCACAGGAAACATAAACGATTCTTTCAGGGCAAAGCTGCTCAACGGTATCAAAAAGAGAAGCATCACAACCTTTACGCGGCGGATCAAGTATGATAACATCAGGATTGATACCCTGCTGCTTTAATAATTCTGCCCCCTTAGGTGCGTCGGCACAGATAAACTGTGCGTTATTTATATGATTGATTCCGGCATTTTCTTTTGCATTTTCTATTGCCTGCGGCACAATTTCAATACCTACAAGCTGTTTCACCTCATCTGCCATTGTAAGACCGATTGTACCTACTCCGCAGTATAAATCCAGTACCGTTTCATTACCGGTCAGCCGAGCATACTCCTTTGCCCTGGCGTACAGTTTCTCACACTGATCATGATTCACCTGATAAAACGAGTTAGGAGAAATAAGAAAGGTTTTGCCGAGGAGCTTGTCTTTGATATATTTTGTCCCCCAAATGATATGCGTATCTTTGCCTAAAATAACATTTGTGTTATCTCTGTTTATGTTAACGGCCACCGAAACAAGTCCGTCAATATTTTCTTTTAACAGAGAAACAAGCAGCTCACTGTTTGGTATATTGTTTCCGTTTATAACAGCACATGCCATAACTTCGCCTGTGGCAAAGCCTTTTCTGAAATAAATATGTCTCAAAAGGCCCTTGCCTGTCTGCTCGCTGTATGATGTAACATTCTCAGCTTCAATCCATTTTGAAAAAGCCAAAATACCTTTTTCAAATTCGGCCGGCTGTAAACGGCAATCGGTACAGGGAATAATTCTGTGACTCTTATATGCATAAAAGCCTGCAAATAGCTCTCCATCTGATATTTCAACAGGATACTGTGCCTTATTTCTGTAATGTGTTAATTGATCCGCACCGATTATTTCGTCAACTTCAATATCAAGATGACCTATCCTATTCAGTGCATCCTGCACACGACACTTTTTGTATCTGAGCTCCTCCTCATAAGTCATATGACGCATAGAGCAGCCGCCGCACTTCATGGCATACGGGCAGTCACTTTTAATCCGTTCAGGGCTCGGTGAAATAATTTTATCAATGATACCTATAGCATAATTTTTTGATCTTTTAATAATATGTGCAATAATTTTGTCCTGAGGCACAGTGCCGCGAACAAAAACAGCCAGCCCGTTATATCTGCCGACTCCGCTGCCTTCAGAGGTTAAGGCTTCTATCGTCAATTCAATTTTATCGTTTTTTGTCAAATCCACAGACATCACACCACAGCACATATTTTTTCATTATGTATAATAACATATATAATTTAAATAAGCAATAAAAAAGACCTGCAAGAACAAAATTTGCAGGTCAAAATATTCAAAAAAGAAAGCAGGAACAAATCTGCAATTATGCAAATATTTTTTCTTCAATGCTTATTTAGCATCACCGATATGCATATATCCGTCACTGTCAAAGGCAAGGCTTACACTCGCCTGCTCAGATGTTCCGTCATCATAATTAACCGTAAAAATAATACTGTCCTTTATCTGTGATAAATCAAAACGGATATCATCGCCGATACAATTCTTCAGATAATCCGAAGGATTCCATTCCAATGTGTATCCGGGTTTAATAGGTCCGTCGGCTGTCAGAAGTTCTCCCTCTTTCTCAATGCCGGATAAAAGCGACTCTTTCGTAAGCACTATTTTATCCTTTGTTTCGTTAAATGTGTAATCCTTGCTTGAGAAATATCCGATACTGTCCTTACCGTAAAGTTCATAATAAACATCCATATCCATTTGACTGAGATCATAATCATTATCCCAATAAGAGATCGTTATTGTTCCGTATCGGCTTGTATTTTCAATTGTAATATCTTTTACATTGTCATATTTAAAAAGATTTAAAAGAAATCTTCCGGCTTGATTTGTATAAAATGCTGCCGTTTCCTTTTGCAGCCTGTTGCTGTAACAAGCACCGCTTGATGAGCCATAGCTTCTTGTGATAGGTTTATTGCCAAACTCTTTTTCTATCTCTTGCCCCTGCTGTTCAAGCCTGCTTCTGTCTGTCTGCCATCTCGACACCGCGTCGCGCATTGCTTTTTCATCATCTAAATCAGCAACATAAATGCCATAAAACAAATCCTGTTCGTTTGCCTTACCTGCTTCAAGCAGATTTTTTTCACCTGCTACAGCAATCAAAATGCCCAGCTTATTATCGGATGCATTTTTATTTCCAACAAAAGAATGAATACCAAATCCGCCGCCGATAGCAAATACAAACGCAAGCATTACCGCTGCAGCTTGCCTGAACATAACGTGCTTTGAAAACTTTCTTTTATCCGTTGTTATTTCAAAAACCTTTTCAACTGCTTTTTCAGAAGGTTCAAAGGCTGAAAATGTTTCCTTATAATTCTGATTATTTTTATTCATTTATCCATTCATCTCCTAAAATCTCTTTCAGCTTTTTTCTTGCACGAAACAGCCTTGTTTTCACTGCCGACTCTTTCAGCTTAAGTATTTTTGAAATATCGGCAACACACATATCCTCATAATAAAACAGGTGTATTATCGTGCGTTCCTTTATATCCAGTGACATAACTGCTTTAAACAAATCAATATTCTGCGTTTTATCATAAACGGAAATATTCACCGCATCGTCAAGAGGCTTAATCCGTTTTCTGAAAGGATTTTTTATATAATTCCTGCTTTCATTCACACTGACTGCAGTAAGCCATTTTTTCAGATGCTCATTGTCATTAAAAGCCCTGTCGTATTTCCACAGCTTTAAAAACACATTCTGCATTACATCCTCTGCGTCACTGCTGTTTTGCGTAATAGAAAGTGCAATCAGATAAATACGCTTGTTGTTTTGCTTCACAACACTTATAAATTCATTCTCCGTCATTATGTCACCACCCTTTCTGAAAGGTCCTTTCACTTATATAACAAGGTGAAATAGAAAAAGGTTACCGGATAAATAAAAATATTTTTCATACAGAACAAAAAACGGCTCATACGAGCCGTTTTTTTAATAAGTCGATTTTATGCTTTCTTTTCTTCCTTATCTTCTTTCTTCTCTTTAAAGAGGAGCTTATCAACAGGGAAATAAAGGAAGAACTGAAGAGCAGAACAAACTGCTGTTGCAATGTTAAGTGCAAGAGCCTCAGCCCAGCCCCACTTGTTGATGAACAAACCATAAAGAGTTGGTGAAAGCCAAGCGGAGAAACAAATAAGTGCAATTGTAAAGATTATGTAAATCGGAAGAACGACTGCAGTATTTGCACCTGAATTGAATGTCTTTTCCTTATTTACAAAGAAAGCAACAATCTGAGCAGCGATATTTGCTACATTGAATGCAATAAAGTAACCGAGACCGCCATCCTCAACAGGATAATCAAATACGAACCATTTGAATGCGGTACCGTACATTTCTTTAACCTGAGGAATTAACGGAATAATGTTAACCAATGCAAACTGAACAATACAAGCAAGAAGAGAAACAACAATGAACTTTACAAACTGCCACGCAGTAACAAGCCATGAACCTTTTTCTTCGGCCATATTGTCGATGTCTTTTAAGTTTTTAGCCATAATTTTTACCTCTCAATTCGAAATTTATCAGTGATATTATATCATTATATTTTGTCTAATGCAATAGTCAATTAAAAAAGTCCGATAATGGCAATAACCGCCCACACAGCAAGCGCAGCGATTCCAAGTACAACTGCCAGCAGCAGGACAAGCAAAAGAACCAGAATAAGAAGAACTAACGGACCCTTTTTACTTTTCTTTACAGGGTCATTAAATACTATCTCTTCCTCTTTGGGAGCAGGATTATTCTCGTCATAAATAGGATAAATCGGAAGTGAGGCATTTGCATCACAATATCCCGAATTCCAAAGCAAAGGCTCAACAAGAGAGCGCACACTATCTGCCCCTTTAATAAATTTGCCGATTTTCAGATGAAGAGTATCAAGCAAGCTGTCCGCAATATTCAAAACCCCGCAGGTAAGCTTGTATTCCCTTGTTTGAGGACTGTACGGAGAGTCACCGCAATAAAGATTTTGAATAAGCTCAAGCAGAAAATCAATAACCTTATTATCCGCAATGTCAGCAATATCTGCCTTCGTTAATCCGCTCTCTTTTTTACAAAGACGCCAAATCTTCTTAAACGTTAGCTTATCAAGAAATTTACCTACAGGCTTCAATATCCAGCCAAGCTTTTTTATCTTTTCACCGGGAATTGAAAAGGCATCTGACATTTCGGCAAGACGGTCAATATCATAGCCCATTGCCCAGAGAACCTCTCGTATCATACCAAAGAAAAAGCCCTTCATATATTCATCAAACGCTTTGCCCTTGGTATCTATACCGTCAACCTTTTTAATTGTAACGGTTTCAACATCAATTTTAGCATTTTTCGGGTCAAAGATAACATTGCGCATTACAGGCGGGCAGCCAATCATAGAACCGACAGCAATATCATAAAATCTGTTTCCTTTTTTCGAGGTTATGTAGCTTATATCATGAACATGAGTATGACCCGTAAGCATACAGTGAAGTCCCGAATCGGCAAAAATTTCACGGGTAATCTCATGATTTCGCTGCATATTTCCACCGCCGATTATTTTATAAAATGGTGACGGAGATATCATAGGGTGATGCGTCATTGCAATTACATACTGATCATTTGCCTGTGCATCCTTAAGCTGCTCAAGTATCCAATTCAAACAATCATCCGAATAACCTGAGCCGTTTTCGCCCTCCGGCTTATAATTCGTATCGTCATTTAATGCAAACAGACGGTATCCGGGTGCAAGCTGAACAACATAGCTCATTGACTGTCTATGTGTTGCAATTGCCTCATCAGGACCGAATTCGTAATACATATCCCATAAATCAAGTCTCTCTTCAACAGCAGGAACTTTAATGATTTCATCGCCATTATAACCGTCTGCCACACCGCCGTCACGATAATCATGCGTTGCCGTAATGACATAAACCCTTTTGCCCCTATTTTTCAGGTCGCGAAGGATATCAATAAGCTCCTTATGTGATGCAATCTCACCGTCACGGGTTGTGTCACCTGCAATAACAACTATATCTGTAGAGTCATCCTCACACAGCATATCAAAACCCGCTTTAATAACCAAATCGCTGTCTTTAATAACCTTTTGCGACTTTGATTCGGCTTTTTTATATGCCTTGCCTTCAGTACCGACTGTTCTTGAATAATAATGAATATCCGCTATGAACTGAATCTTGAGCGGTTCATTATTACATCCGTAAATTTTACTCATCTCAATTCTCCTGCTTTGCCTTTATTTCAAGAATTCCATTCTGAACACTGCCATCAAATGTAAATTCAAGCGAGCCTTTGTTTCTTTCGTTAAAATCAATCATTTGCCCGTTAAGATATGCTTCATATTCAGCCTTATCCGATAGAGTGACCAGCATTGTATATTTTTCATTATCACCGAAATATTTAAATGAAATTTCGGCACTTGTATCTGTTGTTTTTTGATAATCGGTCCAAATATCAAAACCTGTGGTAACCGTCCCCGGTTTATAATACGCATTTGCCCATATGCAAATAGGTGCAGAAAGACCGCCGAAATTATGAAACCAGCCGCCGCGCTTTGTGGCAATACCAAAACATTCATATGTATTATAGGTAAAATCCGTTTCATCCTTCCACATATCAAGCGCACGTTCGGCAATATCGTATGCAAAATCAGCTTCACCGTTATCAAGCATCGTTTTCCAAATAAACCACTGATGGCTCATCCAAACATTACCATTCCAATAACCGTCATCAAAATAATAGGAAGCCGACATGTCAACAGCAGATATACCTGCCTGTGACCACATTTCATCAGGATTCTTTATATGTGCAAGAATTCTCTTTTTTCGCTCACCCTTAACAGCACCTGCAACAATCGGATAAATACCGTCCATTCCCTTGTTCCAGTTCTCACCGTTCTCGGTGCGCATAATACCTTTCAGATTTCCCTGCTCATCATAAAGCGTATACCCATAATAACCGCTCTCTTCGTCCCATGCAAGGTCATTAAGTGCCTGTGTTGAGTATTCAATATCCGCATCATACACCTTTATATCATCCGGTCTGTTCAGCGACAGTGCCACCATTTTCATAATCTTGCCGGCACGAATAATTTGTGCTGTTGAAAGACACGGGCATGTATATTTCTGCGCATAATTCTTCATCATTTCTACCTGTGCAGGATAATCATCCATACCGCAGTGTGAATACCAATAATCATACGTTGTAAGAAGTCCGTTATTGAATTTAGAACAGGTTGATTTATGATTTCTTCCGCGCAAAAATTCATAATAAAGCTTTGCCTTATCATATAAGAACGCAAGCTCTGACTTGTTTTGCGTTCTTTTCAGCAGTTCCAGATATTCAACAAACTGAGTCGGCACAAGCGAGCCATGAAGCAGGAAAGCAAAATCCTTGTTTGTGTCGTCGCAAAGATACATATCAAGTGCATACCTGCAAAGCTCCTTTGAAAATTCAAGAAGTCCCATACCGATAAATCCGCTGTCCCAAGTATAAAAGCTGTCCCATCTTTTGCCCGGCGTATGATGAATCACATTTTCGCCATGACGATAAACAGGATAAACAACATTGGTAAGCAGCGTGGATTTTAAAATATTTGTCGAAAGCGTATATTTTTCACCGGCTTTGTTAAAGGCTGATTGGGAAGAATCCTGCTTGGCATTTTCATATATGCTTTCGTACTGCTCATCCGTCAGCGGTTCAAGCTTCTCATTTGATAAAACAATATATTCAATGTGAGAAGTACCCGGTTTAACAAAAATGGATTTAATAAGTGTATTTTGAAAAAAACCTTTATCGCTTGTTTTTCTCTGAAAAGAGGCTGAAAAGGTTTCCTTTAAATCGTCATATGTATGGTCGCCGTTTGACAGTCTGTTGATAAGTGCATCCTCAAGAGAGCCGGACTCAAGTACCCTTTCTCTTGTATTCTTATTATGTGTAAGAATATAAAACGGCAAGTCAACATCTTTATAAGTAAGCTTTGTTCTGTGACCGTCGGCAATATTCTCCGTCTCAATTACAGGTGTATAACCAAAGGATGCGCTTTGTGTTGTGAGTTTATCTTTATCGGTTTCATCAATCACAGCAAGAAAATCAAGTTCAATGCCGGCTTTACCGAGACTTTCAAGCGTAAACTCTTTTACAAACGGAAGATAGGCGAAGCTCAGTTCAGGACTGTTTTTAAATACTACCTCTGAGCCATTCATTGCAAAATGTGCATCTCCCTGAGTAACGGTCTTATATCTGACGGCTATTACGGGCTTGGCAAAAGTTCTTAAATCCGTATCAAAGGAATATGAAACTTTGTCGCCCTTTTCGCAACCGAAAGGTTTAAGATTAAGAAAATGAACATGATAATTTTCGCATCTGTCACCAAGACCTTTGCCCTTATAAAAATCTTTATCGGAAAACATACCCTTGAACATACCGTCAGGGTTCTCCTCGTCCCATGGGCGCGGTGTCTTATACGAGTAGTCATTATATTCATTCGCTTTTTTCAGCACACATTTTTCAGGAGCACTCACCCGGCAATATGTCGGATAAGGGAATTCCAGTGCACTGAAAACATTTAAAATACAATTCTGAGTAAGTGAAGTATTATTAAAGAATTCACAGCGCATCAGGTACGCATCCTTTTTCATCTTAGAAAAAGATACATCTGCATATACCTGATCCTTCCACATCAGTTCATATCTGTATGAAAAATGCGTATAATCACTCTTGCAGCTCCACAAATGATAGTTTGACGGAACCGTAACATTGGGTACAGGTGTAGCACTGTTCCATAAGGTGGGATGAACCGAAAAATCAAATCTTGCGCCGACACTCTTAAGCTCATCAATAATCTTTGACAAACCCATATATTTTTTTGAATAAGGGCCCCATTGGGGCATGGTATTTTCACTAAAAAACTCTTTGCTCATTAAAAATTATCCTTATCAGTATTTTTTAGTTATTATGTAACTTTTAGCGTGATTTGTCAATAGATATAGTTTAAGCAGCATTGACAAATCAGGTATTATAAAGTAATATATATACTAAATTAGATTAGAAAAGATGGTCTCAGAAACGGAGAATTCATATGAATATTGATGCTAACGTGCAAAAAATCATTTCTCTTTTGTTAAAAAAATGGAAGGTTATTGTTCTTTTTGCACTAATCGGAACTTTGTGTGCCTATATGTACACAGCTAATTTTACAACACTGACATACACCTCAAGTGTTGAATTTCTTGCATTTTCTCAGGACTCGAAGCAGGAGTTCAATGACTCTTCAACTGTGTCCCAGCAGACAAGCAATACCAGCAAAATGAACTATGCAATAAAAATGCTTGATACTTATATCGAGCTTTTTAAAACAAACGAATTCAACCAGTCTGTTGCTAATGATTTAAACAAACAGCTGAATACATCGTATACTTCGGGACAGATAAAAGGCTCTATGCAAATTGAAGCAGTTGAAAACACGGCTATGTTTAAAATCACAATAACAACTACAGATGCAGATATGTCCTACCAAATTGCACACCAGCTCGAAAAAAGCATCCCGGCAAAAATGAAAACCGTGAACAACGGTCTTGTAAACGCATCTGTTGAGGATGTAGCTCTTAAGGCCACCACATCTGAAAGCCTTGGCTATCCTAAGAAAATGATTATCGGCTTTGGTGCAGGTGCAATTCTTGCTGCAGCCTATATTATTTTGCGTGACCTTCTTGATGTACGTATAAAAAGCAATGACAATCTCAGTGAAAGATATGGTATACCCGTGCTTGGTACAATACCCGAGTTTGATTTTAAAGCTGCGGCAGGTACGGTCAAGCCAAAGACATCCGACAATAAAAGGAGGGCAAGTAAATAATGGCAAAGTCAAAAAAAAGCAAAGGCACTGCACAGGCGCCCTCCCGTTATCTGCTTGATAAGGCGCCCATTCAGCCTGCTCTTAAATTCAGAATAGAGGAATCCTATAAAACGATACGTGCAAATATTATGTTTTCAGTTATGAAAAAAGGCTGCAAAACAGTTGTGGTTACATCCTCTGCACCTAATGAGGGCAAAACCACCACTACGGTTAATCTCGCGGTCAGTCTTTCACAGGCAGACCAAAAAGTACTTCTTATTGACGGTGATTTAAGAAAGCCGAAGGTTCACCAATACTTTTCCGTCCCTAATTCACCCGGACTTACAAATTATTTGGGAGACAAAATCTCTGTAAGAAAGCATGCAGACTTATTCAGCGTTATTCATCCTACTGAATATGACAACCTTTGTGTCCTTTGTTCCGGTTCCATTCCGCCAAATCCGGCAGAGCTTTTGGGTTCCGAACTGATGGCTGATTTTCTGCATGATGTAAGCAAAGATTTTGATTATATTATTATTGACACTCCGCCTATTAACGTTGTATCCGACTCTCTGCCGCTCATTCGTGAATCTGACGGTGTTGTACTTGTAGTACGTTCAAATCAATCAACACATCCCGAGCTTCAAAGAGCATTGGCATCCCTTGAATTTATTGATGCTAAAATCTTAGGTTTCGTTGTTAATTTCACTGAATCAAAAGCAGGCAAATACAGCAAAGGCAAATATGGATACGGCGGTTACCTTTACGGTCGATACAGCTATGGGGGCTATTTAGGATATGGCGGATATGGTTCAAGCACAAACAAATATAATTCCGACTTTAACTAAGGGAGCATGTTTCAATGATGATTAATAATCTTGTAGAAACGCACTGTCATATACTTCCGGGAATCGATGACGGTGCCCCGGATATTGAAACAAGCCTTAAAATGATTGCGCAGCTTCAGACACAGGGTGCAAAAGCAATCATACTCACACCCCATTACTACTCTGACTCTATATCTCTTGATGACTTTCTTACAAGAAGAGACAGAGCATACCATGAGCTTATTCAAGCTTTGCCGCAAGGCAGTCCTAAGCTTATTCCTGCTGCAGAAATATATATCAGTCCTTATCTTTTCAACAATGACAATCTTAGCAGAATTGCCATTGGCCGCTCAGGATATGCGCTAATTGAGCATCCTTTCAATTCAACATTTTCACAAAAAACATATGAAAGACTTTTGAGCCTTAACTGTGAATATAAAATCAAGCCTATTCTTGCTCATATTGAGCGATACCCTGCGCTGATGGAAGATGAAAGGCTGATTGATGAGTACATTGATATGGGATGCATCACGCAGGCAAATATCAACTCATTCTGCGATGCACCGCGCCACACAAGAAAGAAGCTTTTTAAATATCTTGAAACCGGACGCGTTCATCTTATCGGCACAGACAGCCATAATTTGACAAGCCGTTCACCGAACTTTGAAAAAGGTGTCAAGGAAATTATCAAAAAATGCGGGCAGGAAGCAATTGATGTTCTTGAAAGAAATGCAAATATGCTTATAAAATAAAATATGCCGTGACTCCGTTTGTAACAAAACCGAGCCACGGCTTTTTATTTAATCACTGTTTATCTTTTTAAAAAAGACCACACTCGCAAACAGCATTACGGCCACAATATATGCTGCAAAAAGTCAAGACTGAGAAAATCCTCAGCCCTGACTTTTAAGCTATCCGAAAAAATAAAGCAATATAATTGCCGCAACTGCCGCACATGCCACAACTGCAAAAAACTTAATCGCTCTGGTTACTGCGTCAAACATATTTGTCGGCATAATTTGGTATATGGCATATCTTAATGGCTCTTTAACCTGATTGCCTACAAGATTTCTGAAGCGAAGGTCATATGTATCCAATGTTGCATCCTTTTTCAGTTCAATGATTCTGACTCCCCTGTCTTTGCCCGGTCCATACACATGAAAACCTGCACCCTGCGTATATCCTAAATCAATTCCGTCAACCTTTCCGTTAAAAGAATTATTATGGTCATGACCAAAATAGACACCGAGAACCTCTCCTTTCTCTTTGAAAGCATCAAATTCTCCGCTGTTTTCCTGCGGATCAGCCGGAGACTCTTTCATAAATCCTGCTGAATTCACTCTGCCTTTATTCAAAACATAAAATTTGTTAGCATGGGTTCGAAATCCTCTTACACTCCCTTTTGTGTTTTTTTTCACCTCTGTTAAAAGCTCAAAAACTTCGCAAAGCGGTATATGCTGAATCACAACTGATGGTATAAGATGCCCATATTCCTGCTCATATTTATCCCTTGTTTTTCTATACCATTCAATCTGATTATCATGTACATGGTCATAGCCTATTGAGAGACTGGAATGACTGTCAATCAGATATAAAAGAAATTTAAGCTCGCTGCCGTCTTTAATCTCTATAACATGATTTGCAACTCCGTCAATACCTTCTTCGCTTTCACCTACAAAATAATCAAATGTTTTATATATCGCAAACTGCTCCTCATTAGACAGACCTACCTGCCTGTCATGATTGCCGAAGCAAACTGTAAACGGTATCTTCCTTTCCCGCACCGGTTTTGTTAATTCAGACAAAACTCTCGCTACTTTTTCTCGACTGCCTTTAAAGCTCGTCTTTCCCCAAATCTGATCACCTGAATAAACCACCAAGTCAGGCTCCTCTCGTTCGAGTGCCGCATTTATCAAATCAATTGTATCCGGGCTTACTCTTGTTCCCTCCTGAGTATCCGCAATCTGCATAATCTTAAATGTATCGTTTTTAAAGCTTAACATAATGTCCACCTCTCATTTATTTGATTTTATCATATATTTTTCTTGACTGCAACTTTTACTGCTATTATAATATTAATAATATCTCTGCCTGTAGCATAATGGCTAATGCACCAGATTCCGATTCTGAAGATTGGGGGTTCGAGTCCCTTCAGGCAGACCACACCTGCGGTGGGCATAACGCTCCATCGCACTTTTTTTATTCTCATCACTTCCCGACCGAATCAAAAGAAACAGCCAACATCTCCTGCGGTGGGCATGACGCTCCATCGCACTTTTTTTATTTTCATCACTTCCCGACCGAATCAAAAGAAACAGCCAACATCTCCTGCGGTGGGCATGACGCTTCATCGCAAATAATTTTTTATTTATGATAATTATATTTTTTTAACAAATACTAATAAAAAATATTTGAGGTGTTCTTATGCATGTAAATCGTGACAATATCAATCAGGAAGTATTTCATTCAAGCATACCTGTTATACTGGATTTCTATTCAGATTCTTGTATGCCGTGCAGGGTTATTGCACCGATTTTGGATGACATTAGCAACGAATATTCAAACAAAATTAAGGTTTGCAAACTAAACATCAATGAATATTCTGATGTAGCTGAAAAATATGGAGTAATGGCTGTACCCACACTTATGTATATAAAAAACGGCAGAGAAATTAACCGTACAATCGGTCTGATTGAAAAAGAAGAAATTCTCAGAATGATTAATCTATGAAAAAATACGATACAGTAATAATAGGCAGCGGTCCTGCAGGACTCAGTGCAGCAGTTTATTTAAAAAGAGGCGGCTTAGATGTTTGCATTATCGAGAAGCAGGGCTTTTCAGGCGGACAGATTCTGCTTACAAGCATCGTTGAAAATTATCTCGGATTTTCTTCCATAACCGGTGATGCGCTTGCTGACAAATTTTTCAGACAAGCCCATGAGCTTGGCACGGATTTTTTAACCGATGAAGCTGAAAAAGTAGACAAAAACAAAGTAATCTTAAAAAGCGGCAAATCACTTTTATTTGATCATCTCATTATTGCAACAGGATCGTCTCACAAAACATTAGATGTACTCGGAGAAAAAGAATTTGCGGCAAAAGGAATTTCATACTGTGCACTGTGTGACGGAGCCATATTTGCCGGCAAAGAGGTTATTGTCATCGGCGGCGGAGATACTGCCCTTGAGGAAGCATTTTATCTTGCCAAAACATGTAAAAAGGTTACACTCATCCATAGGCGCAGCACACTCAGAGCATCAAAAATCTTGCAGAATCGATTTTTCAGCCTTAATAATACACAATTCATAGCTAATGATGAAATAAAACAGTTTTGTGGCGAAACCACACTCAATGCAGTGATTTTGAAAAGCGGCAAAAGAATAAATACGAGCGGCGCATTTATTGCCATAGGACAAAATCCGCAAAACAATCTAATTAAGGATATTGTTAAACTGGATAATCAGGGATATATAATAACGGATGATTACTGCAAAACCAGTGTCTCCGGCATATATGCCATAGGTGATATAAGAAGCAAAAACTGCCGCCAGATTATAACTGCAGCGGCCGACGGTGTGATCGCTGCCCACAGTATTTTGCAATAGTCGTCTATATCATTCATAACCACCGGTTAAACCGTTGGTTTGCACAGACCCAGAAGGGCCGCCTACTGAAAGTCGGCACTGAATTTGGCATCGCATTACTTTCTCAAGCAGCCGCATGAGTGCGGCTGCTTATTTTTACTAAAGTTTTTATTTTCTCCGGTTCAACCGGTGGGTTTATTCCTGGCTGAAGAAACAAAATAACCGCTGTCTCAGCTAAACTGAAACAGCGGTTTAATCCTATTATTTATACATTTATCTCAACACTTACGCCTAACAGCGCCTTTTCTCTTTCCAGTATCGGCGCAATCGTATCTCTGAGAAAATCAGCAGTTTGTTCAGGAGCTCTTCCCACAAAGTTTGCCGGCTTAAGAATTGCAAGAATTTCATCCTTTGTTGTCATAAATGCCGGGTCCGCCGCAATTCTGTCAACAAGATCATTCTGTCCGCCCTCAACCTTAACAACGGCACCTGCCGCCATGGAATGCTGACGGATTTTTTCATGAAGTTCCTGACGGTCTCCACCCTTCTTGACAGCATCCATCATTATATTTTCAGTTGCCATAAACGGAAGCTCGCTCATCAGTCTCGCTTCAATAACCTTTGGATAAACAACAAGACCTGACGTAACATTAATATACAAATCAAGAATTCCATCCGTTGCAAGAAAAGCTTCAGCAACAGAAACTCGTTTATTAGCCGAATCATCAAGCGTTCTTTCAAACCACTGTGCTGAGGCTGTCCATGCAGGATTCAATGCATCAATCATAACATAACGTGAAAGAGAGGCAATTCGTTCACTTCTCATGGGATTGCGCTTATACGCCATTGCTGATGAACCAATCTGATTTTTCTCAAATGGCTCCTCAATTTCCTTAAGATTTTGAAGAAGTCTTAAATCATTTGAAAATTTGCAGCATGACTGAGCAATCAAGCCAAGGCAATTGCAGACGATTGTATCAAGCTTTCTTGCATAAGTCTGTCCGCTTACAGGAAAACAGGCCTTAAAGCCCATTTTCTCAGCTATTTTGCTGTCAAGTGCCTTGCATTTTTCATGGTCACCGTCAAACAGTTCCAGAAACGATGCCTGCGTGCCGGTGGTCCCCTTTGAACCCAAAAGCATTAAAGAGTCTATAACATGGCAAATTTCCTCATAATCCATTACAAGGTCCATAAGCCAAAGTGTTGCCCGCTTGCCTACTGTCGTAGGTTGTGCCGGCTGAAAATGAGTAAAACCAAGGCACGGCATATTCTTATATTCATCAGCAAATTTTGCCACAGATGCAATTGCATTGACAAGCTTCTTCTTTATCAGTAAAAGTGCCTCGCGCATGGTAATAACATCTGTATTATCACCGACATAACAGCTCGTTGCCCCAAGATGAATAATACCCTTTGCGTTGGGACACTGCTCACCGTAAGCATGAACATGACTCATTACATCGTGTCGGAATTTCTTTTCATATTCCTGCGCAACCTCATAATTGATATTCTCAGCATTTGCTTTAAGCTCATCAATCTGCTCCTGCGTTACATTAAGTCCCAGTTCATTTTCTGCCTCAGCAAGTGCAATCCATAACTTTCTCCATGTCTTAAATTTGAAATCAGGAGAATAAATATACTGCATCTCCTTAGATGCATAACGGGCATTAAAGGGTGAATTATATGTATTATTCGACATTAGTCAAGACCTACTCTCTTCATCATTTCTGCATATGCGTCCTCTACACCGCCCATATCTCTGCGAAAACGGTCCTTATCAAGTTTTTCATGCGTTTCAATGTCCCAAAAACGGCAGGTATCAGGGCTGATTTCATCTGCAAGCACAATCTTGCCGTCCGATGTTTTTCCGAATTCCAGCTTGAAGTCAATAAGCTCAACACCGATTGATGCAAAATACTCTTTAAGAACATCATTAACAGTGAACGCCATTTTCTTTATTGTATCAACCTCTTCCTGTGTAGCAAAGCCACAGGATACAGCGTGATAACCATTGATAAGCGGATCACCCAGGTCATCATCCTTATATGAAAACTCAATAGAAGGACATACAAAATCCATACCCTCTTCAAGACCTAATCTTTTGCAGATTGAGCCGGCTGCACGGTTGCGTATAATAACCTCAAGAGGAACAATGGTTACCTTTTTAACAGCAGTTTCTCTATCTGAAAGCTCCTCAACAAAATGAGTAGGAACACCTTTTTTCTCAAGAATTTGCATAAGGTAGTTCGACATTTTATTATTGACAACACCCTTGCCCACAATAGTGCCCTTTTTAAGGCCGTTAAATGCAGTTGCATCATCTTTATAATCAACGATTACGATATCTGCATCCTCTGTTGCCCAAACTTTTTTAGCTTTGCCCTCATAGAGCTGTTCTGTTTTTTGCATAATTTAAACCTCCAACATTGATCAATATATTTACATGCGGCACTGCCGCATTTTAAGCATTATTTTTTATAAGCGGCTTTTATCCTGTCAACAGCTTCAACCGTCTTTTCCGCATTGCCGAAAGCCGTTAAACGAAAATAGCCTTCACCGGCAGGTCCAAAGCCAGAGCCGGGAGTACCTACAACCTGACACTTTTCAAGGAGCTCGTCAAAAAACGACCACGAAGTATATCCCTCAGGAACTCTGAGCCACACATATGGTGAATTCACACCGCCGTAGCACTCAAATCCGGCATCACAAAGCCCATCGTAGATAACCCGTGCATTCTTCTGATAATAAGAAAGTGCTTCGTGAATCTGCTTTTGACCTTCCTGTGTATAAATAGCCTCTGCCGCCCTCTGCGTAATATAAGATACGCCGTTAAACTTGGTTGCCTGTCGTCTTGCCCACATGGAGTTAAGGCTTGTACCGTTAAATCTTAAATCCTTGGGCACAACAGTATAACCGCATCTCATACCGGTAAATCCGGCTGTTTTTGAAAAGGAACGAAATTCAATGGCACACGTCTTTGCTCCCTTGATTTCATATATCGACTTTGGTATATCCTCATCAACGACAAAAGCCTCATATGCAGAATCAAAAAGAATAAGCGACTGATGTTCATTTGCAAAATCAACCCATTTTTTCAACTGGTCTTTTGTTGCAACCATACCAGTGGGATTATTCGGAAAGCAAAGATAAATTACATCCGGAATTTCATCGGGAATATCCGGAGTGAAATTATTTTCTGCAGTACATGGCATATAGATAATATTAGACCATAAGCCGTCAGCATTTTTTTCTCCGCTCCTGCCTGCCATTACATTGGTATCAACATACACAGGATAAACAGGGTCACAGATGGCAACCTTGTTATCCACGGAAAATATATCACCGATATTGCCGCAATCAGACTTTGCACCGTCTGAAAGAAAAATTTCGTCTGCAGCAATGTCAATTCCCCTATCGGCATAATCATGCTTTTGTATGGCATTTAAAATAAAATCATAACCATATTCAGGCGGATAACCTCTAAAAGTATCCTCCTTTGCCATTTCATCAACAGCCTTGTGCATAGCCTCAATAACAACAGGAGCAAGAGGCTTTGTAACATCACCGATTGACAAACGGATTACATCCGCTTCGGGATGAGCAGTTTGGTATTCCCTCTGTTTCTTGGCAACAGTTGAAAAAAGATAGCTTGACTCGATTTTCAAAAAATTTTCATTAATTCTCATATATTAAACCTCCGTAGCTTAGATATTGATTTCACCTTCAAATACGGTTACTGCCGGACCTGTCATAAAGACACTGTCCTTCTCGTTGCCGCTCCAGCTTATCTGTAAATCACCGCCAAGCAGATGCACGGTCACATCATGATCAACAAGCCCGTTAAGAATGGCTGCAACGACCGTTGCACAGGTGCCCGTGCCGCAGGCGAGCGTCTCTCCCGTGCCTCTCTCATAAACACGCATTTCAATATTCTTTCTGTCTATAACTCTTGCAAATTCAGCATTCACTTTATTTGGAAAAACATCCGTATTGCATTCAAATTTCGAACCGTAATAATCCAAATCAAAATCCCTTGGACTCTCATCAATAAACATAACAGCATGGGGATTGCCCATGGAAACACAGGTCATGGCAAACTGCCTGTCTGCAACGGTAATTTTTTGATTAATAACACTTTGCTCTTCGCTGTTCACCGGCACATCGGATGATTTTAATATAGGTGCCCCCATATCAACCCTGGCTGAAACGGCCTTGCCGTTTTCGACCGAAACCGTAATATATTTAACCGCACCCATAGATTCAACAGTAAAATCCGTATTGCTGACATATTTATTGTCATACACATATTTAGCAACACATCTTATTGCATTGCCGCACATCTCGGCACGGCTGCCGTCAGCATTATACATCACCATTTCAAAATCGGCTTTTTTACCTTTTTTAATCAGTATTATTCCGTCACCGCCCACACCAAAATGACGATCCGATAAAAATATTGCTGCCTGTCTTTCATTCTCGACATTTTCTTTAAAACAATCAATGTATATATAGTCATTGCCGCAGCCATGCATCTTGGTAAATTTCATCAACAATCAATCCTTCAAATTACTCGGTAAAATCATTTATAATTTCTCTGGCAATTTCAACTGTTTTTTTGCCTGTTCTCATACTTTCTTTTTGCAGATATTGATGAGCCATGCTCTCCGTTATATTTTTGCTGCTCATCAAAACAAGCTTTGCGTTGGAAATGATATCACTGTCAAGACTGCTTCGTTGGGTAAATGAAGAACGTGTACTTACAAGCACTGCAACAGTCTGCAAAAACTCATCCTTATGTAGAGGCAACGGCAGATTAATCATATTGCCCATATATTCTTCTCTGCCGTTTTTGGACAGCGCAATTACATCAAATCCTACAGGCAGATTCTCAGCAAGAGACCCGGCCCCCATATCCCTGAGAATAGAAGCACAAATAATAACACCCTCGTGCATATCATGTGCTATACTCAAAACACTCGACCCGGTAGCGCACACAAAAGAAACATGAAAACCTTCTGTTTCGAGAAGGGAACGAAGCTGCAGTGCAACATTCTTAGTCGGATATGCAATAATTATATCCTTCATATTTATCCCTTCCTGACATTTAAATTGTATTTATTATAACATATTATTATACTTCTGTTCAATAGAAAAATAGCCGTTCATTCATTATTTTTAGCTGTATAAAATTGCAACAAATTATACATATTTTAATATTTTTTTAAGTTTTTTTGTAACAAACTAACCAAAAATAGCTTGATTATTATTTATAAAGATGTTATTATATTGGTATATAATGGTTTATTTATGTATTCAAATATAAAAGGAGATGTAAAATGGCTAAGCTAAAACAGGAATATGAATTCCCGCTTTATCTTTTTCATGGAGGTAAAAATTATAAGGCATATGAATTCTTCGGCTGTCATAATATAGATGGCAACAAATATATATTCAGGGTATGGGCGCCTCATGCAGTTTCCGTCTCTGTTGCCGGTGATTTTAATAACTGGGATGAAAACGCAAATATTATGACGCAGATTTCTCCGGGAATTTGGGAAATTGTAATTGACGATCTTTTGGTTTTTGACTGTTATAAATACGCTGTAAAAACAAAAAGCGGCGCTGTAAACATGAAAGCCGATCCTTACGCCTTTCACGCAGAAACAAGACCCGGTACTGCCTCTAAAGTTTATGGTGACATAGAATATAAATGGAAAGATAAACAATGGTACGATAAATCAAAAGCAGGAAACATCCTTGAAAAGCCTGTTAACATTTATGAAATCCATTTTGGTTCATGGAAACAGCATCAAAACGGAGATTTTCTTTCTTACAGGCAGATGGCTGACGAGCTTGTTCCTTATGTAAAAGATATGGGCTACACGCATATTGAAATGATGCCTATTATGGAATACCCCTTTGACGGCTCTTGGGGGTATCAGGTCACCAGCTATTTTGCTCCTACATCAAGATACGGCGTTCCTGAAGATTTAATGTATTTTATTGATACCTGCCACAACGCCGGGATTGGAGTTATTCTCGACTGGGTACCTGCCCATTTTCCGAAGGATGCATACGGACTTTACGAATTTGACGGCGAATGCACCTACGAATATTCGGATTTGAAAAAAGGAGAGCATAAGGAATGGGGAACAAGAGTATTTGACTACAGTAAAAATGAAGTAAAATCCTTCCTTATCTCATCTGCAATGTACTGGGTTGACAAATTCCATTTTGATGGGCTGCGGGTTGATGCTGTGGCATCTATGCTTTATCTGGATTACGGCAGAAATGACGGTGAATGGACCCCTAATAAGAACGGCGGCAATGAAAATCTTGAAGCAGTGGAATTTTTTAAAGAGCTTAATGCCGCGATGTTCACCGAGCACCCCGAGGTTATGATGATTGCCGAGGAATCAACAGCTTGGCCCATGATCACCATGCCTCCCGATATAGGCGGTCTGGGGTTTAACTTTAAATGGAATATGGGCTGGATGAACGATATGCTGCGTTACACATCTATGGATCCTCTTTTCAGAAAGGGCAATCACAACTGCATTACATTCAGCTTTTTCTATGCCTTCAGTGAAAACTTTATTTTGCCTATAAGCCACGATGAGGTTGTTCACGGAAAAGCAAGCCTGATTAACAAAATGCCGGGCGACTATGATATGAAATTCGACGGAATGCGTCTTTTCCTTGCATATATGTTCGCACATCCCGGTAAAAAGCTCTTGTTTATGGGAAGCGAGTTCGGCCAGTTCATTGAGTGGAATTACAAGCAGGGACTTGACTGGCTGCTGCTCGATTACGACAAGCACCGCCAGCTTCAGCAATTCACAAGAGAAATCAACAAATTCTATGTAAACAATCCGCCTCTTTGGGAAATTGATTACAGTTGGGAAGGCTTTCAGTGGATTTCCAGTGAAGACAATGCAAATTCCGTAATTGCATTCAGAAGAATTGACAAAAAAGGCAATGAACTTATTGCTATATTTAATTTTACACCAAACAGCTTTGATGAATACAAAATAGGCGTTCCTGAGAATGCAACCTATAAAGTAGTTATGGATACCTCCCTTGAAAAATACGGCGGATCTAAAAGCCGTATGTCGGGAACATATAAGGCTAAAAAAATCCCCATGCATTCACTCGATTACAGCATCGCAGTGAAACTGAGCGGACTTTCGGCAATATATCTTGAAAAAAAAGATACTAAAAAAAATAAAAGGAGATAAAAATGGCACATAAAACAGATGTTGTGGCAATGCTGCTCGCAGGCGGTCAGGGAAGCCGACTGGGAGTATTGACAAAAAACATTGCAAAACCTGCAGTTCCTTACGGCGGCAACTACAGGATAATTGACTTCCCGCTTTCAAACTGTGTAAACAGCGGTATTTATACAGTAGGCGTGCTTACCCAATACCAGCCGCTTGAACTGAATGATTATCTTGGCAACGGTCAGCCGTGGGATCTTGACCGTCAAAACGGCGGAATTCATGTTCTGTCACCATATGAAGCAATCGGCGGTGCAGAGTGGTATAAGGGCACAGCAAACGCAATATACCAAAATATTAATTTCATTGAAAAATATGACCCCGAATATGTTGTAATTCTTTCAGGTGATCATATTTATAAAATGAATTATGCCAAGATGGTTGATTTCCATAAGAAAAACAATGCCGCATGCACAATCGCGGTGCTCGAGGTTCCTTGGGAGGAAGCATCTCGGTTTGGTATACTTGCCACTAAGGATAATAACGAGATTTATGAATTCGCCGAGAAACCCGAAAAACCAAAAAGCAACAAGGCATCAATGGGCGTTTATGTTTTCAGCTGGGATAAATTAAAGCAATATCTTATTCAGGATGAAAATACCGAGGGTTCATCCAATGATTTCGGCAAAAATATTATTCCTGCAATGCTTGATGCAAAGGAGAGAATGTTTGCTTTCCCGTTTGAAGGCTACTGGAAAGATGTCGGTACAATTGACTCGCTTTGGGAGGCTAATCTTGACATTATCAATCCGAATGTCGACCTTGATTTAAGCGATACAAGCTGGAGAATTTATTCACGAAATCCGATGGCACCCCCTCATTATATCGGCAAAAACGCCGTTGTGGAGAATTCATCTATCAGCGAGGGCTGTGAGATTGAGGGCAATGTTGATTACAGCGTTGTTTCCTCGAACGTAACCATTGAGGAAGGCGCCGATATCAGATACAGTGTAATTATGCCCGGTGCAGTCATCAAAAAAGGGGCGAAGGTATATTACTCCATTGTAGGCGAAGGTGCCGTCATTGAAGAGAATGTAAAAATAGGTGAAAATCCAGAGCTGCTTGAAAAACCCGAGGAATGGGGAATACCGGTAATCGGTGCCGGTGCAACAATTACAAAGGGACAGTGTATTGCTCCCGGAATCATGATTAAATCGGGAGAGGAGGTATAAATCAATGAATGGTAAAAGAGTTTTAGGCATTGTATTTGCCAATATTCACGAGGAGGCACTTGACTCTCTCACAGCTATGCGCACAATGGGCTCCGTTCCCTTCTGTTCACGCTTTCGTCTGATTGATTTTCCTCTCTCAAATATGGTTGACAGCGGCATCGCTAAAATCGGAGTGGTTACAAATGCCAATTTCCAATCCCTTATGGACCATGTCGGAACAGGCAAACCATGGGATCTCAGCAGAAAGAATGACGGGCTTTATCTGCTTCCGCCATTCTCAATCGGCAGTGCCACTATGTGGGGCAACAGAATTGATGCGCTTTACGGCAACATGAATTTTTTAAGACAGTCCAATCAGACCTACGTGCTGATGTCTGACTGCAATCACGTGCTTTCGGCAGACTACAATGCGTTATTCAACGCACACGAAGAAAGCGGTGCCGATATCACCATACTTGGTGTAAAAGGCAAAATGCCTAAAAATATCGGTTCTGTGCTCACCTTTGACAAAATTGATGATGATGGCAGAATAACCGAAATGAGCCTGGATAAAAAAACACAGGAAGAGGTTTTTTATTCCTGTAACATTATGATTATGAAGAAGTATCTTCTTGAGACCCTTGTTACAACCGCCCATTCAAAAAATGAAATATCTTATCAAAGAAACATTATTATGTCAAACATAAAGCATCTTAAAATTCATGCCTTTGATGCAACAGACAGCTTTGTCGGCACAATTGATTCGATTCAAAGTTATTATGATATTTCCATGTCGTTGCTTGAAAAAGAAAACAGAAAGAAGCTTTTCCATTCTCCTATCTCAACAAAAGAGCGTGACGATATGCCGACTCTTTACGGACCGGATTCATCACTTAAAAACTCTCTGGTAGCAGATGGCTGCATCATTGAGGGTATGGTTGAAAACTGCATCATTTTTAAAGGTGTAAAAATAGGCAAGGATACGGTTGTTAAAAATTCCATACTCATGCAGGACACCATTGTTGGAAACAAATCAAAAATCAACTGCATTATTGCAGATAAAAATGTAAGTATTAAAGACAGCGTTGAGCTGGCAGGCACAGAGTCCTTCCCAATATGCTTAACCAAAGGCACGAGAGTTTAGGAGGTTAAAATATGAAGGTTTTATATGTTGCCTCTGAGGCACTGCCGTTTATGGCCTCAGGCGGTCTTGGCGATGTTGCCGGTTCACTGCCTGTCGCACTGAGAAAAAGACTTATAGGCTGCCGTGTGGTAATGCCGCTTTATGACAGTATCAAACAGGAATATAAGGATAAAATGAAATTCATAACATCCATATCGGTTCCTGTTGCCTGGAGAAGGCAGTACTGCGGAATATTTGAAGCAAAAGCAAACGGCGTTATTTACTATTTTCTTGACAACCAGTATTATTTTAAGCGTGACGGAATTTACGGTCATTATGATGATGCAGAGCGTTTTGCGTTTTTTGCAAGAGCGGCACTTGAAATTATACCTGCTATCGACTGGAAGCCGGATATCATTCACTGCAATGACTGGCAGAGTGCTCTTACACCGCTTTATTACAGCTGCTATTATGCCAACAGAATGGGATTTGAAAACATCAAAACCGTTTTCACAATCCATAATATTCAATACCAAGGCAAATATGGTGATGAACTTCTAAATGATGTGCTCGGTATTGCTCCGGAGCATAACAATCTCATTCTTTATGACGGCCTGGTTAACTTTATGAAGGCCGGTATTGAATGTGCAAACAAGGTTACCACTGTATCTCCTACATATGCAAAGGAAATTCTTGACCCATGGTACAGTCACGGTCTTGACCCAATCCTTAACCAAAGAAGTTGGAAACTCTGCGGAATTCTGAACGGTATTGATGTTGAAGGCTATAATCCTGAAACAGATAAGGATATTTGGGCAAATTACAATTCAGAAAATTTCTCCAATAAGGCTAAAAATAAAGAAGAACTGCAAAAAATGATGGGTCTTCATGTTGATGCCAATACACCCGTCATCGGCATTGTAAGCCGCCTTGTGGGTCATAAAGGTGTTGACTTGATGAAAGAAGTTCTTGAAAAGAGCCTTTGTGAACGCAATCTGCAGTACGTTATTCTCGGAAGCGGTGAATGGCAATATGAAAATTTCTTCCGTTATCTGCATGACAAGTATCCTGACCGAGTAGGCATTACAATCGGATTCGTACCTGACCTTGCAAGAAAAATTTATGCAGGTGCAGATTTGTTTTTGATGCCGAGTAAATCTGAGCCCTGCGGACTCTCACAAATGGTTGCACTCAGATATGGCACACTTCCGATCGTGCGTGAAACCGGCGGACTTAAGGACTCGATTACGGACTGCGGCGACGGTGAGGGCAATGGTTTCACTTTTAAAACCTATGATGCATATGATATGCTTGGTGCAATTTACCGCGCTGACGATGCATATCACACAGCAGGCTGGAGCACACTTGTTCAACGCGCACTTGACTGCGATATGAGCTGGGGTAAAAGTGCCAACGAATACATCAAAATGTACCGTTCTCTTTTAAAATAAAAATTTATTAAGAACACCGAATGGATAAAATCCATTCGGTGTTTCGATATTTACCGCTTTTTAACTTTTATTTTGATATAAATTAATAAGCCTGTTTTATAATAACGTTAAAATCATAAATTATAGGCAGGCAAAAAATGAAAAACTTAAGTAGAAAGAACTGCAGAAATTTCACTCTGCGCCTTATAAAGGTACTGGCATTTATTCTTATATTTGACTTAACGCTCGAACTCCTGTCATCAACTGTCTTTTCTAAAAGAGCAGCAACTCAATATAAAAATATATTTTCTAAATCATATGGCTATATAACTGAGCCAAAAAACAGCATTGATATCGCACTTATAGGAAGCAGCAATCTTTATTCAGGATTTATTCCCATAAAAGTCTGGGAGGATTACGGATACACCAGCACCGTTATTTCAACTCCCAAACAAACAGTAGAACGTTCATATGCCTTTTTACAAGATGTCCTTAAAACGCAGTCACCTAAGCTCGTTGTTATTGAAACGGACATGTTTTATGCCGATATCCCAATAAAAAACAGCGAAGGTAAAATTCAAAATGACGCTTTAAGACAGCTTAAAAAAATTGCAAATTCAATACGAAATTCGGCATTCGGTGATGACCTTGAAAACCATTTCACAATTTTTATGTTTCACGATTCGTGGAAAAATCTCAAAAAAAATGCTTTTATTCAGTCCTTGCGTACTCATCATGCAGTTTCTTGTGAACATGGTTATAATTTCAATAAAATCATCTGCCCTATTGAAGACAATGACAGAATGACAATTACACATAATACTGAACCGATAACGAATGAAAATTTAAAATATATAAACAAGATAATTGACAGCTGCCATAGCAAAAATATAAAACTGATGTTTATCGAAATGCCGTCACTGACCTCCTGGAACTATTCAAGACACAATACAGTAAACCGGCTTGCTCAAAAATACAATATACCCTTTTTTGATTTAAACATAAAAAGCAACTTTGACAAATCAGGTATAGACTATGCAAACGATTTCAGAGACACAGGCGAACATCTGAATTACTATGGAGCAAAAAAAGTAACAGATTTTTTTACAAAGGAAATCATCAATACGTACGGCAATATCTTTATTGATAAAAGAAATATTACCGAATTCAAATATTGGCAGCAAAGTGCAGAGGAATTTAAAGAAAAATATAATATAGAATAAAACAAAATACACATCTATATCGCTGCAAAAAATTAGGATATCTGCCCTTTTTATTTCATAGTATTCTTTGGTGGTAATATGAAACACAAATATATTTTGTCACTCACTGTTCTGCTTTCTTTAGCAGGTATTCTGATTGCCTTCTCTTCCCGGGCGAAAAATGGTGCTGCAGAAGGACTGGCACTGGCACAAAATACAATTGTACCAAGTCTTACACCCCTGCTTATCTTATTTCTTATTATAATGAAAACCGGTGCCAAGGATGTGTTAGCTAAAGTATTTGGATTTATCAGCAGCTACTTTTTCAATCTTCCACAGGTAACCCTTCCTGCAATATTTTTCGGACTTGTAGGAGGATATCCGACAGGTGCATTGCTGACCGATGAGCTTCTTACAAATGGTGAAATTGATGAGAAGCAGGCTCGCCGACTTTTGCGTTTCAATTTTTGCGGCGGCTGCGGTTTTATAATAACAGCTTTGGGAGCTGCTGTATTAAATAATACAAAAGCCGGTTTAATTCTGTTTTTCTCAAATATAATATCTTCAATGATTATCGGATTTCTGCTCTCCTTCAGTGAAAAAAGAATACATTCGGATTACTATTCATATACAAACGATACAGGCTTTGGTGACGCAATCAGCGATGCTGTCAACAGCAGCGTTAAATCTGTTTTAAACATAACGGCTTTTATCATTTTGTTTTCTGCAATAAATAAAATTCTCTCAGTGCCGCAGTTTTTAATGCCTCTCATAGAAATTACAAACGGTGTTTGCTCCGACAATACATATCATCTTGCCGAAATCAGTGCTTATCTTGCCTTCGGAGGCTTGTGTATTCATTTCCAATTGCTTCCGATAATTGCCCATGCAAAGATGAAATACTATGACTTTTTTATTTTTCGATTGATTGCAGGTCTGCTTTCATACTGTGTCACAAAGCTTTTGCTGTTTATTATTCCAATAGAAATATCTGTTTTTTCTAACCTTGAAACCGGAATTATTGAATTATCAAGTGTCAATCTGGCACTATCGGTATTCATGATTATCGGCTGCTTTGTGCTTGTATTGGATATTTCATCAAAGCGAAAAATAATATGACTATTGACAATTTTTTATGAATTGATATAATAATTTAAAGGCAGTTCGTAACCATCCTGCCTGCGTGATATCAATAGATAATCGCTCAATCAAAACTAAGGAGACAGGCTATAGCCTTATTGCGTCCTTAACGACGCATTTTTTTATTTTATGGAAAGATACAGCATTATTAAAGAAAAAAATCCCCGCGAAATTGTTTTGCTGCGCGGCAAGGGGTGTGCATATAAAAAATGTACCTTTTGTGATTATCACACAGATTGCTGCAGCAATGAAGAAGAAAATTATCTTCTCAACAAAACAATACTTGAAAAGGTAACAGGATTTTATGGCAAGATTGAGATAATAAACAGCGGTTCTGTTTTTGAGCTTGATCATAAAACTTCTGAGCTTATAAAAAACATCTGCCATGATAAGGGTATTAAAACCATTCACTTTGAATGCCATTATTTATATAAAAACCTCATTCCTGTCCTGCGTGAGCTATATAAGGACTTTGAACTCAAAATGAAATTAGGGCTTGAGACCTTTGATTATGATTTACGTGAAACTGTACTTCAAAAGGGCATTGACGAGAGAGATAATCTAATCATTTCAAAAAACTTTGATGAAGCGAATCTTCTATTTGGCATAAGCGGTCAAAATATTGATTCGATGGAAAATGATATAGCTCTCGGACTTAAATATTTTGAGAGAATTTGCATCAACATTATGTGTAAAAATTCGACACGAATTAAGCCCAATACGAGGGTTATCTCCGATTTTACAAAATACCTTTATCCGAAATACAAAGATAACAGCAGAATTGATATTCTTTTAAACAATACGGACTTTGGGGTAGGTGACTGATATGATTAATGAATTGCTTTTAATAGGCTCTGTCCTTGTCATTTTCGGAGCAGTACTTTTAGGATACAAGTTTTTTGGCAAGACAGGGCTATACTGCATATCTGCCATTGCTACAATACTCGCCAACATAGAGGTTGTCATACTGATTAACGCTTTCGGTATGGAACAAACTTTAGGAAATGTGCTTTTTGCCGCCACGTTTCTTGTAACAGATATTCTTTCGGAATGCGAAGGCAAAAAAGAAGCCAACAAGGCTGTTTGGATTGGTGTATTCTCCTCCTTGTTTTTCCTGCTGCTTTCCCAAAGCTGGCGGCTTTATATACCAAGTGAAAACGATTTGATCCACAGTTCTGTAGAATCAGTCTTTTCAAACACACCGCGTATGATTATCTCATCTCTGGCAGTATATGCAATCAGCCAGCTTTTTGATGTATGGCTTTATCATAAATGGTGGGCATTTACCGAAAAGAAGTTCGGCGATAAAAGAAAGTTTCTTTGGCTAAGAAATAACGGCTCAACCCTTATCAGCCAAATACTCAACACTCTACTGTTTACACTCCTTGCATTTTGGGGTCAGTATGATGCAAAAACCATTATCTCCATATTCCTCTCAAGTTATGTTATTTATATTTTTACAAGCATCCTTGATACACCTGCTGTATACCTTGCACGGAAAATGCATGACAAAAGAGTTTTAAAATACAAATAATAAAAGACAAAAATCATCAATACAATAATTAAGCAAAACAAAAAAGACGATGTGAAAAACACATCGTCTTTAATCATGCTATTCGATAAAGCTAAATTACTTAAGCTCAATCTTAGCGCCAGCCTCTTCAAGCTTAGCCTTGAGAGCCTCAGCGTCTGCTGTAGGAACAGCTTCCTTAACAGTTGCAGGTGCACCGTCAACAATAGCCTTTGCCTCTTTAAGACCAAGACCTGTAGCCTCACGAACTGCCTTGATAACCTGAATCTTGTTAGCGCCAACGTCTGTAAGAACTACGTCAAACTCTGTCTTCTCGTCAGCTGCTGCTGCACCGCCTTCTGCAGGTGCTGCTACTGCTACTGCTGCTGCAGCGCTTACACCAAATTCTTCTTCTACTGCTGATACGAGCTCTGAAAGCTCAAGAACTGTGAGAGTCTTAAGCTCTTCAACAATTGCTGTAACTTTTTCTGATGCCATTTTATTTTCCTCCAATAAAATTTATTTTGTTAAAAAGTTGATTTTACTTTATTATTCTGCTGTTTCTTCAGCAGGTGCCTCTGTCTCTGCTTCGGCTGTCTCCTGTGCAGGAGCCTCTTCAGCTGCAGGAGCTTCCTCTGCCTTATCCTCAGCCGGCTCGCAAGCCTCGACACCGCCTTTATCAACGATAGCCTGGACTGCACGTGCAAAAGCTGCGATAGGTGCATTGAATACGCTGCAAACTGTAGCAAGGAGAACTTCTCTTGAAGGAAGCTTTGCAAGTGCAATAAGCTTTTCCATAGAGATAACTTCTCCGTCAAGATAACCGCTCTTTAATGAGAAGTTATCATGTTTATCAGCATATTTTTGAAGAATACGTGCCGATGCAACGTAATCATCTGCTGATGTAGCAATAGCTGTTGTTCCTTCAAGAACTGCATCAATTCCTTCAAGGCCTGCATCCTGTGCCGCTCTGCCGAGAATAGAGTTTTTAACAACTGTATACTCAACACCGGCCTCACGAAGTTCTCTACGAAGCTTTGTATCATCCTCAACGTTGATACCCTTGTAGTCAACTACGACACCTGCACAAGAATTCTTAATTCTTTCGGAAAGGTCAGCAACCATTTGCTTTTTCTTTTCAAGAACTGCTGTACTTGGCATTTATTATACCTCCATAATTATTTGCCGTAAAAACGGTCTTTGCACGGCAATGCCGCACTTTATGGCTGTCAGCTATAAAAAAGTGCATCCCGCAAGACACGGAATGCACGTAACAATCAAAACACCCTTAAGGCTATTGAATGTTCATTCCTCGGCAGGCGATAAACTTACGCAAAAACTGCACCTGCTGTCTTTGGCTGAACAGCTATTGTATTTTACCACACAGCCCTATGCTGTGTCAATACCTAAATTACTCTGCTGCTGAAGCTGAGCCAACCTTGTTAGGATTAATCTTAACGCCGGGGCCCATTGTTGATGCAACTGCAACTGATTTGATATACTGACCCTTTGCTGCTGCCGGCTTAGCCTTGATAATAGCATCAAGAAGCGCATTAAAGTTTTCAAGGAGCTTCTCTGTACCAAATGAAGCCTTACCGATTGGGCAGTGAATAATGTTTGTCTTATCAAGACGATATTCAATCTTACCAGCCTTAGCCTCCTGAACAGCCTTAGCAACATCCATAGTAACTGTACCGGCTTTTGGTGAAGGCATAAGTCCGCGAGGACCGAGAACCTTACCGAGACGACCAACAAAGCCCATCATATCCGGTGATGCGATGGCAACGTCAAAATCCATCCAGCCGCCTGAAATTTTCTGTACAAGGTCTGCATCGCCTACTACGTCTGCGCCTGCTTCCTCAGCAGCCTTTGCAAGGTCACCCTTTGCGAATACAGCAACTCTTACGTCTTTACCTGTACCGTTTGGAAGAACTACCGCACCGCGTACCTGCTGGTCAGCGTGGCGAGAGTCAACACCAAGACGAATATGAACCTCAATTGTTTCATCAAACTTTGCTGTTGCTGTTTTTACTGAAAGCTCAAGAGCTTCAGCTGACTCATATAAATTTGAACGGTCAATAAGTTTTGCACCGTCTGTATATTTCTTTCCGTGTTTCATAATAAATTACCTCCAGTGGTTAATCGGATACTTCCTCCCACAAGGGAATTAGTCTTCTACTACTATACCCATGCTGCGTGCTGTACCTGCGATCATTGACATAGCTGCCTCAAGTGATGCTGCATTAAGGTCAGGCATTTTTGTTTCAGCAATTTTCTGAACATCTGCCTTTGAGATTGTTGCAACCTTGTTCTTATTAGGAACACCTGATGCTTTGTCGATACCGCAAGCCTTTTTGATAAGAACTGCTGCAGGCGGTGTCTTTGTAACGAATGTAAATGAACGGTCTTCATACACTGTAATAACTACAGGAATGATAAGGCCTGCGTCATTCTTAGTTCTCTCATTAAACTCTTTTGTGAATGACATAATGTTTACGCCGTGCTGACCGAGAGCCGGACCAACCGGTGGTGCCGGAGTTGCTTTACCGGCAGGGATCTGAAGTTTAATTAAACCTACTACCTTCTGTGCCATAATAATTTCCTCCTAATATTGTGGTAAATGGCGAGATATAAAATCTCTCCCACCATTACAGGCGAAACGGCAATTTCGTCTGCAATGATAATAAGCAGATGCTGCATATATAAATAAACACATATCTGCGAATTACTGAATTTAATCGTTATCCTTGACCTTTTCAAGCTGGTCAAGTTCAAATTCAACAGTATTTTCTCTGCCAAACATAGATACAGTGACCTGTACGCTGTTGTTTTCAATATCAATCTCTTCAACAGTACCTGAGAAACCTTCAAGCGGACCGTCAATAACATTAACAAGATCGCCTGTTTCATATGCAACTTCGACGCTGATTTTCTCAACGCCAAGCTTTTTAACCTCTTCGTCTGTAAGAGGCTCCGGCTTGCTTTCCGGACCGACAAAGCCTGTACATCCGCGTGTATTGCGAACTACATACCAGCTGTCATCTGTCATCACCATTTTAACAAAAACATAGCCCGGCATAAGCTTTCTCTGATATTCTTTTTTTGTGCCATCATCCTTAACCTCAACTACAGTCTCGGTCGGAATTGCAACTTCATAAATAAGGTCGTGAAGATTACGATTTTCAACAACAGTCTGAATGTTGCTTGCTACCTTATTTTCATAGCCTGAAAAGGTGTGTGCAACGTACCATTTTGCTTCTTCCATTAATAAGCCTCCCGAATATTAATAATAACTGAATTTCAATTGTTATTCGGCTGCTTTGGTATTTGCTTCGGCCTCATCAGTTGTTTTATCAGCAGAAGTATCCTCATCGCTAACCTGCTGTGATACAGACGTTGGTTCTGTTTCAGCAAGATTTTTAATTCCCTTCATTCCGAGAGAAAGAAGAGTATCAACTCCATAAATAGCAACACCTGCTATTGCAACGACGACGATAACAATGGCTGTATTTCTGAGCACTTCCATACGCTTTGCCCATACAACCTTTTTACCCTCTGATTTAACACTTTTAAAGAATGACGCAATGGATTTAAAAGGATTTTTCTTTGACTTCTTCTTTGTGTCCTTAGGCTTGTCAGCTTTTTCAGTCTTTTTTGAAGTCTTCTTTTCGTCAGCCATTTGTGCCCTCCTATTACTTTGTCTCTCTGTGGAGAGTGTGTTTCTTACAGAAGCGGCAGTACTTGTTCATCTCAAGTCTGTCAGGTGAATTCTTCTTGTTTTTCATTGTGTTGTAGTTGCGTTGTTTGCATTCAGTGCAAGCTAAGGTAATCTTAACTCTCATAAATAGCACCTCCGTTAAAATTTCGATAAATAATCTCCCTCATAATGCGCAAAGCATTGCAGGCAAAAAAATAAGGCCTGTCGGCACAAATTAATCATCCTACTAAGAGGTATGATTACTATATCACAGTGTCAACAGATAGTCAAGCATTTCAGCAAAAAAATTTGCAATTAGCGACAATTTATATTATTATATATTACAACACAACTATAAATAGTATAGGTGACGGCTTATGACCACAATTATAGTCGGTGCAGGTGCCGGTGGGCTTGCCTGTGCGATAAGATTAAAACAAAATCATCCAAACTGCGATGTGACAATACTTGAGCGCATGCCCGTACCCGGCAAAAAGATACTCGCTACCGGAAACGGAAGATGCAACCTTTCAAACATCAATGCGAAACACAGCAACGATGTTCTTGATTTTTTCAGTACACTAGGACTGATAACCAGAACGGATAATGAAGGCAGAATATATCCGTACTCCAATCAGGCTTCAACTGTATTGGATCTGCTTCTCAATGCATGCAGCAAGCTCGGCGTAAAAATAATAACAGAGTGTATGGTGACAAAAATAGACGGCAATCTTTGCCTTACTACCGATAAGGGAATATTTAATGCAGATGCTGTTGTGATAGCAACAGGCGGAAAAGCGCAAAAGGCTTTAGGCTCTGACGGCAGCGGATACACACTTTTAAAATCGCTTGGCCACACAATAACTGATTTGTCCCCTGCTCTTGTTCAGCTCACCTCTTCAAGCAAGTATACACATCTGCTGAAAGGCAAAAGGGTAAAGTGTAATGCAGCTATATATCTTGATAACAAAAAAATGATAAGTGAATACGGTGAAGTGCTGTTTACGGATTACGGACTTTCAGGCATTGTTATAATGAATCTTTCAAATACAGTCGGCAAAAATTTTTCTGCATCTAAACCAAAAAAATGCCATGCTGTTTTAGATTTAATTCCTGATATGAGTGAAGAACAGATTATAAAGTATCTGAATCACTTTCACAGTCTGCAAGGTATACTCGGCAAAGACCTTTCTGATATAATTGAAAAACAGGCTGAGGGCGATACTGTAAAAATGAGCAAATTTGCAAAAAACTGGAAGCTCATAATTACCGGAACCAAAGGCTATGATTTTGCTCAGATCACCGGCGGCGGTGCTAAAAATGATGAATTTAACGGATACGAGTCAAGAATCATAAAAAACCTGTATGTATGCGGCGAGGTTTTGGACATGCAATTTCCCTGTGGCGGATATAATCTTAACTTTGCCTGGTACAGTGCCATCAGTGCTGCTGACCAAATAACAAATAGTAAAGGTATATAATATATATGATACGAATTAATGAAATGAAGCTTTCTCTTGATGAAGACGAAAGCCTTTTAAAAAGCAAAGCTGCTAAATTGTTAAAAATCAACGAAAAATATATTAAATCCTATACCATTTATAAAAAGAGCGTGGATGCAAGAAAAAAAGATAATATCCATTTCACATATTCCATTGATGTAATAATAACTCTTGATGAAAAACAAATAGCAGAAAAATGCAAATCCAGCAAAATTCAGCTTGTTGAACCATATAAATATATTCTGCCTGAAAACAAGCGCAGCAGTAAGTTCAGACCTATCGTAGTCGGTTTTGGACCGGCAGGAATGTTTGCAGGTCTTATACTGGCACAGGCGGGACTGAAACCGATTATACTGGAACGCGGCAAGGATGTTGACACGCGCACAAAGGATGTTGCTGCATTTTGGAAGACCAAAGAGCTTAATGAGGAATCTAATGTCCAGTTCGGCGAAGGCGGAGCCGGTACATTTTCTGACGGTAAGCTTACAACAGGTATAAAAAGCCCTTTCATTCGCAAAATTCTGCAGGAGCTTTATGAAGCAGGCGCGCCTGAGGAAATCCTTTACTCCTCCAAGCCTCATATAGGAACTGATCGTCTTGCAATTGTTGTGAAAAATATACGCAAAAAGATTGAACAGTTAGGTGGTGAAGTGCGTCTGGAATGCAAGCTTGAAAAGCTTATATGTGCAAACGGCTTTATTCACGGAATTACCTATGCACACAACGGCACACTGTTTGATATGGAAACAGACAGCGTAATTATGGCAATCGGACACAGTGCCCGAGATACAGTTGAGATGATGTATAATCTCGGAATTAATATCATACAAAAGCCGTTTTCAGTAGGTGCGAGAATTGAACATCCACAAAGCTTAATCGACAAAGCCCAGTACGGCAAATTTGCCGGCCATAAAAAACTGGGTGCTGCCGACTACAAGCTTTCCTGTCACGGACTTCACGAACGCGGCGCATATACCTTTTGCATGTGCCCCGGCGGTACGGTTGTAGCAGCAGCCAGCGAAAAGGAAGGCGTTATTGTTAACGGAATGAGTTCTCTTGCCCGCGACGGAAAAAATGCAAATTCAGCGCTGCTTGTTGGTATTGAACCAAAGGATTTTCCCAGTGAACATCCGCTTTCGGGAATATACTATCAGCGCGAAATTGAGCATAACGCCTACCTGCTCGCAGGCGGAAATTACAAGGCACCGGCACAACTTGTAGGCGATTTTCTCAAGGGTATGGAAAGCAAGGCTTTAGGTAATGTTAATCCGACATGCCCCACAGGGGTTACGCTCACTAACCTTGATGAATGCCTGCCGCAAAAGGTATCGGCAACAATGAAATCAGCAATAGTGGAAATGGACAAAAAGCTCAATGGATTTAACCTTTATGACGCCGTGCTGACAGCGCCCGAAACCCGTTCATCAAGCTCGGTCAGAATTTTGCGTGATGAATTTCTCCAGTGCAATATCAGCGGTGTTTATCCTTGCGGTGAGGGTGCCGGATACGCCGGTGGAATCATATCTGCCGCTGTTGACGGAGTTAAATGTGCGCATGCAGTTCTTAACGATATACATTAGACTATAAATGATACTTTTAACAAACGGTGATAAATATGAGAATGAAGAGAAAAAAGAATTTAGATGAACGCATTGCCGCAGCATCCGATTACCTTACGATTATGAAGAACAGCTCGCTTAACTACAATGATGCGCCGGATGAAAACCACATCATGGATTTTGAAGTGCTTTTTGAAAACAAGAATCCCGTCGTGCTGGAGGTAGGCAGCGGCAAGGGTCAATTCGGATGCACCTACGCAAAACAAAATCCTGATAAAAACATACTTTGTGTTGAAAGAAACAGAAATGTACTTATTCTTGCTATAGACAAAGCCAGAGAAATGAAGCTTAAAAACATACGTTTTCTTTGCGGAACAGCTGAATATTTGCCTTCCTACATAAAGGATAACAGCATTGAAGAAATTTATCTTAACTTTTCATGCCCATTTCCAAAAAACAGGCACGAGGCACACAGACTGACGCATCCGCGATTTCTGAATATATTTAAAAAAATCATCAAAAACAATGGTGTCATCTGCCAAAAAACCGATAATATGCATTTCTTTGAATATTCGATTGAAAAATTCTCCTCCTGTGGCTATAAACTAAGTCATATTTCACTTGACCTGCATAAAAGTGGTTTTGAAGGTAATATCGTGACAGAATATGAAAACAAATTCGCATCGCAGGGATACCCTATTTATCGGCTTGAAGCAAGATTATCATAATATTAGGTATACAAAAACGACCCTTGGCTAAATCCAAAGGTCGTTTAATTATTCTATTTTTCTTTTTTATCGGTTTTATCCTCTTTCGTAGGAGAAGCTGTTTTTTTTGCAGGTTTTTTCTTCGTTTTTTCTTCATAAACCGGAATAACCCGATCAAGCTCACCCTGGGCAATAATTTTTCCGTGTTCAAGCAAAATAGCCTTGTTGCATATCGCTTTAACCTGTTCGATGCTGTGAGAAACAAATAAAACCGTAACGCCTTTATCAAAAAGAGACTGCACCTTGGCAAGACTCTTTTTTCTGAAGGCAGCATCACCGACAGATAAAACCTCATCCAAAATAAGTATATCCGGTTCAACGGCAGTAGCAATTGAAAAGCCGAGTCTGGCTTTCATACCGCTTGAATAATTCTTGATAGGAACCTTTATAAAATGACCCAACTCGGAAAATTCAACAATTTCATCAAATTTTTGCTGAATATATGCCCTGTCATATCCAAGTATCGAACCATAAAGATAAATATTCTCTTCACCGGTATAATTAGGCTCAAAACCTGCACCAAGCTCCAAAAGCGGAGCAATTACACCGCATTTTTCAATAGTGCCTTCGGCAGGCTTGTACACGCCTACGATTGTCTTAAGCAGTGTACTTTTACCTGCACCATTTAAACCGAGAATAGCCAAATGGTCGCCCTTTTTAACTTCAATATTTATATCCTTAAGCGCATAAAACTTTTTATATTCAAGCTTACGGGTAATAAATTTAATTACATATTCTTTAAGATTGTCTACCTTTTCCTTATTTAGATTAAAGGTCATTGTAACATTCTTTACTGAAATTGCCACATCTTTATCCATATCTTCACCTCAGTTTATTTTTCCCGTCTTATTTTCCAGACTATGGTCGAAATTATGAGCGCCGCAAAAAGCATTATACCGCCTGAAAAGGCAACGCTTCCGATACAGCTGTAAATATGCCCCATAACTACTTCTTTTAAATAAAGAGGAAAAATATCTATATGCTTTATTCTGAACACGGCACAGGCAGCTATCGATATAATCATTTCAAACAATCCCGCTGTATAAAAGCTTATACTGATTGCACGCAGCGAACGATATCTTTTATCACCAATAAAAGCCAGTATTAAAAAAACCGAAATTGTAAAGAATAAACTGACACACAAAACCGCAACAGCCGCTATATTGCCGCTGTTCATAATAACTTTTGCTTTAGGAATACTGATATCTATCTCGCCGATTAAATATGACTCAACCAAATCTATGATTGCTGCTGTACTGTCATCGCGATTATTTTTGCCGGTCTGATGCTTTATATCCTTTTCCAGCATTGAGCATATATTCTCAATCGGCTCCAGGTAAGTGCTTTCATTATATCCCGCACCAATACCGATATTATTTGAAATATAGGCTTTCACCGACTCCTTGATAAGCTCGTCCTCAAATATTTTATCAAGACTGCTGCAGTCAAGACCATTTTTCATATATATATCCGCTGCATATTCCATTGCGCTTTTTTTGACAGCACTTATATAATCATAAGAAGTAAACCTGTTTTCAATACTGTTCTTATCCAAGAACACGGCCTTTGCACAGGCAGAAACACTTGTAATCACAATTAAAACAAACAATACAAAGGATAAAACGACTCTCATTACCTTTGATATTTTGTTCTCACGCAGTTGTGCCATATCAGCTTACCTCCCTGTCTGCTTTATCGGCAATAATGTAGAGGTATTCACCGCTGTGCTTCGAAAAGTCGGAAAAAATACTGCAAAGCACAAGTTCTTCTGCATTCTTGGGCTGATAAGTGTCCTCACCGGGCGACACATATTTTATGTCTTTAATCAGATACTTTGCCGTAATCTCTTTCTGACTCTTTTCATCCTTCAGGCAAAAAATGATTACGCTTCCTTTTTTTGCATATTTTAAACCTGCAAAATGCGTTTCATCATATCCTTTTAAAAATATACCTTTTATATCACCGGCGTTTTTGTCCGAAACATGAAGACCCGCACCTTTTCGCATAGAAACACGATTGTCACCATAATAGACATCACAGTTTACACCGCAGTCATCAATTACAACATTTCCCGTTTTTTTGCCATACATTCCAATGTATTGAGCTTCCCTGCTGCCAGCCTCAACATTTGAGGATATATCGCGCACTCTCATCGGAAATCTATCCTCAAGCTTATGCACAAAATCCGTCACAGGCTTTTCAGCAATAAGAAAAGCGGCAGCAGTTACTGTTAAAGATATTATAAGGAAAGAAATAATATATATTATATATCTACCGAATATACCCGCTTTATGCTTTTTTCTTCTCTTTCCGCCACCCATAGAGCTGACTCCTAATCCTCAAACACTGCACCCTTGGCACCGCTTGTTACATGCTGAGCATATCTCTTAAGATATCCCGAAAGCTGCTGCACGGGAGGCTGCCATTTTGCCCTACGCTCAGCTAAAATTTCATCCGACACATTCACCTTAAGCACTCTTGCCGGAATATCGATTTCAATCTCATCGCCATCCTCAACAAGAGCAATTGTACCGCCCATGGCAGCCTCAGGGCTAACATGACCGATTGATGCTCCGCGGGTTGCACCTGAAAAACGTCCGTCCGTAAGAAGTGCAACAGATGAACCCAGACCCATACCGATAATAGCAGATGTCGGTGAAAGCATTTCTCTCATACCCGGTCCGCCCTTAGGTCCTTCATAACGAATAACAACTACATCACCGGCAACAACCTTGCCGCCGTTTATTGCAGCAATAGCCTCTTCCTCACTGTTATAGCACTTAGCAGGACCCTTATGCTGCATCATTTCCGGAGCAACCGCACCCTTTTTAACAACAGCACCATCCTCAGCAAGATTGCCCTTAAGAACAGCAATTCCGCCGTCTGCCGAAAAAGGAGAACCAAGTTCACGTATAATATCGCCATCCGCATCGGGAGCCTTGGCAATTCTGTCTGCAACAGTGCCGTTTACTGTAAGTGCATCGGTATTAATCATGCCGCCTTTAGCAAGCTCTTTCATTACTGCCTGAATACCACCTACATCATTAAGGTCGGTAATAAATACAGACGATGCCGGATTAAGTTTGCAAATCTGCGGTGTTTTTCTGCCGTATGCATCAAGATCATCAAGATTAATATCGTGACCTGCTGCATGAGCAATTGCAGTAAGATGTAAAATTGTATTGGTTGAGCAACCGATTGCCATGTCTGTACGCATCGCATTTTCAATTGCTTTTTCAGTTATAATATCGGACGGCTTAATATCCTCCTTAAGAAGGTCCATAACCCTTTCACCTGCCATTTTTGCAAGTCTGAGCCTTGCACTCATAACAGCAGGAATGGTACCTGAACCCGGAAGTGACATACCGATTGTTTCAGTAAGGCAGTTCATTGAATTGGCTGTATACATACCCGAGCATGAGCCACAGGTAGGACAAGCGGTAAATGCACAGGACTCAAGATTTTCAAGACTCATTTTCCCTACGGCATTGGCACCTACATATTCAAACTGCTCTGAAAGGCCAATACGGTTTTCAGTCTCCGTACTCTTGCCCGGAAGCATAGGACCGCCGCTTATAAATATACATGGCAAATTAAGCCTGCACGCTGCCAACAGCATTCCCGGAACAATCTTATCACAGTTTGGAATAAACACAATTGCATCAAGAGGATGAGCTGTCAGCATAACCTCAATACTGTCTGCAATAAGCTCTCTTGAACAAAGAGAATACTTCATACCTCTGTGATTCATTGCAATACCGTCGCAAACACCTATTGTATTAAATTCAAACGGAACACCGCCTGCATTTCTAATGCCGGCCTTAACCTGCTCCGCGATTTTATCTAGGTGCATATGACCCGGAATGTAATCACTTTTTGAATTTACAACTGCAACAAAAGGTCTTTTCATTTCAAGTTCATCAATACCGAGTGCTCTGAGAAGCGAACGGTGCGGTGCTCTTGAAGGACCTTCCTTAATTAAATCTGATCTCATTTTATTATACCTTCTTTATGTAGATTATTATATAACAGCCGATAAAAAACAATTACTCAGCAAAAAAATGATAATGCGATTTTGAAACAGCAAATGCGTAATACTCCTCTGCTGAACTTTCTCTTATTCGATTGTTATTCTTTATCCACTGTTCTAAATTCTTCCCTTTAAAAAAATCCATTGCCCTGCTGCAAGGGAATTCTGCACACTGTCCGCAAAAATCAACTTTATGCGTTTTTGCACATTCCAAGATAAAGCAGTCAGGAATACAGCACCTTTTATCAGCCCCCGCCCTGCAGCCTAAGCACGGCCTGTCAGACATTTTTTCAAGTTCCCTGTTCAAGGCTTTTAACCTTTTGCTGAAGCCTCTGTATCTGAGCGGCAAATTTATCCTGTTAAATTCATAATACCCTTCAAGATAATACAGCAGTTGTTTTGAGGATTTTTCAATGATGCCGTCCTTCATTGCTGCACAGGTAAAGCAACAAAAAGCACAAGGAGCAATTGCCTTAAGAATAACATCCTTATCAATATTTTTATTCATAATCGTTTCCTGCAAAAAGCTGTAAAAATGAACGTCTTATTTATCAAGCGGTTTCATTGTGGGGAACAGCAAAACATCCCTGATTGAATAGTTATCTGTCAGAAGCATTACGAGTCTGTCAATACCTATACCGAGACCGCCTGTAGGAGGCATACCGTACTCAAGTGCAGTTACAAAATCGTGGTCTATCATATTGGCCTCGTCGTCTCCTGCCTCTCTGAGCTTCATTTGAGCCTCAAAACGCGACATCTGATCAATAGGGTCATTTAACTCGGAATAAGCATTGCCATACTCACCGCCGAGAATGAAAAGTTCAAATCTTTCGGTAAGCACGGGGCAATCCGGCTTCCTCTTTGTGAGCGGACTGATTTCAACAGGATAATCCATAATAAATGTTGGTTGAACAAGGTTTGCTTCAACAAACTCCTCAAAAAAGGAATTAAGAATATCGCCCCAGGTTGCCTTGCCTGTTTCAATTTCAATGCCCTTTTGCTTGGCAATTTCTATCGCCTTTGCATTGTCTGACATGAATTCAGCAAAATCAACACCGCTGAATTTTTTAACGGCCTCTACCATCGTCATACGTGCAAACGGCGTTTCAAGATCAATTTCAGTACCGTTAAACGTAATGTGAAGGTTACCGTCACATACTTCGTTTGCCGCATTTCTTATCAGCGCCTCTGCTATATCCATCATGCCGTAATAATCGGTATACGCCTGATAAAGCTCAATACAGGTGAATTCCGGATTATGTCTTACATCCATACCCTCATTTCTGAAATTACGTCCGATTTCATACACTCTTTCCATACCGCCTACAATAAGACGCTTGAGATAAAGCTCGGTCGCTATACGCAGATACATATCCATATCAAGTGTATTGTGATGCGTGATAAATGGCCTTGCTGCAGCGCCGCCGGCGATAACATTCAGCATAGGAGTTTCAACCTCAACAAAACCAAGGTTGTCCAGATAAGACCTGATTGATGAAATAATTTTAGAACGCTTAATGAATGTATCCTTAACATTAGGATTCATGATCATATCAAGATAACGCTTTCTATAGCGAGTATCGGTATCCGTCAAGCCATGAAACTTCTCAGGCAAAGGCAGCAAGGATTTTGAGAGTAATGTAATCTTCTTGGCGTGAACAGAAATCTCACCGGTTCGTGTTTTAAATACAAAGCCGTCAACTTGAACAATATCGCCTAAATCCCATTTCTTAAATTCCTTAAATGCCTCTTCACCGATATCATTCATGCGTACATAAACCTGAATTCTTCCGGTCCTGTCATGAATATCTACGAAGTTTGCCTTACCCATATCTCTCCAGGTCATAATACGCCCGCAAATGGATACGTCCTTATCTTGGAGCTCCTCAAAACTTTCATTAATCTGAGCTGCACTGTGTGTTTGCTCAGCCTTGGTAATTTCAAACGGGTCATTACCCTTATCCTGAAGTTCTCTGAGCTTATTAATACGAATCTGCTTCTGTTCATTTTCAGAAAGAACTACCTCAGCCATAGCCATAGGTGCAGCATTGGCATTACTGCCGATTTTCTCGATATTCTCCAGCGCTTCTGCCTCACTGCCGGCACTGCCCTCAAGTGCAGCAGCTCCGGTCTGAAGAAAGAGCGTATATTTAACTCTGTCACCATCAGACTCTACAAGATATTTTGGATTTGTCTTCTCCTCATCATTCTGAAGAGTATTCTGCACTTTCATTCTGCTGTTCTTTTTAACAGCCTTAACACCTCTCTTACACATATCCTCCTTCTCGAAAACAGGACTTGTGCCGACTGACTTGTCATCAACAAAAAATTCAAATGTGAAAGTGCCTTCACCGCTCTTGGTGATTTCAAACTTTCCTGCCATATATCTTACCTCGTATAAAAATTAATCTATTGTCTTGATCTCAAGTTCCAAATTTCCAATCGGAGCTTCAACCACAACTGTTGCACCCACCTTTGCACCGATAAGTGCCTTGCCTACAGGACTTTCGTCGGAAATTTTGCCGTCTGAAGGATTTGACTGTGCAAAGCCTACAATTTCATAGGTTGCTTCGGTATTATCATTCTTTCTGATAACAGTTACCTTTGAACCCATACTTACTGTATCCGAATCTGCGGTATCAATAATCACGGAATTATCAAGCTGATATTCAAGCTCGCTGATACGAGCTTCAATTTTAGCCTGCTCTGATTTAGCTTCATCGTACTCACTGTTCTCCGAAAGGTCACCGTATGAGCGCGCAACCTTAAGCTTTTCTGCTATATCTATTCTGCCTTCGGTTTTAAGACGGTCTAATTCTTTTTCAAGCTCTGCCTTACCTGCTGCAGTCATTTTAAATTGTTTTGTTGCCATAATAAAAACTCCTTATCGCATTTTTTAATCATTTTATTATATATTATAATTATTATAGTGTCAAGTTTAAACCCCAAATGCAAAAAAATAAAGGCTGCTTCAAACCCGAAACAGCCTTACACTATAGATATTTATAATCCAATCCTCAGCATATAATAGATTTTATTTCACCGCATGCCATTTTTTCTCCTGAATTGCCTGAAGGCTGCGTGGTAAAATCATCTGGATCGGAATGAATGATAATCGTTTTCCCTTTAACCTCATCCACCGAAAATCTGTCCGTAAGAAATACAGAAAATGCATACCCGTTATTTCCGAAAAGCGGCGGCAAATCGCCGGCATGACAAGGATGATCACAGTTGTTGGGATTATAATGCGATTTCGCATCGGCAAACGGATCTTCATCATTCCCGCAGCAGCGTTCTCCGCTGTGAATATGAAAACCAAAAATATCATTGCTGCACCGGTTCTGATTGCTCGGCAAACCGAAAACCTCCGCTGCAACCAATGTTCCGAATCTTGTTTGATAGAACTTTACCGCACCTTTAATACAGGCATATTTTTCGCTTCCCTTGATTATTGCCGATGCATTTGCCCGGCAGTTTGTCAGCGACAAAAAGGCTCTTGACCTGCTTGTATTCTTTCCACTCAAAAAATCACTCCGTTTCATATAGTTTATCCTATGAGACACAAATAAAAGTTGTGATTTTTTGCTATTGCGAGTTCAATTCTCGCACTATATATAAAAAAGACACCCTCGGTGTCTTTTTTTGGTGGAGATGGCGAAATTGCTCGGCTCGCTTCTGCGCTCGCCGACACGCACGCGGTCACCGAAACAGTCCCCCGGACTGTCTCTATGCTTCGCATTGACCTGTTCAATTCTCGCATTATATAAAAAAAGACACCCTCGGTGTCTTTTTTGGTGGAGATGGCGAGAATTGAACTCGCGTCCAAAATCGTCTTGCCAAGGGCTCTACGAGTATAGTTTGTCTTTTATGTTATCCCCTCAGCTAACGGCGGCAAACAGCCTTCAGCCTACGGTATTCCCTAATTCCTGATGAAAGCCGGGACACTCTTCCATTCAAGTTCGCCACTAAGTCGACGCTCTGCACACAGCCGTGGCACTCTGTGAGAGAACGCAAGCCGCTTAATTAAGCAGCAAGAGCTACTGATCTATTTTTGTCAGTTAATTTTAAGTGTTACTTTTAAAGCGGTGCAACTCCGCTACTCGCTGACCAAGGCTCAACGACCCTGTCGAAAGCCTTTCATCCCCATATTAGTATTTTGAGTCATGATAATTCTCTTTAATTACTCTTTCAATCTGTCTGTCAGAATCCTTTTTTGCCTGAACAGCTCGTTTGTCATAAAGCTTTTTACCTTTGCAGAGGCCGATTTCAAGTTTTGCCCTTCCCTTTAACAAATAAAGGCTCAGTGGAATGATAGACAAACCCTGCTGCTGCGACTGACCAAAAAGCTTCATGATTTCTCTCTTATGAAGCAGAAGCCTTTTTTTGCGCATAGGGTCGCGATTAAAGCGATTACCCATTTCATAAGGCGAAATATGCATGCCAATCACAAACATTTCACCGTCATCAACACTGCAAAAGCTATCCTTTAAATTAACTCTGCCATTTCTGATTGATTTGATCTCAGTGCCGAAAAGCTCAATTCCTGCTTCATAGGTTTCAAGCACAAAATAATCGTGATAGGCTTTTTTATTATTTGCAATAATCTGTTTTTCATTCTTATCCAAGTCTATCACTCCTCAATTATTTAAATCAGGCTTCTGCCCTCAATAGCACGGGAAAGAGTTACCTCATCCGCATATTCCAAATCAGCGCCCACAGGCACACCGTATGCAAGCCTGCTGACGGTAATTCCCATCGGTTTAAGCAGTCTGCTTATATACATAGCAGTTGCTTCGCCCTCAACTGTCGGATTCGTAGCCATAATAACCTCCTCGACAGTATCATCACCGAGCCTTGCAACCAATTCTTTAATTCTGATTTGGTCAGGACCTATATTATCCATAGGCGAGATTGCGCCGTGAAGCACATGATAAGTCCCGTTATATTCGTGCGTACGCTCAATTGCTGCCACATCGCGAGGATCCTCAACAACACAAATGACACTTTTATCTCTTGTATTGCTTTTGCATATCGGACAAAGTGCATCATCGGCAAGGTCACAGCAAACGCTGCATTGCTTTATTTTAGTATGTGCATCGGTAATGGCCTTAGCAAACTCTCCGGCTTCAGTATCCGAAAGGCCGAGAACATAAAATGCCATACGCTGGGCGGTTTTGTGACCAATGCCCTGCATACGCTCAAACTGATCTATTAAATTTTGCAGCGGTGCAAGATTAAACGCCATAACTACCTCTGAATTCCTAAACGAAACGAAAAATGAAGATAAATTATCGGATTCTTCATTAAACCGGGATTTGATAAAATTTCATCGACAAAAACATACAAAAGATATGTTAATCAGATGGAATTATATCAGTAACGCAGTATAATGAAAAAAGATGCAATTTAAAGTCCCGGAATATTGAGCCCGCCGGTTACCTTTTCAAGCTCTCGCTCCGACTCTTCGTCAATCTGACGCATAGCCTCGTTAAATGCAGCCACCAGCATATCTTCAAGCATTTCAACATCATCAGGGTCAACAACCTCCGGATTGAGACCGATTGCTCTCACCTCATGATTACCCTTAACGGTAATTTCAACCATTCCGCCGCCTGACGAAACCACATATTCCTTTTCCTCAAGCTCTGCTTTTTTGGCCTCAATATCTTCCTGCATTTTCTGTGCCTGACGAAGCATTGTCTGCATATTTTGCGGGCCTGCACCCATTCCCTTTGGAAGTCTTGCTTTCATAATTTTATTCTCCTAAATTATTCAAATTTTATATCAACCTTATTTTTTGCATTATGAATTAAATCCTCAAGCAAATCACGCTTTTGGCGTGTCTGTGCTTTAGGCCTGCTTACAGCTATTTTATAAGGCCTGCCTGTTATTTCAAAAACAGCCTGTTTAATCGCTTTAAGATGCGTGGGTATCTGTATAAACTGCTTTATGGTAGGATTGCTGCTGTCAATAACAAATCTGCCGCTGTCAAAATGTGCACCGGCGCCGCTGAGCACACCAAATAAAGCAATATCGTTTTTGTGTATAATATCAAGAAATTCTGCCCACTGCTCAAACTCGCTTATGCCCTCACTTACAGGCTGAGAGGGCGAAGCTGTATCCTTAACCTGCTCATTTGCAGACAGCGTAATTTCATGCTGTGCCGGAAGATTTCCATCATCAGTCTCATGATTTACGGCTTCCTGCATCTTTTCTTCAGGCATTTGCCTGTCACGACCGGCATCGAAGTCAGGCAGAGTGGTTTTATTGCCAACATTATTTTCCCCCTGCACATTCTGAGTCATAACAGCTGAATCCTGATAGACGGTTTTAACAGCAGCTGCGTTTTTAACCACTCTCTCAAGCTGTGATATTCTGTCAAGCAAGGCTTCCTGCGACGCTTCAAGCTTAGGCTCACACAGCTTGATAAAAGACATTTCCATCTCTATTCTGGAATTCGCACCGGACTTAATCTTAGTTAAAGTATTCTGAAATAAATCAAGACCGTATATAACATTTTCAAGCGTAAAAGCCTTTGCACGTTCAAGAATAGAATTATATTCATCATCCGTGCAAACAATCAGCTCTCTGCTCTTTTTAACTGTTTTTACTATTAAGAAATTTCTGAAATGATTTATCATTTCAACGCAAAGACGCTCCATGTCATAGCTATTCTGATAAAGCTGTGAAATCATTTCCATAGCTGCTGAGCTATTTTTTGCACAAATACAATCAGTCAGCTGATAAAGAGCCTCACGTCCTGCAAGTCCGGCAACCTGTGAAACCAGCTGTGAATGGATATGCTTATCCCTGCTGGCACACTGGTCAAGAATGGAAAGGCCGTCTCTCAGTGCACCGTCGGCAATACGGGCAATAAGAATAGCAGCATCCTCTTCAAGACGCATACCCTCAAGCTCCGCTACCTCTTTAAGTCTAACTGCCATTGTTTCCGGCTGAATACGCTTGAAATCAAAGCGCTGGCATCTTGAAAGAATTGTAGCAGGTAATTTATGAACTTCAGTAGTAGCCAAAATAAATATAACATGTGCAGGCGGCTCCTCAAGCGTTTTGAGCAAAGCGTTAAATGCACCTGTTGAGAGCATATGCACCTCATCAATAATGTATACCCTATAGCGTCCGCGGGTGGGAGTATAGTTGGCTTCCTCGCGCAAATCACGTATGTTGTCAACACCGTTATTTGAAGCAGCGTCAATTTCAACTACATCATAAATCGTTGCACTGTCAAGTCCGCGGCAAACTTCACATGCATTGCACGGCTCACCATCGGTAGAATTCTCACAGTTTACTGCCTTAGCCAATATCTTTGCACAGGTGGTTTTCCCCGTTCCGCGAGAACCTGTAAACAGATAGGCATGGGAAATTCTGTTCTCTTTAATTTCATTTTTAAGTGTAGAGATAACATGGTCCTGGCCGTATACATCGGAAAAACATTTTGGCCTGTATTTTCGGTATAATACCTGATACATAGACGATTACCTCCTTAACACACAAACAGATTCAATACAACAAAAGGCAGAGACCGCTTATTTCATAATGTAACGCACAGACTTGTCTGCGGCACACAGAACAATCCACTTATTGCTGCTCGGTTCCCCGCCTGACAAGGTTCGTAGCATTCCGTTGCACAGGGCCCATACGCTACATTATGAAATAAGGACAAAACCCCTACCTTTTCGCACTCGTTATTATACTATATAAGTTCTGATAAATCAAGATAAATCTTATAAAATAAGAATTAATCTTTTACCAATACCTTTTCAATTGCCCCATAATAAATAAAATGAAAATCCTTTTCGGGATACCAGCTGCCGGCAATTTCAGAATCGATAAACTCTTTAGGGTCAAATTTACCTTTTGCCATTTTTTTGCAAACAAGTACAATTTCAGCCTCTTCAAAATAAGGAGCTGCTTCATCAAAACGCGGTGACAGCGAACATTCCTCTGTTTTGTTAACATCCCTTCCGCTTTTGGAGCCGCATACACCGTGAATTCTCTTTTTATTATCCGCACTGTAAAAACTCAAAGTAAAATAATCATTAGAATTTAAAAATATCTCGGTATACCTTTGAGGCCTGATATAAACGGTCGCCATATCCTTTCCCCAAAGCTCTCCTACAGCGCCCCACGATACGGTCATCATATTATAACCTTTTTCATCACCTGCCGTCACAAGACCCCATCTGTTTTTTAAAAGATCAACCGCATTCTCTTTAACATCCGTAAAGCTTACTTCTTTAAACATAAAATCACCTCATATCAAAGATAAAGGATAGTGGTACCACTATCCTTTAATTTTTCCTAATTATTTAAGAAATTTAACAATTTCAAGAGCAGCGTTAATATCACCGTCAACCTTGAGCTTGCCGGTTGTGAATGCAATAACCGGATCGAGCTTGCCGTTAATAAGCTTTGTAAAATTGGTTGCATTCATAGTAAGGATAGCATTTCTGTCATAATATTCATAGGGCTCGACATGAACTCTGCCATCCTTAATCTCAATATAAAAAATACCCTCTACCTTGCCCACAAGATTGATCTGAAAAGCAAGTGTACCTTGAACAGACGAAACATCAACATTTAAAAATTTTTTTCTTGCCGCCTGAACAACGGACTCATATGTCATAGCCATTTGAATTACCTCCGCAAACTAATATAATTTAATTTCGTTTATTATACCATAATTTGTAAATATTTTCAAGATAATTCATCCGACATAATAATAACTTTGAGTGACAAATTATTTATCCTTAGGCTTGCAAATCATTGCTACTACCAAACCACTCAGCATTGCCACTGTTACACCTGCTGCACAAGCAGTAAAGCCACCTGTTATCACACCTAAAAAGCCGTCCTTTTGAACAGCCTCTTTAACTCCTTTGGCAAGAGCGTTGCCAAAACCCGTAAGCGGAACCGTTGCACCTGCACCTGCAAAATCAACAAGCGGCTGATACAAACCCAATCCGCCTAAAAGAACGCCTACACATACAAACAAAACCAATATCCTTGCAGGTGTAAGCTTTGTTAAATCAATAAGCAGCTGACCGATAACACAAATTAATCCGCCTACAAGAAAAGCTTTTAATAACATCATAATCATAAAAATCACCTGCTATCATTTTTTGCATTAACAGGGGAATTATGCATATTTTAAAAAAAATATAATTTCAAAAAACAAACGGACAGAGCGGCATTTATATGATAACACCAATCTGTCCGTTTTAATTCAGTTTATTTTGTAGGCAAGCCTTCTTTATCATACATACAGATAGTCTCACAAAGAATTTCAATACCTGCCGAAATAGCCTCAGGTCTGAGATTTTCAGGAGTATCAAGACGTGTATGATAATAACGCGGAGGATCCGGATTCATTGCAGCAAAACCTGTTGCCTTAATACCGCGCTGTGTAAATGCTGCTGCATCGCTTCCACCGATATATATGGATTCAAATGATAAATCATATCCGCAATTTGAAGCTGCATTTTTAACGAGATGCTTAACACCATAGTCATGCTGAACTGTGCCTGAAAGGTCACGATCGTAAACAGCCATATCCTCCAAATCACGGAATGTATCAATAGCAATAACAGCTGTCGGAAGATCCTTAAGCTCCTGCTCGTGAGCCTTTGCATATGCCTTTGCACCGCGAAGACCGGCCTCTTCCGATCCGGAGCAAATCATGGTAACCTCTGTGTTCTCAAATTCAATACCTGCTTCAGCAAGAGCCTTAATCGTAGCCATGCCTGCATAACAGCCCGAAAGATTATCCGATGCACCGGGAACGGACTTAGTCCAGCTCTGGAAGAAAAGGAACGCAATTTCAAACGGAATAAATACACACGAAATAACAAAGAAAAGAATAAAGAACCATCTTGTTTTTTCGATACTCATTGCTGCACCGCCTTTGCCGACAATCAGACATACAACGGCAAAAACAGTCTGAACAATCAAACCTACAACTGCAGGAATTTCGACACAAAGCTTAGCCTGCAAACCACCCATAAGATAGTTAAGCGTCCACTCAAACTGACTGTCGGAGTGACCCACAAGAATGATTCTCTGCTTAACCTCTCCTTTAGGGCTTCTTGTAGCAATCATATTGTGCGATGTTTGTTTAGGGAAAAGAAAATCATCAAATTCCTTATACATTAAAAATTCGAAAACAAGCGGAATAAATGCAAGCACACAAAGAACAAGAGCTGCAATGGGAGATGCAAACCAGTTAACAAATACGGATGCAACACCACAGGCAACCGTAAACGGAATAAAGCCCATAAAGCCCTGTCTATGTAAAGTAAACGACTCTATCTCGGTCTTGTTGCAATAGTTCTTCATATCCTTTTCCATCCACTGCTGCGCACGAAGCTCCTCAGGTGAACCCGGCTTACGAGGACCTATTTTCTTACAGATTTTTGTAATACCCTTTACAGCATAATCCGTATTCTTTTGAATATCGATGCTTTCAGAATATTCTTTAGCAATTTTCATATCCTGCCCCTCCAAAGAATTAATAATACAATTTTATCACAGTAAAGAAAGAATTGCAATATAATTAAAACATTTAAGACAAATTATGGATAAACAATCCCGAAAGAAGCTTTGGCTCAAACCAAGTTGACTTAGGAGGCATAATTAAGCCGGCGTCGGCAATAGCCATAAGATCCTCAACCGTTGTCGGATACATGGCAAATGCAAGGGTCATATCCTCCGAAACTCTTCTCTCCAGTTCCTCAAGTCCTCTGATACCGCCTATAAAATCAATTCTGTCATCATTTTTAGGGTCTGTAATATTTAAAATCGGTGCCAAAACATTATCCTGCAGAATAGACACATCCAGTCTTGCAACAGGATTTTCTTCTGCAATAATATCGCTTTTTGCCTCAAGGCTGAACCACTGATTTTCAATCAGCATTCCAAAGGTGTGCTTTTTATCGGGCTTAAAACGCCTGTCGCATTTTGAAACGATAAACTTTTCTCCGAGTTTCTCTATAAATGCATCAGCAGACAAACCATTAAGATCTTTAACGACTCGATTGTAATCCATAATCTCAAGCTCATTATCCGGAAATGCTACTGCAAGAAAGAAGTTGAATTCCTCGTTTCCGCAATAGTTTTTTTCTGATGCTCTGCGCATCTGACCGACTTTTACTGCCGATGCGCATCTGTGATGGCCGTCAGCAATATACATAGCCGGAACAGCCTCAAACAGGGATGAAATTTTATCAACCGTATCACTGTCATCAACAATCCAAACAGTCTGTTCAACTGCATCTGACACAAAATCATAAACTGCATTGTGACTGTCGGTCCAATCGGCTATTATTTTATTTATTGCAGCACAATTTCTATAAGTTAAGAATATAGGACCTGTATTCGCATTGCAAGTATCAACATGGCGGATGCGATCTGTTTCTTTTTTTGCAAGGGTATGCTCGTGTTTTTTTATCACATCGTTCAGATAATCGTCTATTGATGCACAGCCGGCAATACCGGTCTGACTCCTGCCGTTCATAATCTGCCTGTATATATAAAAGCATGGACTGCTGTCCTGAATAAGTGCACCGCTGCTTTCAAGAGACAAAAGATTTTCCCTTGCCTTATCATATACACAATCTGCATATATATCCGTTTCTTCAGGCAAATCAATCTCAGCCTTGTCAACATGCAAAAAAGAATAGGGATTTCCCTTTACCATATCCCTAGCCTCATTACTGCTCATAACATCATAGGGCAGAGCAGGTATCAGCTCCTGCTTGTCTGCCGAAGGTCTGTATGCTCTAAATCCGCGAAATACTGCCATAATATTCTTACCTCTTTAATCAAATGTTTTTTTCATAAATCATGCGCAGGCCGTCAATAAGAAGATGACGGTCAACTATAACATCGTTTTCACAATACTTGGCAATCACACTGCCAAGACCGCCCGTAACTACTACCGTAGCTTTTTCACCGAGTTCCTTTTCAAATCTTCTGATAAAGCCGTCAAGCATAGCGGCAGCACCGAACACCGTACCGCTTCTCATAGAATCAATTGTATTTGCACCTATTGCACTGTCAGGTGCAATAATTTCTATCTGCGGGAGCTGTGCGGTGGATGATGCAAGTGCGTTCAGTGCCGTCTTTACACCGCATAAAATTGCACCGCCTAAAAAACAGCCGTTTTTATCAATAACCGATGCTGTTGTGGCAGTTCCCAAATCAAATAGTATTTGAGGGCATGGATATTTTGCAATACTCGCAACTGCACCTACTACCATGTCTGCCCCCAACTCAGCCGGATTATTAATTTTTATATTCAATCCCGTTTTAACTCCCGGACCGACTACTATAGGCATTTTTCCCGTAATAAGCATAAGTGCCTTTGATATAGTGCGATTAAGCGGCGGAACCACCGAGGACAGCACGCTGCCCTCGATATCACCGACATCAATCTTGCATATTTCAAGAATACTGTTTAACTTAATTGCATACTCCTCGGCAGAATCCTCTGCCGAAGTAGACAAACGGCATTCATTAACCAATTTTTCTCCCTGCAAAAAACCAATAACAATATTTGTATTACCCACATCTACTGCAAGAATCATTTATTTCCCTTTCTTCCCAAACTAACCAGTTTTACAATAAGCGGAGCGAGCACAATATTAACTGCCAGTTCAAACACAAAGTTAAAACCGACGAGTCCCACAATCATATATGTGCCTACCGAAGAACCAAAACCTGCTCCCTCAGCCCACTGCTTAATTGTGTCCATAAAGAAAATTGAGCATCCTAAAAGAAATACTCCCGTATTAATTAACGGACATGTAATTGCAGCACTTATGGTTGCTGCCATTTTGTTTTTCTTTTCAATCAGGCTGTACATCAAACCAGCCAAAAGACCTGCAAGCAAGCCTTTTAAAAGCACTGTAACTACTGCTCCTGCGGGATTTACCGCAAGAAAAGCGCCCGCATCACCCGATGCAAGAACAGTTACACCAAAGGCTAAGCCAAGCCAAGCACCTGCCAGCTTTCCATATAGTGCCGCACCGACTACTATTGGAATAAGTACAAGTGAGATTGAAAACGGACCTAATTTGATAAAACTGCCCAAAAGCTGTAAAACTACAACAATGGCAGTAAGCAAACCGATCCCTGCGATTTTCTGTGTTTTTTTGTTCATATTAAATTTTCCTTTCTGCTACTGTTCCTAAGCCGCTTTGCAAAACACAAAACACAAAGCTATGCCCGACAGCTGATATTTCTGTCACGGATACAATGCGTTAGTATTATATTACATTAAATGATGAAAGTAAAGAAAAAAGCACTTTGAATTATAAAATCCAAAGCACTTTATATTTTTATCTGAACATCACATAGTGATAAGCAACACTCGACTCATTAAGATTTGCATACTCATTCGCCGTAATTGCAGATGCACTCTGATTTACGGTAAAGCTTTTGCAGTCATCATTCAGTTTGACACCGAGTGAATTTGCAAGCAAGCCAAAAATCCCGAAATAATTGTTATGCTTCGACTCTGAAAAACGCGAAATGCTTATTGTTCTGCTGTTCGCAAAAACAAAACCCACTCTTGCTTCAAAGGGACAGTTTGTTTTTACCGTTCTTTTTGACGAACCGTCTCCGTAATACATACCCGTAAACATATAATTATTCCATTTATATCTTTCTGCATCACTAATATGTGCGGTTTGATTTTCTACATGCTCTGAAAGAATTCCATCAATTATTTCATTATCCGTATTAAAGTCGATTCTTTCCGGTTTATCTGAACCTATCCAGCTGTTAAGTCCAAAATTTGCTGTTTTATTTGTACTACTCATTTTCCCTCCATCTGATTGTTTATTAATACCCTAATTTATCTATCACATCAAAACAAAGTTTAAAATTGTCATAATCTTTAAATAAATATGGTGTAGAATCCCAATAATCAAAATCCATGCCCTCACCGTCATACGATATAGAAACCGAGGGCGGCAAATAGCTCTCAATAATTCTTCCAAGCTTCGGCAGCACTTCATAATGATCACGGATATCCCCACCGGCATAAGCATAAAAAGGATCTGTTAAAATATAAAAATCATCTCCAAGCTTTTCCAGTTCTGCAAATATAGTGTCACTCTTATACTCACCATATTGACTGCCAAGCCCCAGCTTTATCAGTTCTCTTTTTTCATCGGCTGTCTGCGTACTGTCAATTCTAAACATCTCGCAAAACAAAGAGAGACCCAGACCTGTTGCCGTATCAGCAAACATTTCTTTAAAGCAAAATTCAAAATATGTATTTAAATCATCGAGTACTGCAGCATAAGCAAAAAGTTCGCCGTTTTCCGCCGAGCCGGGAGGATGCGAAATTCCAAGTCTGCTATAAAGTGAAGCAAGCCTTTCATAAATCTTATTATTCGTCAAAGCAATTCACCGCCAAATCATTAAGATAAAGATAACTGTTGCTGTTACACGGAATAATATCACCATAAGCATGTCTTGAATAAACATTATAACTGCTTAACTGGGATAACACTGCCAGACGCTTTGAGATTTTGCTTAATGTAAGAGGTCTTCCTATTCTGCAAACAGAACAGACTTCACTTACCGTCTGCTCAATAACAGATTTCACTTCGTCCTTATCAAAACCAAAACGAACCTCTGCCTCAACAAAAACGGAAATATTCTGCACGTCGGCACACTCCACATGCACAACGGCACCTATCAGTTCATCTATTCCTACCGATCTGCGAATTTGCTCTTTTTGTGAATCTGTAAGAAGATGATTCTTAGTTGAAACAATCACCGATATTTCGCCCGGATTCTGTACTCCCGCAACATAACAATCCGTTACAAAATCAAGCATCAGTATAGAATTGGCAATGGACTGTGCATTTACTCCGTTAGGTAACGCAGAATAATTTTTCATTATTCTTTCGCGATACGAACTGTCGCTCTCATCATCATATCCGCCTGAAAAGGCACTGTTATTGGTAACTGAGCTTATACCTACGGGTGCATTAACCATAACAGTAATTGCCTTTGCATCTACATTATAATCATAGCCGGTACCTAATGACTCTGCCGGTATGTCAACACTAAGCCGACCCGCTTCAATCACTCCGTTTTCTGTCGTTGCAAACTGAAGATAGGGTAATTTTTCCACCGAACAAACCATACCGGCATTTATAATAATCTGTGTTTCCGAAGGCTCTTTAATACTAAAGGTCAGTATTCCACCGGCAGGCTCGGCTTTTTTTCGCCTGCAGTTTCTCAAAACACCGTGTTTGTCGAGATTGTCACCACAGGCAGTCTGAATAAAAGCCTGTTTAAATATATAATCGCCGTAACAAGAGAGTGAGAAGATTTCGCTTGCCACCGCTTCAAATCTTCTTGCTGTAAGCGAATGAGGATCAGGCACTTCTGCACATTCATCAAAATATGCTTTTTTCAGACCTGCAAGTATTTCTTCATACGTTTTATTCACAGTGCCATAACCACCTTCCTTTCTATATCATTAATCATAACTGCAATAACCAGTTTAACGCCGTTTCTTTTCACCCTTCTTACAAAAACACCGTCCATATCACTGACAGCCTGTCTCGCACAGCAAAGCAGTTTCTTTTCATCAAATTCATCTGTGCATTCTCTTATCCTGCTGCCATACATCATATTCGGATAAAAAGTGCCTAACGGACATGTAAATGCACTGAGACAGTCCGTTAAAATACTTTCATAATCATTCAATTTGTTCACTATGCATCACTCCGTTCCTGTCAATCTCCAGCCCGTTAATCACAACCGAACCGTTATGCTTTAAATAAATATACGCTCCGGAAGCTGCCGATATCATAATTTCGCCGCATCTAACCTCGGCCCCATTCATCAGAACACCCACAGCGGACTGTTGGCCGTCACATCTTGAAAGCAGCATTTCAACACCTGCCGGTACTGAAAAGCTATAGCCATACGGTGCATACATTTTTATATCTCTTTCTGTACCTGTAGACACAGCCTCTATTCTGCCTTCACTGTTCATCGTGCTTATACCGGCCTGAACTGTCGGTTGTGTCTGATGTTTGGAAAACTGTCTGCTAATCCACATAAGTAATCTCCTTTATATCAAATTTCTTTTTAAGGATAAGCCGTGTTCTCTCTCCGTTTTTATCAACAACATATCTCTTTTCACTTAACAGATAATCATTATCATTCCCCAAACGCGAGGAAAACGAAAACCGCTGGTAAAGCTCTTCCCTGACATAACCGCTGACTACTGCCTCCAGTGTCTCATAATTTTCATAAGATGCTTTCAATTTCTGTGCAATTGTATATGCTCGCTGCCACGGCGCAAGTGACATTAAATTAACATAATGCTTTCGCCGGCTAAGCATCAGACAATCAGCCGCTTTGGCTTTTGTATGCATTTTATAACCTGATGATGAGATATCTTTTTTAAAGCAGATTTCCGTTAACGGCTCACTTCGGTTTATCACATACTGCACAGATAAAACGTTATACGCATTAAGGCTTTTAATATCCGTGCTTTCTTCAAGTAATCTTATATGATTGTCAGCTGTAATATAAATCTGTCTGTCAGCTGCAGTTGAAACAAAATGGCTTATTGCCCCATAGCAGGAGGTACCCATCGTCACCTCATACTTGTCGCCGCACTGTATATCAGGCAAATCCCATTTAAATCCAAATGGTTTTGCAAAAGTAAACCACAACTGCTTTGCAGTCGGCCTGTTATATGTAAACGGCTCTGCCTCATTGTCAACCAGGAGAGCAGCAGTCGAACGCGCATAAATATATACATTAAAGCCTTCATCTGTTATTTTGTTTTTTTGCATATCACACAGACCATTGAATAGACACGTTTCTCCATCAAAAGCCTTAACAGTAACAATTTCCTCTGCACCGTCGCAGCACATAAAATTCACCGCCAAACTGTCACAGGCAACTCTGGCAGTACTTGTCAGACAAAGCTCAGTAATATTGCTTAAATCATATTCCCTGCCTGTAATTGTTGTTACACAGATTCTCATCTAAGCATCACCTCGTCCCCTGCTTTTAAATCAAAAGGCGTTTTAAAAGGATTCAGTCTCATAATATCATTTACCGAAACACTGCACCTCCAGGCTATATCAAAAGCATTTTCGTTTTCCATTGCCCGAGTTGATTTAAAACAAAGGCGAGCTTTTCGGCTCGAGCAATCCTCAATAAACTCAAAATCATACCGAACACAATTCCGTTTGTTATCCTTGATAAAATTAAAACGGGTAAAAAATGCTTTTATCGGCGGAGCTGAAGAGAGCATCAGCCATCCCGAGCTCTTATTTTTCAGCATATTTTGCAGCACTGCACAATATTCATCACTGCATTCACCGAAGAATTCACCTTCACCGCTCACCTGAACAGGATTGAGCGATACATTTTGCGCAACGCTTCCCAGTCCGGGGATAGAATGACTGACACATTTTGATGATGTCAAAACCTTTACACTGCTCGGATTTGCAGGAAATTCAAAATTTTTATACTTTATTTTCACTGCACATCACCATCACCGGTGTCATATCGTTTTCGCTCGAGTCTAATCTCTTCGCTTATCTGTTCACAAATGTTTAAAACATCGTTCATTTATACCACCTCAATTTCATCATTAAAAGCAATCGCTGTCTTCATAATATATGAACAGGTCCTTGTATCCACAGCTATTCTCTGTGCGGAAATTGAAACCACATTGTATTTTTTTAAACAACTGCAAAGCTTTATAAAAATTTCACCGGCTCTGCTGCTGCCGTGCTTAATCGGAATAAATATATCGGCAAAGATTTTTATATCACCTTTACGGCCGCTGTCATCCATACTTGCTGACATCATCGTTATTTCATCAATCCCAATCGCAATTGTCTCCCTCGATATTCTGACAGGTGCAGCATCACAAGGATATGCTTTTATGACCCTTATGTCTGAAAAAAATATTTCCGCTTTTATAAGGTCTATAATTTCATCAGGCAAGTTTTCAAGCTTCATCCTCTGTCACCTCTCTCAGCCGTTTTAAAATTCCTGTGTAGTAAATTGTTTTATTACCAAAAGATACTGCATCGGCACATTTAAATTCAAAGCACATTCCATTACATTCAAGCACTGCATCATCTGTAAGCACTGTAATATCATGATTATATGAGCCTATATATAAATAATACTCAAAATAGCTTTTGCCGAGTTCTGTATATTCCGGCTCAAAGGAGGATGTCTTTTTCCTCCATAAATGTGATATGCACGCCTTAAACGGAACCGATATCCAACCGCCATCTCTTATACGAACCGTACAGCCTGCTTTCTCAATCTGATTTTTAACTATATCCGCTTTATTCACACTACACCGCCTTAAACGCAAAGCCTTCGCCTTTGATCATCTCTCTGCAGTTCTTCTGCGCATAAACAAGCAATTTTTCTGCATTGTCAGCATATGACGCATTTTTTGTATACGAAACATCACCCGCTTTAAAAGAGGTAATCCCGTCTCCGGCATCTTCAGTCAATGCAATCTGATAATATGCCTTCGCCGCACATAAATGCACAATTCGCAAATCATCCTCATCCTGCTGATTTTTTAAAAGCGAATACACTGCTGCTGCTGAATTTTTTATATAAGCATCATATTTATCCATCAGTTCACTGTCACACTGCAAAAGCACTGCAAGCTCATTTTTAATTAATCCGTAATCTGTCATAATCGTTACTTATTATTCGCCTTGAACCAAAACACTTGAGGCGTCACCGTAAATTGTAGAAAATCCTACTAAAGTTGAGATGGCCGCACGCTCAAGCTGACGGTCAATTATTTTATCAAACTCAGTAAGCACACCGCCGGCCTGAACCTTTTCGATACTGCAGTTTTTATCAAGAGCAACAATCGTATTATCATCAATAAAGTCTACAACAAATACCTCTGCACCAAACGGCGTCACCATATTTCCTGTAGCATGTGAGTTAAGGCCTGCATATGAGTCTCTGAATTCAGGCATGAGCAAAAGTGATGTCATCGTAGCAGGCGACATCACCATTGATGTCATATTATACGGCGCAAAGCTGCTCCACATATTTGCAATATCCTTAAAATTAACCGTGCTTGATGTCAATGAAAATTTGCGAAGCTTTTCATCATTGATAACGGTTTCTATAGCCTGTTTAAATTCGCAGTTGGAAATATATGTACCAATCTGCTGCAAAACGGCAGTAAATAAATCCAGCTTCTGAAACTTAATCGATTCATAAGACGCAATCATCATCTTACCATGTTTTTTAAGCTCGGTAAGCTTACTGCTCAGACTGATTGTAATCTCAGGTATAGCATTACCCTCAAGCACTTTTGACAGTTCAAAATCAGCCTCTTTGTTTTCTGTTGAAATTGACCTGTAATCAAGGCTGTCCACTTCAGTTGTAGTCGCAATAATTTTTTCAACCTTGTTGCTGTTTGCAATACCAAGCTGAACCGCTCTCGAAATATATTCAGGAAACAGGGCAGCTGAATCTGTCGTTGCAAAAAACTTTGCAACCGGATCTGATCCCTTTCCCGATACCTTAATATCAAATCGTTTAAGCTGTCTTTCGTATGCGTCAAGCCCTTCAAGCGATGTACCCCTGTAATTCTCAGAGGGATCAAGTTCCTCGAGTGCCTTTGTAAATGATTTTCCTGTCGTATAAAGTCCTTTTTCAAGTTTAATGTTATCAAATGCCATAATAATTTATCCTCCTATATTTTATAATTTGAATGTGCAATATTTGATGTATCTTTGCTTTTTGATTGAAGTTGCGGTGCGGCGCTTTCATGTAATTTCATCCTTAAAAATGCATTTTTAAATGAGCAAAGCTCTTTTGTTGTCATAACCCCGGCAACACTGCTGAAGACGCTCAAATCCATTTCCGGCATAGTCTTTGCGCAAAGGCTGACCACCTCAGCAGTTAAGCTTTTCTTGTATTCCCTTCCCAGCTGTGCATCCTCATCCAGTGCATCAATGTGACTGACAATTTTATCAGCCTGCTGTTTGGAAACAGTAACACTGCCTTCACAGCTTTTAAGTGTTTTTAAAATATCGGTCATACTATCGCCTTCCCTTTTTATATCAAATGATTTTGTTACTCCCGCTTCACGCTGTGCAGGTACAGCTACAAAGCTGAATTCATAAGCATCACTCACATCGGATAAGACACTGTATGCCCTCTCGCCATTGTAAAGCTGTCCTGCCATATGCTCACACCTTTTTGTTCGCTTATTACATCCGCATACGGAGCATACACTTTTCTGAACGGAGCAGGAAACGGATATTTCTTTTTTAATACCGGCCTCAATCTCGGTTATGAGAGAAGCATTTTCTTCACTCTTAACCATATAGGCCTTTGCCTTAAGCTGATAATAGTCCTCACCGTCAGCAGTCTTTCTTTCCGGCACCTTTTCTATCCAAGTGTCAAAAATTCTTGCCTTCTGATCCGAAGCCCTCATAGAATGATCCGATATCCCTGTTTTTCCCACAAACTTCTCCTTAAGCTGCTCCAATGCTTCAAGCGAAAATTTTTCATAATCCCTGTCAATATCATTATTGCAAAGCACAGCATTAAATGTATAAAGTTCGTCTGCACCGAATTTACTTCTGGTAAAGGTGTTAATCTTTTCCAAATCCTTTTCTTCCGGTAAAAAATTCTTTTCAATATATCCTAAAGTCATTCATTAACCTCACTTTCAATTTTCCTAGCCTGTGCAACGTAAAGTTTGGCTCTCGCGCTGTCACATTCATCCTGAAGGGTAATATCATCCCAAACCACTTTTAAGGCACGGTTTTCACCGTTAACAGCAAGATAAATATTACCGATTTTGCTTATTATCGGTGTTAAAATCCGCCTATATGACTCAAGCTCTGTTGTAAGAATATCTGCCTGCTGCATGCTCATTCTCTCTGTTGATGACCAGCTGAGTCCGAGCATAAACGGCGGAAGTCCGGTTTTTGCCACAATCTGTTCAAGAAGCTGGCGAACAGGTATTTCACTGTTAAGACAAACATTATCCGCTCCAATCACCTGAATCCCAACATCACCTACCGCCACAAAGTCCTTAACACTTTGTGAATTCATCGCATCACTCCATGCATCTGCAATGGTTGCTGCTTTTTCCTTCGCATCCGAGCTGTCTTCACCGCTGTCAGGCTTGCATATTACTGCATATCTGACATTGCCTGCATGCTCCCAATTTTCACCGATAGCATTATAAATTCTCATCAAAATATCACTTATAAACGGCAAACCTCTCAACAGACTTGTGCCGCAAAGACTGCCGGGTTTTGGATTTAATACAGAATAAAGTATCAGTGATGGATTGGATACCTTTTCCCCGGCAGAATAAAAATCAACATCAATACCGTTATCTGCTCGCTTAATCTCAATTTCCGAAAGCTCACTGTTATATAATGCATATATTTCGTTCGTGCCGATAATAATTTCTCCGACAGCCGTCCCTAAAGTAAGAAGCTGATTAAGATAATTTGAAATAAATGAGGCTATTCCCTGCTGATTTCCACCCACATTTATACTCTCAAAAAAGCTGTTCATCTTCTCATCCAATTCTTCATCTCCGGTCTCAAATCTAAAGCCTTCCGTCAGCCTGACAATCTTATGGATTGCTGCATCCATGATCGGCACTGCTTCCTTGACAGTTTCAAACACACGCGTCTCATTGTTAAGCGGCATATAGGATGATAACTGATTATATGGATGCTTTGATACAGAAGATGTCTGAACAGAAGCAGCCGTTATATTTGTGCTTCTTTTCTTTCTCAAATTCAATAAACCCAACGTTCTATTTCCTTTCTATTGCAAAGGATATAAAGGTATTTTCCTGCTGCTCTTTCTTCATTACAGTTGAAACGAAATACCTTATATCATCCATTGCATGGTCATTTTCCTTTACAGGAGCATCCTTTTTAATCCCGTTGTCCCAGCGATAAAGAGAGAATTCTCTTATGGTATCATAACAGCAGGGTGAAAAAAATATTTCATCATTCTTCAATGCCTGACACACAAGATTAATCCCGCTTATAACATCGTTTTCGGCTTTTATTACCTTATATTTGTTATGCCGTCTGACAGTTTGAATAAAAGATGCGGCTGACGGGTCAATAACAAGAGCTGTTATCTTCCTGTCACCTGCCAATCTTTCAAGAGCATTGTAATATTCCTCATCCGTAAGCTGCATCCCACTATCGCGACTGGAATGATAGTATTCATCCAATCTAAACCATTGCCTGCCTGCTTTGCCCCATAATCCCAGTGAAAAGGGATTGACCGTTCCGTAGTCACAGGAAAGATAATATTCACTGATCCTGCCATCACATTTTTTTATATGGCGGATGCTGTCAAACATCGGATAAACCACTCCGTCAGCTGCTGCCCATTTGCCTTCTATAAAACGCTGGTAAAAGGCTCCTGAATAAAGGCTTTTATATCGGTTCTTCACCGTATCGGACAACGAAGGATTGTCGTCCATGGTAAAATGAACATAAAGAATATTTTTTTCTTTATGCTTTTTTATCCACTGAGCATAAAACCAATGGTACGGATGCTCCGGATTGCAATTGAAAAAGTATTTTGAATGATCTAAGGAACATCTTGCAAGAGCCTGCTCAACAAATGAACGCGGCATGAGAGCTGCTTCATCGAGCATGACACCGCCAAGCGTCATACCCTGTATGAGTGCTGCAGACGACTCATCCCGTCCGCCGAAAAGATAAAACCGGTTAACTTTTCTCCCTCTGGCTATTTCAAGATAATTTCGACTGATTTTAAAATCACATTTAAAACCTAAATCCCCCAGCACCGGCAGCAACGGCGTTATTACATTCCGTCTCAGTGAAGCAATCGTCTTTCCGCACAGTGCAAATGACGTATTACTGAAATTATAAAACGCCCAGCAGACAAACGATATGCTCATACAAAGCGTTTTTCCGCTTCGGACAGCACCATCGCATATTATTCCGTTTTTACTGCTGAATTTGCTCGAAGCGCACCACCAGTTTAAAACGAAAAGCTGTTTTTCGGAAAAAGGAATAAATTTAGTCATATGTATTTTCTGCAGCACTTTCCTTTATGCTTGCAGTACTCCTTTCCAGTGCATCATAAAAAGATACAGCTGTCTGCCTTTCATCGCTTCCAATGCTTTCACTCAGCCTTTCAAGTGCTTTAATTCTGTCAAAAAATTTAATTTCCATTCCCCCGCCTTTTTGCCTTTTTATTTCACTTACGTTAAACAAATTCAAACTTGGCAATATGGAAAGAATATTTTCCTCAGACTCAAAGAGAAGTTTGACTGCATCCTGTATTTCTCCAAAGGCAAGGCGCCTTAAACCTTCAGTCACATCTCCTTGATTAACCTTTTTCTTTCTCAATTCAATCATCTCCAAACCGATATTTTGTAAAACGAAAAAACCGCCTTACACTTACAGCGTGTATCAGGCGATTTATAGCTTAAAAGCACTATATTTTAATGTAAAAACAAGAAAATAAATTTTTTTCAGCATGAATATTCAATATTTTGCTATATTGACTGAAATAAAATCATCTGCTATTATATAGATAACAATATGGATGAAAAGAGCGATAAATATGATTTGTAATAAATGCGGGCAGTCTATACCCGAAACCTCTTATTACTGTGAGCATTGCGGGGAACCTATCAACCAAACTTACGCACAGCAGCCGTTTCATACTGCATCAGGCAATAATTATCAAGCAGGCAATACGGGCACGCAGCAGACTTATAACCAAAACACACAGAATTATCAGCAGTATAATTCTTATAATCCTTATCAGCAATACACCCCTGAAGCATTTGAATATATGATTAACTCGAAGCTTGAAGAGGCAAGAACCTTTGGTATTATTGCTGTCATAGCCGGCTTGTTTATGCCTATTTTGGGTATTGTGTTCGGCTGCATCGGCATCAGTAAGCTTAACGAGATACCGCTTCCCAACCAATACAGCTATGAAAAGGAGCTAAAAAAGAAAAAGGCAAAAAACCTCTGCATTATCGGCATTGTGCTTCCTATAATCCTTTGGATTCTCGCTGTTTTCTTTATCGTATTCGTATGGGGAATGCTTTTAAGTGCACTGTAAACCATAAGTATTTAATGTATATAATAAAAGCATAGTATCAGCACGTGTACTGATACTATGCTTTTATTTTTGATATTATTCGCTTTTTGCCATAACATCAAGCGGATTTACATTTTTACCGTCAACTGCCGTTTCAAAATGAAGGTGACTTTCGCTGCCAAGCTCAAACGGAACTGTTCCGAGAGTACCAAGCGTCTGACCGATTGTAACATAATCACCTTCCGAAACATTCACGGTGTCAAGACCGCAATATTTTGCTACAAGCTTTCCTCCATGGTCAATTTCCACAACCTTGCCTAACAGATTATCATTCTTTACACTAAGCACCAAACCATCATTAATTGCCGAAATCTTTGCACCCTTGGCACATTTAAAATCTACGGCTGTATGTGCACGATAATCTCCCATCGTTTCATTTTTTACGAGTTCCTGGCTGTATCCCATGATAACAGTTTCGCAACAGGGATATTTATAAAATGATTTATAGGGAATATTTGTATCTCCCGACTGCATAGTTGCTTTTTCGGTCGTAGTGACATTCTTTTTCGTTTCTTTTTTTTCATCACCGTTATTATCTTTTGCAGTCGTTCTTTTTTCGGTAACTGTTTCTTTAACCGTTACGCGCTTTTGCACCTCAGTGGTTTGAGTCTGTTTTACAGTTGTTGCCTCATTTACCTGTGTATTTTTTGTGCTCTGCGTTGAAAAATAAACGATGAGACCCAGTGCAATAATACAAAGACAAATGACAGAAAATAATGCTCTTAAATTTTTATTATTTGGTTTATCCTTAGTAGACATAAATAACACCTCAAAAGCATTATTGCCCGCTAACTTCGTTTTTATTCAAAATACTAAAATACTGTTGAAATCAAAATATATATTTGTTATCATATACCCTATGAAAAAGATTAATTATAAACACACCATGTCCGCATGCTTTATCGGTTATATGGTACAGGCAATTGTTTGCAACTATGCCCCGCTGCTTTTTGTCAGCTGGGAGCAGGAATTCAATATTTCATTAACACAGCTGACCTCAGTTGTTACACTGACCTTTTTTACGCAAATCGTTGTAGATTTGCTGTCAGCAAAATTTGCAGACAAAATCGGTTACAAAAAATGCTTATTTTTGGCTCATTTCACATCATCAATAGGATTTTTGCTGTTGGCAATTCTTCCATATGCTATGCAAAACAAATTCGCTGCCATAATCATTTCCGTAGCAACCTATTCAATAGGCAGCGGCCTTTTAGAGGTTCTTGTGTCACCTGTTGTTGAAACCTGTCCTACTGACAATAAAGCCGGTGCAATGAGCTTGCTTCATTCCTTTTATTGTTGGGGAACCGTCGGCGTTATTGCTGTATCTACTGTTTTCTTTTCAGTGTTCGGCAGAGAGAATTGGCGGATTCTTGCTGTAATCTGGGCTGTATTTGCACTTCTTAACGGCATATTCTTCTGCTTTGTGCCGATTGTAGAACCTGAAGATGAAAAACCTGTAAAAAAATCTCCTCCATTATTCAAAAATAAAATTTTTGTTATTGCAATCATTTTGATGATTTGCTCGGGTGCTGCCGAGCTTGCAATGAGTCAATGGGTTTCAACCTTTGCAGAAACCGCCCTTAATGTTTCAAAAACCATAGGCGATTTGGCAGGACCCATGGCATTTGCCGTGCTGATGGGAACAGGCAGAATATTATTTAGCAGTTTAAGCAAAAAAATTAAAACCGAAAAATATCTTATCGCATCATCCGTATTATGCATATTCTCCTATTTGCTCGCCTGTCTTTCACCGCATCCGGTGCTTTCACTCATAGGGTGCGCACTGTGCGGTTTATCGGTATCCGCAATGTGGCCGGGTACAATAAGCATAAGTACAAAGGCACTGCCTAATATATCAACGGCAATGTTTGCTTTTTTGGCTGTTGCCGGTGATTTAGGCTGCACATCGGGTCCGACATTAATTGGCTGGGTAACAGATGCCCTGGGCGGCAATTTAAAAAATGGATTGCTGTTTTCAATAGTTTTCCCTGTCATGATGATTATTGCAATCATTTCATTAAAAAAAGTCAATACAAAACAATTATAATTGAAAATCCCCATAAGGCTTATACCTTATGGGGATTATTGCAGCTTGAAACCAAATAATATGAAAGATTTTCACCGCTAAAAATATAATAAAAATTTCAAAAAGAAAGCTCTATTCAATGAAATTATACAATACCCTGTGCCATCATGGCATCTGCAACCTTCATGAAACCTGCGATGTTTGCACCGACAACGAAGTTATCCTTTGCATCATATTTTTCACAAGCATTTTTCATATGATAATAAATGTTAATCATAATGCCCTTAAGCTTATTATCAACCTCGTCGAAGGTCCAGCTTGAGCGAATCGAATTCTGACCCATTTCAAGAGCAGATGTAGCAACACCGCCCGCATTTGAAGCCTTGCCCGGAATGAAAAGAACATTCTTGTCAAGAAATACCTGTGTTGCTTCGGCATCAGTCGGCATATTTGCACCCTCGCAGACTGCATAACAGCCCGTATCGGCAAGCCTTTCTGCCTGAACCTTATTAATTTCATTCTGTGTTGCACAAGGAAGTGCTACCTCACAGCTTACATTATCCCATAATGAACCTTCACCGTAAACAGCATCCGGATGTGATTCGGTATACACCTTAATTCTCTTGCGCTCTACCTCTTTAATCTGTTTAACAGCCTCAACATCAATACCGTTTTCATCAATAATATAGCCTGATGAATCTGAACAGGATATAACCTTTGCCCCAAGCTGAGTCGCTTTTTCCATAGCGTAAATCGCTACATTACCCGAACCTGATACTGCTACTCTTGCACCTGCAAGATTTTTGCCATGGTCCTTAAGCAGTTCCTCAGTGATATAAACAAGGCCGTATCCGGTTGCTTCGGTTCTTGCAAGTGAACCGCCGAAGCTTAAGCCCTTGCCTGTAAGGCAGCCTTCTGAACGGTTTGTAAGTTTCTTGTACTGACCGTAAAGATAACCTACCTCACGTGAACCTGTACCAATGTCACCCGCAGGCACATCCTCATCTGCACCGATGTACTTATAAAGTTCATTCATAAATGCCTGGCAAAAACGCATAATTTCCATATCGCTCTTACCCTTGGGGTCAAAGTCGGAACCACCTTTTGCACCGCCGATTGGAAGACCTGTAAGACTGTTCTTGAAAATCTGCTCAAAACCGAGAAACTTGATAATACTGAGATTTACACTCGGATGAAGTCTGAGTCCTCCTTTAAAAGGGCCGATAGCTGAGTTAAACTGTACACGATATCCGCGATTTACATGTACATTGCCGTTGTCATCAACCCACGGAATACGAAACATAATCTGCCTTTCAGGCTCAACAAGTCTTTCAAGTAATCCTGTTTTCTGATATCTTGGGTCATTGTCAACTACAGGAGCCAAGGACTCAAGAACCTCCTCTGCAGCCTGTATAAATTCAGGCTCATTTGGATTTTTGATTTTTAAATCATGCAAAACTTTTTGTGAATAAGTCATACCGATTTCCTCCCGAATATAATTTGTAATTAACAGATTACAGAACCAATGTATGAATAAACATTGGCGCTGCATAACAGCACCTCAGTCGGTACTTTAAGGTGAATTATAGCAATAATACTCTGCATTGTCAAATTTTTTATGCATAAATATACAAAAAGTGTATATTTTTAAAAATATCCTTGCAACTTCTTATTGTATTCTATTACTTTATATGTTAAAATATCGGTCGAAAACACCTTGAGTGGAAGAATACGCTCAACTTAATTATCATGATTGAAAACAAACAAGGAGAAAATATGGAACTTTGCGCATATTTTAAAAGCATTATTGAACAAGACCGCAGTGCTGTTGTGATCTGTAATCTTGAACACACGATTCTTTATATGAACCCGGCTGCAATATTAAGATACAGCAAAAGCGGCGGCGCACAGCTTATAGGAGAAAATCTTTTAAACTGTCATAATTTAAAATCAAGGGAAATCATCAGTCAAACAATCTCTTGGTTTAAAAAGAGCAAGGATAATAATATTATATACACCTTCCATAACGAAAAAGAAAATAAAGATGTATATATGGTCGCATTGAGAGACGATAACGGCAAACTGATAGGATATTATGAGAAACATGAATACCGCAGCTGTGAAACGATGCCGTTATATGACTTCAAATAAAAATCTTAAAAACAGTTGACATATCCGTCTCAATTTTATAAAATATAAAAAATATTTTACTGCCACCGGGTAGTTGTAATTACAAGCATTCATTTACACGTCGTTAGGTCTTAGAAGATGTGTAATATGAATGCTTTTTTATTTAGGAGGAAATAATATGAAACTATTCAGGCCTTTTAAAAACCTTACAAAATTTGAGATTATCCTGTGGTTGTGTTCGTCGGGCACAATTATCATTGCTTTTCTTGCCGGTTCTCAGCGCGATGCGCTCACCATCACCGCATCACTAATCGGCGTAACCGCTTTAATTTTTGTTGCTAAGGGCGAGGTATTAGGGCAAATACTGACCATCCTTTTCAGCTTTTTTTATGCAGTCATTTCATTTCAATTCAAATACTATGGTGAAATGATAACTTATCTGGGCATGACTGCACCGATAGCCCTTCTGTCCATTATCAGCTGGCTTAAGCATCCTTATGGAAACGGATGCCGCGAGGTTAAAGCCGCAAGGCTTACAAAAAAGCAATGCTTCATACTATGTATATTCACTTTAATCGTGACGTTTATATTCTACTTTATCTTAAAGCATTTTAACAATGCTAATTTATTTATGAGCACCGTTTCAATTGCCACCAGCTTCAGTGCATCTGCACTTATGATGCTTCGCTCACCTATTTATGCAATTGCATATGCCTGCAACGATGTTGTACTGATCATACTCTGGGTTATGGCATCAAGTGAAAACGCTGCCTTTATACCGATGATAATCTGTTTTTCCGTCTTTTTCATTAATGATATGTATGGCTTTTTCAACTGGCAAAGGATGATAAAACGTCAAAATCAATAATAATAAAAACGGCAGTACACATCATAGGGACGTGCTGCCGTTTTACTATGTCAATTATTTCTTTTTAAATTTATCAAAAAAGCCCTCTTTACTTTTTGGTGCAACATAATCCTTGTCAAACTGCTTTAAAAGCTCCTTTTGCTCGTCGCTTACGCTTCTCGGAATATCAACAACAATTCTTACGTATTCCTCACCTTTTCCCATACCATTCAATCTCTGAATACCTTTGCTGCCTTTCAGAGTAAACACCTCTCCGGGCTGTGTTCCGGCCGGAATATTAAGCTTAACATCCCCTTCAAGTGTCGGCACCTGTATCTCTGCACCCAGTGTTGCCTGAACAAAGGATATATGCCTGTCAACCCATACATCATATCCGTCACGATTAAAATAAGGATGCTTTTTAATACTTACAACTACCTTTAAATCACCGGCCGGACCGCCGTTTGAGCCTGAATTGCCAAAGCCTCTTACATTAACAACCTGATTGCTGTCAATGCCTGCCGGAATATTAATGTCAATTTTCTTCTTTGCTCTGACCTTGCCTTTACCGTTGCACTTGTGACACGGTGAAGTAATAATCTTACCTGTGCCGCCGCAGCGCGTACAGGTTTTTTGCGTAGTCATAACACCAAACGGACTTCTCTGCTGGATATTAATAACACCTCTGCCCTGGCATTCAGGACAGGTAGTCGGTGATGTACCTTTAGCTGCACCTGTGCCGCCGCACTCACTGCAGTCCATAACACGCATAACTTCAATCGTCTTTTTACATCCCTTGGCTGCTTCCTCAAAGGTCAGATTGACAGATGACTGCAAATCGCGCCCCCTTTGCGGTGCATTTGGATTTCTTCCACCACCGCCGAAGCCGCCGCCAAAAAACGAAGAAAAAATATCGCCTAAATCAATATCACCATCAAACCCGAAACCGCCGCCAAAGCCTGCACCGCCTTGACCGGCACCGTAATTCGGGTCAACACCTGCAAAACCAAACTGGTCATAACGAGCCTTTTTTTGCGGATCAGATAAAACCTCGTAAGCCTCATTACATTCTTTAAATTTTGCCTCAGCCTCAGCATTATCGGGATTAAGATCCGGGTGATACTTTTTAGCTGTTTTCCTGTATGCTTTTTTTATTTCATCATCCCCGGCGCCCTTGCTTACACCCAGTACCTCGTAATAATCTCTTTTTTCTTCAGGCATGAATCATTTTGCCCCCAATCTAAGTAAAAGTAAAATACGGACAGAGCTTACTCTGTCCTTACGTATCTTTAATACGTGCATATCTTTATAGAAGACGGACTCTGTCCCCTCTGTCTTTGCATTGCGGGCAGACTGTAAAACCTGCCCGCAACACATTAATATATTTTGATATTAGTTATCGTCAACCTCTGTGTAATCAGCATCTGTATAACCTGCATCTGTTCCGCCTGCTGCCTGATCAGGGTCAAATCCTGCTGCATTCGGATCTGCGCCTGCTGCCTGAGCTGCCTGATAAAGCTTCTGAGAAACCTCATAAAACTTATTCTGTAAATCCTCCTGAGCTGTTTTGATTGCATCAAGGTTTTCACCCTTCAGCGCTTCCTTGAGTGTATCAACCTTTGTCTGAAGAGCCGTTTTATCATCAGCCGAGAATTTGTCACCTTCTTCAGAAAGGAGCTTCTCTGTCTGATATACCATCTGGTCAGCATTGTTTCTTGTGTCAATTGCTTCTCTCTTCTTTTTATCTTCTTCAGCAAACTGCTCGGCCTCTTTAACAGCCTTGTCAATATCCTCTTTGCTCATATTGGAAGATGCTGTGATAGAGATAGCCTGCTCCTTGCCGGTACCAAGGTCCTTAGCAGAAACATGAACAATGCCGTTTGCATCAATATCAAAGGTTACTTCAATCTGTGGCACACCGCGTCTTGCAGGAAGAATACCGTCAAGGTGGAACATGCCGAGGGTCTTATTATCCTTGGCAAATTCTCTTTCACCCTGAAGAACATGAACCTCAACAGAAGTCTGATTGTCCGCAGCAGTTGAGAAAATCTGACTCTTCTTTGTAGGAATAGTAGTATTTCTTTCAATAATTACAGTATTAATACCGCCCATAGTTTCAATTCCGAGTGAAAGCGGAGTTACATCAAGAAGAAGAAGGCCTTTAACGTCGCCGCCGAGAACACCGCCCTGAAGAGCTGCACCCATGGAAACACATTCATCAGGATTAATTCCCTTAAACGGCTCTTTACCGCTGAACTTTTGAATAGCTTCCTGAACGGCAGGAATTCTTGTTGAACCGCCTACAAGAAGTACCTTGTCAATCTCGTTCATTGAAAGTCCCGAATCGCTCATTGCCTGACGAACAGGACCCATAGTTGCTTCGACAAGATCTGCAGTCATTTCATTGAATTTTGCTCTTGTAAGTGTAAGCTCCAAATGCTTGGGACCGGTTGCATCAGCTGTAATGAATGGAAGTGAAATCTGCGCTGTTGTCATACCGGAAAGGTCAATCTTTGCCTTTTCTGCAGCTTCCTTAACTCTCTGCATTGCCATCTTGTCGCCTGCAAGGTCAATACCATTATCCTTCTTAAACTCAGCAACAATCCAGTCCATAACCTTTTTATCAAAATCATCACCGCCAAGACGGTTGTTACCGGCTGTAGCAAGTACCTCCTGCACACCGTCACCCATCTCGATAATAGATACATCAAAAGTACCGCCGCCAAGGTCATATACCATAACCTTTTGATCGTCTTCCTTATCTATACCGAAAGCAAGTGCAGCAGCTGTAGGCTCGTTAATAATTCTCTTAACATCAAGTCCGGCAATTTTACCTGCATCCTTTGTTGCCTGACGCTGAGCATCCGTAAAATATGCAGGAACAGTAATAACAGCCTCTGTTACGGTTTCACCGAGATAAGCCTCGGCATCTGCTTTAAGCTTTTGCAGAATAATAGCTGAAATTTCCTGAGGAGTATAAGCCTTATCGTCGATGGTTACCTTATAGTCAGATCCCATATGTCTTTTAATTGAGGATATGGTTCTGTCCGGGTTTGTAATTGCCTGACGTTTTGCAACATTGCCCACCATTCTTTCACCGTCTTTAGAAAAAGCGACTACTGATGGCGTTGTTCTTGCACCCTCGGCATTTGTAATAACTACGGACTCGCCGCCTTCAATAACACTTACACAGCTGTTTGTTGTACCTAAATCAATACCAATAATCTTTGACATATAATTGTCCTCCTTATAATTAGTTGGCTGTTTTAACCATTGCAGGTCTTACAACCTTATCATTTATTTTATAGCCCTTTTGGAATACATCGGTAATCACATTTGCCTCTAAACTGTCATCATCAACATGCATTACTGCATTGTGAAAATTAGGGTCAAACTGTTCGCCGATTTCTCCATAGGCTGTAACACCAAGCTTTTCGAGGGATGCCATAAGACCGTCATAGATCATCTGAACACCCTTTTTCAGTCCCTCGTAATCCTCCTGCTCATTTGACAACGCTCTTTCAAGATTGTCGATTACCGAAAGAATTTCGCCGACTGTTTTTGCTGTAGCAAAAGTAAAGCTCTCATTCTTCTCCTTTTCCGAGCGCTTTCGAAAATTTGCATACTCAGCAGTAACTCTTAAAAGCTGCTCTTTTGTATCAGCAAGCTCCTTTTCAAGAGGATTGACTTCCTCACAATCCTCTTTCTTGATTTCCTCTTCGTTTATCTTTTCTTGTTCTGCAGTTTTTTTGGTGTCTGCTTTCTTTTTACTCATTTTGTACCTCCCTTTAATGGTTAGCAGTGAGCAGAGAATCTGCTTTATTAAATATATATTCAACACAGGGAATAATCCGTTTATAATTAATTCTCGTTGAACCAATTATCCCCAAAGTGGCTGACTGATTATTTCCATAAGTGAATTTTGAAATAACAGTCGATGTGTTTTTTAATTCAAATAATGGATTTTCGTTACCGATAAACATGGTACGCTGCACATTCGATTCGGCAAATGTTGCGGAAAAGTCAATCATTCTTTCCTTATCGGCTAAAAACGAGAGGATTTTATACACCTCTGAACCAAGTTCCTCATGTGAAAGGATATTTGTTTCACCCTCAAGCGTTAGTCTGCTTTGCGATGCCTCGGCACAAAGTGAACAAAGTGACGTCAGTATCGGAAGCAAATCAAATATTCTTTCGCCGGCAATCAACACACAGCGCTGAACAAGTGAAAGATTCACTTCCGTCAGCCCGGTTCCTATAAACAGCCTTTGAACTACTTCGTAAAAAAGAAACCTGAATTCATCATCAAGTGCACAGGGGATATTAATAAGTGATGACTTTATTTTACTTCCCATGGTCAGCATAACCAGCATAGCCTTTGATTTGCCTGCCGGAATTAAATCCACGCCTTGTATACAGTCAAGCGGATCCTCAATTGCACAGCAAAAACCTATGCAATGTGTATATTGTGCAAGCAGCTTCGCCGCATCAGAGAGCAAACGCTCAGGGTCACCCGAGTTAACAGCAAGAGCTTCGTCAATCATCTGCTTATCATAATTAGAAATATCCTCCGGCACCATGAGACTGTCAATATAATATCTGTAGGACGCCTTGCTTGGAACGCGACCACCGCTGGTGTGCCTTTGCTCAAGATACCCCAGCTCGGAGAGATATGCCATTTCATTTCTTACCGTGGCACTGGAAACGGAATAAGGAAGCAGTCGGCATAAGGTTTTTGAACCCATAGGCTCTCCTGTTTGAATATAATGCTCAATAATTAAATTGAGTATAGCCAAACGTCTTTCGCTTATCATCCTCTCCGCACCTCTTTTGCGTTCTTCGGTTTAGCACTCTCGTTGTTTGAGTGCTAACTCTTTTATAATAGTATATCCATTTTTTATATTTGTCAATAGTTTTTTCTTAAAAATGAAAAAAATTCATTTTTTGGAAATAAATGTACAACGGCTTCCCCGCAGGAGAGCCGCTGTACATTTATCTATTGAATTGAATTCACAAATTTGAGGGCAAAATCCATATCGCCTTCCAAATGAATGGTATACTCCGTCGCAGCATCAATATATTTTGTAACCGTATGATCACCGCAATCTACTATCAGCACACCCATTCCATTAGCCTGCACCTTATGAATTTCTTCCACTCCCGTTACAAAATCATAATCACCTACTAAAGAATCTTTCGTTTTATTCTGACAAATCTCAATATATCCCCTATTTCCAAAGCTTTCAATCTCCGAGAAAAAGCTTGCACCAAACGCGTCGTCACTTCTATTACCTTTCATTGAATATAAATGTGTATTCCCGTTAATCAGCTCCTCCGGAAGCGTTACCGGTGAAATGCCGTATTCCTCCTCAAGATACTTTGCAAAAGGTGTATCAGTAAAACGATATCCATCAGCCTTTTTATCCTTAGGCTCAAAATACAAATTGATTCTATAATTGCCCTTTTCAACAGTTGTAATCGGCTTATAAATATTCAAATTGAATTTCTCTGCCGACACAGTAAGCGTCGCAATCATCAATACTGCAAACAAAGCCGCTGCTAAGAGCACCTTTTTAACAATCGGCTTGTGCAGTATTCTCCTTTTCCTGATAGATGGATTATCGTTCTCCTTTTGCTTTATCTCCAAAAGCTCAAAGCACAAATCAATATAATCTGCATCTATATCATTAACGCTTTTTCGCGTCTCTTTTTTAATCAGATTTTTTATATCCTCACATGATAAATTCGACATTCCGGACTCAATCGCATTATGCAGCCGGCTTTTGCTGAACTTATATTTCATAGCGCACCCTCCTTCTTAAGTGTTAAAAGTGAAAAACAGAAACAAAATCATATTCTTTCATATTCCTTGATTTTTTCAGTTAACTTTCGCTTTAGCTGAACATGCCTTTGCCTTGAAGCTGTATGAGATATTCCCAATATCTTTGCTATCTCTTTTAGATTTTTACGCTCATGATAATAAAGCAGATACATGGTTCTCTCTTCTTTATTAAGCGATGAAATAATTTTTAGTGTTCTTTCTTCTATAGTTTCTTGCGTAACAAGCAGTTCTACATAGTCAGGATCATACACAAATTCATTGCTCAAAACAGCATCCTTTTCCTCGTTTGAATCAAAATCATATTCGTTACGCCTAAGCCTATCCTTTACTGCATTATTTTTTATATTTAAAACAACTTTATAAAGCCATGCCCGATAATCGTGAATTTTAACACCCCGCGAAAGATTTTCAAATAATGCCAAATAAGTATCCTGAACACAATCCTTGGCAGTTTCAATATCGCAGTCAAAAAATGCAGCACATCGTTTTATAAGCTGATTTCTGTATTTTTCACATGAATTCATAATATCATCAATAGCATCAGTTTGTAATGCTGTTGAATCATCAAGAATAATCTTACTCATAATCCACCTAAAATAGAAATATCCTCCGGTTAAAAATAAAGAAAAAGGGATAAACTAAAAGACCTTCCTGAACTGCAGTTTTAAAAGCACACAGTGAAAATTCCGTCTTTACTATATTTTAACCCCATATAATTTTAATCCAATATTAAGATACACCAAATATATCTTTTTTGCAATACTTTGTTTAATGCAACAAATGCAAGCAGTTTGTCAGTCTGCTTGCATTCCTCCTAAAAAACTATATAAAAACTGCACTGAATATTTTAAAACATTAAAACATCCGGTGCAGTTTCCATTTTTAAATTAAATTGTCAAAGATTCCAATAACGTATTGGATGACGGCTTCATTAAAACATCCTCTACCTGCGCAAACTCAAGAGCCGTAAAGCAGGTCTTTTCGCAGTTTTCAAAATATGCATCATCCTTAACAGTTTCGATCTCTTCTTCCTTTTCAGGTTCATTATATGTGTAAATGTAGCCATAAAATTTCTGGCCGTAATGCGACACCATATCACTGTATACTTTGGTATTAAAATATGTGCCTCCCCAATGGGATTCCGATATTGTAATTGCTCCGTCATCGGAAACCTTTTCTACCACTGCAACATGTCCGGACCAACAAGCAACCGAACCTACTTTTGGTTCATCACCGTATTCATAATACTCATTAGCCTTGTTAATAAACCACCATTCACCCGCATTGCCTCGGTCAATTAAAGGTCTCTTACCGTTAATCTCATAAATCCTTCCAAATGCATACGCTACACAATTCGGCATACCGTAACCCGTTTTCGTATAAGCATTCAGTTCATATGTGTAATAAGGCTCTCCGTTAGGCGCTGTCAGTCTTGGTTCAAACTCGTCTGCAAATACCGTTATCGGAAAAACAGTTATCAATATAACAGTCAATAAAATTGTAATAATACTGTCTTTAATTCGCTTTTTCATAGTTGTCTCCTCTTCAAACAATATCGCCTTTCCGGCAAAAGCACTGTTTGTTCAACACCATTTTGCATTCTATCATAAATTACATTTCGTAATCTATAGCAATGCTCAACAACGTTATTTGTAACCTTTTTGTAATCTTTGTAACATTTTAACAAACTTTATGCTTAGCTATTGACAAAACGGCGCCCGTTAAAAGACAAGAGTCTATAATTATATTTGCGCAAAAAAATATGCCTGCCCTTACACAAATGCAAGAACAGGCCAATCGGATTAATAATTTTCGGCACTTATTTCAAAAAAACTCTGTGGATGATTGCAAGCAGGACAAACATCGGGAGACTTTTTACCAACCACAATATGCCCGCAGTTTCGGCATTCCCAAACTTTTATCTCGCTTTTTTCAAATACCTGAGCGCTCTCGATATTTTTCAGAAGAGCACGGTAACGTTCCTCATGGTGCTTCTCAATAGCAGCCACTAATCGGAATTTTTCAGCGAGCTGCACAAAACCTTCCTCCTCAGCTGTTTTGGCAAAGTTTTCATACATATCCGTCCATTCATAATTTTCACCATCTGCAGCATCTGCAAGGTTATCAGCTGTATCGCCTAAACCGTTGAGCTCTTTAAACCACATCTTCGCATGCTCTTTTTCATTATTTGCAGTTTTTAAGAACAAATCCGAAATCTGCTCATAGCCCTCTTTTTTAGCAACTGATGCAAAATATGTATACTTGTTACGTGCCTGAGACTCACCTGCAAAGGCGGCCTCAAGGTTTTTCTCTGTCTGTGTACCGGAGTACTTATTTTTGTTTGCCATAAATATTCCCCTTCATAACATATTCAGCCCGGGACAATAAGTCCAAAACAGGATACAGACTATCTGTTGCCTCGGCCTATGTTTTATTATGCTGCTAAATCTTCACATTGTCAATATTTAAGATGAAACCGTTTCAAATTACCTGCATATCACAACAGAAGTTCATACAACTCTCCGACACTTCCTGCAATATAGGTGGCTCCCGCAGATAACAATTCGTCATAATCACCGTATCCGTATTCCACTCCGATAGAATCAATTCCCGCTGCCTTTGCGCCTATGATGTCATGCTTTCTGTCACCAACCATAACCGCTTTCGATTTATCCGTTACATTACAGCTTTTAAGCGCATATTCAATAACATCCGCCTTTGCCGATCTGCTGCCATCCATATTTGAACCGGCAACAAAATCAAAATATCTTGTCAAATCAAAATACTCCATAATTGTATCCGTAAAATCCTGTGGCTTTGAAGTTGCAACGATCAATTGCTTCTTTCTTTCCTTCAAAGCTCTAATAAGATGCCTGATTCCGTCATAAAGAGAATTCTCAAAAATTCCTTTTGTACGAAAATACTCCCGATAAAAGCCAACAGCCTCCATCGCTTTATCTTCATCAAAACCATAAAAATCTCTGAACGATATATGAAGCGGCGGACCGAGAAATTTTCTCAGCTCATCCTGATTTTCCACCCTGATATTATACTTATCCAGTGCATAAACAATGGAATGAATAATACCCGGTGATGAATCTGTCAGCGTTCCGTCCATATCAAATAAAATCACATCATAATCATTCATAAAATCACCCCAAAAATAAAATTATTTTACCAAACCAATATAAAGTACTGTATTATTTTTCATTTCGACAATACCATCTTCACTGTATCTGTCAAACAAATCCTCAAGAGCCTTAATATATTTTTCAAAACCATCGCTGCCTTTTTTTAGCGAATATGATGCCGATAAGCTTCGTGCTATAAACTTATTCTTTGTAAAAGCAATTGGATTTTCAAAAATAATTTTTTCATAATTATTCCCAAAAAACGCAATGATTCTTCCGTCATCATACTGTATGCCTCCATGAAAACCTTTAAAACCAGGGCAATGTTTCCGAAAAAGTGCCTCGCATCTGACATTAAATTCACTGTTCATATCACGCATATTCCATATTAACGCAGCCTTGCCGCCGGGGCATAAAATCCTTTTACATTCCTCTTTAAATTTTTTTGTATCAAACCAATGAAAAGCCTGTGCAGCAGTAACAAAATCAACCGAGCAGTCATCAATTCCCGTTATCTCTGAGCTGCCGTTCATAAAAACTGCTTTTGTGTAATTCGAAAGCGCACTGCGCGCCGCCAGACGCATATCATCATTCGGCTCAACAATATAAACCTTGCTGCCGTTATCAAGAAGGTATTTTGAAAATTTCCCCGTACCGGCACCGATATCAGCAATAACTGACCTGTCGGAAAAACCATATTTACCATACAGACAATCAAACAACGCCTGTGGATATCCCGGTCTGCCTCGTGTATAGAATTCTGCCCTACCACTGAATTTTTTTGTATTATCCATAAAACCTCCTAAAAATAAGGGCCGATAAAATCGACCCTTTCCTTTATTTTATTAAAGATTTGCCCGTCATTTCCTCAGGCTGAGGAAGGCCAAGCATTTGAAGCATTGTAGGCGCAATATCGCAAAGTCTGCCGCCTTCACGAAGCGTTGTTCCCTCACCGCAGTTTGCTGCAATAAACGGAACAGGATTCGTTGTATGCGCGGTAAACGGTGAACCATCAGACTCCTTCATCCGGTCGGCATTACCATGGTCCGCTGTGATAAACAGGCATCCGTCCATTTCCTTAACAGCTTCATAAAGAGAACCGACACATTTATCAACAGCCTCCACAGCTGCAACAGCCGCATCAAAAATACCTGTATGTCCCACCATATCACAGTTTGCAAAGTTCACAATCACAACATCATATTTGCCGAAAAGTACGGCCTTGTCAAGCTGTTCGGAAACCTCATACGCACTCATTTCAGGTTTAAGGTCATAGGTTGCAACTTTCGGTGACGGAATAAGAATTCTGTCCTCACCCTCATTAACAGCCTCAACACCGCCGTTAAAGAAAAAGGTTACATGAGCATATTTCTCTGTCTCGGCAATTCTGAGCTGTGTCATATGATTCTTCGCAAGATACTCACCGAGCGTATTGGCAAGGCTCTGCGGTTTGAAGGCAACAAGCACATTGGGCATTGTTGCATCATACTGTGTCATACATACATAGGTCACAGAAATTCGGTCACGTTCAAAGCCTTTAAAATCATCGTCAACAAAGGTCCTTGTTATCTCTCTTGCTCTGTCCGGACGGAAATTAAAGAATACGACGCTGTCATTCTCGCTTATTCTTCCTTCATTTTCAAGACAAACGGTAGGTTCAATAAACTCGTCGGTTACGTTTTTTCCGTCAGCGTCAACTTTTTTATATGACTCTTCAATAGCCTGAACAGGATCGTCGGTCTGAATACCCTTGCCAAATACAAGTGCATCATAAGCCTTTTTAACTCTGTCCCAGTTATTGTCTCTGTCCATTGCATAATATCTGCCGACAACTGTAGAAACCTTTCCAACGCCGATCTCATCCAGCTTGTTAATCGCATCCTTAACAAAATCCTTGCCGCTTGTAGGTGCAACATCACGTCCGTCCATAATACAATGAAGATAAACTCTGTCAAGCCCCATTTTTTTAGCCAGCTCAACAATTGCCCAGATATGTGAATTATGAGAGTGAACACCACCGTCGCTCATAAGCCCCATAAGGTGAAGCGAAGTTTTGTTATCCAGCGCATTCTGAACAGCGGCTCTCATCGCCTCATTTTCAAAGAAATCGCCATCCTCAATTGACTTGGTAATCCTTGTAAGTTCCTGATAAACAATTCTGCCGGCTCCGATATTGGTGTGACCAACCTCCGAGTTTCCCATCTGCCCGTCAGGAAGGCCTACATCCATACCCGATGCACCAATATAGGTATATGGATTTTCTGCCATTATTTTATCAAGATTTTTTTTATCAGCGGCAGCAACCGCATTGCCGTAATCAGACGTATTTCTTCCGAATCCATCCATAATACAAAGTACGACAGGCTTTTTCATATTATTCATGTCCTCCAAGTTTTTTATAGTTCAAGTGGGCGGAAGCTCTATCCACCCACTAATAAAAATCATTTCGTTATTTGCTTGCAGCCTTAACAATGATTGAGAAGTCCTCAGCCTTGAGTGATGCACCGCCGATGAGACCTCCGTCAACATTCTCTTTGCTTAAAAGCTCATCAGCATTTTTTGCATTCATTGAACCGCCGTACTGAATTGTTACCTTTGCAGCCATATCAGCACCGTAAGCCTCTGCAATAGCGTCTCTCACAAAGCCATTGCCTTCGTCAGCCTGATCTGCAGTAGCTGTTACACCTGTACCGATAGCCCAAACAGGCTCATATGCGATTATTACGTCCTCAAGCTGCTTGGCGTCAACATTTGTGAGTGCCATCTTTGTCTGATATTTAAGAAGTGTCTCTGTATAGCCAAGCTCTCTCTGCTCAAGAGTCTCTCCGACACAAACGATAGGCTTGAGCCCCTTTTCAAGAGCCTTAAGTGTGCGAAGATTAACGGTCTGGTCTGTTTCGGCAAAATACTGTCTTCTCTCGCTGTGACCGATAACCACATATTCGACACCGAGCTCAAGGAGCATATCTGCCGATACTTCACCTGTGTAAGCACCGCTGTCTTTAAAATGTACATTCTCTGCACCGATTTTGATGTTTGAACCCTTTGCAGCCTCAACTGCAGCCGGAACATCAACAAACGGCACACAAAGAACTACATCACAGTCTGCATCTGCAACAAGCGGTTTCATTTCATTAATAAGTGCTGTTGTCTGTGCAGGTGTATTATTCATCTTCCAGTTACCTGCAATAACAGCTTTACGAAGTTGTTTATTCATAATTATTCTCCTTGTGAATATTAAAATTTATTGCCGCAATACATACAAAATGCGGATTCCGCCTTTGATGCATTATTGCATTTAGGGCAAATCTTGCTTTGCGGCTGATTATTGTATGACAAATGATTCATACCGTTACAATGATTGCACTGATCATCTGCAGTCAGCCGACTGCCAACAGTATTATTTGCCGTCTGATACTGAAAAGCAGGGTTAAATCCAAGCTGAAACTCAAGATTTCTAACCTTTGACTTTAACTCACTCTTAGGCACACATAAAACAAAGCTTTCATCAAGCTCAAATTCGCCTAAATAGACACCCGGCAAAATTGAGTATCTTACAAATGCCTCAACAGTAATTAAGTTTCCATCGACGCATACCCTCATAATCTGAGGAGCCATCAGGATTCCCTTGCCGCATTTCATCCAGGTTTCACCTTTATACGAATAAGGCTTAAATCTATTTGCGGCAAAAAAACCATCAATAACCGTACTGATTTGCTCAACCGGCAAATTCGTTATAAACCGATTATAATACCTGCCCATAATCAGTCTTTGTCTGCAAGTGCACAAATACCCGGGAGGTCTTTGCCTTCAAGGAATTCAAGTGAAGCACCGCCGCCTGTTGAAATGTGGCTCATCTTATCAGCAAATCCAAGCTTTGTAACCGCAGCAACTGAGTCACCGCCGCCGATTACGGAAATTGCACCTGACTCGGCAACAGCCTTTGCAACAGTAATTGTACCTGATGCGAAGTTATCCCATTCGGATACACCCATCGGTCCGTTCCAAATAACTGTTCCCGCACCCTTAATAGCTTCAGCAAACAGTTCCTCAGTCTTGGGTCCGATATCAAGTCCCATCCATCCATCAGGAATTTCATCGCTGTTTACAACCATGAATTCCGTGTTTTCGTCATATTCCTTGCCTACCTTATTGTCAACAGGAATAAGGAATTTAACACCCTTATCCTCAGCAGCCTTCATCATTTCGCCTGCTTTTTCAATCCAGTCAGCCTCAAGCAAAGAATCTCCGATGCTGTGGCCGAGATATTTCATAAAGGTATAAGCCATACCGCCGCCGATAATGATGGTATCACATTTTTCAATAAGATTTGAAATTACGCCGATCTTGTCCGATACCTTGGCACCGCCGAGAATAGCAACAAGCGGTCTCTTTGGTTCTGCAAGTGCACCGCCCATGAACTTAATCTCTTTTTGAATAAGGTAGCCGCAAACAGCAGGAAGGTACGCTGCAACACCTGTGGTTGAGCAATGCGCTCTGTGTGCAGTACCGAAAGCATCATTAACAAAAATATCTGCAAGAGAAGCAAGCTCTTTTGAAAAGCTTTCTTCATTTTTTGTCTCTTCTTTTCTGTAACGAACGTTCTCGAGGAGCATAACCTCGCCGTCCTTAAGCTCAGATGCAATTGTCTTCGCATGATCGCCTACAACATTTTCGTCTTCAGCAAGCTTAACCTCCACACCAAGATACTCTGAAAGCTTTTTGGCAACAGGAGCAAGACTGAACTCAGGCTTATATTCGCCCTTAGGTCTGCCAAGATGCGAGCAAAGAATCACTCTTGCACCATTTTCCATAAGGTATTTGATTGTAGGAAGTGCAGCAACAATTCTCTTATCATTTGTGATTTCTCCATCCTTAAGCGGAACATTAAAATCACAGCGAGCAAGAACCTTTTTGCCTTTAACATCAATGTCTTCAATTGTTTTTTTGTTTAAAGCGTCCATAGTTAACCTCTCTATATATTTTATTTTAATTATATACTAAAATTTACCGATATAATTATATATTATTTTACCGCATATTGCAAGAAATAATTACTCATATTGTTATTTTTTGGACAATACGGATCAAAACATTTTAATATACCTTAATTACTGTGTCAATTATAAACAAAAGCACAAACAGAACAATCTCCGCTTGTGCCTTAAGCCATCTATTCATTTGTAAAATCAAAGCTCTATATCCGGCAGCTCAATCGGCCCATCGCCGCCATCTCCTCTGCTGCTTGTTGTAATAACATCCGCAATGGCAAATGTGTTAATCTCAGCATCAGGCTTTAAGTATTTTTCTTCCATCCTTATCCCGCCTTTTTATAGTCGCATTTCAGACTACAATAATTATTACAGACGCTATTTAGACCCTTGTCAATAGTGCGACTATATTTTACCATTGAAATAGTGATAAAAATGAATAGCTACGAACCCTTTTGGAATACGCTGAAAAGCAGTAATGAAAGCACATATACATTGATTTCAAAATATAATATCAGCAGTTCAACGATTGCCGGATTGAGAAAAAATAAAAACATATCCACCCGGACTATTGATGACTTATACCGTATTCTAAAATGTAAAATGAGGATATATTCGTTTACAAGGAATTAAAAATTTTATAAAAAAACAAACGAGAGAAAAACTCTCGTTTGTTTTTTTATTATATACTCTTAATATATGATTTATTAATCGGCAGTCTTTGCCTGAGCGGCAGCAGCCTGAAGCTTTGCTTCAACCTCAGCCTCTTTCTTTGCTCTGAACGCCTTAAGTTTATCTTCATTTTCAGCTTCGTTAAACTTGTATCTCAGCATTGGGAATATCTGAAGAATAAGACCGATTGAACCCAGTACGGTAAGCATAAAGAATATTGCATTAAGCACAGGCATATGATTAGCAAGCATTACCTCTCTTGTGAGCTGGCCTGCATCCTTAAGGGCTGTAAGCTCTGTTGACATTGTTGAATAACCGAAAGCATTAACCACAGCCATAACTACCAGGTTGAAAAGTGCAATACCAATCTTATTAATAAGACTCTTGAACGAGAATACTGCACCCTCAAGTCTCTCGCCCGTTTCCATCTCAATAACATCAACTGCATCCGAAAAGATAGCCTGAAGAAGAACAAGACCCATACCAACCGGGAAATTGGTAAAGAAACGACATACACAATAAACAACAAAACCAATTCTTGCCTGTGTAAGATTCTCACTGGTATAAGGTACAATATACTGACAAACTACAAATACAATAATATTGGCAACCGCACAAATCCAAGACGAATGAATAAAGAGTGTCTTCTTATCCATTTTCTTAAGAAGTGCAGGAACTATAGCCATTGAAAGCATATAAGAAATACCGCTGCTGATACTCAAAATCGGGAATAATAAACCTTCTTCGGAAAGAACTACATTTATGCCATGACCGGCAAGCCATTCATTTAATGCCGGGAAATCAAAAATTCCATAACAATTCCACTTAGCAAAAAACATAAGGAACATTGCACCGAGATTAACAATTGCATAGAAAAAGGCAGAAGCAAGAATTGCTCTCATATTCTTATTGCCAAATACAATTTTAAGAGCTTTTCTGTACTTGATAGGCTCTTCTTCTATGTAAACCTTTTCTTTAATACCAAAGAATGATATAAAGATAGGTATACCGGACAATACTGCAAATACAATCGCAGCTACAAAGAAGCCCATTCTTGCATCTTCAAATGCATAAACAATCGGGAAGAAAACAATTGATGGAAGAATGGTTCCTATAGAACCGAAAATATTGCTGATAGAAATAGCGCTTACTCTTTTTTTGCTTTCGGGAAAAACAAGCGGAGTAAGACCCTGATAAGGAATATCAACAGCTGTATAGAATGTATAGAATATAAGATAAGCAGCTACTGCATACCAAAAATTACCGGTGTTAACTGCTTCATTCGTTCTGATAATATGAAAACCGTCACCGATTGTAGCAATTGTAGAAGCAATATCGATCTGCGAAATCGCAAAAGAACTTGAATTTACGAAATCAACAGGTGCAAACAGCAATATAAGACCAACCATCATTGGAATAACCATCCATATCAAATACGGGCGGCATTTACCCCATTTGGTTCGTGTCTTATCAACAATCATGCCCATCATCGGGTCATTAACAGCATCCCAAACCTTTGTAATAGTAAGTACAAGACCGGCACCAACCATACCCAAACCAAGATTGTCTGCTAAATAAACATTAAGCGCATTGCTGATAACATTTAAAGCAGTAAGCAATCCAAACGGAAGCAAGGAAAAAGCAAGGATTTCCTTTACGCTGGCATCTTTCAGATTAATCATTTTTCTTTTTGCCAAAACATCCACCTCTTATAATAAAAATTACGCAGACAAACACAATCTGCGCTCACATAACTGGTATTATAACACAATTTATCCTGATTTGATATCATAATTTATCTGCTTGACAAAAATTTACGTTTTGCATAAATCAGCAAATGGATTTTTGTGCAATATGAACACATGATTTTTAAAATTATTTAAGAAGCGGTATTACTTTTTCAACAACTTTTTCAAATCCGAATACATTTGGATGAAGTCCGTCATATGTATACTCCGGCTTAAAATCGCCGTCTTTGTCCGAAAGAACTTCTGTCAGATCCAAAAATACCGCTGAGTACTTTTCTGCAAGAGGTTTGATTTTTTTATTTAACTTTTGGATTTTCGCATTTTTCCTTTTATTATACTTGTTCAATTTTCCATTAACCGGGTAAACTGCCTGTATAATCACATTGGCATCACTGCATTTTTCAGAAATCACAGCAAGTATTTTTTCAATGTTATCAACAGTTTCCTGCATAGGCAGACCATAGCTATAATCATTTGTGCCGATGAGCAAAACTATGTTCGACGGCCGTAGATTAAGCACATTGCTTTCCAGTCTTTCAAAAAGTCTGTCACTTGTATCACCGCTGATTCCTCTGTTATATACGGCAAGACCGCTTTCAGCCGTATAATCGGCATACAGTTCAGTATGATTCAGTATTTCGGTTATTGAATCCCCCGCCAGAACTGTTTGCCCCGTTTTGCAGTAATGCTGATTAAGATGATTGTAATTAATCGTCTTGTTTCTTTTTTCAGCATTATACTCTGTAGATTTTTTACCAAACAAGCTCACTTTATAATCCCCTTTTATAACAAGAGCACGGACTTTTGTCCGTGCTTTATACTTAATCTATTACTGCTCAACTGGATAAACAGAAACTTTCTTTCTGTCCTTACCCATTCTCTCAAACTTAACTGTTCCGTCGATAAGAGCAAAAAGAGTGTCATCCTTACCGATTCCAACATTATTGCCGGGATGAATATGAGTACCTCTCTGGCGATAAAGAATATTGCCTGCAAGAACAAACTGACCGTCAGCTCTCTTAGCGCCAAGACGCTTTGACTCTGAATCACGGCCGTTCTTTGTAGAACCCATACCTTTCTTATGAGCGAAAAGCTGTAAATCTAACTTAAGCATTGTTACACCTCCGATAAATCACTTTTATGTTTGCGGGATAATCCTTTGCAAGCTCTGTCATATGAAGCCTGAATCCGTTAAGGATATCCTGAGCCGGCGACGCATTCTCAAGTATCATAAGCTTGAGATAGCCGTCGTCAGATTGTGCGTCAGCATCAAGGCCGATGATTTCAGTAACCGTATTGGCTGCCATAAGGCATGCACTGGATACAAATGCGCAAATAACATTTTCTCCTGCTTCACTGCCTAATGCATGGCCACTTGCTTCAAAACCGCAAAGCCCGTTGATGCCGCTGTAAAATTCTATTTCAATCATTATGCATTGATCTTGGTAATCTCAACCTTTGTGTATGGCTGACGATGACCCTTCTTGCGTTTCTCGTCCTTCTTTGGCTTGTANNGATAATCCTTTGCAAGCTCTGTCAAGTGGAGCTTAAGTCCGTTAAGAATATCCTGTGCGGGTGTGGCATCCTGTAAAATCATAAGCTTTAAAAAGCCATCCTCTGCTCTTGCATCGGCATCAAGCCCAAGCACCTCGGTGACAGTATTGGCTGTCATAAGGCAAGCGCTTGAAACAAATGCACAGATAATGTCCTCTCCTGCATCAGCCGCCATGGAATGACCCTGTGCCTCAAAGCCGCATAATCCGTTAATGCCACGATAAAATTCAATGTTAATCATTACGCATTGATCTTGGTAATCTCAACC
>DKZG01000008.1:0-12795 GCA_002493595.1 Ruminococcaceae bacterium UBA7080 | reverse complement strand
TTTCTCGTCCTTCTTTGGCTTGTAAGTAAATACAGTAATCTTCTTACCCTTGCCATTCTTAAGAACCTTAGCGGTAACAGTTGAAGCGGCACAATCCTTGCCTGCCTTAAAACCATCATCAGTAGCTACTGCAAGTACATTATCAAAAGTAATCTCTGCATCTGCTTCAGCACCAAGCTTTTCTACATAGAGAACATCGCCCTCTGAAACCTTGTACTGCTTACCGCCTGTTACAACAACAGCGTACATAATTCTAATCTCTCCTTATCCAAGTCTCGCTACGATAGGCGTATATAAGATGTATATAACTTAAGCCTATAATATGCGGCTTAATGATTATACCATAAAAACAGATAATGTCAAGGGATATTTATCTGTTTATCTTCAGATTTACCTGTTTTTAAACGCAGGTGCTATTTGTAAACACAGAATTTCTGTAAAAACAGTGCATCACTTATTACGGCACTGATCGTCCTTTGCAGCAAAAAAGCATCAAATACATCTATCACCGCTGCAGAAAAACGCAAAAAATTGTCTGCTGCAAATTAACACTTTACAATTTCTTACAGTTGTGATATAATCAGTTCGCTGAAAACGAAATACTCGGTTATGGGTGCAAGCCTTACAGGCATTCACCTACCCTGTACTGTGTTTTTCGCAAATCGGCAAATACTATAATTAAATGAGGTGAAATTATGACACAGGCTGAAAAGCAGGCTATTATCAAGGAGTATGCAACTCACGAGGGCGATACAGGCTCACCTGAGGTTCAGATTGCGGTACTCACAACAAGAATTAATGAGCTTACCGAGCACCTTAAAGTGCACAAGAAGGACCATCACTCACGTCGCGGTCTTCTCAAGATGGTAGGTCACAGAAGAAACCTTCTTGTTTATCTTTACAACAAGGATATCGAAAGATACCGTTCTCTTATTAAGAAGCTTGGTATCCGTGATACCCTCGACAAATAATTTGTCAATCAGGCAAGCGCTCAATGAAAAGCGCTTGCCTCGTTTACTTTTTTGTAATTAAAGGAGGGAGCAGACAATAGTAGTAAATTGAGCATATAACCGACATGCAATATGTGCTGAATTTATTACTATTGCACCTCCTTTCATTAAATAAAAACAACTTAGAAATGAGGTATTAAAATGTTTTTCAAGAATTTTAAAATTTGGGAAACTGAACTTGCCGGCAGAAAGCTTACACTTGAAACCGGTAAAATGGCCGGTCTTGCAAATGCATCTATCATGGCTCGCTATGGCGATACAGAGGTACTTTGTAATGTTACGGCATCTGCTAAACCACGTGAGGGCGTTGATTTCTTCCCGCTCTCAGTCGACTATGAAGAGAAAATGTATTCTGTAGGAAGAATTCCCGGTTCTTTCCTCAGAAGAGAGGGTCGTGCCAGTGAAAAGGCTATCCTTACATCACGCTGTATTGACCGACCAATCAGACCTCTTTTTCCCAAAGATTTAAGAAACGATTGCTCTGTAGTAGCAACGGTTATGTCTGTTGATCCTGACTGTTCACCAGAAATCACAGCAGCAATCGGTGTATCTGCTGCAATTGCAATTTCAGACATTCCGTGGGACGGTCCTATTTCCTCTGTTAACGTTGGACTTGTTGACGGCGAAATTGTGATTAACCCCACTCTTGAGCAAAGAGAAAAGACAGAGCTCACGCTTACAGTTGCATCAACTGCTGACCTTATCGCTATGATTGAAGCAGGCGGTAACGAAATTGATGATGAGACAATGTTCAACGCAATTATGGCCGGTCATGAAGAAAACAAAAAAATTGTAAAATTCATCCAGGGTATTGTTGATGAAATCGGCAAGCCAAAGTTTGCTTATGAATCCTCAGATCCCGATCCTGAAATTATGGCTGAAATTGAAGAATTCTGCATCGAGGATGTAAAAAAAGCACTTGATACAGACGATAAGCTTGTACGTGATGAAGCTCTTCTTCCGATTTATGCTGCAGTTCACGAAAAGTTTGACGAACGCTTTGAAGGCAATGAGGGCAAACTTGATGAGATCATGTATCTCGTTCAAAAGCACGTTGTACGTGCTTGGCTCAAGGACGAGCATAAGAGAGTTGACGGCAGAGAAATTGATGAAATCCGTCCGCTTAATGCAGAGGTTGACCTGCTTGCCAGAGCGCACGGCTCAGGTCTCTTCACAAGAGGTCAGACTCAGGTGCTTTCCGTAACTACACTCGGCCCTATCAACGATGCTCAGCTTCTTGACGGCCTTGACGAGCAGACAGAAAAAAGATATATTCATCACTATAACTTCCCTTCATACTCTGTTGGTGAAACAAAACCTTCAAGAGGACCGGGAAGACGTGAGATCGGTCACGGCGCACTCGCTGAAAAAGCACTTGTACCTGTTCTTCCTACTGTTGATGAATTCCCTTATGCAATTCGTGTTGTATCCGAGGTTCTTTCTTCAAACGGTTCAACATCCCAGGGTTCAATCTGCGGTTCTACACTTTCACTTATGGCTGCCGGTGTTCCTATTAAGGCTCCGGTTGCCGGTATCAGCTGCGGTCTCATTACCGGCGACGACGGCGTTTACGGTGACTTTATGACAATGGTTGATATTCAGGGACTCGAAGACTTCTACGGCGATATGGACTTTAAGGTTGCCGGCACAAAGAAGGGTATCACTGCTATTCAAATGGACCTTAAGGTACATGGCCTCACCCCTGAGATCATTAAGGAAGCTTTTGAAAAAACACACAAAGCAAGAAACTATATTCTTGACGAGGTTATGCTCCCTGTTATCAGCGAACCAAGAGCAGAGCTTTCAAAATACGCACCTAAAATGTATACGCTGACTATCGACCCTGATAAAATCGGTGATGTTATCGGCAAGGGCGGCAAGGTTATTCAGGAAATCCAGTCCGACTATGACGTTAAAATCAATATTGAGGAAGACGGCAGGGTATTCATCAGCGGTGTTGATGCAGACAAATGCCAGGGCGCTGTTAATATAGTTAAGCTTATTGCTACAGATCCTGAGGTAGGTGCTTTCTATAACGGAATTGTTACAAGGATTATGAACTTTGGTGCATTTGTAGAAATTGCTCCGGGCAAAGAGGGTCTTGTACACATTTCACGTCTTGACGTTAAGAGAACAGAAAAGGTTGAGGATGTTGTAAATGTTGGTGACTCCATCATTGTTAAGTGCTTTGAAATTGATGATCAGGGCAGAATAAACCTTTCAAGAAGAGATGCTCTTATTGAACTTGAGGGTATGACACCTGAAAATGATATAGACGAGACACCGAGAAAACCAAGAAGAGATAACCACAGACCGAGACATTAAAAAATCAGCAAGGCCCTTCATTACAGTTAAGTAATGAAGGGCCTTTTGGGTTATATAGTTTTATTTTACCTCTCCAATCTGCGACTTCCAATACTCAAATAAACGTTCCTCTCCCCATGCGGCATTTGCCGGACTTGTTGAAGGTAAGCAGACTGCTTTCATTCCGGTACTATTTTCAAGATACTTTTTATAAAGGCTTTCAGCCTTTTTCCCGTTAACAAAAATCTTTTTGATATCAGCACAATTAAGTATTACGCCCAAATCATTGACAACAGCATTTTTTATTGAACTGTCTGAGGAGCCGCTTATCTCACAGGAATATATGACATCCCACAAAGCAAAATGATGGTCAAGGATCAGTTTTGTTTTTTCATCAATATCCTTTGGCACAGGTGAACTGCATATCCGTGCCATTACCCGCCAAAAACGATTTTGAGGATGCCCGTAAAAAAAGCCCTCCTCTCTCGATTTAACAGACGGAAATGAACCGAGAATAAGTATTTCTGATTTTTCGTTATAAACAGGCTTGATTGGATGAAGCATCATCATTTGTCTATCTCCTTAATGCATCAAAACGTTTTCGCTCAATGATCTTCTTTATAATTCTTATCTTCATTTTTATTGTGAACTGTTCCGATAATAACACAAATTACACCAACAATAAATAAAATTGAAAAAATAATCAGTAAAAGCTTTGCTTGGGTTGACAATTCCTTCCGTTTTTCAATTGAATATACTTTTGACTGCTCATCAGACTTTTCCAAAGCATGGAAACTGCCATTCTCGGTTTCATTCTCACCTATATGATTTGCGTGTTTTGAGTTTTCACCCGAAAAGTTTGCAGTTCTCTTTTTCTGTGCCTCTGTAAAGCTTGCCTTTCCCGATGCACAAAACTTTGTACTCTTCTGACTCGGCTGTTTACTGTTTGCTGATTTTTCCGAATTTTGCGTCTGCTTGATGCGTGTTGAAAAATCGGTCTTGCTTTTGTGTGCAGTTGTGCCGTTGCTGACCGATGTATCTTTTGTTGTTCTTGCTGTAGTCGGCACATACATATTAAGCCTTACATTATTAAATATATCATAAGTTCGGCTGTACCCGCACGAGTATTCGCAATCAATTCTGTTGTTGAGCATTTTATCGGTTTTATTTTTCAAAGCAAAAGCAATATATACGCCCCCGCCCTGCCTTTTACAGGATGACTCATCAAAATTATAATAAACATCTATTGCCTGTGCCGTGTTTGGACTGGTGGCATCGGTAAAGCCGTTCTTATCAACAGCAAAATGATATGTGTTAACATCATTTGCTATTGTAAAAGCAAACGTAATATTGTCGTCATTGCTGTCAATTCTGTAATCCGTAAATCTTGTAAAAAGATAAAAACAACCTTCAGCCTCGTCAGCTATATATTTTGAAAAACCTTCAAAATAATCATCACCGGAATAATAAATTTCTTTACCCTTATCTATCCAGTAAACCTCATTCTCAACCATATCCGCGTTCAGTGCATATGCACGAAACGGGAGCAGCAAAACTACTGCGCAAATTAAAACGGAAACAATACTTCTCCATATTATTTTTTCTGATTGGCTTAATGTATTATTCATTTAATTATTCCTCAATATATATTTACAAAAAATATATCACATTTTTAATCTGCGGTAAATATATTTATCGAAATTTGTTGAAATAAATTTTCTGCCAATAAAAAAGCAGCTGTGAATCATTTATTTCAACAATCCAAACTGCTTTTTGAAAACGGCTATTTATTTGGTTTTTTTATTTTGTTAAGTGATTTATTAATGGCTAAAATCTGCTCTTTGGTAATTTTACCTCCTCCGAGCATCATAAACACTCTCTTGATTGAAAAACCCTTTCCAAGCTCCAAAATCGTTTTGTTGATTGAAAAGCCCATCACTGAAATACCATCGGATTTTATCCTTGCCTTTGGCATCTTCTTAGCAGACGGTGTCTCTTTATTCTTTGCTTTGCCATCTGACAAAGCCGAAAGCAGAACTTTAGCAAGCTTAAGCAAAAACAGCTTGCCCTTAAAGGTCGACATTACACTGCCGAGCGTATCATTTACTGAGAAATAGCCATCAGGAGCATCTATTTCAAACCAGTTTATTACACCGCCTTCTTCCTTCATTCTGTAGCTTTCGTCAAAGCTTTCAACTTTTTCAAGCTGTGATTTATCCGTGCAACTGCCTGCTTGGGCAACAAGTTCACTTTTTCCGCTATTGTTAACATGAAAATAAAAGAACGGGTATTGACCTTTTTTCTGTTTTCCTGCACTCACACCATTTACAAAAAGTTCAACCTCATCCTGATTGGAATAAACCGTTACCTTTGTAACCTCTTCAGCCCGTCTTACATATCTTTTGCCGCAAATATGCACAAACGGCTCGTCGGAAAGCCAGGCCTTATAAGCATAAAAGCTGTCTTTTTTATATTTTCTGTCAAAGGTGACCAGACCCTTGTGATTCATGCCGTTCTCGCCGCCCTCTGCTCTTGCATCAGCAGCAAAATCAAACATATTCCACACGTGTGTTGCCCATAAGTACGGTCTTTGCGAAATCTGTTTAATCAGTTCCTCATGATAGTAAGTCTGATATTCCTCGGTATAATCCCCCTGTTCGGGTTCTGAAGTATGCCAATTGAGTGCTTCACAGCCATATTCACTTATTCCGATTGCACGCTTTGGGTACTTTTTGTGAAAATGATCAAACCATGGACCGTACATATCCACATTCCCGCCATACCATCCGAAATAGTGATTATAGGAAACAATGTCAGATATATGCACATACTCCTCATCCATATCACAAAGCGTAACAACCGCAACCGTTGTAAGCCTTGTTTTATCCAGAGAATGGGCAAGCTCATTTAGCATTCTGTGATTTTCCACCAAAGATTTATCCGCTGCACCATTCATGGTTATTTCGTTAGAAAGCCCCCATGTAACAATACAGGGATGATTATAATTCTGGCATATAAGTTCGGTCATCTGAGATTTTGTGTTTTCAATACCATTGGGCAGGTGCTTTGAAATATACGGAATTTCAGCCCATACAATCAAACCCTTCTCATCACACAAATCATAAAAATCCTGAGCATGCTGATAATGTGCAAGCCTTACGGTATTTGCACCCATTTCACAAATAAGTTCAACATCCTCCCTGTGATGTGCATATGTAAGTGCGTTACCGATCTCAGGTCTGTCCTGATGACGTGATACACCTCTGAGCGGATATTCCCTGCCGTTGAGTATAAACCCTCTTTGCGCATCAACCTCAAAACTTCTGCAGCCAAAGCGAACAGATATTTCATCTAAAGCAAAAGTCTCTGCACTTTCCGACAGATGCTCCTGATCATCCGATTCTGCATACAGAACTGCTTTTGCTGTATAAAGATACGGATCCTTAATTCCATCCCACAAATGGACATTTTCAATACTTAAAACCGCTTCACTGCTATCCGCTGCCGCTGTACACTCTGCAATAACAGTTTCGCCATCAAAAATTTTATACTGAATATAACATCCAAACGGGTTTGTTACAAAGGATTTGATTTTAATTTCTGCATTGGAGCCTTTAATTTCAGGTGTAACCATAACTCCCGCTGCCGCATAATAATCCAAATCAAAATGGCTTTTCGAAACGCCTATAAGCTTAACATCCCTGTAAATTCCGCCGTAAAAAGTAAAATCAGCAAACTGAGGATACACAAAATCATTTGGTGAATTGTCCGCAATAACAGCTATAATATTGTTCTCCTTTACATCGCTGAGCTTTGCTCTGAAAGCGGAATAACCACCATGATGTGCAGTTATTCTTTTTCCGTTAAAATAAACCTCTGCAGAAGAATTAACACCGTCAAGCTGTATATAATACTCCTCACCCTGCGGAAAATCATCCTTTAATATTTCCTTTATAAAACAGCCCTTTCCTCTATAATAATCATTGCCGCCGTCCTGTCCGTCAATACCGTTCCAGGTATATGGCAGATCAATCCTGTCCCAAGCATCATCCAACGCATCAGGCACGGCTGATTGCCCCTTTTTAAAAAGCCAGTTCTTGTTAATTAATCTGATATTTCTCATCTTTACCCCGCCAATTCATTATTATCTGCCTTATCGGCACCAAATTCCTGTTCCTGCTTAAAGCTGATATTATAAACAAATTTCATTGAAACAACCATAATTGCAAGACCTATAACTAAAAGAATAATATATAAATTCTTTATATTGGCAGAAACCGCTGCACTTTGAACCTTTGAGCTTTCAACATATCCGACCGAGCTTAAGGCAAGAGCAACTACTGCAGAGCCTATACCCTGCGACAGCTTTCGGAAGAAGGAATAAATGGCATAAAGCGATCCCTCCTCACGTACACCCTTTTTTCTGTAGCTCAGTTCAATACAATCCGCAACAATTGCCCATACAATGATTTGGAATACACAGCAGCCAACATTCACAAACATTAAACCTATAACATATATAATCATTCCTTTTTTATCAGGCGTTATAGGAAGAAGCAGCATAAGCACACCTGCAACAACACTGACAATGCCCGAAATACATATAAAACTCTTTTTACCTATTTTGGATACAATAACTGACGCAAACGGCATCATTGCAACAAGTGGAATATAGGATGCAATCATAGCCAATGTAGCCTTTTCGGCATCATTAAAATAGAATTGAAACACAAGATTATTTACAGACATGGATGAATTATAGAAAATAACAACAGCAATCGTTGCAATCGTTATGCCCAAAAGTGCACGATTGGTAAAAAATGATTTAACAGTTGAAATATAACCGGTCTTCTCAACCTTATCCTCGCGCACAACTCGCTCGGTTATCAGCCTGCGCATTGCGAGAAAAATGAAAAATGCAGCCACCGAAAACACAATGGACACAATAAAAATTCTGTTTGCCGAAAGCGCATTATCTTCATATATAAGCTTAGGCAAAATCATAACCAGCACCACTGCAACACCGGCACCTATGCTTCTGAAAGTAGATAGTGTAGTTCTCTGCTTCGGATCCTCGGTAATAACAGAATGAAGCGAACCATACGGTACATTAATCATCGTATAAGCAACCGACCAAAGGCAATACGATAATAAACACCACAAAATTTTTCCTGTTTCGGGCAAGCTCTGTACAGGTGTAAATATCATAACCGTAAAAGCAACCAGGCCTATGGATCCTATCGTAATCCATGGCATAAATTTACTTTTTTTACCTATTCTCCTACGGTCAACCATTCCGCCGATCAGCACATCATTAATAGCATCCCAAACCTTGGATACTACAATAATCCACGCCCAATGTTTTGCACTCAGTCCAATGCATTGTGTATAAAACAAAAACATATATGACGACACAAGTGAAAAAGAAAGATTGCAACCCATATCACCCATTGCATATCCTATTTTATCCCTCATGCCAAAAGGACGGAGTTTCGATACCGTGCTTTCCATTTAACCATCTCCTTAATATAACATTCATATAATAATAATAAACTAAATATTACTGCTATGTCAACCATAATTACCAAGTATTGCAATAGTAGACATAAAAAGCTTACGATTTCCATTATTTGTTCATTGTTCACAAAAAATATCCCTATCTCGTCTCAGAGATAGGGATATTTAACAAATAAATTATCCGTTATTATTTTGCAAGGTAAAGTGCCGATGTATCCGCATTTGTATCATCAACATACCAGCTGTTGCCGATTTTTGCAACATAAACTTCCTGCGTAGCAACAACACTTTTATCCTCAAGCGTAACCTCAACGATGCACTTGCTCACTGCATCAATGGAATCAGAGCAATCAAGCTTCTTGAAAGCGTCAACCATATCAGACTTGTTATTGATATTTTCAGTCTTATTAAAGAAAAGTATTTTCTTTTCCTTAGTTGTATCCTCAAGTCCGAATTTATCAGCCTTAGCTTCACCTGACTCAGCAACAGACTTTATTCTCGCCTCATAATCTGCAAGATATGCTTTTAACTCATCATCCGAAAGTGCTTTGCATTCTTTGACTGTTGTAGTAAATTTATAAACAAGCTGTTTCTCTGTAACGGTCTTTTTCTTCTGACTGTTCTTATCAAGAACATCAACCTCAACATCCTGCTCCTTACCAAACATAGTCTGATAAGCACCGGTTGACTGCTCCTGAATCACTGTCTTATTATCGGATGCAAAGGTTCTCTGCGTACCTGTAAGTGATTTTCCGTATGTTGAAACATTCGATTCAAATGCACCGAACATAAAATCAGTATCCATATACTCGTCACCGTATACATCCTTTCTCACCTGAGAAAGCTTTTCAAAATATTTTGAAAATACGGTGTCATAATCGTCCATACCATAGGTTTTGATAAGTTCAACATAGTAATCATACATTGTTGAATAAACCTTATCAATAGCCTTTGCCTCTTCATCAGAGCCTGTGCCCACAAATTCAGCCTGTTTCACATCATCACTATCATTAACATATGGCTTCATATATGCATTTCTTATAAAATCACCATATTTGGCATTTTTGGAAACCAAAGTATTTTTATAAGCATTATATCCGTCACCGGTCTGAACAATAGTGTCAACATAGGTTTGTGCAACCTTATCCGGAGCAAAAGCAGTATATCTTGTCGTAAATGCAAATATTGTTAAAAGAACTAATATCGCAGCTACTGCAACACCTGCAACTACTGCATAAAGTCCTGCCTTGAATTCTTTATTCTTTGCCATAATACTACCCCTCCTTACTCTGCAGCAGCATCGGCTGAGTCGTCTGATACTGCTTCTTGTGCAGCTCTCTTTTCAGCAAGAGCAGCGGTAATTCTTTCCTTCTTCTCGCCAACCATATCATAGAAGAAAATCGGCACACCCTGAAGAAGAACGAATATTGCAGGAATAACTGTATAAATTGCAAGGAATTTTGAAAGCGTACCGTCCGTCTGTGCAGCATATGCTACATTCTGATCCTGAGAGAACTGGTAACCTGACCATGTATACACAAGGAAAGGACCAAGGTACTTTGTGAATGCCGATGCAATTTTCGAAAACAGACCATAGCCTGCATAAGCCAGACCCTCCTGACGCTTGCCTGTTTTGTATTCCATCTCATCAACACAGTCTGCAATCATAATGTTAGGCGTTACATTCGTGTTACCGTGCTGAAGTCCGCAGAAGAAATTGAGAATAAGGAACGGTACAACAAGTGTCGAATTAAAGCCCACCAGCTTTGATACGATAAACAAAATCATAAGTGATGAGAAGCCATAAACGCAGAAGAGAATGAAAGTCTTTTTCGTTGAGAATTTTTTAAGAACAGCCTTAACAATAAGCATACCGACTGCGGTACCTATACCCATCGGCAGCATAAGTGCAAGCTTCAAACCCTTTGAACCCAAAAGATAAATGGCTATGTAGAGAGATACTGTACCATATACACCTCTGCCGAAGCCTGCAAGCTTTGTCAGAGAAACCATAAGAAGGTTCTTGTTTGTAAAAACAAGCTTGATTGACTCTGCCAGCGAAACCTTTTCGGAAGTATAGGGAACGCGCTCCTTATTATTTGCAAAGAAAATCATTACAAAAATAACCATACCAAGTGCACAAACAGCCGTTGAAATAATCAGATCCAGTCCCTGTCCTTCAGCATTCTTAAACTGCTGTGAACCCATAAGCGCTTTCATAACAGCACCTACAACAATAATTACAACCTGACCGCCTGACTGACCAACCGAACGAAGGAATGAAGCGATGGAAATTGCATCACTCCTCTCACTTGGATTTGGTGAGCATAATGCACCAAAACAGTTTGCAGGTGACTCAACCGCACAGGAAACCGCTGTATAAAGTGCATAAATAATAAACATCCATACAGATGCAATTGTAAGACTTGATGTATTAGGTGCAATGAACACCATCAGTGATACAATGGCAAGCGGAATTGCACCGAATCCTATCCAAGGCTTAACCTTGCCCAGTCTTGTTTTCGTTCTGTCAACCAAAATACCGATAATAAGTTCACAAATTGCCCCTACAAAACCGGCAACACCAAATACAAGTGATACAGTGTTTGCAAATGATGCTGCGTCAAAGCCTTTGCCTTTAAATGCGAAGTCAGCAAAGAAAGTTGTGGTATAATCCGGCATCCAGCCTGTAAGCAGGGCAACACCGAAAAGACCAATACCAAAGGTAACAATCTCTGATGGCTTCATGTACTTTTTTTCCGCAGGTGCTTTGCTTGCTGCTTTTGCACCGGCGGCTTTCGTTTTTGCCATAACAAAACCCCTTTTCCAAAATGATATTTTCAGTTCATTATATCACTATAATTTATATAAAACAATATATATTTTACTTTTAATTAACATAATTTTAATATTTATTACCATGTTTTGCCCTACCATAAAACGGTCATAACTTTTTCAAACATATATAATTACTCGGAGATGTAAAAAATGCTTTTAAAATTTATCGTATGCTTCATTGCAGGTATAGGAGCAGGACTCGGAACAGGCTTTGCCGGCATGAGTGCTGCTGCAGTTATAAGTCCCATGCTTATAACCTTCTTAGGCTTTGACCCTTACATGGCTGTCGGCATTGCCCTTGCAAGCGATATTCTTGCCAGTGCTGTTTCAACCTACACATATGCTAAAAATAAAAACATTGATATAAAAAACGGAATTGTTATGATGGTATTTATTCTGTTTTTTACACTCATCGGCAGCTACACGGCAAGTCTTGTGCCAAGCAATACAATGGGCAGCTTTTCAACAGTTATGACTCTCTTTCTCGGAATTAGATTTATTGCAAAACCAATAACTGAGCCAAAAGCCAGACTGAAAAATGCCACAAAAAAACAAAAGATAATCCAATCTGCAATTTGCGGCACGATAGTAGGCTTAATCTGCGGATTTGTCGGTGCAGGCGGCGGAATGATGATGCTTTTTGTGCTTACATCCGTACTTGGATACGAGCTGAAAACCGCTGTCGGTACAAGTGTTTTTGTAATGACCTTTACTGCACTTACAGGCTCAGTGAGTCATTTTGCAATCGGCGGCAAACCCGACCGGTGGGCATTGATTTTCTGTGTTTTAAGCACACTGATCTGGGCCAGGATTGCTGCAGTACTTGCAAACAAAGCATCACCCAAAACACTTAACAGAATAACGGGTGTTATATTGGTTATCCTCGGGGCAGCCGTACTGGCAGTAAACTTTTTAAAATAACTATAAACACTAAACAACAGCATCACAGAGGAAGGCTTTGCTTCGTGCTATAAAAATGCAAAGTCTGCGAATCATCGCAAAATTTTGCTCATTCTTATCCTTTCTTGCAAGCCTTCACAAGCTTCGAGCCTTTTAACAAAACAAAAAAATAAAGACTTAACAGCAATTAAACCGTTAAGTCTTTGGTGGGAACAACAGGGCTCGA
>DKZG01000019.1 GCA_002493595.1 Ruminococcaceae bacterium UBA7080 | reverse complement strand
GAAACAGTAGCAGCAACAGGTCACGCTTGGAGCGATTGGAAGGTTACAACAGAGCCAACATTTGACAAGACAGGTGTTGAGACTCGCACTTGCGCTACCTGCGCTAAAGAGGAAACTCGTACAGTTCCTGCACTTTCAGGCGGTATCCCTGTAACAGTTGCTGCTACAGATCTTGGTACTGCTACAATCAACGGTGAGGCTGTAACAGATGCAGATGTAACAGTTAAGGTTGCTCTCAACTCTAAGGTTGTTCTTACAGCTACACCTGCTGAAGGCAATGAGTTCATCGGCTGGACATTGAACGGCAAGATGATTTCTAAGAATGCAAATATCGAGGTTACAGCTCTTGCTGCTGCAACTTACGTTCCTGTATTCCAGGCTGCTAACGCTCAGTTCACAGTAATGTTTACTGATGGTTACGGCAACGTAATCAGCACTCAGACAGTAGCAAGCGGTGCAGACATCGATATTCCTGCTGTTCCTTCAATTGCCGGTTACGAGACTCTCGGCTGGTCAATGACTGACGATGAGATTAAGGCTCTTGCTGAGTCTAAGACAATCTCAGCTCAGTACAAGAAGCTTGCTGACACTTATACTGTAAAGGCTGCAGGCTGTGCAATCACAGTTGACGGCGGCGAGGCAGTTATGGATACAGCTACTGCTGAATACAACAGCTTCGTAACAGTAACAGCTGAAAATGCTAAGTCATGGTCAGTTAACGGTGCTACCGTTGCTTATGGTGACACATATTCATTCTATGTAGGTTCTGATGTAACAGTTACTCCTGTAATCTCTGATGAGACTGTAACAGCTGTTCCAACAGTTGCTGCTGTTTCAACAACTGCAGTTGGTACTGCTCCAAGAGTAGCTGCATCATTCCTTGCAACACGTGCAATGACTGATGATTGTCAGTATGTAAACGCCGGTTTCGTATATGGTAAGAATCTTGACAACAACAATATCACACTTGCTGATGTTGATGGTTCAACAGTTAGAGCTTCTTATTGTGTAACTGATGCTGAGCAGTTTGCACTTAACTGGGGTATTGCAGAGCAGACCGGTACTATCACAGCAAGAGCATTCCTTGCTTATATCGATGCTGATGGTGCACCTCAGGTTGCTTATGCAGATCCTCAGACATTTGATTATGCTTCTTTAGCATAATCCTATAAAGGAGGACTAATCTAATGAAAGAGCTTTATACAAAGCCGGTTTCAGAAGTTCAGGAATTCAAAACAGTAGACGTTGTAACAACATCTATTGAGCAGATTAACCCTGAGTGGTAAACTGAAATCACAAAAGTGTGGAGGAGCGGCAGCTTTTGGCTGCCGCTCTTTTTCTGTAATTAGAATGCCGGAATACTCTTGGCAAAATGCTTTTATTTTTTATCCGCTGCCGGCATCTGTTTATAAAAATTTATAATATAAAAGGCACAGAAATATTTCTGTGCCTTTTATGCTGCTTGTATACTATTATTTATCCTTATTTTCCTCAGCTTTTATATCGTCAGAGCTTTTATGATATACATAATCAATAAGCATCTGACTGTTTTTTTCGGTATTAATGCTTATTACACTGTTTCCTCTGATGGTCGCGTAATTCCACGTACCCTCAAAAGGAACTTTAGTTTGATGCAAATCGCCGGTAATGCAAAAGACGGCCTGTATTGCAATACGCATTAGCTCACCCTTGCTCATATCCGTTTCAATATAAGGTGCTGAATTATAAGCCATTTTATAAAGCTTCAATGGATTTGAGTGTTTTGCACTGTCAAGTATGGCGCTCATAACTGTGCGCTGCCTTTTTGTTCGAACAAAGTCGGTGTCAATCTTTCTGATTCGGCAGTAGGCAAGTGCTTGTTCACCGGTTAGCTTATGCTTGCCGGCATCAAGCTTAACATTTCCGTATCGTTTAGGATGCCCGGTAACTTCTTTGGCCTCGGCCTTTGTTACATCAATCTCAACACCACCGAGGCTGTCAACAAGCACCTTAAACATTTCAAAGTCAACAACAGCATAACCGTCTATATCAATTTTGAAATTATACTCAATTGCATCGGCAACACCCTGATATCCGCCTGACGAGCATGCGGCATTCAGTCTTTGCTCACCGTCAAGTGAGGGTACATATACCCATGTGTCACGCAGGAAGGATACAAGTTTTATGCAGTGATGCTTCATATCAAGTGATACCAACATCATTGTATCAGATCGGGTTTGTTGAGCATTCTGGCCTGCTCTTGCATCTACGCCAAGCAAAAGAATGTTTTTAACCATAGAACTGCTTTCAAGCTTATCAGATGCAATATACTGGTTTTCCTTTTTATCATTATAGTTTACTCTGCCCATAACCATACCGACTGAGCCGATTAAAATCAAAACTAAAATCAAAAGAAAAATAAGAATTTGCTTGCCGAGTGAAAGATGCACAAGCTTTCCTTTTCCATTTTTGGTTCGCTTGTCCTTTTTATGAGAATTCTTTTTTTTCTCTTTACCCTGATTTTCAAAATTTTGTCTGCGTGTGGGAACAGGGGATGAAGGAAATTGAAAATCCTCCGCAGTTTCACTTCTGAAGTGCTGAGGCGGATCAAGATGGCCGGGTCGTTGTTCGGGCGCATCATAATTTTCACCGGTGCAAGGGTTAAATCCATCTTCGTTACGGCGCTGATTATCACGAATTATATCATTGCTGCGCTGTCTGTTGTTGAAATCCAAATCAACAGGATTAAAGCCATAATAGTTCTCTTCCTCAGGAACTGTTCGGTCCGCATTAAAATTACGGTTTCTTTTTTCGGGATTAAAGCCTTCATTATCAAAACGAGGCATTCTATCACCTCCGTAAAAATCTTACTACATATTATTGTTAAATTCAACGAACAATTTGTAAATAATATTGACATTGAAAGTTAAGTTTAATAAAATATATATGCGAGTTGACTTGGCAGCTGCGCATTGCATTGCAATGTGAGGAAAGTCCGAGCAGCACAGAGCAGGATGACGGCTAACGGCCGCCGAGGGTGACCTTAGGGAAAGTGCAACAGAAATATACCGCACCTTTTTTTGGTGTAAGGGTGGAAAGGCGAGGTAAGAGCTCACCGAGGAGCTGGAGACAGCTCCTGCCATGTAAACCCCATCCGCTGCAACATCGACTAAAGAGTTGGCTGCTCGCCACATAACTTTGAAGGATGGCTGGAGCGTGAGAGTAATCTCACGTCGAGATAGATAGTTGCCCACGACAGAACTCGGCTTACTGTCAACTCGCTTACTATTCTTATTATTTCAAAAAGAGGTAAAAAAATGCTTGTTAATATGCGAGAGCTTTTGGCAGATGCTCAGGAAGGTAATTATGCAGTAGGTTCTTTTTCAGTTGCAAATATGGAAATGGTGCTTGGTGTGCTTAAAGCTGCAAGGGAGCTGAATGCACCTGTTATTTTGCAGATTGCAGAGGTAAGACTTAAGCAAAGCCCGCTTGAAATTATCGGACCGCTGATGGTTGCTGCCGCAGAAAATGCAGATACTCCCGTTGCAGTTCATTTTGACCACGGCAAAACACTTGAAAAGATTGGTGAAGCACTTGATTTAGGCTTTACATCCGTTATGTTTGACGGTTCGCATCTTCCTCTTGATGAAAATATTGAAATGACAAGAAAAGTTATGGAAATGGCAGCAGAATATGATGCAGCTGTTGAGGCTGAGATTGGTTGTGTGGGCGGTTCCGAGGATGGTTCTGAGGATATTGCCGTCAATTGCACAAAGATAGAGGATGCTATTCGTTTTGAGGCTGAAACACAGGTTGATGCGCTTGCCATTGCAATCGGAAATGCTCATGGTAATTATAAAAGTACGCCAAAGCTGAGATTCGATATCCTTGAAGATGTTGAAAAAAATACGGATTTGCCGCTCGTTCTACATGGAGGAACGGGTATTACGCCTGATGATTTTATGCGATGCTCGCGTACGGGAATAAAAAAAATAAATATTGCAACGGCAACCTTTGATATGGTTGAAAATACGGTTAATAAGTGCTATAATGAGGGCAATATTCATGGTTATTATGATTTGCAGGCTGCTGAGGTAGAAGGTGCTTATCAAAATGCTAAAAAGCACATACTTATTTTTGGCTCAGATCATAAAGCATAATTATATTTAAGAGGTAAAATTTATGAAATATATTGAATTTGACATGACAAAGCCTTTGGATTTTATTCCTATTGGCAGAATTGCAATTGATTTTAATCCCACAGATATGTATATGCCGCTTAGTCAGTCATCCAATTTCAACAAATACGTTGGCGGGTCACCTGCAAATATAGCAGTTGGTTTGGCAAGGCTCGGCTGCAAAGTTGGCTTTTGCGGCTGTGTAAGCAATGACCAGTTCGGAGATTTTGTAGTTGACTATTTTGATAAGGAAGGAATAGATACAAGTCAGATTACAAGAGCCAAAAATGGTGAGTGTTTGGGGTTGACTTTTACCGAGATTCTTTCAAAGGAAAAGTCATCCATATTGATGTATCGTGATAATGTTGCAGATTTTTGCATGACACCTGAGGATATTAAGGAGGATTATATTGCCTCGGCCAAGGCAATTGTAATCAGCGGTACAGCATTGGCAAAGTCCCCGTCACGCGAGGCTTGTCTTAAAGCAATGCTGCTTGCTAAAAAGAATAATGTTAGAATTGTATTTGATATAGATTACCGTGAATACACTTGGACATCAAAGGATGAAATTGCAGTTTATTACAGTCTTGCAGCGCAAAATGCTGATATTATTATGGGTTCAAGAGAAGAATTTGATTTGACAGAGGGTATTATCGGCGTTAAGGCTTCCGATCCTGAGACAGCTAAATATTGGCAGTCCTTTGGCGCAGCTATCTGTGTAATTAAGCATGGTAAGGATGGCTCAACCGCTTATACAAACGATGGTAAATTTTATTCAATTAAACCTTTTCCGGCTGTTAAGCTTAAAGGCTTTGGCGGAGGCGACGGTTATGGTTCGTCATTCCTTTACAGTCTTTTGCAGGGCAAGGAGATTATAGAGTGTCTTGAATTCGGATCAGCATCGGCTTCCATTCTGATTTCAGCACATTCCTGTTCGGATGCTATGCCATCAGCAAAGCAGGTTGAGGAATTTATACGAAAGAGCAAGCAAGAATACGGCGAAATGGTAGCCCGAGTATAAGATAAAGAGTAAAAGATTTTGATTCATTTAAAATAATAGACAAATGACTATTTGTTTGTTCGTTGACTTTTTTGTTAAAATGTGGTATAATTACAACCGGTTCGAGGGAGTAGTTCCACGCAAAATTTACATAGCGTGAGCTAAATCAACAACATGCTTTTAAATAATTTTAAGCTGGTTTAGTTTTAAAGAATGAGACTCGTACATAGTGGAAAAACTATGTACGAGTTTTTGTTTTTATAATACTCTCTGAAAGGGGAATTTTGATGAAAGAATATTTAAAAAAAGTTTCTCAGGTATTTGATGATGTAAAATCAAGTGAAAGCGGTCTTACTGCCGCTGAGGCGCAGGCACGACTTGAGAAAAACGGCAAAAACAAGCTGGCTGAAGGCAAGAAGGAGTCACTTATTCATCGCTTTTTGAAGCAGCTGGCAGATCCGATGATTATTATACTCATCGTAGCAGCAGTTATTTCTGCAATAACAGCTGCTGTCGGCGGTGAAGGTGAGGGCTACGCCGATGTGATAATCATTATGGTTGTGGTTTTAATCAATGCCGTTTTAGGTGTTTATCAGGAGAGTAAGGCAGAAAAAGCGATAGAAGCTTTGCAGGAAATTGCGGCGGCAACTTCAAAGGTTATACGTGACGGCAAGCTTACAGATATTAAGTCAGAAGATTTGGCTGTAGGTGATGTTGTTGTTCTGGAAGCCGGCGACAGCGTTCCGGCGGATTGCCGTATTATCTCTTCTGCGTCGATGAAGATTGAGGAAGCTGCGCTGACAGGTGAATCTGTTCCTGTTAACAAGCAGGTTGATGAAATTGATCCGCTGGGCAGTGATGATGTGCCTTTGGGCGACAGAAAAAATATGTGTTATATGGGTTCTAATGTGGTTTACGGTCATGGCAGGGCTGTTGTAGTGGCAACCGGAATGGATACCGAGATGGGTAAGATTGCCGACGCACTTGCAACTGCTGAGGAGGGCCAGACCCCACTGCAGCTGAAGCTCAATCAGCTTTCAAAAATATTATCCATATTAGTACTTGGTATTTGCGCATTTATATTTATATTTGACATTGCACGTTCCTTTATAGTAGGCAGTGATGTAAACTTTAATTCAGTGCTTAATACTTTTATGGTTGCTGTTTCATTGGCTGTAGCAGCAATTCCGGAGGGCCTTGCTGCTGTTGTAACCATTGTTCTTTCAATCGGTGTAACAAAGATGAGCAAGCGCAATGCTGTTATCCGTCAGCTGACTGCGGTTGAAACTCTGGGCTGTACGCAGATTATCTGTTCGGACAAAACGGGTACACTGACTCAGAATAAGATGACGGTAGTAGAATATAAAGGCAGTGATGAAAAGCTTCTTGCTTCGGCAATGGCACTTTGCTGTGATGCAGAGCTTCAGGATGATGGCACAATTAAGGGAGAGCCTACAGAGGCAGCCTTGGTCGCTTATGCAAATAAGCTTGCTATGCCCAAGTATGATTTGGAAAAGTCATTCCCGAGAGTTATGGAAGCGCCGTTTGATTCCATGAGAAAGATGATGTCAACTGTTCATAAGACAGATAATGGATATGTGCAGTATACGAAGGGTGCGCCTGATGTTATACTTTCACGCTGTACCTCATATTATGATGACGGTAAGACAGTCGCAATGACAGAAGAAAAGAAAAATGAAATTATTGCAGCGAATAAGGAAATGGCAGACAAAGCCTTGCGTGTACTGGCCTGTGCAATGCGAGCATATAAGGATAAGCCTGAGAGCGAAGAAGCTGAAGCTTTGGAAAATGAACTTTGTTATATCGGTCTTACAGGTATGATTGATCCCGTACGCCCCGAGGTGGTAGATGCTATTAAGGAATGCCGTGCAGCAGGTATCAGACCTATTATGATTACGGGTGATCATAAGGATACTGCTGTTGCAATTGCTAAAGACCTTGGAATTATAGAAAATGAAAGCGGTGCAATTACCGGTGCCGAGCTGAATAAAGTCAGCGAAGAGGATCTTTCAAGAGAGATTGAAAAATACTCAGTTTATGCACGTGTGCAGCCAGAGCATAAGGTAAGAATCGTTAAGGCTTGGAAAGCAAAGGGAAAAATTACAGCAATGACCGGTGATGGCGTTAATGATGCACCGTCAATCAAAAATGCTGATATCGGTGTAGGTATGGGAATCACCGGAACAGATGTTACAAAAAATGTTGCCGATATGGTACTTGCCGATGATAATTTTGCAACAATTGTTTCCGCTGTTGAGGAAGGCAGAAGGATTTATGATAACATCAGAAATTCTATTCAGTTTCTTCTTTCTTCAAATCTTTCAGAGGTTGTTTCGATTTTCATTGCAACACTTATGGGCTTTGTTCTTTTTGAGCCCGTTCACCTTCTCTGGATTAATTTGATTACAGACTGTTTCCCGGCACTTGCTCTTGGACTTGAAAAGGGTGAAAAGGATATCATGAAGCGTGCTCCGCGTAATTCCAATGATGGAATTTTTGCAGGCGGAATGGGATTTGATGTTGTTTATCAGGGACTAATGGTAACACTTGTTACACTTCTTGCTTATTTCTTCGGAACAAATCAGCTTGGTATAACCCTTGCAACAGGTACTCCGGAGGTTATTCATCAAAATGGTATGACAATGGCGTTTCTGACATTGGCAATGGCTGAGATATTCCATTCGTTTAATATGCGTTCCCGTCGACAGTCAATCATTAATATGGGCAGTATTAACTGGTATCTTGTGGGTGCAATGATACTGAGTCTTGTACTTTCAACAGCAGTTATTTATATTCCATTCCTTGCAAAAGCATTTGACTTTGCACATATCAGCCTGAAAGAGTATGGTATTTCATTGCTGCTCGCAGTTTGTGTAATTCCTATTGTTGAACTTGTTAAAGCAATTCAGAGAGCCATAAAAAAATAACAAATTATCAAGACCGCGGAAATGGTGGAGAATATGACCTTATTTAAATCTGTTTACACGATTGATGTAGATAAAAGCGTTGATGACAGCAAGGTTCTGTTTGGAAAATTCTTTCAGAATATGGCGAAAAAAGGGTATTCAAAAAGTACAATCATATTAAATCCGGACTATGGCACAAATAAATTTACCGGAACAATTGACAGCAGCGGCGTTTATCATGTCAGGCTGATTACATCAAGGGAAACCGATAGTTTTTATCGTAGTTCGCCGGTAAATCAAATTCGCTTTTCGGGTGATGAAAAACATACATCAGTCGAAGTATCTGTCAATATTGGCAAATACGTTTGTGCGGCTATTGCTGTTTTCGTATTTTCAATGCTTATTTTCGGTCTTGTTACGGCAGTGGTATTAATGGAGGGATATTCTGTTTTGATTACAATTGCCACGGCTGTAATAGCGGCTGCTGTGACTTGTATACCGCTTTTAATGGCAAGAAGCCGTGTAAAAGCCGCTAAAGAGCAGTTGCTTTATATTCTTAAATATTGCGATAAATTTAAATCATAACGATTTTTCAATATGCAATATGTACAGCAAAAAACAAGGGAGGGCATATATGCCCTCCCTTGTTTTTTGCATTATGGATTAATCGTTAAAAATTAAAATGATTATAACCCCATTGGTCAATTTCCGTATATTTTACATATGTTCTGTCCGATGATACATTAAGAAGTATGTCGGAAATGTCGCAGATACGTTTAGTCAAATCATCGTATGCAGCTTTATCGGCCTTGCCGAATATTGCAATTTCAAACATAGCGCAGGGTTCATCCGTACCCTTAAACCACATATCCTGATTGTCCGAAATTTGCACCATCAGCCAGCTTTCACTTTTACCGGGGATGGCAGTAATGGCTGTTCCAAGTTCCGCTTTAATTTCCTCTTTAAAGTCGGTCAGATTTTGATTTGTTTTTACCTCAATAAATGGCATAGCGATACTCCTTATAAATATTTTTCAATAAACGCATCAAGTTTTTTGTGATAATTTATTTCATCCGTTTTTATGGATTGCGCATGGATAGCATTGTCAACAAGATAAAGTTCCTTTTTATTCTCACATATTTCATATAGTTCTATACTCATCTCGGTGGGGACAAAATCATCCTTATTTCCGTGAACAAATAATATGGGAATTTTTGAATTTTTAACTGAGCTTCTGACTTCGGTATCGTTAAAGTCGTAGCCGGCAAATTTTTTGTTCATGGCGTTGAGCGTTTTGAGTATGATTTTCGTGTGTTTAATACCGGCACTTTTTGCTACGTGATCAAATTCTTCAAGTGCACTTGTGTATGGGCAGTCGGCAACAGCAAGTTTAACCTGATCAGGAACTTTATCTGCCATTTTGCAAATAGTAGCACCGCCCATGGAAACACCGTGAATAATAATTTTTATATTTTTGCCAAATCTACGGATTAAATAATCAAGCCATTCAAGGCTGTCAGTGCTTTCGAAATAATCGTATCCGAGATAACCACCGCTGCTTTTTCCTTGAGCCACATGGTCAACGGAAAGAAAGTTATAGCCTTTTTCGAGATAATAGCGCATGAAGTTTGCAGGATCACCGTTATGGTCTGAACGGCAGCCGTGCGCAAAAAATACAAATATATTGCTGCCATTTTCATTCAGCGTAAGGTATCCCTTTAAAAGATCACCTCGTTCGGAGGTTATGGATATGTTTTCTGTTTTTTGCTGCTCATTCCATCTGACTTTATCTTCCGTAAAGGCTATCATATCACTGTAGTCTGTGTGATCACCAAGTGACATCAGATAACCTAAGAGTGACTTTCTTTTTCTCTCTTTTGCAGCAATATCCATATAACCGCTGATTGCAGTTTCGCATAAAAGCCCGGCAGCAGCTGCGGCGATTGCAGCGGCAAGTATCTTCTTATTCATTAATTTCAATACCTCTTACTTTTCTTTGCTGTGCGAGTTCAGCTTCCATTCTTTCTTTATTCTTTCCGCTGATTTTGTAGAAAAACATTGGAATTGCGCAGAGCAGCAGACTGATTCCCGGGATTATGGATACCAAGGAGAACATAGCAAAGCGCTGGTTCATAGCAAGGTCGGTAGCAGCCATAATAACTTCGGAGCTGAGCATCTTTTCCGGATCAATTCCGATGAACATATACATCAACACTATACCTGAGGTTGCGAGTGCATTGCCGAGTTTGTTTACAAAGCCCTGACAGGCTGAGCCAAGCGCATTGTCCCTGAAGCCTGTTTTAAGCTCCATATAATCAAGGCAGTCACCAATCATGGCATATGTGATGACATTAAGAACGCCCAAAGGAATGCAAGAAATCAGAATAAACGGAATACAAATATACAAATTCATTGTAAACCAGCCTATGAGTGTTGTGAATATACTTGCAACAAAGCCTGCAATACAGGTTGTAATCACTATTTTTTTATAGTCAAATTTTTTCATGAGAATCGGCATAACAAGCATTGCACCAAACATACCCACAATTGCGCAAACCTGGAAAATGGTTTTAACAGAGGATACACTGGCTTCAATGGCGGCAACTCGTGCTTCATCACTCATTCCCTCAAGCGGTTTGCCTATGTAAAATGCATATCGTGCAACGTGGACGGCTGCAGCCTGAACCATATAACGGCCGCTGGAAAGAATGCCCATTAAAATGACAAGCATAAGAGGCTTACATTTAAATATGCGTGAAAGCCTTGAAGGTTCTCCTTTTACGGGTTTAACATCCGGAATAACAACTCTCTCTTTGATGTGAAAATAAGACCTTGCGTACAGCAGTATACCGATAACAACGGTAAATATTGACATAATAAGATATTTTAATTTGTTATATTCCAGACCGTCGGAAGTACCTAAAATATTAGGCAGAATTAAGCCGATAACGAGAAACAGCACTTCAGGTACGGCTGAACCGACACCGTTCAATGTTCGTCCGAAGGATATTGTTGAGCTTCTTTCTTCGGCATTAGGTGTCATTACATTAGGCAGACTCCAAAAAGGAACATCAGCCATTGTGTAAATCATACCCCAGGCAACATAAACGATTGCTGAGTAAATCATAAGTGAAGTTTTGTCTAGATTGGGACTTAGATACATGAGTACGGTAAGTATGCCTATAGGGATTGCCGCATAAATAATGTATGGGCGCATCTTGCCGCGTTTTGTTGTATGTCTGTCTACAATCATTCCCATAAGCGGGTCATTGATTGCATCCCATACTCTTGCAAGAAGCATAAGCAGAAGAACAAACATCGGTGTCAGCTGAAGCACATTCAGATAATAATCGCTTATATAGCTTGACATCATGGCATAAATCATGCCCTGTCCCAATGCACCTATACTGAATGCCCAACGTTCTTTTTTCTTAATATAGGTTTCCTGTTTCATATTATAGCCCTCTCTTAAAAGCTTTATTTATTTTATTATGCTGAAGTTGGGGGAATATTTGAATTTAACCTGACCTTGGATTTTTTTCTTGTGAACATATTTATTGTCCCAAAAACGGGAGTCCCAGCTGTTGTTTCTGTTGTCGCCAAGCATAAAATAGCAATCCTTTGGTACTTCAAAGGGACCGAAATCACCCAAAGGTTCACAGTTTGTCACAAAGCTGTCATCCAGCTGAATTTTTTCGCCGTTTGTCTGAGTTACATATACAATGCCGTTAACAATTTCTACTTTTTCTCCGGGCAGACCGATTACTCTTTTTACAAAGCATTGCTCCTCATTATCGGGATAATCAAAAATAACTACATCATACCTTTCCGGGTCATGATTGATATATTCGAGTCTGCTGGCAATAATCCTGTCATTTTCCTCAATCGTATTTTTCATTGAACCTGTGGGAACAACGGCATTTGCAAAAACAACGGTTTTAAGAATAACGGCAATTATAACTGCTGCAACAATCGGTATAAAGAACTCAACGGTTTCATGTATGCGTGATTTTTTTTGACCGTTTTCTTTATTGTGTTCTTTTATATTTTTGCTTTCAGCCCCATCAAGATTCGTATTTATGTTTTTGTCAATATTTTCTACTTCTTTTGTGGGGCTTTTTATACTGCCGAGCTGAACCTCTGTATCAAAGATTTCGGCACCGCAGTTTGCGCATTTGTACCAGTCACCGTTTTTTATCAGTGTGTCACAGCCGCATTTTTTACATTTCATACTAACCTTTCTTCCTTCTTTTGCCGACATTGCCGAGTATTTCCTTAAGCGTGATGATTTCATCATATGGTGTTGCTTTGTCCTTTACAGTAAATTCTTCAGCTCCGCCGTAAAAATCAGTAGATACTTCTGTTTTTGAATTTTCGCTGTACCCGGAGCAGTCAAGATGTCTGTCAATATAAAGCTTAAGCATCCGGTTTTTTTCTCTCACAATGGTTATTTTATGACTGTTCGAGCTGATGATGCTGTCTGAATGTATTTCCACATCATCACATTTAATTTTAATAAAGCCTTTTTCCACCCAAATTTTGATATCATCATTTTCCGCTATGAGGCAATTTTCCTCACCTGAATATTTGAAAGAAATCGTAAATTCGTTTGAGCCCTTTAGATAGTCATATCTTCTGTCATTATGACCAAATTGAAAAACTTTGATTTCAAAGGGCTTGAGTGTCATATCAATTTTATCGCCGTAGGAGTAGCTGTCAAAGCTTTCTATACCGCTTTCATTATAAACATTATAACGCTTAACATCCTTAAGATTATCAGGGCATCCCATAAGCTTGTTGAGTGTAAGCGTTAAGGATGTCTTTTCATCTGTCGGGTTTCTCAAGGCAATTATTCCGTCGCCGTTATCTGTCCATCCAAAGTAACCGTAAATATTATTATCATCAGGCTTGCCGCCGATAAGGTTAACTCTTTGAAGAATATCATAATTACTTTTTTGCCACTGTAAAACGTTTGCAAGGGTACGCCATTTTGCTTTATTCATCATAGTGTAGCTTAGGTGCAGTTCATTGAGCGCCTGCCCTCTGCATGCGTTGAAATAAAGATATTTTTCAAATTCCTCATCGGTATAATCAACCTTAGCACAAGTGCCGTATATAGGCTCGTGATTATATATATATTTATTCGGGATTTGCCATGCCCGTGTTCTTAGAGAGTTATAATACCGTGCATCCCTGTAGGTAAGCTCGCTGTCAAGCTTAGACTGATTTGTGATATTGTCTGAAAAGCCGATATCTTGACTGTTTTGAAGCCAAATGCTGTTAACATATTGCAGCCACCAGGGTGAAGGATTAACATAACAGGTCATATTAATCCATATATCCTTGCCTTGTTTTTTTCTAAGTTCACGCAGATTTTTGAAAACTCCTGCCCAGCCTTCACACATTTCGGTAAAATAATACATATTATTTTCTCCGCCTACTGCGTGATTGTGCTTTGAATTGGTACAGGGTCTGTAGCAGAAACCATCAAATTTCCAATAGTTTATATCAAACTCACGTGTTGTTTTCAGAATAAAATCCTGTACATTTTTCTGATATGTTTTGTCTGCAACGCACACATCCTTGGCCTGTGCGTTATATGCACCAAAACCTGCCTTTTCCATTTTTTTAGCAAATGCTGATTGATAATTATATCCGCCTCTCGGGCCAAGCCAAAGACCGAAGCTTGAGCAAAAGCGCTTGGTCATTGCTGATGAATCATAAAGCTGATTCGGGAACTTTTTGTTAAAGCTCCAGAAAGATGCTTTATAATTATTCCAGCCGTCGTCGATAACGTATGCATCAATAGGTGCAACACCGTTTGATGATAAATGCTTTTCAATTTCAAAAAAGGATTTCTCGATGTTATCTGCATTGATATTCAGCATATGATCATACCAGCTGTTATACTGAAGCCGAAAATCCGTTTTAACTGCAATATCATCAATGTAATCAAAAAATGCTCTTTGAACATCTGTCATCAGATTGCTTTTTGCGCCGCCTACAATAGTGACAGGGCAATTAAATCTGCCGCTTGTCTTTTTGCCGAGATAGTATTTAACCTGGCCTATGCCGAATACGATGGAATTCATTGTAGCAGGACATTCACAGCCGAAAAAAAGGCTGTCGATATAAAATGGCTGACCCAGTGCAGAATGATAGGAGCTAAGCTCTGTTCCTTCAATGTCATTCGGAACACAAAAATGTGTTTTTGAATTGATAATGCCGATATTTTCAAGCATTATATAGTCAATTATTTTGTCACCGGTCTGAACAAATGAGATTTGCTTTCTCAGTGTGTTTCCGTCCTCACCCGGCCAAAAAGACATAGTAACAGTTATTCCCTCACACTCTTTAAATGTGAAAGATAGTCTGCTGTCGTTTTTGTTGTGGTCAATGACCTGAAGCCCTTTTGAAGAAAACTCAGTTCCGTCAGTAAAATGGAATAGGAATTCAACACTGTTTCCGTCAGGAATTAAATCCATTTTTGATAAAGTATTTCGAATTTGAGATGCATACAGATTACCTTCATGCACCTTGAATTCACGCTGCAGAATTCTGCTTTCAAGTCTTAGCATAATAAAAACCTCTTGTTAAAATTCTTCTTTAATCTGCTCAAGCGCTTTTGCCAGCTGGTCCGGGCAGGAAGTGCTTTTAAAGCCGCATTTTATTCCTTTTAGAGAGTCGATAACCTCATCAAGAGTTTTGCCCTTTGCCAAAGCAGATATACCCTTAAGGTTTCCGTTGCATCCACCGAGAAATTTTATATCCGCGATGGTTTCATCGTCATTGATTTCTATTGTGATTTTTTGTGAACAGACACCTGTGGGATTATATGTATATGTCATAATGAAACGTCTCCTAAAATATAATTTATGTATATTATACATATATTTTTTTATTATTGCAATATTTTAAATTATTATAAAAATAT
>DKZG01000004.1 GCA_002493595.1 Ruminococcaceae bacterium UBA7080 | reverse complement strand
CGTGGGTTCGAATCCCACCCTCTGCGCCAAAGAAAAACACCTATGTTTGGGTGTTTTTCTTTTTTTATAAAACAAAATTTTTAATAAAAACATGCATTATTTTTAATGTATAAGTTTTCCGTTATATGGCAAAATAATAATGAAATTTTTAACGGGAGGTTTGAAAAGTATGACAACAAAAGAATTACTTTATATTGAAGATGCACTCAGTCACGCAAAGTATTTTCAGTCAAAATGCTGCGAAACCGCGAATCAGATGCAGGATCCGCAATTAAAATCTTATGTTGAGGAAATGGGCCAAACACATCAGCAGATTTTTCAGAACTTTTACAGTTTGCTTTAAAACTTAAGGAGGAAAATACAATGGACGATAAAAACTTGATGGAAAATATTTTACTTTTGGAAAAAGGTGTGTGCGATTTGTTTCTTCACGGAACAATAGAATCGTCGACAGATAATGTGCACCAAACATTTAACAGTGCTCTTAACAGTGCACTCACTATGCAGGATACAATTTATGACAAAATGACTGAAAAAGGCTGGTATCCCACAGAACAGGCTGAACAAAACAAGGTTATGTCAGTAAAAATGAAATTTGACCCGCAGATGCAATAATTTGAGCAATATATTTCGGACGGATATTAAATCCGTCCGTTATTTTTTATACAAAAAAACAGCAGTGTAAAAAAACATACAATCAAGCAAAACTGTATAATTACTTTCAGCGGTTTTGGTATTACAATGTGTATTAAAGAAATTTACAGAACGTTAATAAGGAGGGTTAAAAATGTCTGTAAATCATAAAAAAACAAATGTAATAATGAAAGCGGCGATTATAATAGGAGTATTGGTAATCCCATTGCTTTACAGCTACTTTTATCTAAATGCATTTTGGGATCCATATGCCCGGCTCAACGATGTACCGGTTGCAGTGGTAAATCTTGATAAAGGAGCAAAAATTAATCATTCACCCAGAAATGTCGGCAGTGAAATCTGCGAAGAATTGAAAGAAAAAAACACAGTAAAATTTATATTTACCGAAGAGGAGGACGCACGAAACGGTGTACTTGAAAATAAGTATTATGCTGCAATAATTATTCCGGATAATCTTTCTGCATCGATATCAACCGCTTCTGAGAATACCGAAAAAGTACACGGCCAAATAACTTATATTGCTAATCAGAAAAAGAACTACCTTGCAGCTCAAATTCTGGAAAATGCAATGCCTCAGATTAAAGAATCTGTAAACGGAAAAATTGATGAAGAAATAATCAGTACACTTTGCAGCAAATTAAACAGCATACCTGATGAAATGGGAGAGCTGCAAGACGGACTGGGAAAGCTTTATAACGGCTCAAGCAAGCTTAACAACGCAACTGCCAAACTTCACAACGGTGCTGATACTTTAAACAAAGGATCTGTCGCTTTAGCAGATGGCAGTAAAAAAGTAAACAGCGGTGCTGTCGAATTAAAAAACGGACTTCTCAGACTTCAAAACGCAACTAACACTTTAAATACTGCATCTCCTGTATTATCTGATGGAATAGCAGATTTAAACAGCGGTGCAAATACGCTCAGCGATGCTATGACCACTATTGCAGCCAACAATGACACAATAAAAACAGGTACTTTGCAGCTTAAAGAAGGCAGCACAGTACTATATCAGGGCATTAATACTTATACTGCCGGCGTAACAAGTGCTTCAGATGGCGCCAAAACACTTAACAACGGCTTAAACACATACACGGACGGTGTAGCAACAGTTTATACCGGTGCTCAAAAGCTTACACAAGGTATTCAGAATACCGCAAACGGAATTAACCAAATAGCATCCGAAGTTGACAAATCAATTTTATATCTTAATACAGCAGCGAGTGAAAGCAATTTAAAAGCACTTGACAGCGCAGCAGAAAATTTAAAATCTTCTGCAGAATCATTCAGCAAGACTTATAATACTGCAATAAATTATTTAACCTCATATCAAAAAACAGGCAGCAGCAGTGACCTTGCATACGCAATGAATTATCTGTATGCACTGCAGGAAACATTGCCTGAACTTGCACAAGGTACATCTGAATTAAACACGGGAGTTAACCGGCTTACTGACGGTATGAGAACAGTTAAAACGAACACTGCACAACTCCATCAGGGACTTAGTTTTGTACAGGATGGCATTGGAAAGCAAAACAGTCCTCAGACACTTCTCGGCGGAGCGTATGCTCTTGAAGAGGGTCTAAAAGCACTTGATAACAATGCTGCACAACTGAAAGACGGTATGAAAAGTCTTAATATCGGACTTGACACATTAACCTCTAATAATAAAACAATAAATGATGGTGCAAAAGCACTTAATGATGGTGCTGTTCAAATAGATAAAGGTGTTAAATCCTACACAGACGGTGTATCAGCGGCAGCCAACGGAGCAAAAAGAATTAAAGCCGGAACAAACGAGCTTGATGAAAAAGCCCCGCAGCTTGTGAATGGAATAAGCGCTCTGGCAAATGGTGCTGACAGTCTTGTTGACGGTGCCGGCAAACTGACACAGGGAACCCAATCATTATTCAGCGGTGCTGATACCTTAAATGGTGGTACCGACACTTTGAAAAAAGGAACCGACGCACTGCTTTCAGGCACTGAGGAGCTGAAAAATGGCATCAGCACTGCCGATATGGGTGTTGATGAAACTGTAAAAAGCAGCAATAAACAGCTTAAAGCGCTTGAAGGTCTGCCGGGATATGCTTCAGAACCTGTAGTAACCAAAACCAGTTATGTTCAGCCGGTCGAAAACTACGGCTCGGCATTTGCACCTTACTTTATGGGACTGTCACTGTGGGTTGGCGGACTGATGATTTTCTTTGGCATATATCTTGATTATCATAAAAAGCTCGGCAAACTTACCAAAGATTCAAAAAATCCCGTTATCAGGCAGTTTAGTTTCATTGCTATAAGCTCTGCCCAAGGAATATTGCTGGCTGTGGTAATTAAGTACATTCTTGAAATAACAGTAAATAATACCGTTCTTCTCTTCCTGTCGTGCTGGCTTGTATCCCTTGCCTTTATGGCAATCATTCAGTTTTGTATTATGCATTTGCAAGACGCAGGCAAATTCATTGCACTGCTGCTGCTTATCCTGCAGTTAACCTCGTGTGCAGGAACATTCCCGATTGAAACACAGTCAGGATTTTTCAAAGCCATTAATAAATTCCTGCCTATGACATATTCAACTCTGCTCTTCAAAGAGGCAATCAGCGGAGAAGCTAATGCACAGGCATTAAAATATGCTTTGATTATACTTCTTTATATGGCAGCATTCCTAATTCTATCAGCAATATGCATTCTCATTTCAAAAAATAAAAATAAAAAGCAAGCACTAAACGCATAAGAAGCTGAAAATATCAGCCGGGATAATGAAGCAAATACTTCATTATCCCGGCTTTACTCTTTCTGCCTTTAATTCTTCATATAAAAGGCATAGCATACTATATTCTATTTAATATACAATTTCATAACCTGAGCTCTGGCCTTTGACTCTAACAAATCATTAAGAGGTACAAGCTCTGACTTGCCATATTTGTTTTCAATTGCTTTTGATATTAAAAGGTCGGCAAATTCAGGATTTTTAGGTAATACAGGACCATGTGAATATGTGCCGAAGGTATTTAAAAACCGAACGCCCTCTGTACCGTCTTCGCCGTTATTTCCATAGCCTTTTATCATTTTCCCCAGGGGTTCAACGCCTTTGCCCAGATACGTTCTGCCGCTGTGATTTTCAAAACCTATGACCTCTATCCCTTCTTTCATTTTAAAGGCATAGTTGCCGATCATGCGTTCTTCCTTACCCTCGGTATAAAAATCAAGAGCACCCATATATTCAAGCAATTTGCCATCATAGGTCTTATAGTATTTACCAAGCATCTGATAACCGCCGCATATTGCAAGCATCACCCTGCCACTGTGAATGGCCTTATTGATTTCTTTGTCTTTTCCCTTCTTGAGGTCATCGAGAAGTACATCCTGCTCAAAATCCTGACCGCCGCCGATGAAAAGTATATCATAATCATCGCTGTTAAAACTTTTCCCCATTGTAACAGCATCGGTATAAACCTCAATTCCCCTTACTTTCATTCTTTCGGTAAGGGTTATTATATTGCCTCTATCGCCATAAAGATTAAGCATATCCGGATAGAGGTGTGCTATTCTGATTATCATTCCCAAAATTCCTTACCTCCTAATCTTTTAGCGATGACCGGACGCATTGTCATCATGGATGTATATGTCGGAACAATATAAACATCCCTGCCCTGTGCAATAGCTATATCCACAAGCTTATTATAATCTTCATTTTCGATAACTTTAATGCATTCTGCGGCAACACCTTCATATTTTACACGTATTGCCATATCATAGCAGCGCTTGCCTGAAACGTATATATTCTTCACATTGCTCTTATCAAATATACCGGAAAAATCTACATCCCAAATCCAACTGATATCACGCCCGTCGGCAGCATTGTCATTGAGTGACAGAATTAAAGTATAATCATCTTCAATTGACTTTAAAAAGCTCATGGTCTGGCTGAATCCTGCCGGGTTTTTAACAAGAATAATATTGATTTTGTTCTCTTGGCTTTCAAACTGCTCCATTCTGCCGAAAGCACCATTGAAATTTTCAAGAGCAGTATAGATTATTTTATTACTGAGACCGAGAGCTGACATTGCAGCTGAGCATCCGATTGCATTATAAATATTATAGGTTCCGCCAATATTAATTTTGGTTATATTTTTATCGCCGCAAAAATCGGTTATAACAACAGAGTGGTTAGGCTTAAGTTCTTCAACACTGTCAACAGCAAAATGAGGCGAAATTCTTTTATAGCCGCACTTTGTGCACTCAAATCCTCCCAGATGGCCATAAGTATGATAAGAATATTTATATTCATGTTTACAGAAGATACAATATTTTGCATCTGAGATTTCAGGTTCTTTGGCATTTTTATCAAACGCTGTATTCACGCCGTATGTTACAATTCTATTGCCGATTTCCTTTGCCATTGAATAAGTCAAAGAGCAGTCAGCATTGAGGCACACAACAGCATCAGGCAGATTTTTAACCGACTCCTTGATTGCATTTAATGTATGCGTTACCTCACCATATCTGTCAAGCTGATCACGAAAAACATTTGTAACCAATACAACATCTGCACGAATATATCTTGAAACCTCTCTAAAAGCATTCTCATCACACTCAACAATAGCATATTCTGCTCTGTTTCTGCCGGTAATTGAGGAATTCATAATAAAGGAAGCAGTTATGCCGGTAATCAGGTTCGCACCGGATTTATTTATAAAATACGTTTTACCTGCTGTTTTAAGACCCTCTTCGATAATTCGGCAAGAAGTCGTTTTTCCGTTTGTACCGGTAACAATAATTACCTTAACATTTTTTGAAAGGTCAGTTAATACATTACGCTTAACCTTAAGCGCTATTCTGCCGGGCAGGGTCGTTGCTCCCCTGCCCAATTTTTGCAGAACAAAAGTAACCAGTCTGCAAACCAGGCAGCTTAAAAAGACTTTCACTAAATCACATCCTAAAAAAATCTATAATAATTCTAAACTAAGCAGAGGTTTAAGTCAACAATTATAATATGAATTTGTTGTTTTTTTCTGCATTTGTGATACAATATGAAAACGGAGATGATATTATGCTGAATAAGATTATTAATATTGTTAAACAAGCAGGTGAAATATATAAGAACGCCGGCAGTGATTTAGGAATTGAGGACAAGGGATCAGCCGTTAATCTTGTTACAAAATATGATAAAAGGATACAGGATTTTTTGTTTGCCGAGCTTGAGAAAGTTATCCCCGATTGCAAATTTTTAGGTGAAGAAGGCAAAGGTTACAAAAGACTAAGAGACGGTTTTTGCTTTATCATTGATCCGATTGACGGTACTACAAATTTTATAAAAGGCTTTCAGCACAGCGCAATCAGTGTCGCCCTTGCAAAAGACAGAGAAATAATCATGGGTGTTGTTCTGGACCCGGACTTAAACAATATTTTTTATGCACAAAAAGGAAAAGGTGCTTTTTTAAACGGCAAACCTATTCACGTGTCAGAATGTAGTATTGAAAAAAGTCTTGTACTGTTCGGCACCTGCCCATACGAGCATGAGCTGGCACACAAAACATTTGAGTTAACCGAAAAGATTTTTTATAAAGCAATAGAGGTCAGACGTGTGGGTTCGGCAGCACTCGATATCTGCTATGTAGCAAGCGGTAAAGCGGATTTATACTACGAAATGATACTTCGTCCATGGGACTGGGCTGCAGCCTATCTTATACTGCAGGAAGCAGGTGGTGAGGCATATACATTTGACGGAAGAAGGCTTGATGCAGATAAAATCACCTCTTTTGTCTGCGGAAATAAAAACAGTTTGAAAGATTTTTATGAAATATTACAGTCTTAACAATTATCTCAAAGATACATTCGGCAAAAAGGTATATAAGGTGAGTCTGAATGCAGGCTTCACATGCCCGAATCGTGACGGAAAAATAGATACAAGGGGATGTATTTTTTGCTCAAAAGGCGGCAGCGGCGATTTTGCCGAAAGTGCAAAGCTTCCCATTACGGAGCAAATTGAGCAGGGCAAAAAGCGTCTTGAAAAGAAAATCAAAGACGGTAAATACATTGCCTATTTTCAAGCATTCACAAACACATATGCTCCTGTGGATGTGCTGAGAGAAAAATTTTTTGAAGCAATAGAGCATAAAGATATCGTTGCCCTGTCAATAGCCACCAGACCGGACTGTCTGTCCGGTGAAGTGCTTGCCTTGCTAAACGAACTAAATGAAATAAAACCTGTTTTTGTTGAACTGGGACTCCAGACAATCCACGAAAAAAGTGCAGAATATATCAGACGCGGCTACACGCTTGATGTATATGACGAAGCAGTTACAAATTTGCGTAAAATCGGTATAAATATTGTTGTTCATATTATTTTAGGATTGCCTTATGAAACCAAACAGGATATGCTGGAGACAGTTGATTATGTATGCAGAAGCAAAATCAACGGCATTAAGCTTCAGCTTTTGCATGTCATCAAAAATACAGATCTTGAGAAAGATTATAAGAACGGAAAATTTGAAACACTGGACTTTGAGCAATACTTGGATATCATAAAGGCTTGTGTTGATATAATTCCCGATAATATTGTGATACACAGACTCACAGGAGACGGAGCAAAAAAGGATTTGATTGCACCACTCTGGTCAGCAGACAAGAAAAAGGTTCTCAATGCAATAAACAAATTATAAAATAAGAAGCTGAGAGCTGAACACCCTGCGTAAAGATATACTGCTTAAAATCATTGCGTTTTCTGTTATAATTGTAAAAAAACACATAAGGCACCGACCTTATGTGTTTTTTCTTATTCTAACTTAATTGGGATGTTTTATTATTCATATAGGCCTATTGAACGAATTACGGGATTACCGCGTGACTGGCGAATTACCATACAGACACCTACACAGTTTCTTCCTTTTACGGATATAATTTTTTTTGCACCGATTACAGAACCTTTATAAATACATTTATATCTGCCATTAGGCTTTTTTATATAAAAATCAAACAGCTCTACTCTTTGGCTCTTCTTTATATCTTCTTCAATAACAGCATATTTAAGCCTTTTGACATTGTCAAAGCTATATTCAATATAACCTTCACTTTTATCAAGTTCACCCGGCTTGTGCAAAATAACAGGATTTTTCGTAATTGATTTTATCCTTCTGCCGAGTGATTTAAGCACCTTAACATCTTTTTTATGAATTACGCCGGCATCAGTCGGCGGCACATTGAGTAAAAGAGTACAGTTGTTGCCCACAGAATTCAGATAAATTTTAAATAGCTTTTTTGCTGATTTTACTGTGATATTCTCATTTTTGGAATAGAACCAGCCACGGCGGATTGAAACATCAACTTCAGCAGGATACCAACATAAATTATCATTTTTTGAAAGAAGCTCTCTTGAGCCTAAGTCCTCATCGGTTGAGCTGTATTTTTGAAGTGCAGCAGCCTCTTGCTCTTCATGCTGACTGTTATGAATTGTTCTTTCAGCATCGCACAAAACGGCGGGAACAACACTGTATTCACTTTTTCGTGTCCTGCCGCCTTCATTGCCTACCCAGCGAATATCCGGTCCGCATATTGCGATATTGGCATTGGGCTGAAGCGTGCGTATCAATTGAAAATATCTGCTCCAGTCATATTCAAAATCAACTGCATCCTTGCCTTTTGCACCGTCAAACCACACCTCAAAAATATCACCATAGTTTGTAAGCAGTTCTGTAAGCTGATTACAAAAATAATCATTATAATCTGCTGTGCCGTAACGCTTATCGTGCATATCCCACGGCGATAGATAAACACCGAAATCAAGCCCCTGCCTATGGCATTCATCAGAAACAAGCTTAACAATATCGCCGTCAAAACCCGTGTTTTTTATACAAAAGTCCGTATAATTACTTTCCCAAAGGCAAAAACCATCGTGATGCTTACAAGTTAAAATGATACCTGTTGCCGTACTCGCTTTAATGGACGAAACCCACTGAGCAGCATCAATTGATTGAATCGTAAAATCTTTTACTGTCTCTTTGTCTGAGCCCCATTCACGGGCAGTCGCGGTATTCATTCCGAAATGGATAAAACAGTAATATGGCTTATCGGCAAGTTTGAGTTGATTTTCATTAGGACAAACAGATATGTAACGCTCAACGTCTTTATCCCATAGCGGATAACCGTTATTATCCGTGCTCCAGTTCTTATTGAAAGTATTCATTTTAATCATATTTCCTTCGTTTAGCGTGCCTTGTTTCTACTCTTTTTTCGTTTTTGCCGTTATTGTTGTTCGTGATAAAGTTATCTTTATCACCTAAATTCCACACACACTTATTCCAGATATACTGAAGCTTTTCTTTAAAAGTAAGACTGAATGTAAATGGGCGTTGATTTTCAACCTCATCATATGTAGGTGTAACAAGTTTAGCTTTCAAGCCGCTCACCTGTGCAGCTGAAAGAATTACAAGATCCTTATCGACCGGCAGCATAACTGTTTTTGCCTTTTGCACATCAAGACTTACGAGATAAAAATACATTCCCTTTGCAAACATATCCTTACCGTTTCTATGACTGTGTGTTGCCTCATAGCCCAATCTGCCCTGCTTTATATACGCTGTTTCACCAAAATCATATAAATCCCAAGCAGCAAAGCGTTCGAAGCAGGAATGAATTTTAGCAAGAACACTTTTATCATCAACAATGAACTCATCGCTTTTATCACCGTTAAGTGAAGCACAAAGCAAAACAAGCTTATCTGAATCTTCGTTAATTTGAATACTTTGACCATTGGCCGTCAAAGCGTTTTTGCCATCCTTATTAACAATAAATTCTGTACCGCCTGACACAATTTTATCAGGAATAATCTCATATGGTATCGTCAAATCAAAATCTGCAGTTTCACCCTGCTTTGTTATAATACTTTTATCAAACGGTAAATTGACAGCTGTGCATACTGCACAATTACCTGTTTTTGATGAAGGCTTCAGCTTAAGTGCAAAACTTTTGATTTCATACGGCTTAAAGCTTGTTACAAGAGCACCATCCTGAATTAAAGCATCACCCTTATACTCTTCGCTGGCATAAATTTCACGTGCCGATTCAATTCCCTCACCTAAGGTTAGTGTAAAATCCTCAACAAACCTATTTGAGCCCTCATTCAGACGAACGATAACTTCATCGCTGTCCTCGGCCTTCTTGACTGCACGAACAATAACATCATTTGTTGAAACGCTGCCAAAAGAATATTCACTGCCGAAAACACCTTGATGTTTATCAGCTTCATACGCAGTCATAGGAGTGATGAACTGCCTTGCCTCAAGCTGTGTAGCGGCATCTAATTTGCCGCTGTGGCTGAAAACAGCAAAGGAATATCTGTTAAGTCCAAGGTCCATAAAGGACTGCATGGAATCAATTCTATAATTCCTCTTTGGGGTATGAAGAACGGTCATTCTGAGAGTATTATCCTTAAATTTATCCCAACCGTATTTACATTCACTGATAACAGACACACCAAAGCTGCCGCTTTTATCTGTAAGGTCTACCCATTTCTGAGCAGGCACTTCAAAAAGCTTTTCACTCATATTTTCGCGTTCAATTGCACCGAGTCCCAAATCAAAGGTTGCTTTGTCATTTTCACAGGTAAAGGCAAATTTCTGCTTCGCCATTGTGCGAAGTGACTGCCATTCAATTTCAGAATAAACCTCAACAACCTTTGAACCATCTGTGAGCGCTACAATATTGGTAAATGTGCTTCTTTTATCACTTTGAATCACTTTAAAAGCAACTCTTGCAGGACCCTGCTCCAGTATTGTTACGGTAACAATATTCGGTATTCTGTCAGCATCCTTGTTTGCCTGCTTATAGTTCATTTCCCACGCAGGCCATGATTTTGAACCGGTATAGTTGAAAAGTCCAAGAGAAATAGGCTCTTTAAGAATTTCTTTTTCGTCAAGTTCTTTATCAAGAATTGAGGTAATATTTCCCCTCCTGTTGAGTGTTACAATGTATTTCTGATTTTCCATTACATTATCCGTGCTGATAGAAATATCACTTTTTACACAGCAAGGCCTGTCACTCGGTCTGAAATCGTATATTCTTGTACCCATACTCTTTACCTTGGCAATAAATACAACCTCAATCATACCGCTGTCAAGGTGATTCACCTGAGATTTAACCTCTCTGCCCTTGTCATCATATACCCGAACATAAGGAAGAGGCAAATCATGCAGTCTTACCGTAACAGCACCCCTGCGATCTGCTTCGACCGGATTATAAACCATAATCGAAATACCTGTGCAGAAATCCGTCTTCATCAGACCGGCAATTGAAGAAACGGCAGCATCAAGCTCATTAGTAAACTGATTCATAGTCATTGCCAAATCATTCCATGAGCGCCTGTAAACACGCTGACAGGATGTACCCGGCATATCATCATGAAACTGATGTGCTATTGCCCGCTTCCATGAGCGGTTAAGAACATCCTGATTATAGGTATTTGTTTTAAGATAAGAAGCAGTCACACTACCGCGCTCGGCAATATCGGCAAGCTCTTCACAGCGTCTGTTCCATCGCTTGCCTATAGCACGGGATGTATAACCTCCGACTGCATGATTCTGCATAACCAGCTCTGTTTTCCATACAGGCAGCTTATCTTTCTGCTCTCGGGTAAAATTATTTTCGATATCATGATATATTTCATCGGCAGCTGCAGCAACAACTTCAATATCACTTGTACTATTCTTTTTTATTTCAGACTCAACAAATTTAATGCTGGCCTCTTCGGGTGCACCGCCTCTGTCACCTATTCCGTGGAAAATATAGGTCCAGTCCAAATCATATTTTTCATTTTCATGAAGCTTTTTTAATACAAAATCCCAATCACGAAGTTTTTTTAGTGTAAAATAATAATCATGCGGATTACAGCTTGCATATATTTGTTCACCGTCAACACCCTGCCATTTGCCTATATCGAAAGGAATGCCGTAAGCACTTCCCCAGGCAAGCTTTTGCGTTGTAAAGCCCATAAGGTTTGCATGGTGAGCAATACTCGGCAATGCCCAGCCAAAGCCAAAGCAGTCAGGCAAATAAATATCGACAGAACGCTTGCCGAAATTCCTGTCAAAATAAGAATTACCGAACAGAATATTTCTGAAAAGAGCTTCGGGGGATGGGATATTAACATCTCCGTTTTCATAGGCAGAGCCGCAGACATTCCATCTGCCGGCTTTAATATACTCTTTCATTTTCTCAAAAAGCTCAGGGTAATATTCCTGCATAAGTTCATACCTGTATGAACCTTCAAAAGAAAACTTGTATGTAGGATACTTTTCAAACAGCTTAAAATTGCCTACAAGTGTATTGTATATGTACTTGCTGACGGTTTCTTCAAAATCCCAACTCCATACTGTATCAAGATGTGCTGTTGCAACTGTGTAAATCTTTTTTTTCTTTGCCATATATACTCTCCGTTACTGTAAATTTATTTTATCTTTCTTTTCTTTTTTACAACAATAAAAGCAGTTATGCCTGCAATCAGAACAACTGCAGCCGAAACAGAAACAGCTATAATAACCTTTACTTCATGTGTACAAGCACCCTCATACCACAAATAGTCACCGCCGTAAACGCTGTCTCCAACAAGATCTTTATAGTATAAAAGCTCTGTTTTATAGGATAAATCCTTTTCATTTATATCAACAACTCTGACACCGTGGTTAAGCCCGTTTCCGTAAATATAGAAGCCTGCACCGGGGGTATAAATCATATCAATTCCATCCAGTGTTCCTGCAAATTCATTTACATGGTCATGACCGAAAAAAGCTGCAACAATATCACCTTGCTTTTTCCATGAGTCAAACTGTCCGTTATTATAATCCGGAGGACACGGACCTTCGCCCATATAGCCATGCGCTATTTCTTGATTTACAATGTAATATTTTCCGTTTTTCTCAACGGCATTTTCAGTACCCTTAGGAACTTCACTCAACAAATCAAATATTTCAGGCACGGCAATATGCTGAAACAGAAATGAGGGCAATGGCTTACCACCGTTTTCTGCTTTAAGTTCATTGCTTTTTTTCTCATACCATTTAATTTGATCCGTACCGACAAAATCATAAAATGAGTCTATACTTTCATCAGTGTTATAGCTGCCGGAGTCAATAAACCAAAGATTAAAAACATTTTTATCGCCGCTGCTGTTTTTAATAGGAATATTGTAATTGCCAAGTCCCTTCATATTTTCACCTGCTGTTGAAAGGCAATTTCCCAGTGACTGATAAAGCTCCATTTGGTATTGCTTTGATACATCCCCTTCATCATCGTGATTGCCGAAAACAATACAGTAAGGAATATGTCTTGATACAACCGGTAACATGATTTTTTCAATAGCCTTTTTGGTTCTTGATTCGCTTTTCGCTATTTTCCAGTCCGGACCATGAATATTATCTCCTGTAAACACTACAAGATCAGGTTTTGCTTTATCAAGGGCAGCATCCATTAAATCAATCGTCTCCTGCCTCGGATTAAGCGTATCCTGTGTATCGGCAATAATCATAATACGAAAATTACCGTTTTTATTAAACTTCAATTCTTTGGTTTTAACATCCGCCGCTGATGCGGATATGGAAACCGTGCTTATAAAAAGCAAAACGACAATAAAACAACTGATAAATTTTGCAATAGCTTTTTTCATATTAATCCCCATTTCTTTTTAATTTGTTTCAATTTAAGTATAGTAGTTTTAGATTATGATTAAAAGACATTTAGACGACAAGTTTATCAAGTTCATGTCGTTTGAAATATATTTATTGCTATTTATCTTTAAGCCTGCTAAAATAAATCTATACATGCCTGTGAGGGAGGAATTATCTTGACTGTTACATGTTATTATAACAATAATAAAATACAGATATTTAAAATCATTTCCGACACTATCAACAATGTTGTTAAAATGCATTCTCATGCTAAAAACGCATATGAAATCCATCTTATAGACAGCGGTAAGGGCGTACTCGAGACCGAAAACGCTAAATACACAATTGCCAAAAATTCACTTTATATAACAGGACCCAATATACCGCACAAGCAAATTCCGGATAATGAATCCCCCATGCACGAGCTTTGCATTTATCTAAAAATATCGCCGAGCGGCAAAGACAGCACAATCAACTACTTCACGCAACACCCATTTTGGATAGGAAAAAGCACTTCAAGTATACGAAGTATATTTAAACAAATGATAGAAGAAAGCAAAAGCAACAGACTGTGGAATGAAAGTATTATATCAGCCTTAGCTATAAGACTGATTGCCGAAATGGCAAGGCTTTATTCACCTGAAAGCACAAAAGCACAAAGACCTTATACCGACAACGACCTTAATGAAAACCGTTCTTGGATACTTGACCAGCTTCTGCTTGATGACGGCATCAACTCTACCCTAAATGATTTTGCAAAGCGAATGGGCGTATGTCCAAGACAAGCAGAAAGAATTATTAAAGAACATTACGGCTCATCTTTTAAACAGCTTAGATATGAATCCAGAATGGCAATGGCAGTCACACTCCTGGAACAGAAGAATATGCCGATTGAAGAATGCGCACTCATATGCGGCTACTCTTCTTCATCCTCATTTATTTCAGCTTTCAGGCAAAAGTATAAAACAACGCCGAAAAAATATCGCGATAAAATATCAAAAAATTAAAAAAGCGACTCTGTACAGAGCCGCTTTTTTTACTATACTGCAACAATATTAACAAGCTTACCGGGAACATAAATTTCCTTCTTAATTGTTTTGCCTTCAATAGCTGCTGCAATTTTTTCGTCTGCTTTGGCAAGTGCAATAGCATCTTCCTTAGCAATATCAACAGGAACCATAATACGTGAACGAACTTTACCCATAATCTGAAGAGCTATTTCGACAGTCGTTTCTTTGGTCTTTTCTTCATCAAACTCAGGCCACTGTGCTTCATTAACCATACCGCCGAAATTCATTATCTGCCACATTTCCTCGGTAATATGCGGAGCAAAGGGATTAAGAAGTATTGTTAAGGTTTTAAGCTCTGCTTTATTAACACCCTTTGATGCAGCCTCATTCACAAGGCTCATCATAGCTGCAATAGCCGTATTGCACTTTAAATTATCAATATCTTCCGTTACTTTCTTAATGGTTTTGTGCATCAAGGCTTCAAGCTCCGGTGAATAAGCTTCGCCATCCTTCACACTTTCCTGTAAATTCCAAAAACGCTCAAGGAAACGCTTGCAGCCTTTAATCGAATCACTGTTCCACGGAGCAGCTTTTTCAAAGTCGCCTATAAACATTTCATAAAGACGCATGGTATCAGCACCGTACTGGTCAACAATCTCATCGGGATTAACTACATTACCCCTTGACTTTGACATTTTTTCACCATTCTCACCAAGGATCATGCCATGTGATGTACGCTTAGCATATGGCTCCTTTGTAGGAACAACACCGATGTCATAAAGGAATTTATGCCAAAAGCGTGAGTAAAGCAGATGAAGCGTTGTATGCTCCATGCCGCCATTATACCAATCAACAGGACCCCAGTATTTTACAGCCTCAGGTGAAACAAGCTCCTTATCATTATGCGGATCCATATATCTTAAGAAATACCATGAAGAGCCTGCCCACTGGGGCATTGTATCGGTTTCTCTTTTTGCCGGTTTGCCGCAGCAAGGACAGGTCGTATTCACCCAATCTGTCATTTTTGCCAGCGGTGATTCACCGGTATCCGTAGGCTCATAGGAATCAACCATCGGCAGTCTGAGCGGAAGCTCACTTTCAGGAACGGGAACATAGCCGCAGGCGTCACACTTAATAATCGGAATAGGCTCGCCCCAATATCTTTGACGTGAGAACACCCAGTCACGAAGCTTAAAGTTAACCTTCTGATGACCTTTGCCCTCCTTAGTCAGCCATTCCGTAATAGCGCTTTTTGCTTCCTCAACACTCATACCTGTAAGGAAAGAGGAATTGACGAGCTTTCCGGCATAACAGTCGGTAAAGGCTTCATTTTCAACACCAACCTCTGAGCCGGCAACAACCTCAATGATAGGCAAATCAAATTTCTTTGCAAATTCCCAGTCACGTGTATCATGAGCAGGTACCGCCATAATTGCACCTGTACCGTAAGAGGTAAGAACATAGTCGGAAATAAAAATAGGAATTTCAGTGTCATTCACCGGATTAATGCCTTTAACACCATCAAGCATTACACCAGTCTTATCCTTATTAAGCTCGGTACGCTCAAAATCGGATTTGCGTGCTGCCTCCTCCTGATATGCGTGAATTTCATCAAGATTATTCAACTTATCGGACCATTTTTCAATTAACGGATGCTCAGGTGAAATAACCATATATGTAGCACCGAAAAGTGTATCAGGTCTTGTTGTATAAACTGTGAGGGTATCACCAAGTGTTGTGCCGAAATCTACCTCTGCACCTGTCGAACGGCCAATCCAGTTCTTTTGCTGAACCTTGACTCTGTCAATGAAATCAAGTTCATCCAAATCATCAACCAGACGCTGGGCATATTCTGTAATTTTAAGCATCCACTGGCTTTGATTTTTTCTGACAACCTCACTGCCGCAGCGCTCGCAAACACCGTTTACAACCTCTTCATTTGCAAGCACGCACTTACAGGAAGTGCACCAGTTAACAGCCATTTCCTTCTTATAAGCAAGACCTTTTTTGAAAAGCTGAAGAAAAATCCACTGCGTCCATTTGTAGTAAGATGGGTCTGTAGTATTAATCTCTCTCGTCCAGTCAAATGAAAAACCAAGAGACTGAAGCTGTGCCTTAAAATGTGCAACGTTATTTTTTGTAACTTCTTCCGGGTGAATATGGTTTTTAATAGCAAAGTTTTCGGTAGGAAGACCGAAAGCATCCCAACCCATAGGATAAAGAACATTATAACCCTGAAGTCTCTTTTTGCGGGCAACAATATCAAGTGCAGTATATGAACGCGGATGCCCTACATGTAACCCCTGTCCTGATGGATAAGGGAACTCAACAAGACAATAAAACTTCGGCTTTGAAAAGTCCTGCTTTGCAGCAAATGTATTTTGACTGTACCAAACATTCTGCCATTTTGTCTCAATTTGTTTAAAATTATAATCCATATATTAATCCTCCAAAAAATCTGCAATATCTATTTTATCTCCATCCTCCCACAAGCGCTCAAGCTGATAAAAATCACGCTGATCCTTATAGAAGATATGAATAACTACCGAGTTATAATCCAGACAAACCCAAGGTGTGTTTCTGCCTTCAATATGATGGGGAGCTATACCCTGCTGCTCAAGCTTATACTCAACCTCTTCGGCAAGTGCCTTTACCTGCGTTGTGCTTGAACCCGTGGCAATAACAAAATAATCGGTAAGTATTGTCAAATCACTAATACCAATTACACGGATATTTTCACCTTTTTTGCTGTCAAGCGCCATAACTGCTGTTTTTACTATATCCTTTGCTTCCATAATTCACTTTCCTTTATTATAAATTATCCAGTTATATGCATTCACTGTATCCGGATGAAGAATTGACTGTTTTTTGGTAACGGATTTTATTGTATAAGAAGCCGCGTACAGTAAGCCCTCTTCCCTGCCTGCATCAACCTTTTGCCGCATAATATCAACATCATCGTAATCCCTGTCGGCAGATATAAAATCGGCAAGATATACAATCTGCTCCATCAAGCTCATATTTTCCCTTCCGGTAGTATGATAACGAATTGCATTTAGTATCTCATCATCATTTATACCGAGAATGACCTTTGCATACGCTGCACCGGAAATCTGATGATAAAATCTTTCCTGACTCATTTCAAGCGGTGTTATCGTCATTTTCGCTTTTTTTATCATATCAAGCTGCTCAGCCTTGCTGCTTTCTTTCGTTATATCATGAAGTATACCGGCAGTCTCAGCCTTTTCCTCATCAGCACCGTAACGCTGCGCAAGCTCTTTTGCACTTTCTGCTACACAAAGAGAATGATAAAATCTGTAATCAGATAAGCGTTCTCTTATAAGCTTAGTATATTCCTTAATATTATACACTGTAAAGTCCCTTTTCAACAATATAATTATAAACCTGCGGGGTAAGCAGTTTTGATACATCTGCACCGTGCTGCAACTTATCTCGTATTTCACTTGAACTGAGCTTAAATACGGGATAATCGGCAATAAAATATCTGCCCTGCAGTTCGTTTGACGATTTAGCGTAAGCATAAAGCGTCTGCTTTTCCTCCTCACTTTCACGAGCAGAAGTACACAGCACTGCAATATTGAGTATATCTTTATATCTATGCCATTTATGAAAGTTCAAAAACTGGTCAGCCCCTACAATAAGAAAAAGCTCACTGTCGGGATATAATGCTTTCATTTCAATCAAAGTATTATAGGTATATGACTTACCTCGGCGTTTATATTCGATGTCAGATACAAGAAAGCGGTCATTGCATCTTGACGCAAGTTTAGCCATATTATATCTATCATAAAAATCAGCAAGCCCTTCGGATGACTTGTGAGGAGGAACAGCTGTTGGTATCAATATTATCTTATCAAGCTGCAAGCTTTTAAAATAGCTTTGTGCCAGCAGCATATGACCATTATGAATCGGATTAAATGCTCCGCCGAAAATACCTATTTTCATTTTTTTATTCACTCAGCGTCCTCTGAATTTAGGGCGATCATAAACAGCATACGGATTTTTAGCTTCCTTTTCTCGCTGACGCTGTCTTTTACCCTTAATTTTAACCTTTTTTTTGGCAACAGCCTTTGCTGCACCCGGTGAGCGTTTTTTCTTTTTTTCTGCGATTTTTTGCTCATCTGCTTCACGGTACAGAACAATAATACCGCCAATTACCTGAATAATCTCTGCCTCCAAAGCTACTGCAAGCTCACCGGCGAGTGTCTTCGGTGCTTTTGGTGCAGTTTCAAGATGAACACGGATTTTAATTAACTCTCTTGCATCAAGTGTATCATCAATCTGGGTAATAAGATTGTCACTGATACCCTCTTTACCTATTTGAATAACCGGCTCAAGCCCGTTAGCCTTGGCTCTCCACTGAGCCCTTTCCTTAGATGTCATATCATTTTCTCCAATTTCTGTGTAAGCAGCCTCAATGCATTGCCTCTATGGCTGATTTTATCTTTCTCCTCTGCAGTATATCGGCCAAAAGCTCTTCCGTCAACAAGAAACAGAGGATCATAGCCAAAGCCCTCACTGCCGTCCCGTTCAAAACCTATTACGCCACTGCATTCTCCGCGCACTGCAATCTCCCTGCCATCAGGAAAAGTACAGCATATAGCACACACATAATGCGCAGTTCGCTTTTCAAGCGGTACACCGCTCAGCTTTTCCAATAGCAAGTCATTGTTCTTTTCATCATTGCCATGTTCACCTGAAAATCTGGCAGAAAATATGCCCGGAGCACCATCAAGATAATCCACACAAAGTCCCGAGTCATCGGCAATTGCAGGCATATTCGTTTCTGCACAGGCAGCTCTTGCCTTAAGCTTTGCATTATCCTCAAATGTTTCTCCGTTTTCCTCAACATCCTCAAGCGTTATACCGAGCATTTTGGCAGTTACAACATTTATTCCCAATGGGGATAAAATACGCTGCATTTCTGCAAGCTTTTTCATATTATTAGTTGCAAGAATAAAATCCATTATTTGTCCTCTTCATTATCATTTGTAATAAAATCCGTTATATCTTTATCATCATCGGGTATCTTGGCATCAAACAAGGCTGATGCAAAAGCGTCTGCGTCAAACGGCTGAAGATCCTCAATCTTTTCACCGACGCCCACAAATTTAACAGGAACATCCAGCTCATTGTTAATTGCAAGAACAACACCGCCTTTTGCTGTACCGTCAAGCTTTGTAAGTACTATACCCGTAATACCTGCCGCCTCTTTAAAATCCTTTGCCTGATTAACGGCATTCTGACCGGTTGTTGCATCAAGTACCAAAAGAATTTCCTTAGTAGAGTCAGGAAGCTCCCTGTCAATCACGCGGGAAATCTTATTAAGCTCATCCATCAGATTTTTCTTGTTATGAAGTCTGCCGGCAGTATCAATAATGATAACATCACAGTTTCTTGCCTTGCCGGCTTGAATGGTATCATACACAACAGCAGCAGGATCTGCACCCTCTGCATGCTTAATAAGGTCTACCTCGGCTCTGTCCGCCCATACCTGAAGCTGTTCAATAGCAGCAGCACGGAAGGTATCGGCTGCGCCCAAAATTACCTTTCTGTTCTGCTCCTTAAGACGAAGTGCAAGCTTACCGATTGTGGTGGTTTTACCAACACCGTTAACACCAATCATCAGAATAACAGACGGCTTTGAACGGAGTCTGAGATAGCTTCCGCCCCAAACAACACCGGATACAATATCCTTCATTGTTTCTCTTACCTGCTTAACATCTCTGATTCTGTCATTTTCAATTTTATTTTTAAGGTCACGTATGATACGCTCAGCCGTCGGCATACCCACATCACCCATAATAAGTATCTCCTCAAGCTCATCAAAAAGCTCGTCGGTAATCTCCTCATAGGACTCCATTACCTCGTCCATCTGAGCGGTAATACCCTCATCTCTGGTTTTTTTCAAACCTTTTTTAAACATTGAAAAAATGCCCATTTATTACACTCCTTTACTCCTCCAGTCCCATCTGAGCAGCAAGCTCGGCAGTCTGAAGTTCTATCAGCTTTGATACACCCTTTTCCTGCATTGTAACACCATAAAGAACATCGGCTTCCTCCATCGTGCCGCGTCTGTGGGTAATTGAAATAAACTGCGTATTATCAGTCATTTTACGCATATACTTTGCAAATCTCTCAACATTGACATCATCAAGCGCCGCTTCAACCTCATCGTAAATACAGAATGGTGCAGGCTGTACCTTAAGTACGCTGAAAAGCAAAGCCATAGCTGCCAATGACTTTTCACCACCTGAAAACAGATTAATATTCTGAACCGATTTTCCGGGTGGCTGAATTTTAATCTCAATAGGTGATTCAAGACAATTTTCAGGCTGCTCGAGAACAATTTCGCCCTTACCGCCGCCAAAGAAATCGGCAAAGCATACTTTGAACTCTTCATTAATTTTATTAAATTTTTCAAGGAATTTTTCACTCATTGATGCTGTTAAATCCTCAATAATCTTCATCAGCTCGGATTTTGATTTTTCTATATCATCAATCTGCTCCTTAAGAAATTCATATCTTTCGGATACTTCCTTATATTCCTCAATAGCACCCACATTAATCGAGCCCAATGCTTTAATTGCAACCTTAATCTCATGCAAACGCTTTTTTGCGTCCGTCATATTACCAATTTGAATATTAAGTGCCTCAGCCTCACGCTTAGTAAGCTCATATTGCTCAAACAGCATATCATTCAGCTCGTCATATTCCTTGCGCATTGCTATTTTGCGCTCATCAAGACGAACAAGCTCGCCTGAAAGCTTTTCTCTTTCCTGACCCTTGCTGCGTTCAAGAAGTCGCAGTTCGCCTGAACGTTTTTCGCAGGAATCACGAAGCTCAATTTGACTTTTTATGTTTTGGTCTGACTCATCAGCCTTTTGCCTGAGTGACACAGCCTGACCTTCAACACCGCCAATCTGTAAAATAAGTTCTTCATTTCTGTTTTCAATTGCTTTTATCTCATCCTCAATGGATTTAACCCTGTCAGACTGAGTATCCCGTCTGATTTCAAGCTCCTCAATTGAAAGCTTGGCTGTTTCAATATCCTTGGCAAGTGCAACCAAATCAAGATTTATCTGTTCGCTTTCAAGACGGAATTGCTCACGCTTTTCAAGAACTTCCTGTGCATTTCCTGTTGTTTGGGCAAGTTCATTTTCCGCCTCGGCAATTCTGGATTCCACATCATGAACCTGTTTTTCACCCTCTGCGCCTATTTTTTCAAGTGAAGCAATCCTGTCCTGTGCACTCTCTTTTTCCGATTCAAGTGATTTTTTGCGAGACATACAGGAAGCGAGCTTTTCACAAATAAGGGTATGTTCACCCTGAGCACGTATCAGCGTTTCCTTTGCCTGCTGCAAATCAGCTTCAGCTCCCTGAAGCTTGGCACCTGCATAGTTTGCCTCCTCAAACGCTGCTTTATATTCAGCCTTAAGATGCTCAACCCTTTCCTCAAGCTGCTTTGCCTGGGCATTCAGCTCATCAATCCTATTGGTACGCGAAAGAATGCCTGCACCTTTTGCCTGTGAACCGCCGGTCATTGAACCGCCCGGATTAATAACCTGTCCATCAATCGTAACAAGCTTAAATCTATTGCCATATCTTTTGGCAATCCCGATTGCACAATCCATATCATCAACAATAACAACTCTGCCGAGCAGATTTGAAATAATATTTTTATATTCACTTTTGCATTCAACCAAATCCGAAGCAACTGCAACAAATCCTAAATTATCGTCAAGATTTTTTTCTTCAAGATATCTTGGCTTAATATTCGATATCGGCAAAAAAGTTGCACGGCCGAGATGATTATTTTTAAGATAATAAATTGCACGCTTGGCATCGGCTTCATTTGATGTGATAATATTCTGCATAGCTGCACCGAGGGCAACCTCAACTGCAACGGAATACTCGTTATCAACAGCAATAAGTTGAGAAAGAGGACCGTGAATTCCTGAAAGGGCCTTGCTCTTTGCCTGACGCATAACAGCCTTCACTGCACCGGAAAAGCCTTCCATGTTTTTTTCAAGATCTAAAAGCATTTTCGCTTTTGACTGCTTCTGTGAAAGCTCAAGACTTATCTTTTCATAATCGGATTTTATGCTTTCTGCCTTTTTCATCTTATTATCAAGCTTAAGCTTAAATCCTGAAAGCGAATTGTTGTTTTCATCAATTCTTTCCTGAAGCTCATTTAACTTATTTTCACTGTCAGCCTTCTGCTGCAATACTTCCTGAACCTGCTGTTCACACTGCAAAACTGCATTATCAATCGTATTTTGGCGAGATTTGATTTCTTTTATAGATGAAACAGCCTGAGAACATTTAACCTTGCAGTCCGAAAGCTCAAGCGTAAGCGCCGTAATACGCTGATTAAGCTCCACACTCAGCTTGGAAAATTCTTCATTTGATGAAATCAGCTTTTGCATTTGAACTGTAACATTTTCAAGTTCAGCTCTTTTATCCTCAAGCTTTTTTTCATGAACTGCAATAAGCTGTTTTTTTTCATCTATCTGTGCATCAATTGAACTGTTTGAATGATCGGCATCACCGATATCACTTCTGAGTCTTTCAATCGTCTGATTATTATGCTCAAGTGTATTTTTCAGCACGGATGCATCAGTGTCCCTGCGCAGAGCCTCCTCCTCATAAGCTTTTGAAGCAGCTCTCATCTGCTCGATTTGTGTATTTATTTTCGCCGTTTTTTCAAGGATATCCTCAATCTCGGTCTCAATATCCTTAAGTTCCTTTTCACAAACCTCATAAGAAACATTCGTGGCATCTATCTTATGCTCCTGCTCTCTGAGTTCATTTGTAAAGCGATTGATTTTGTTAATCCAAACACCTATTTCAAGCGTCTTTTTTTCCTCAGACAATTCTAAAAAACGTGCAGCTTTTTCGCTCTGTTTTTTTAACGGACCAACACGGTTTTCAAGCTCGCCCAAAATGTCAAGAAGTCTTACAAGATTTTCCTGTGCCTGGTCAAGTCTTCTGGAGGCATCCGTTCTTTTATGACGGAAAAGAGATATACCTGCTGCCTCTTCAAAAAGCTCACGCCTGTCCTCGTTTTTTTGAGAAATGATTGAATCAATCTTACCCTGACCAACCATGGAATACCCGTCTGAACCAAGACCGGTATCCATAAAAAGTTCATGTATATCACGACGTCTGACATTTTCGCCATCAATTTTATATTCACTTTCACCTGAACGATAATAGCGCCTGGCAACCGTTACAACATCACCCTTATCCTTAAGTGTATGGTCGGAGTTATCCAGTGTAAGCTGTACCTGCGCAAATCCAAGAGCCTTACGTGAAGATGTACCGCCGAAGATGACATCCTCCATCTTAGATCCTCGAAGTGATTTCGTGCTTGTTTCACCCAGCACCCAGCGTACAGCATCGGAAATATTACTTTTGCCTGAACCGTTCGGTCCGACAACAGCAGTAATACCCTCGCCGAAATTCAGCTGTGTTCTGTCGGGGAAGGATTTAAATCCCTGCATTTCAAGTGTTTTTAATACCATTATTTAATCCTCAATTCGTCAACGGCAAGTCCGTTGTCGGTAATAATTTTTATATTATATCCTCTTTCCATAAGAAGATAAAGATTGCTCTTACTGTTTCCCTTAAGTTTAGAAACAGAACGTGAATTAACAAAAATCTGATAATCTCCGGGTGGATATTCCAAAATTTTATTGAGCATTAATCTTGACTTTACCAGCTCACCAAAGCTGTCATGAAAGCCGCCGGCAAGCATATTTTCTTTAATCTCCTTGCTGGAATGAAGTCCTAAACGAATAATTCTTATACCTGCTTGCTCAAACAAAGGAACAAGACGGGCGCAAAGCTCTGCTGATTCATCAGCGTTAAGCGGTTTATACATATCTTTTTTATACAGCTCAGCCAAATATGTACCCCTGAGCACTACAGTCGGATAAATTCTGACAGTATCCGGATTCAGCCCAATAAGGCCTTTCGCCGTTTCCAGGGATTTTTCAAATGTATCCTTGTAAAGACCTGTCATCATCTGTAAACCCAGTTCAAAACCGTAAGACTTGATGAGTGCCGAGGCTTCTATTATATCCCGTGAGATATGCCCTCTTCTGTTGGCTTCTAGGACTTCATCATCCATACTTTGTGCACCGAGTTCAACACTGGTTACACCATATTTTTTTAATATATCAAGCACCTCATCATCAATACAATCAGGTCGTGTTGATATACGTATACCGTCAACCTGTCCGCCTTTTACATAGGCATAAGCAGCTGACAGCAATTCTATCATATATTCGCGGTCAATTGCGGTAAACGATCCGCCGAAAAAGGCTATCTCATAACGGTATTCTTTTTTCTTAAGTGCTGTTTTCACAGCTTTATCCACATCTGCCGTATGCGGCAAATCTGATTGACCCGTAATTGTTTTTTGATTACAAAATGAGCATGCACAGGGACATCCCTGATGCGGCACAAATATACTTATATTTCCTTTTCGCATAATCCCATAAGATGAAGTGCTTCTTTGGCTGCAGCCTGTTCTGCACTCTTTTTCGTTTTTCCCTTTCCTTTTCCGATTACATTTGAATTCAATCTTACTTCTGCCTCAAAAACCTTATCATGATCCGGCCCGTAAGACTCTACAAAATAATTTATGCTTTGATCCGGATTTCTCTGAACAACCTCTTGCAGCACAGTTTTATAATCATTAATGCTTGTCTTGTGATTTTCAACTGCAGGCTTGAGAAAATCCAACAAAAACTCTCTTGTTCTTTCCAATCCGCTGTCAAGATAAACAGCAGCAATAAGTGCTTCAAAAGCATCTTCGAGAATGGAAGGCCTTTTAGCTCCGCCTGACATCACCTCGCCCTTGCCAAGAAAAAGATAATCGCCGAGATGTATCTGTTTTGCAAAACCTGACAAGCTTTCTGTGCACACAAGAGACGCCTTCAGTCTAGTTAATTCCCCTTCAGGTGTATCGGGATATGTCTCAAACAGGAACTGACTTGTAATCAAGGAAAGCACGGAGTCACCTAAAAACTCCATACGCTCATTGCTTTTTATCCCATTTCCCCTTTCATAAGCAAAAGAAGAGTGAGAGAGAGCCTCCATAAGATATTCCCTGTTTTTAAATCTGTAATGAATTCTGTGTTCAAGAGTTTCCATAAAAACAACATCCTTAACAAAACTTAAACCTCAGCGGCAAGTGTTTTTTCTATTTCATCTATCAGGCTGTTTTCAAGAAACCAAACGGCCTGTTTAATTGCATTTTTAAATGTTCTGGCATCTGCTGAACCGTGAGCCTTAATAACCGGCTTTTTAACTCCCAGCAAAACAGCTCCGCCATATTCCTTATAATCAAACTGCTTTTTCATATCATCAATACCGCTTTTAACACCAAGATATGCAAGCTTTGAAAACGCATTTTTCATAAAGGCGGATTTTATACCATTCATAAGCACCTTGGCAACACCCTCATATGTTTTTAATATGAGATTACCCGTAAATCCGTCAGAAACAATAACATCGGCATCACCAAAAGGAATTTGCCTTCCTTCAATATTCCCGATAAAATTATAAGGTGCATTTTTCATTAGTTCGTAAGCCTCTTTAATGGACGGAGTACCCTTCGTTTCCTCTTCGCCGTTATTGGCAAGCGCTATTCGCGGGTTATCATATTTCATTATATGCTTCATATAGAGACTGCCCATCAAACCGAACTGATAAAGGAATTCCGGTCTGCATTCGGCATTCGCGCCACAGTCGATAAGCAAAATGGGCTTTTTTTCACTTGGCATAACAGTTGCAATTGCCGGGCGTTTTATACCCTTTATGCGCTTGGTTATAAAGGTTGCTCCAACTGTAAGAGCACCGGTACTGCCTGCACTTACAAAAGCATCCCCTCTGCCTTCATTTAACAGATGAAAACCAACTGTCATAGAGGATTGCGGCTTAGCTTTCAAAACAGCCTTAGCATCATCGTGCATGGTTATAACGTCTTTTGCGTCAACAATTTCGGTATGTTTAAGATTAATCTTATGGCTTGCACTGCATTTTTCTATTTTTTCTTTGTCGCCAACCAAAAGAATATCCACACCGAATTCATCAACTGCAAGCATTGAACCTTTGATTATTTCAAGAGGAGCATTATCCCCCCCGAATGCGTCAACAACAATTTTCATCATAATTTCTCCATTGATGCTTTAAGAGAATGTAAGGCACGAATGGATAAAGCCTTATATCTCTCCTTTTTATCTCTGATTTTAGGCTCTATAGGAGGCAAAACACCAAAGTTTGCACCCATCGGCTGAAAATCAGAAACACTTTCATCACTTATATATTCACATAACGCACCCAGCATAGTGCTATTATCAGGAACAAAGGCTGCCTTGCCCTGAGCATACCGCACTGCATTGATGCCGGCGATAATGCCGCTGCCTGCGGATTCCATATAGCCTTCAACTCCTGTTATCTGACCTGCAAAAAAGATTTGAGGATTGGCCTTGAGACTGAAATTGCTGTTAAGCAGCTTAGGGGAATTTAAAAAAGAGTTTCTGTGCATTACACCAAATCGTACAAATTCGGCATTTTCGAGACCGGGTATCATCGAAAAAACTCTTTTCTGCTCACCGAATTTCAAATTTGTCTGAAATCCGACCAAATTAAACATTGTGCCTTTTGCATTTTCACGTCTAAGCTGAACACATGCCCAAGGACGGTGGTTTGTAGCCGGATCAATAAGACCTACAGGTTTCATTGGTCCGAAACGAGGTGCATCAAAACCTCGTTTGGCAAGTTTCTCAATCGGCATACAGCCCTCGTAAACATCAAAATCATGAACAACGGCTCCCTCAGCATGAATAAGTGCCTCTATAAAAGCCTCATACTCTGCTTTATTGAATGGGCAGTTTATATAATCGTCGTCGCCGCCTCTGTCATATCTTGATGCACCGAATGCTTTTGTCATATCAACGCTGTCTGCCATGACAATCGGAGCTGCAGCATCATAAAAGGATAAATACTCTCCTACTAATGATTTAATATTCTCAGCTAACACCCCGTCTGTAAGCGGACCTGTTGCAATTATAATGATGGTTTCATGATCAAACTCAAGATTTTCAACAAGTTCATTGATTACCGTAATATTTTTATGTGATTTTATTTTCTCTGTAATGCGCTGAGAGAAAACATCTCTGTCAACAGCCAATGCTCCGCCGGCCGGAACCGCACATGATCTTGCAACCGGTACGGTTAGTGAACCCAAAAGAAACATTTCTTCCTTCAGAAGCCCTGCAGCACTCTCGAGTCTTGACGCTTTCAGAGAGTTTGAACAAACCAACTCAGCAAACAAATCTGTTTTATGTGCAGGTGAACGCTTGATTCCTTTCATTTCATAAAGCTTAACCGGATATCCCGATTCAGCGATTTTCCATGCGGCTTCAACACCCGCAAGCCCTGCACCAATTACTTTGAATTTCATATTTTGTCTTCTTTAATTCTCTTCTGTTTTTTTCTTTCTCGGAGCAGGCTTGGTAAAACCACAGCCCTCGGTATCCGGACAATACAGTACATTTCCCCTGCGCTTAAACAGAGATTTGCCGCATTTTGGACAAACCTCATCCGAAGGTGCATCCCAAGTCATAAAATTGCAGTTAGGATAATTCGAACAGCCAAAGAAGGAAGTTCCCTTTTTTGTTTTCTTTTCAATTACATCACCGCCGCATTCAGGACATTTGGCAGTCGTTTTATAAACAAGCGGCTTGGTATTTTTACACTCAGGATAACCGGGACAGGCAAGGAATTTGCCGAATCGGCCAACCTTAATGACCATATTGCGGCCGCACTTTTCACAAATCTCATCGGTTTCCTCTTCTTTGAGCTTAATTTTTACCCCCTGCATATCTGCCTTGGCTTTCTCAAGCGGTTCTTCAAACTCGTCATAATAGAGCCTTATCATTTCTTTATAATCTTTATCACCGCTGTCAATTTTATCAAGGTCCGTTTCCATCTTTGAGGTATACTTAACATTTACAATATTCGGTATCCTATCCTCCAGAAGCTTTGTAACGGTTTCACCAAGCTCAGTAGGAACAAACTGCTTACCTTCTCTTTTAACATACTCACGGTTTAGAATGGTAGAAGTAATGGTAACATAGGTAGAAGGTCTGCCAACACCATTTTCCTCAAGTGCCTTTGTAAGTGATGCTTCTGTATATCTGGCCGGTGGCTGAGTAAAATGCTGATTACCCAAAATACTCTTAAGCTTAAGCTCATCGCCTTCCTTCATAGGAGGCAGCGGAGCTGCCGAATCAGCTTTTTCTTCGTCAGCCTTTTCCTCATAAAGGGCAGTGAAACCATCAAATTTCACAGTATAGCCGGTAGCATTGAATATATAGCCGTTAGCACTGATTTCAATTTTCATTGTTTCCTGGAGGCAAGCTTCCATAAGCGAAGCAATAAATCTTTCCCATATAAGTTTATATATTTTAAACTGGTCAGAAGAAAGATAAGGCTTAACCTGCTCCGGTGCAACATTAGGCATTGACGGTCTGATTGCTTCGTGACCGTCCTGAATATTATTCTTTGATTTATAATATCTTGGCTTTTTGGGCAAATACTTTTCACCGTAGGTCTGAACAATGTATTCATTACCTGCTGCCCTTGCTTCATCCGAAATACGAAGTGAATCGGTTCTCATATAAGTAATCAGACCGACTGTGCCAAGCTCACCTGCATCTACACCCTCATAAAGCTCCTGTGCAGCTTTCATTGTACGCCTTGCCTGAAAGGAAAGTCGGCGCGATGCTTCCTGCTGAAGCGTGGATGTAGTAAAAGGAGGAGTCGGATTCTTTTTTCTGCTGCCCTTTTTGACACCTGTAACAATGTAATGTGCACCATCAAGCTCAGAGAGTATCTTATCACTCTGCTCTTTATTTTCCACCTTGATTTTTTTGTTATCCTTGCCATACAGTGCAGCAGCAAAAGTTTTGCGCTCGGGCGGATTTGTAAACTTAGCATCAATTGACCAGTATTCCTCAGGCTTAAATGCTCTGATTTCATTTTCTCTGTCCACAACAAGTCTAAGCGCTACCGACTGAACACGACCTGCCGAAAGACCTCTTCTTATTTTCTGGGAAATAAACGGTGACAGCTTATATCCGATCAGTCTGTCAAGAATACGCCTGGCCTGCTGGGCATTTACAAAATCAATATCTATCTTTCGCGGATTTTCCATGCCGCCTTTAACACCGTTTTTCGTAATTTCATTAAAGGTTACACGGTTTTTATCATTCATATCAAGGCCAAGCAAAGTTGCCAAATGCCATGAAATAGCTTCACCCTCGCGATCAGGGTCAGTTGCAAGATAAACATAATCGGCAGAGTCAGCCTTCTTTTTAAGTTCCTTTACGAAATTTTCCTTACCCTTAATTACAGCATACTTAGGCTCAAAATCATTCGCAATATCCACACTCAAACGCGCTGCAGGCAAATCGCGCACATGGCCCATGGATGCAACCACATCATAACCCTTACCCAAATAACCTTTAATATTTTTAGCCTTTGCCGGTGACTCAACGATAACTAATTTTGACATATTATTATTCCTTTCAGGATAGTTTATATCTTTTGCCTGATGCACTTTCCACCAGATCCATAATCTCAAGCTGTGTTATTGCCGCCATAACCTTTGAACTTGAAAGCTGTGTTCTTTCAATAATAGTATCAATATGCAAAAAGCTGTCATTTAAACAGCCATATACAATTTTTGTATCACCGCCCAGCTTAAAAGCGGTTGCTTCTTTTTTTAATCTGTCGGCACGTATACGCTCTATATTATCAAATGAATGCCTGTCGTGCTCCTTTTTTACATTTGCACTTTTATCACTTTCATCATACATTAATTCCTCTATGCTTCTTGATTTTGTCATATCAATACTGCTGAATTTTTCGGCATATGTATTTACAATCTGAGCCGGTTTGGTAGCAACAATAGCACCATCGTCAATTAATTTATTTGTGCCTGCAAAATCAACAGACAAAACCGATGCCGGAATTGCAAAAACATCCCGTCCCTGCTCTAAAGCAAAATTAGCAGTAATAAGACTGCCGCTTTTTATTCCTGCTTCCACCACAAGAACGCCCACGGACAAGCCGCTTATGATTCGATTTCGCATTGGAAAGGTCGAACGCCCTGCTCTCGTAAACGGCGGGAATTCCGTAACAAGTGCACCCTGCATTTTTATTGTATTTCTCAGCGGTTTATTTTCGCTCAGATAATCACTGCCCAGTCCGCAGCCAAGAACGGCAACCGTTTTGCCGCCTGCCATTAAAGCACCTTTGTGTGCAGCAGTATCAACACCTAAAGCACCTCCGCTTATTACAAGTGCGCCGCACTCGGTGATACCGCGGCTCATTATATGCGTAACCTTAACTGCATATTCGCTGGCCTTTCGAGTACCGACAATACCGACAGCTGCAAAACTGTCGATATCAGGCAGTTCACCGTCAACATATAATACACACGGCGGATTATATATTTCCTTTAATCTTTTTGGATAACGAATATCGTCATAATCGATTACAGTCCATGAATTGCGTTCACAGGTATAAAGGATTTCATCAGCACAGCTGATATCGGTTTGCTCCAGCTTATCTACCTGCTTGGCAGTTAGAGCAGTACTCATTCTCCATTCCAGTATATTTGAATGATAAAGCTTTTCTACACCGCAGAAATCGTCAATAATCGGCTTTATGCAGGCACCTTCACCCAGAGCCCTTTGAAGCCACAGCCAGTAACGCAGATTTTCACTCATCTCAGCATCTCCCACATCGTTATTGAGGCTGCTGCGGATGCATTCAGGCTTTCTGCTCTGCCCATCATCGGAATTGTAACACAGCCATCACTTATTGAAATGATATCATCACTCACACCGTTTGCTTCATTTCCGATAACACAGATTCCGCCATTTGAAAAATCAATTTCCGTTATGGACTGAGCCGTTCTGTTCGGAGAAGTTGAGTAAAGACGCATATTACTTTCTTTTAATTTGCCGAGATAAGGGTACAGATGATTCATTTGCAAAATATTCATTCTGAGAACAGAGCCCATTGAAGCCCTCAGCACCTTAGGATTATATATATCACATCCTCCGCCGACTATAACAGCGTTAATACCAAGTGCTTCGGCAGTACGGATTATGCTGCCCAAATTGCCCGGGTCCTGCACATTGTCAAGTGCAATCAGCTTATCACTGCACCCAATAGTTATTTCACAATCCTCTTTCATACGGCAAACAGCAAAAATGCCCTGAGAATTTTTTGTATCACTTATTTTATCTGAAACAGCCTGGGAAATCACAAATGATTTTTCACTTACCGACATCAGTGCATCTGCCTGCGAATAATACTTTTTATAAGCCTCATCGGTCACAAAAAAATACTTTACGCTATAAAAAGAATTAAGAACGTCAAAAACAAGTCTTGCACCTTCCAGCACGAACAGACCTTGCTCTCTTCTGTACCCTGAGGATGAAAGTAGTTTTTTCACGTTCTTGATTAAATCGTTATTTTTACCTGTGATTTTTTCCATACACAACTCCTCAAAGCAAGCGTGCCAATAATTTACATTCGTTTAAAGAAATCACTGACTATTTATTATTTATTTAAATTATTAATATATTACATTATAAGGAAAAAAATTTCAATAGAAAAATCAAAGAAATATGAAAAATTTGTTTTCACATTCTGATAAATACGTTACTATCATTAAACGTAACAAAGCAATAAAAAAGGATACAGCAAAATCATGATTAAGCCGTACCCTTTATCTTATAATTTATCTCTTCGTAGTAATTGCCTTTGCCTTGCTC
>DKZG01000003.1 GCA_002493595.1 Ruminococcaceae bacterium UBA7080 | reverse complement strand
TTTTCGAAACGGAGAGGGTGGGATTCGAACCCACGCGCCCTCTCGGACAAACGGTTTTCAAGACCGCCTCGTTATGACCTCTTCGATACCTCTGCGTTTATTGCTCAATAATATTACCACAGCTTTAAAAATATGTCAAGAATTTTTTCAAAAAAATAAAGGCTGTTTTTAGCAGCCTTTATTGATGAAGTTATTTAGCCTTCTTCTTTCATTTTTGCGAAGCAATCGCTGCAGTATACAGGACGCTCACCATTCGGAATAAACGGAACCTTGCATGCAGCGCCGCATGTAGCACAAACAGCATCGTGGAGTTCACGTGAACCTTTCATGGCTTCCTTTCTTTTTGTGCGGCATTCTTTACATCTCTGTGGCTCATTTACAAAGCCTTTTGATGCATAGAATTCCTGTTCACCGGCCGTAAATACGAACTCGTTACCGCAGTCCTTGCAGACTAAAGTTTTGTCTTCAAACATTTTTTTGCACCTCTTAAAATAAAATATTGTCGGTTTTGAGCGTTACATGGAAATTACGGTTAATTTTTTCCTGACACGCTGTAAAGCATTATCAATTGCTTTAGGTGTTTTGCATAATCTTTTTGCAATTTCATTGTAGCTGCAACCGACAATGTGCAGTCTTAAGACTTCGTTTTCAAAATCAGAGAGATTTTCTATAAGAACTTTAGTCAACAGTGAAACGCTTTCTTGGGCGATAACGATATCTTCAGCACTGGCATAACTGCTTTCTACAGGCAAATCCTCTTCCTGATATTCAATCAGATTTTGGACAGGAATATCCTTTTGCCTGTTAAATTTTCTCAGAGCTGTCTGAATTGAATTGTCTATACAGATTCTTGCATATGTCTTAAAACTGGCGCCTTTATCCTTTTTATAAGATTTAAGTGCCGCGAGTAAGCCAATCATGCCTTCTTGTACAAGATCTTCCCGTTCAAGAGGGGAGTCCTTGTATTTTGAGGCAATCACTTCAACTATGCTTCTGTATTTTTCAATCAGAATTTCAGTTTGTATATCGTCGCCGGATTGCGCACCTGAAAGAATTTCGTCATCGGTTTTTAGGTTAAACTCTGACATAATTCTCTCCCACCTTGTTAATATAATATCAATATTTTGTTGAAAAGTCAACAAAAATATTTAACACATCATCATTAATTTAAACATTTCGACCAAAACAGACATTTTGTGCAGTGCGTTTTATACGTTAAAACGGAAGAGTACAATATCGCCGTCTTTCATAACGTATTCTTTGCCTTCTGAACGAACAAGTCCCTTCTCTTTGGCTGCGGTCATGTTTTTGCATTCCATCAAATCCGCAAACGAAACAACCTCTGCCCTTATGAAACCTCTTTCAAAATCAGTATGAATTTTACCGGCAGCTTGAGGGGCTTTGGTCCCCTTTTTTATAGTCCAGGCTCTTACCTCGGGTTTACCCGCAGTAAGATAAGAAATAAGACCAAGCAGTGTATAGCTTTTTTTTATGAGTCTGTCAAGACCGCTTTTTTCAAGCCCCATATCAGCCAAAAACATTTCTTTTTCTTCCTCATCAAGCTGGGCAATTTCAGCTTCCATTTCAGCGCATATCGGCAGTGTTTCTGCATCTTCGGCAGCAGCTATTTCTTCAACGGCTTTATAGTATTTGTTATTCTCAATACCTTTGGTAAAATCATCCTCGCCCATATTGCACGCATAAATTACAGGCTTGATTGTGAGAAGAGAAACGTCTTTTAGGTATTCGTGCTCATCATCCGTGATTTCAATGCTTCGTGCAGTTTTCCCTTGTTCCATCTCTGATTGAAGCCTTTCAAGAAAATCAACTTCAGGTGCAAGTGTTTTATCACCCTTCATTGCTTTTTTTCGTGATTCAATTCGCCTTGAAAGAATATCAAGATCTGACAGAATAAGCTCAAGGTTTATGGTTTCAATATCTCTTGAAGGGTCAATACTGCCGTCAACATGAGTAATATCATCATTATCAAAGCAGCGTACAACATGAATAATTGCATCTACCTCGCGAATGTGCGAAAGAAATTTATTTCCCAAGCCTTCACCCTGAGCGGCACCCTTTACTAATCCGGCTATGTCTACGAATTCAATTGTAGCAGGTGTGAATTTATCAGGATTGTACATTTCAGCCAGTTTATCAAGACGCTCATCAGGCACGCTTACCATACCCACGTTTGGTTCGATGGTGCAAAATGGATAGTTTGCACTTTGTGCGCCGGCATTTGTAATGGCATTAAAAAGTGTGCTTTTGCCGACGTTGGGCAGTCCAACAATACCGAGTTTCATTAATATAGTCTCCTTAAAAATATATTTCTAATAATATTCAGTTTATTATATATTATTATATAACAAAAAAATACCATTTACAAGTATAAATTACATATATATTGCCACTTGACTTTATAATTCAAATATTATATCATAATTCTTAACATTTTTTAGAAACTGTGGGGGAGAGGTATATATGAAACTGAATGGTTCACAAATTGTTCTGGAAGTTCTTAAGGAGCAGGGTGTTGATACGGTCTTTGGTTATCCCGGCGGAACGATTTTGAATATATTTGACGAGCTTTATAAATATGGTGATACCTTTAATCATATTCTGACTGCACATGAACAAGGTGCTTCACATGCTGCCGACGGTTATGCCAGAGCAACGGGCAAGGTTGGTGTTTGTTTTGCAACATCGGGCCCCGGCTCAACAAATCTTGTAACCGGAATAGCTACAGCTTATATGGACTCTATCCCTGTTGTTGCAATAACATGCAATTATGCTACCTCAGGTTTGGGACGTGACTCCTTTCAGGAGGTTGATATAACAGGTATTACAATGCCTATAACCAAGCATAACTTCATGGTTAAGGATATAAAGGAACTCGCACCTACGCTTCGCCGTGCATTCGAAATTGCCCAGAGCGGACGCAAGGGGCCTGTCTTGGTTGATATTCCGAAGGATTTAACTGCAGATATGTGTGAATATACTAAGCAGCCTAAGGTTGAAATCGCTCCTTTCAAAAAGCCTAAGCAAAGCTGTTTTGATAGAGCTGTTGAGCTGATTTCAAATGCTAAAAAACCTCTTATATATGTTGGCGGCGGTGCAATTCTTTCAGATGTTGGAGAGGATTTTATAACATTCGCTGAAAAAATTGATGCACCGGTTGTATCATCGCTTATGGGTCTCGGTGCTTTTCCAAACGGTCATCCGCTTCATCTCGGTCTTATCGGTATGCATGGTCATTTTGAGTGCAATAAGGCTGCTCATGAATGTGATGTTCTTATTGTTGCAGGTGCTCGTTTCTCTGACCGTGTTGCCGGCAACAGAGCTAAGTTTGCTCCTAATGCCGAGATTTTACATATTGATATTGATTCTGCTGAAATGGATAAAAATATCGTTTCAAATTACCACCTGAGAGGTGATCTGGCTGAGGTTATTCCTATGCTTACACGTGCTGTTGAGCAGCTTGACCACAGCGAATGGAAGACTGAGATTGATGGCTTTAAGCGTCCTTTCAATCAGATTCAGATTGGCGACTATGTAAATCCGCAGACTCTTATTGAAGCAGTTGACAGCAAAACGGCAGAGGATACTATTGTGGTTACCGATGTAGGTCAGCACCAGCTTTGGGCTGCTCAGTTTTATAAATATAAATTGCCCCGTACGCTTTTAACCTCAGGCGGTTTGGGTACAATGGGTTATTCCATGGGTGCCGCTATGGGTGCTGCAGTCGGATGCCCGGGCAGGCGTGTTGTGCTGTTTGCAGGTGACGGTGGTTTTCATATGAATTTAACCGAGCTTGCCACAATGGCTTCTTATAATATTCCGGTTGTTATGTTTATTATGAATAACACAGTTCTTGGTATGGTGCGCCAGTGGCAGAAGATTTTTTATAATAATCGTTTTTCGGATACTGATCCTCACCGTGCAACTGATTTTGTTAAGGTTGCCGAGGCATTCGGTGTTAAGGGATTGCGTATTCATAATAATGAAGAAATTGATGCAGTTTTGGAGGAAGCCTTCAGCATTGACGGTCCTGTGGTTGTAGAGTGCAGAATATCACCGGATTCTAATGTACTTCCAATGATTCCTCCGGGCGGTTCGGTAGCTGATATTAAGGAGGAAATGTAATTATGGCAGAAGAAAAGCTTGTTTTGTCGGTTCTTGTTGATAATGTATACGGTGTACTTCAGCGTGTTGCAAGTCTTTTTTCAAGAAGAGGCTATAATATTAGTTCTTTGACGGTTAGTGAAACCGAGGATCCTGCGTTTTCAAGAATGACAATTGAAACTTATACCGAGCCTGAAAATTTCAGGCAGATAAAAGCACAGCTTTTAAAGCTCGAAATTGTTAAGAAGGTTGCTGAATTATCAGACGGCAAATCCGTATCAAGTGAGCTTCTTCTGGTTAAAGTGAATGCTGCAGGCATTGAAACCAAGAATAAACTGCTTGCTTTTAATGTAAGATACGGTGCACGTGTGCTTGATGTATCCATGACAACTATGACCTTGGAGTTCACAGGTGCCGGTGCAACGATTGATATGTTTATCAAGGATTTGGAAAATGATTTTGGTATTGTGGAGCTTGCCCGTACCGGTATTACCTCTCTTGAAAGAGGCGAAGGTTCCTTTACGGAAGATGTATAAGTGTTAATTTTGTCCTTAAAACTAGACTTAAAATAAAGAAATCAGGTGAATAACTATGGGTATGACAATGACTCAGAAAATTTTGGCAGACCACGCAGGGCTTGATAAGGTTGTTGCGGGTCAGCTGATTGAGGCAAAGCTGGATATGGTTCTCGGTAATGATGTAACCTCTCCGGTAGCCATTAATGAAATGAATAAATTTGGCAGAACTTCTGTTTTTGATAAAACCAGAATATCTCTTGTAATGGATCATTTTACTCCTAATAAGGATATTCAGTCTGCTGAAAACTGCAAGCAGGTTAGGGAATTTGCTAAAAAGAATGATATTCTCCACTATTATGATGTAGGCAATATGGGCATTGAACATGCACTGCTTCCCGAACAGGGGATTGTTACTTGCGGCGATTGTATTATAGGTGCAGACTCACATACCTGTACATATGGTGCACTCGGTGCATTTTCAACAGGTGTTGGATCTACCGATATGGCAGCCGGTATGGCAACCGGAAAAGCCTGGTTTAAGGTTCCGTCCGCAATTAAGGTGGTTGTTACAGGCAAAAAGGCTCCGTTTATAAGCGGCAAAGATGTTGTGCTTCATCTGATTGGTACAATAGGTGTTGACGGTGCTCTGTACAAGTCGCTCGAATTTACGGGTGACGGTGTTCGGGAGCTTACAATGGATGATCGTCTTTGTATTTCCAATATGGCAATTGAATGTGGTGCTAAAAACGGCATTTTCCCTGTTGACGATGTTACACTTTCATATGTAAACGGCAGAAGTCTCAGAGAATATAAAATATATGAAGCTGATGCTGATGCTGAATATGACAGCGTTGTTGAAATTGATCTGAGCACACTTAAACCTACAGTTGCTTGTCCTCATCTTCCTGAGAATACAAAGCCTGTTGACGAGCTTGGTCAAATTGAAATTGACCAGGTTGTTATCGGTTCCTGTACAAACGGTCGTATTGAGGATATGCGTACAGCAGCTTCAATTCTTAAGAATAAAAAAATTGCAAAGGGAATTCGCTGTATTATCATTCCTGCAACACAGGCTATTTATCTTCAATGTATCAAAGAGGGTTTAGCAGAGATTTTTGTTGAAGCCGGTGCAATTGTATCAACTCCTACCTGCGGACCTTGTCTTGGCGGGCATATGGGTATTCTTGCCTCCGGCGAGAAGGCGGTGTCCACATCAAACCGCAATTTTGTAGGCAGAATGGGCCACACCAAATCAGAAATTTATCTTGCGTCACCTGCAGTGGCAGCAGCGTCGGCAGTTGCAGGCTATATTGCAGATCCACGCAGTCTGTAAGGAGGTAATGTTAATGAGAGCAAAAGGTTTAGTTCATAAATTTGGCGACAATGTCGATACGGATGTCATCATTCCTGCACGTTATCTTAATAAAAGTGATGAAGCCTGGCTTGCTTCGCACTGTATGGAGGATATTGATGCGGACTTTGTTCATAATGTAAAAAGCGGTGACATTATGGTTGCCGAAGCTAATTTTGGCTGCGGTTCTTCCCGTGAGCACGCCCCCATTGCCATTAAGGCATCAGGTATTTCCTGTGTGATAGCATCAACCTTTGCAAGGATTTTTTACAGAAATGCAATTAATATCGGTTTGGCAATACTTGAATGTGACGAAGCTGCAAGAGATATTAAAGCAGGCGATGAGGTCGAGGTGGATTTTGACAGCGGCTTAATCACTAACTGTACAACAGGTAAAACATATCAGGCGCAGCCGTTCCCTGAGTTTATTCAAAATATTATCAAAAACGGCGGATTAATGAATTCTATAGAAAAATAAGTGATATATAAGAGGCAGAAAAATGCAACTTGTTTTAACTCCTGAAAATTTGCGCTATGCGTGGGGTTCTACAACCGAGTACTGGTTTTCACGCACTGACTATTCAATTTATAGTTATAACGAGCTTCCCTGTGAGGATTACACAAAGCTTGTTGAGCTCGGATTTATTCCTTTTCTTACCATAAGTAACGAAGAGGTTATCAGAGCATACATTAAATCACTGAATAATCCAAAGGTGTCGTCAAAATTTGACGGGCTTTCTTCTTACGATTGCGTTGAAATTTTCTGGAAATATTTTAATGCATATAAAGATATTTCATCCGGATTTGATACTTTCGAAAACGAATATGTTATGAAGAAAGTCGCTGATTGGTGCGATGAAAACGGCGTTGACTATAAAGTTGAAAAATAACAAAAGCCTTGCGGTTCAGCTTGATTACCGCAAGGCTTTTGTTGTTATGTATTAAAAATATCTATAGATTGAATTTCTTTATTTGTTTTTAAATCACATTCGGTAAGCTGCAAGCTGTTCATACTCCAATCAGGATTTGCACGCAGATATAAATAGGTTTCGTTTTTTATTACTATAGTTTCACTGATTAGATAGTTGCTGTCAAACCATTCGTCATATTTTTCTTCATATTGATTTATGAAAACCGGTGAAAACAGTTTCGGCGGTGCTTCTTCGGCAATACGGATTCTATCCGTGCCGAGCCTGCATTTGTACTTTACATCCGTTTGTGAATCGGTTATAAAAATCCATTTTCCATCTTCAGATACAGAAAAGGATGGCATATCCAGATTGAGCTTTTCAATTTCTTCAAATGAAATCCTTGTATGAATACGTTCATCGGCTATGTCGAATTCTATAATTCCGAATGCTCCGCTGAGGACTGTTGTGTTATCATCCGCATAAAGTATTTTCGGCATTTCTGAACCTATATTCATATTTTTAATATCTGTCAGATTAACCGGTTTGCTTTCTTTTGATATAGCAAAAATCAATAATAATATTATTGCAATTGCTGCACTCGAAATACTAAGAACAATTTTGAAATGTTTTGTCATCATAATAAAGCACCATTACTGATTAAGTAATTTGAGTTTGTTTTATATAAACTTTTAAACATATGAATGCTCAACGGTTACTACAAGATTGATTGTTTCATCCTCCTGTAAAAAACCGTTTTTCAGTTGTGCAAGTATTTGTGCACTTGTTTTGTTTTTTTCATAGGGCACAACCAGGTCAAATATCAAATTTGTGTGTGTAGGACCTTTTACCATTTTAAAATCGTGGAAGCTGTATTTGCTGTTTAAGCTTTCAATAATTTTATGGGTAAGATTTTTGTATTTGTCCACCTCTTCATCGTCCATAACAATGGGATCCATATGAACACAGATAACGATTTTCAGTTCTTCTGAAATTTTCTTTTCAACATTGTCAATTATATCGTGTATCTCAACAATATCGGCATTTGCAGGCACTTCGGCATGAACGGATGCAATAATTCTTCCCGGGCCGTAATCATGCACGATTAAATCATGAATACCTGTTATCTGCTCTTCGCTCAGCATGATTTCTTCGATATTCTTTACAAGCTCCTGTGAAGGCGGCTGACCAAGCAGCCTTCCGAGTATATCCTTCACAATATTTATTCCTGCGATGAAGATTACGATTGCTACTATAAGGCCGATGATTCCGTCAGCTCTCTTAAATGGTGTAAAACAGGAAATAAGCAGGGCTATGATTGTGGCTGCTGTTGCTATACAGTCATTCAGACTGTCCTGCATGACAGCCTTAAGATTTAAATTGTCGGTTTTCTTGTAAAGAATGTGGTTGAAATAAGCCATAAAAAGCTTAGTGATTATTGCAAAGGCAAGTACGGCTATATACCAAATATTGAATTTTATATTTTGAGGGTTTATTATTTTTTCAACCGAGCCTTTAGCAAGCTCTATACTCATCATAAAAATAAGAAAAGCGACTGCCAGGGCAGATATATATTCGGCCCTGCCGTGGCCAAAAGGATGCTCTTCATCAACCGGTTTTCCTGCAAGCTTGGTTCCTGCAATTGTGACAATGCTCGATCCGGCGTCAGACAGATTGTTTACAGCATCGGCTGTTATGGAAACCGAGCCTGTCAATGAGCCGACAAAAAATTTTAGACCGCATAGAATTACATTGCAGAAAATTCCGAAAATACCGCTGAAAATTCCCAGCTTTTCTCTCGCTGCAGATGTATCCCATCCTTTTTTATTTATTGTTTTATCTATCATATTGCGAATCATAATTTTTCCTACTTTCTATATACAGGTATAACATATTTTGCTCTTTAAAACAATATAAATTTGTGATATAATTTTTATTGTGATTAGATTTAAGAATAACGGTGATAAGATGAGAAAATTATTAGTGATTAACGGCTCACCGAGAGATAACGGTGTATCGGCAGAGCTTATTAAACAGGTGAAAAAGTATTTTTTAGACTGCGAAATAAAACAGTACGATACTTATAAGATGGCTCCTGCACCGTGTACCGACTGCAAGTATTGCGAGTATCATGAGGGCTGTTCCAATAAGGATTTGGATTTGTTTTTTGAGGATTTTGAGCAGGCTGATTATATTGCGTTTTTCACTCCTGTTTACAATAACTTTTTTCCCGCGCCGCTTAAGGCCATCATTGACAGATTTCAGCGTTACTACAGTGCTCGTTTCAAACGCGGTGCTAAGCCGCCTATCGAAAAGCATAAACGAGTCGGCGCAGTGATTGTCAGCGGCTCTAATGCAAGGCAATGTGCCGACTATATGATTTCAACATTAAAACAGGCTTTTACTGTGCTTAACGGAGAAGTGTGCTCACGCTATTATATTCCGAATACGGATGCAGGGAACTATACATTCAACATAACCGAGCTTGAAAAGTTTGTGCATTTTCTTAAAGGTTAGGAACCCAATAGCCTAAGCAAACCGTTTTCCGACTAACGCCTTTTTGGCCTTGATATACGGCAGTATATCAGTGTCAAAGAAATGATGCTGTGCACAAAAAACGGTTTGCTTAGGTGCAGTGCTGTTTAAATCCTTCAAATTTTTGATTATGTAAGGCATAATTTGTTGATTTGAATCTTGTTTTGTTTGATTCTTGTTTGACCAATACTCTCTAAAAGGCGGTTTAAATATCCGCCTTTTATTTTGACGTTTTTCGTTCACATATAATTTATATATTATTTATTGCATAATATTGTGCGCCGTGCTATAATTAAACGAATATAAAATGGAGTATTATGTATGATTATTCTTGGTATCGATCCCGGGTATGCTATTGTCGGCTGGGGCGTTTTGGAATATAAGGCAAACAAATTTCGAGTTCTCGGTTACGGTGCAATAACAACCGATGCACATACTCCTTTTCCTCTCAGGCTTCAGACAATTTATAACGATATGTGCTATTTGTTTGAAAAGTACAAGCCTGAGGTTATGAGTATGGAAAAGCTTTTTTATAACAATAATGCTAAAACCGTTATTGACGTTGCGCAGGCAAGGGGTGTTATAACGCTTTCTGCACAGAATTACGGCGTTGATATATTTGAGTATACTCCTTTGCAGGTTAAGCAGTCTGTTGTCGGCTACGGCCGAGCAGAAAAAAAGCAGGTTCAGGAGATGACAAGACTTATGCTTAATCTGGATAAAATTCCTAAGCCGGATGATACTGCTGATGCTCTTGCAATGGCCATTTGCCACGGCCATTGCAGCGGCTCAATTATCGGCTCATTAAATAATTTAAGGTGATTTTATGATTTATAATCTTTGCGGCACACTTACCGTAAGTGATGTTAATTTTATTGTTATTGAGTGCGGCGGTGTAGGTTTTAAATGTTTTACCACACTCAATACAGTTCAAGAGATAGGAAAAACGGGTGACAAGGTAAATGTCTTTACTTATCTTTCAGTGCGTGAGGATGCAATGGACTTGTATGGCTTTGCAAGCCGGGCGGAGCTGGATGCTTTTAAACTGTTAATCACTGTTTCAGGTATAGGACCAAAGGCAGCGGTATCCATTTTATCAGAGCTGTCACCCGATCGCCTGGCAGTGAGTATTGCTTCAGGTGATGCTAAGGCTATTATGAAGGCACAGGGAGTCGGCAAAAAAACTGCTGAAAGAGTGGTACTTGAGCTTAAAGATAAAATGGGTAGCATTGCGGTGAGCAGCAGCGTTTCGCAGGCAGTTAACGATGCAGCAGCCGTATCTTCAGGCGGAGATTGTGCCGAGGCAGTTGAAGCGCTTGTGGCACTTGGTTATTCACAGTCAGATGCCGCAGTCGTTGTGGGGGCTATGGACAAATCACTTTCAGTTGATGATATGATTAGGCAGGGATTAAAACAGCTTGCTAAAAATTTATAGGAGATAAATTATGCAGGAAACAGAAATGGATTTTGAAAACAGAATAGTTACCTCTGATTTTACTCCTGAGGATAAGGATATCGAAAATTCACTCAGACCTAAAACCCTTGACGAATATATCGGACAGGATAAGGTAAAGGAGAATTTAAAGATATATATTCAAGCAGCAAGGGGCAGGGGCGAAGCGCTTGACCATGTTTTGCTTTACGGTCCTCCGGGGCTCGGAAAAACAACTCTTGCAGGTATTATTGCCAATGAAATGGGTGTCAATATCCGTGTTACAAGCGGTCCTGCTATTGAAAAGCAGGGCGATTTGGCAGCTCTTTTAACTAACCTTCAGGAGGGTGATGTGCTTTTTATTGATGAAATACACCGCCTTAACAGACAGGTTGAGGAAGTGCTGTATCCGGCAATGGAGGATGGTGCACTTGATATTATTATCGGCAAAGGCCCTTCGGCTCGTTCAATACGTCTGGATTTGCCGCATTTCACACTTATCGGTGCCACAACCAGAGCAGGTCAGCTTTCAGCGCCGCTGCGTGATAGATTCGGTGTGGTTTTCAGGCTTGAAATGTATAATGATGCACAGCTTGCAACCATTGTTACAAGAAGTGCAGGCATTTTAAATATCCCGATTGACGCAAACGGAGCAGCTGAAATTGCATCACGTTCACGGGGAACACCGCGTATTGCCAACAGGCTTCTTAAGCGCAGCCGCGATTTTGCACAGGTTAAATATGACGGTGTAATCAGCCGTGAGGCATCTGTTGATGCTCTTAGCAGAATGGAAATTGATGAGCTGGGTCTTGACAATATCGACAGAGTTCTTTTGACAACTATGATAAAAAATTATAACGGCGGCCCGGTCGGCCTTGAAACAATAGCAGCTGCAATCGGTGAAGAGGCTGTAACCATTGAAGACGTATATGAGCCGTATCTTATGCAGATCGGATTTCTTTCAAGAACTCCGCGCGGAAGGTGTGCAACCGCACTTGCTTACACGCATCTCGGCCTTGAGCAAGACGGTCAGCAGAAACTTCTTTAACAAATAAATGTTTGGAGAGATATAGTTATGGGTAGATTATTCGGAACAGACGGTGTGAGAGGTATTGCTAACGAGAGCTTGACCCCCGAGCTTGCCTTACAGATAGGCCGTGCAGCAGCGATGGTGCTTCTTAAAGAAAGCAAATCATCAAAACCAACAGTATTAATTGGCAGAGATACAAGAGCTTCAGGTGATATGCTTGAAGCAGCTCTTACAGCAGGTTTAACTTCTGTGGGCTGCAATGTGTTATCCGTAGGTATTGTTCCGACTCCTGCTGTAGCTTACCTTGTTTGCAAGTATGGCTGTGAAGCCGGTGTTATGATTTCTGCATCACATAATCCCTGCGAGTATAACGGTATTAAAATATTTCAAAAAACAGGCTATAAGCTTGATGATGCCATAGAAGAGGAAATTGAAGCTATTGTACTTGATCATACAGAAGAGATACCTGTTTTGCTGGGCGGTGAAGTCGGAAACAGAATTTACTGCAAAACAGCTGTTCAGGATTATGTGAATCATGTTGTATCCACTGCTTCACAACGCTTTGACGGTTTGTCCATTGCACTCGATTGTGCTAACGGCAGCGCATCGGTTTGTGCAAAGGAGATATTTACCGCACTTGGTGCAAAATGTCTTATGCTTTCAGATACTCCGGACGGTGTTAATATAAATGATGGCTGCGGTTCAACGCATCCTCAGGAGCTTATGCGCTTTGTTAAGGACGCCGGTCTTGACTTGGGTCTTGCCTTTGACGGGGATGCTGACAGAATGCTTGCAGTTGATGAAAACGGTGAGCTTGTTGACGGGGATAAGGTTATTGCAATTTGTTCAAAGAGAATGAAAGATGAAGGTAAGCTTGCAAAGAATACAGCTGTTGTTACCGTTATGAGTAATATGGGCTTTTTTAAATTTTGCAAGGATAACGATATTGATTGTGCAAAAACGGCTGTAGGCGACAGATATGTACTTGAAAGAATGCTTAAGGACGGCTATAATATCGGCGGCGAGCAGAGCGGTCATGTTATTTTTCTTGATTATGCCACAACGGGTGACGGCGAGCTTTCAGGTGTGCAGCTTGTTGAAACCATTGTAAAATCAGGCAAAAAACTGTCTGAGCTTGCAAAAATTATGCGAGTTTATCCCCAGGTGCTTATCAATGTCAAGGTTACTCCCGAGGGTAAGCAGAAATACAATAATGACGAATATATTATTTCAGCTGTTCAGCAGGCGGAAATGGAGCTGTCCGGAGAAGGAAGGGTTCTTGTCCGTGTCAGCGGAACCGAACCGCTTGTTCGTGTTATGCTGGAGGGTGCGGATATTGAACAGATTACCACGCTGGGCAATGCAATTGCAGATGTTGTTCGTGAACGCTTGTCATAGTAACGATTGATTTAAAATTAATTAGGATTAGTTTAAATGAGATATTCAACAGATTGGAAAGATTATGAACTGATTGATTGCTCCTGCGGCGAAAAGCTGGAGCGTTGGACGAGAGAAATTTTAATTCGTCCAGATCCTCAGGTTATTTGGAAAAGTGAAAAAGAGCATCGGCTGTGGTATCAGCCATCGGCAAGGTATGTGCGTTCAAGAACGGGCGGCGGCAAGTGGCAGGTGTTTAAACGCATTCCGGATGCTTGGCAGGTCAGATATAAGGATTTAACCTTTAGCATTAAAACTATGGGCTTTAAGCATACAGGCCTTTTTCCCGAGCAGGCTGTAAATTGGGATTACACGAGAGAGCTCATACGCAAATCAGGCAGGGATGATGTGAAAGTCCTTAACCTTTTTGCTTATACAGGCGGTGCAACCGTTGCCTGTCTTAAAGAGGGTGCACAGGTTGTCCATGTTGATGCTTCAAAGGGTATGGTGCAGTGGGCCAAGGAAAATGCCAAGCTCTCACAAGTGGAAGAAGAAAATGTCCGCTGGATCGTTGATGACTGTATAAAGTTTGTTCAGCGTGAAATCAGACGCGGAAATAAGTATGATATTATTATTCTTGACCCGCCAAGCTATGGCAGAGGTCCTAAGGGTGAGGTTTGGCACCTTGAGGACAGTATTTATGATTTTGTCCGATTGGTTTCACAAGTGCTTTCGGATGAACCTATTATGGTGCTTCTTAATTCATACACCACAGGCCTTTCTGCATCTGTTATGAAATATATTCTTGATGATGTTATTACAAGTAAAAAAGGCGGGAAGGTTGAGGCTGATGAAATCGGCTTGCCTGTATCATCAAAAAATCAGGTGCTCCCGTGCGGTTCATCTGCAATCTGGACAAAGGAATAAAGTCGTATAATGAACTTGATTGAATTTAAGAACGTTGATTTTTCTTATTTTGTTGATGAGGATTCACAAGAAACCACATCCGATGATTATGATAAAGAAATAAAGGTTTTGGAAAATCTGAATCTTGCAATTGAAAAAGGCTCATTTGTTGCTGTTCTTGGGCATAACGGTTCGGGCAAATCAACAATTGCAAAGCTGACAAATGGCATTTTATTTGCCGACCGAGGTCAGATTATTGTTGACGGGCAGGTTGCCAAGGACGATGACACCATATTTGATATTCGCAAAAAGGTTGGTATGGTGTTTCAAAACCCCGATAATCAGATTGTATCCTCAATAGTCGAGGAGGATGTTGCCTTCGGTGTGGAGAACCTCGGTATTGCATCCGAAGAATGCAGACGCAGAGTTGATGATGCGCTGAAAACCGTAGGTATGTATGAGTATAGGGAAAAGTCACCGGCTAAGCTGTCAGGCGGGCAGAAGCAAAGAATTGCTGTAGCAGGAATTATTGCCATGAAACCGGAATGTATCGTGCTTGATGAGCCAACGGCTATGCTTGATCCCAGCGGCAGGCGTGAAGTGATAGAAACTGTAAAAAAGCTTAACCGAGAAGAGGGCATAACCATTGTGCTGATTACACACTACATGGACGAAGCAGTTCAAGCTGACAGAGTAGTGGTTGTTGATAACGGTAAAATAAAAATGGATGATAAACCCGAAAATGTATTTTCAAGGGTTGATGATATAAAAGCACTCGGTCTTGACGTTCCCCAGTCAACTGAGCTGATTCATACTCTTGGTTTAAAGAGTGAAAAAACAATTTTGAACGCAGACGATTGCGTGGAATTTTTAAAACGAAAGCTGGAGGAAAGATAATGGCGTATCTTGTCTGTGAAAATTTAAAATATCTTTACAGCGTGGGTACTCCATTTGAAACCGCAGCTATTGATAATATAAGTTTTTCTGCTGAGCAGGGTGAACTGATAGGTATTATAGGTCATACAGGTTCAGGCAAATCAACACTTATTCAGCATTTCAATGCTCTTCTTCAGCCGCACAGCGGAAAAGTGTTTGTGGATGGCCGTGATATTTGGTCAAAAGAAAACAAAAAAAATATCCGTCAGGTACGTTTTGCTGTAGGCCTATGTTTTCAGTATCCCGAATACCAGATATTTGAAGAAAGTGTTTATAAAGAAATTGCTTTTGGTCCCAAACAAATGGGTCTTGATCAGGCTGAAATAGACAGGCGTGTGCATGAAAGTGCACGTTTTGTAGGCATATCCGAGTATATCATGAGCAAATCACCTTTTGATTTATCCGGCGGTCAAAAGCGCAGGGTCGCTATTGCATCCATCATTGCAATGGAGCCTAAAGTGCTTGTACTTGATGAGCCGTGTGCAGGCTTGGATCCAAAGGGCAGAGAAACAATTTTAAGATTAATTCAGGATTATCAGCAGCAAATGGGCAATACAGTAATTTTGGTTTCGCATTCTATGGAGGATGTGGCGAAGATATGCAGCAGGGTGCTTGTAATGAACAAAGGAAGCCTTGCTATGTATGGTACTGTTGATGAGGTTTATTCACGTGCTGAACAACTGAAATCAATGGGTCTTAACGTGCCCGAGATAACCAATATTTTTCTTAAGCTTAAAGCACAGGGAATTGAATGCAAAACGAATATATATACAGTAGCGCAGGGTGCTGCTGAAATAAAAAGACTTATGAGCGGAGGTGCTGGCAATGATTTCTGATATTACAATCGGTCAGTATTTTCCGGGTAAATCTGTTATTCACAAAATGGATGCAAGAATGAAAATCGTTTTAATGTTCATTTTGATTGTATCTATTTTTATATGTAAAAACCTTATTTCACTTGCTGCGATAATTATATGCTCTGTTTTGTTGGTTCTTTTATCCAAAATACCTTTTAAAACGATTTTTAAAAGCATAAAACCATTGGCTGTGATTATTATTATCACATCCCTGCTTAATCTTTTTTACGGCAAGGGTGAGGCTCTTGTGCAGCTGGGCCGATTTAAAATAACCGCCAACGGAATTGAAACAGCCGTTTTTATGGCAGTGCGTATTATTACACTTGTTGTAATCAGTTCACTGCTTACTTATACTACATCACCGACTGAACTTACCGATGCGCTTGAGAGACTGCTTAAGCCTCTAAAGCTTATAAAAATTGACGTTCATTCTATTGCTATGATTATGACAATTGCTTTAAGATTTATTCCTACTCTTATTGAAGAGATTGAGAAGATTATGGCTGCACAGAAATCAAGAGGGGCAGATATGGATTCCGGCGGGCTTATTAACAGAGCTAAGGCACTGATTCCGGTTTTGATACCTCTGTTTGTATCCTCCTTCAGGCGTGCCGGTGAACTTGCATATGCAATGGAATGCAGGTGTTATCGCGGCGGGGAAGGAAGAACAAAAATGAAAGTTATGAAGCTTTCAGCAAGGGATTTTGCTGCTTTGGCATTCGTCTTGCTGTTTATGGCGGGTATTATTCTTATAAATCATTTTGTTCCTAAAATTATTTGATATGAGAAATTTACTTTTAACAATAAAATATGACGGCAGTGCATATCATGGATGGCAGGTGCAGGCAAATGCTTTAACCGTTCAGGAAGTTTTTCAAAATGCTGTTGAACATGTATTTAAAAAAAGGCTTGCTGTTATCGGCTGCAGCAGAACGGATACCTGTGTGCATGCAAATATGTATTGTCTCACCTTTAAAACAGATATGAATATAAGCTGTGACAGTGTTGTGTTTGCACTGAATTCTTATTTGCCCGATGATATTGCTGTGGTTGAATGCCGTGAGATGCATCAAGATTTTCATCCGCGTTATTCCTGTAAATCCAAGGAATATGTTTATAAACTTTATAACGGCAGAATAAAAAATCCGTTTATTGCTAAATATGCGTATCATTACAGATACAATATTGATGTTGAATATCTTAATCGTGAATGCAAGGCTTTCATAGGTCAGTTCGATTATTCGGGTTTTTGTTCAGCTAAAAGTGATGTTGCCGACACAGTAAGAAATGTTAAAAATTTTGAAGTGTGGCGTGAAAATGATATGGTTTACTTTAAGGTCGAAGCTGACGGATTTCTTTATAATATGGTTAGAATTATGGTTGGCACACTTCTTTTTGTAGCTGAGGGGAAAATAAAAGCAGGCGAGCTTGCTGAAATCATAAAGTCCAAGGATAGAAAACGAGCAGGTAAAACAGCTCCTCCTCAGGGGCTCTACCTGAATAAAATAAATTACTGACAGGAGAGAGTATGGCTGGTAATCAACGTGAAATGGAGCGCAGAGAGAGACGTGCGCAAAAGGATCGGCGGCATAAAAAGATTATTTGGATATTAATTGCTGTTCTTGTTCTTGTTCTTATCATTATGAAAGTTTTTGAAATAAATATTAATTCCGTTAAAAGCTTTTTTACCGCTGAAGAGGGCAGCTCCTCAATTGTGCAGGATATTGCAGAGGACAATTTTCCGTATAATATCGCTTCTTCAACCGGTGTATCCATTTTGAATATCAATAATCAAATTGGCATACTTGCGCCAAGCAGCTTTACGGTTCTCAGCAGTAAAGATGCAGAGGTTGAATATATGTTTGAGCATGGCTATTCAAATCCTGTTCTTGAGAGTGAGGGGATTTATTCTCTTATCTATGACCAGGGTGCAAAAAGCTTTAGGCTGGATACGGCAGGAAAGGCGGTATATCAGGAGCAGAGTGCCAATACAATACTGTGTGCCGATGTTTCAAAAAACGGTACAGTTGCCATTGCAACCACTTCTAAAGATAAACTGTGTGATATAACCGTGTATTCCAAATCACTCGAAAAAGAAATGCATATCAGCACATCAGCAGGATATATTGTTTCAATTGCTGTAAGCGAAAATGGCAGGAGTATTGCTGCAGCAGTTGTAAGCGGTGAAAATGCAAGTCTGAAAACATCTGTTTATGTTTATGATATCCGTGATGCAAAACCGGGCAGAGAAATAATATTGCCAAAGGGCAATATTATTGATTTAAGCTATTGCTCAGGCAATATTTTAGTTGTTGGTGACAGCTATGCCGGTGTTATAAAAGAGGCAGAGAAATATGAGGATATATATGCAAAGGATAAGATAAGCATACGCTGTATAAGCTATACTCCGTCGGGTGATTTGATTCTTGTTTATAATTCATATAATAATTCGACTGACAATGTCATTGCATATATTAAGAAAAACGGCAAAATAAAAAATGAAATCAGTATATCCGGCAATATTAAGTCCGTATCTGCCGGTTCGAGTCTTGTCAGTGTGCTTACAAATAGTGAGATTGTCAGCTTTAATCTTTCAAGCGGTGAACAAAAAGGCAAAACGGAGATTGATGATTCTGCAAAATCAATCTGCACTGTCGGTTCGGAAATATTCGTGCACAGGCAATCTTTAATTGATAGAATTGAGGCGGAGAAAAAGTGAATTATTTTGACATTGTATTTATTGCAGTATCCGTGCTTATGATTATTTCCGGAATGCGAAGAGGACTTTTGGTATCCATGATAAGTACACTTAAGTATGTTGTCGGCTTACCGTTGTCTTATTTTCTGAGCAATGTGCTTAATCAAAGGCTTTATGACAGTTTTGTAAAAGAGCTTGTATATAAGTCTGTGCTGGATCAGATTTCAAAATCTCGTTCAAGAGAAGCTTTTTTAAACAGCATCCACACTATAGTCAGTGATATGCCTGATTATCTGAAAAAGAGTATTGATTTATCCTCTTTAAATAATATGACATCTGAAGAAATCAGTAAAAGTCTTACAAATACAATACTCGAACCGATTTCTTTAACAATTTTAAAGATAGTAATATTTATCGTGGTGTTTGTTGTTTTTTGTATAGTGTTAAATATTTTTATTTCAATTTTTACAAAATTGCAGCAAAAAGAGCATATGCCGCTGAAACATACAAACCGTTTTTTTGGAGGTCTGTTTGGTTTGGTAAAAGCAGCTGTTATGTTATTTACCGTGTCAACAGTTATCGGTATTATATGCGGCGTTATTCCACAGGACAATTCATTCATAAAACAGGTTGAAGACAGCTATGTTTTAGAATTTATTAATACAAATAATCCACTTTTAAAATAGTATAATGGAGGTTTATTATGAGCGATTTGAAAAAAAATATCAGTGAGCTTTTTGAGGGCTGGAACACAATACCGAACTGGCTTTCCTTTATCAGAATTGTGCTGATTCCTGTTTTTGCGGTTCTTTTTCTGAAGGGCTATGTTCTTACAGCTGTTATTGTTATGATCGTTGCTGCCCTGACAGATTTATTTGACGGCAAAATTGCCAGAAAATTCAATCAGGTGTCAAATCTCGGCAAAATACTTGACCCGATAGCTGATAAGCTGTCACAAATAGCTATCGTAATTGTTCTTATAGTTACATATTGGGATAATGCAATCAAGTATCTCTTTATGTTTTTTATTGCCAAGGAAATCATTATGATTTTAGGCGGTGTGATTTTGCTTTCAATGGGCATGCGCCCTACTGCGGCAGAAATATGGGGCAAAATTGCTACAACTGTATTTTATATTTGTATGATATTTATTTTGGCTTTCGGCAAAAGCGGGGCGCTTTGCAATGTTACGGGCTTTACACTGCCGGATGTTGTAACATGGGTTCTGGTGGCTGTTTCTGCTGTATGTACGCTTATTTCACTTCTGGGATATGCTCCGGGTTTTGTTCGCCAGATTAAAGAAAAGAAGAAGTAAAGTATTCAGTTATTACAAACTTGTATAACAGGGAGAGATTTAATGAAACAGGAAATATGTTCACGCTGCGGACAGCGACCTGCCGTGGTTTTTATTCAAAAAATGGAGGGTGATCAGGTAACACCTGAAGGCCTTTGCTTAAAATGCGCCAGAGAGCTTAATATCGGTTCAATTAATCAGATGATTGACAAGCTTGGCATATCTGATGAGGAACTTGAAATGGCTTCTGAGCAGATGGCAAGCTTTATGGAAAATATGGGCGATTTTGATTTTGGAAGTCTTGGTGAGATGTTTAATTCCGATAATATGGATGGTGCGCAGACTATGCCTTTGAGTGAATTATTCGGCGGCGAATTAACTGTGCAGAATAACGGCGATGATGAAAGTTCAAAAAAAGGTGCCAAAAAGCGTTCCAAACGAGGAAAAAAGAATTCTCCGGATGATGCCAGGAAATTTTTAAATACCTATTGTAACAATCTTACAGACAGAGCCAAACAGGGTAAAATTGACAGTATAATCGGCAGGGAAAGTGAGATTTCCAGAGCAATTCAGATTTTATGCAGACGCACTAAAAATAACCCTTGCCTGATTGGTGAACCCGGTGTAGGCAAAACAGCTATTGCCGAAGGACTGGCAATTCGCATTGCCAAAGGTCAGGTGCCTGCACGGCTGGCGGATAAGGAAATTTATTTGCTTGATTTGACTGCTTTGGTGGCCGGAACGCAGTTCAGAGGGCAGTTTGAAGGCAGAATTAAAGGGCTTGTTGATGAGGTAAAGCATGAAGGCAATATTATTCTCTTTATTGATGAGGTGCATAATCTGGTCGGAACGGGTGATTCAGAAGGCACGATGAATGCTGCAAATATTCTCAAACCGGCTCTTTCGCGCGGCGAAATTCAGGTTATAGGTGCAACAACCTTTAATGAATACCGTAAATATATTGAAAAGGATGCTGCGCTTGAAAGGCGTTTCCAACCCATTAAAATTGAAGAACCTTCAATAGATGAGGCTTACAAAATGCTTCTTGGAATTAAAAGCTATTATGAGGATTATCATAAGGTGCAGATTTCGGATTCCCTTGTTTACAGAGCTGTTACAATGTCAGAGCGATTTGTTACCGACAGGTATCTTCCGGATAAAGCAATTGATTTGCTTGATGAAAGCTGTACCAGCGCGAATCTAAGAAATCCGGCTATCAGCAAATATCAGATGTCACTTGAAAGAAAGAAGCTTCTTGAGGAGAATATTGAAAATCTGTCTTCACCGGAGGAAAATGATACAATTGACTATGAGCTGATTACAAAGCTTAAGAGTGAAATTATCCAGATTGATGCTTCTTTGAATGAACTGGAGAAGAAGGCAAAGGATAATCAGGTGCTTGAAGAGGATTTGGCAAAGGTTATTTCTTTATGGACAGGTATACCGGCCGCTAAAATTGAACAAAATGATATTAAAAGGCTTGCTTCGCTTGAGAATGAGCTTAAGATGCATATTATCGGTCAGGATGAAGCCATTGAAAAGGTGTCAAATGCTGTAAGACGCGGAAGAGTTCAAATAAGTCCCAAGAAAAGACCTCAATCCTTTATTTTTGTCGGTCCTACCGGAGTTGGAAAGACTGAGCTCGTGAAGCGACTTGCCGACTCGCTTTTTGACAGCCCGGATAATCTGATTAGACTGGATATGTCCGAGTTTATGGAAAAATTCAGCGTTTCAAGAATTATCGGTTCACCTCCCGGCTATGTGGGCTATGACGATGCAGGCCAACTTACCGAAAAGGTGAGAAGAAAGCCATACAGCGTAATTCTTTTTGATGAAATTGAAAAAGCGCATAAAGATGTCTTAAATATTCTTCTTCAGATACTTGATGAGGGAAGAATAACCGATGCACAGGGCAGAACGGTTAATTTTGAAAATACGGTTATAATTATGACATCAAATGCAGGCTCTACAGATTCTGCTTCACTTGGTTTTAATAAATCAGAGGGCGATATAGCTGTCGAAGTTACAATGAAGGCCCTTGAAAGATTTTTAAGACCAGAATTTCTCGGCAGAGTTGATGAAATTGTTGTATTTAATCAGCTTACACACAGTAATTTCGAAAAGATTGCAAAGCTAATGGTAGATGAACTTGCAGAAAGTCTTAAGGATAAAGGAATAGTCTTAAACTATGACGACTCTGTTGTCGTATATCTTGCAAAGCTTGCTTTTGGTTCTAAAAAGAATGCAAGAGGGCTTCGTGATGCCGTGCGCCGCGAGGTCGAAGAAAAGCTTGCAAATGCCATTGTTTTTAATCAGGATACTAAAATTGAGAGCTTTTCTCTTACCGCACAGGATAAAATTTCTATAAAAATTAACTAATTTTAAAAAAATACTTGACACTTCGGCGGTCATTAGGTATAATAATGACCGTCGCAAATGCGGGTGTAGTTCAATGGTAGAATCCCAGCCTTCCAAGCTGGTTGTGTGGGTTCGATTCCCATCACCCGCTCCATTATGCGCTGATAGCTCAGCTGGATAGAGCAACTGCCTTCTAAGCAGTAGGTCGGGGGTTCGAGTCCCTCTCAGCGCGCCACTAAAAAGCGGTAACAGCACTGCGGTGCTTTTACATATATGGTGGGATTAGTTCAGTTGGTTAGAGCGCCAGTTTGTGGCACTGGAGGTCATCGGTTCGAATCCGATATCCCACCCCACATTATTAAATATCCGCTTAAGCGGGTTTCAATATTGTCTGGCTTGTTACAACAAGTTAGTTTTATCCCAAAATATTGGGGTGTAGCCAAGCGGTAAGGCAACGGACTTTGACTCCGTCATGCGTGGGTTCGAATCCCGCCTCCCCAGCCAGCACCCTGATAAAATCAAGGGTGATATGATCCATTAGCTCAGATGGCAGAGCACTTGACTTTTAATCAAGGTGTCCGGGGTTCGACTCCCCGATGGGTCACCAAAGGAGCAGACTTATATCTGCTCCTTATTTTTTTATCTTATTTTTTATTGCTATTTACTTTTTTATTTTTTTATCATATAATAATCCCATATGCGATAAATTTAGCAAAATTGAGTCAGGTGCATAGTATGGACAAGTTTAAATTAGTAAGTAAATATAAGCCAACCGGAGACCAGCCACAGGCTATTGATGCTTTGGTTGAAGGTGTTTTGAATGGTGATAAAGAGCAGACACTCATGGGCGTTACCGGCTCCGGAAAGACCTTTACAATGGCTAATATTATTGAAAAGGTTAATAGACCGACTCTTGTTTTGGCTCACAACAAAACACTTGCTGCGCAGCTATGCAGTGAATTTAAAGAGTTCTTTCCGGATAATGCAGTTGAGTACTTCGTCAGCTATTATGATTACTATCAGCCTGAGGCTTACGTGCCTACAACGGATACGTATATTGAAAAAGATTCATCCATTAATGACGAGATAGACAAGCTGCGTCATTCAGCAACTGCTGCATTATTTGAACGGCGTGATGTTATTATTGTCGCATCGGTTTCCTGCATATATTCAATTGGTGACCCGATTGATTATAAGAGCATGGTAGTTTCACTGCGTACAGGTATGGAGTACGGAAGGGATGCACTTATTGAAAAGCTTGTTTCCATTCAGTATGAACGAAATGATATTAATTTTGTACGTAATAAATTCAGGGTCCGCGGTGATACATTAGAAGTTTTTCCCGCAGGTTCATCCGGTACAGCGGTAAGAATTGAATTTTTCGGAGATGAAATTGATCGGATATGTGAAATTCAACCGCTTACAGGCAGGGTGGAAGGTGTTTTGTCACATGTGTGTCTTTATCCTGCATCACACTATGTTGTCGGCGCTGAAAAAATGAAGATTGCTATTGAAAAAATATATAATGAAATGGTTCAACGAGTGGCTGAATTTGAGGAAAAGGGTAAGCTGCTCGAGGCTCAGCGTATAAAAGAACGTACTATGAATGATATTGAAATGCTTAGAGAAACCGGCTTTTGCAAGGGTATAGAAAACTATTCGGCAGTTATGAGCGGAAGAGAGCCCGGTGCAGCGCCCTTTACTTTAATTGATTATTTTCCTGATGATTTTCTGTTGTTTTGCGATGAGAGCCATGTTATGTTGCCTCAGGTAAGAGGCATGTATGCCGGTGATCGGGCAAGAAAGGAAAGTCTTGTTGAATATGGCTTTAGACTGCCGAGCGCTCTTGATAACAGACCGCTTCAGTTTGATGAGTTTTATGACAGGATTAATCAGGTCATCTTTACTTCTGCAACTCCGGGCGGCTTTGAAAAGGAAAAAAGTACCCGTATTGTTGAGCAGGTTATCAGGCCTACGGGACTTCTTGATCCGATTATTACCGTTAAGCCTACCGAGGATCAGATGGATGATCTTTTGTCCGAAATTAACCTCAGAGCCCGACAGGGTGAAAGAGTACTGGTTACTACTCTGACAAAGGCTATGGCAGAAGATTTGACTAAGTATCTCGAAGGCTTTGATGTTAAGGTGCGTTATATGCATCATGATATTGATACAATTGAACGTATGGAGATTATACGTGATTTGCGCTTAGGTGCATTTGATGTTCTTGTAGGTATAAATCTCCTTCGAGAGGGACTGGATATACCCGAGGTATCACTTGTCGCTATACTGGATGCGGATAAAGAGGGCTTTCTGCGTTCCGAGACATCTCTTGTTCAGACAATCGGTCGTGCTGCACGTAATGAAAACGGTCAGGTTATTATGTATGCTGACAGTGTAACGCCTTCTATGGAACGTGCTATTACCGAAACGATAAGACGAAGAGAAATTCAGGAGGAGTATAATAAGACACATGGCATTACGCCGAAGACAATCAAGAAGGATGTTCGTCAGATAATTGAAATAACCTCTAAAGAAAAAATGCCCGGAAAGCGAAAACATCTTACGAAAAAGGATAAACAGCTACTTATTAATCAGTTGACTAAAGAAATGAAAGAGGCAGCTCGTATGCTTGAATTTGAACACGCTGCATTTTTGCGTGACCAAATAGCAGAGCTGGAAAAAGGATAAAATGACTAAATTATTTAATGATAAAGATTTTTGGAAAACGGCAGTCAAGCTGGCAGTTCCTGTTGCACTTCAGAACCTGCTTACCAGTTCATTCACATTAGCAGATACTTTGCTTGTCAGCAATCTCGGAACGGTTGCACTTTCATCGGTTGGAATGATGGGGCAGTGGAGCTGGCTGATGAATATGATACTCGTCGGATTTTGTTCTGCGACAAGCGTATTTATTTCGCAGTTTTGGGGTGTAAAGGATTTAAAAAAAATACGCCATATTGGTGGTATATCAATTTTATTTGCTGTTTTTGTTTCCATATTATTTACGGCTGTAAGTCTCGCATTTCCTGAAGGCGTTGTAAAGATTTTTAATTCCGATAAGGAAGTAATAGCCACAGGTGCAGAGTATCTTAGAGTGGTTGCTTTTTCCTTTGTGCCTATTGCCATCACAAATATTTTAGCTGCAATTCTTCGTGCAGTTGAAAACGTTAAGCTTCCGATGTGGGTGTCAGCCTTTACAACCGTATTAAATATTTTTCTTGACTATTGTATGATTTTCGGTAAATTCGGTTTTGATAAAATGGGAATACGCGGAGCAGCCCTTGCTACAGTTATATCTGCCTGGCTGGGTGTGGTGCTGATAATCATAATTTCATTGGCACAGAAAAATATATTGGTTAAAAATTCAAAGGAATATTTTCGCTTTTCCGCCGAAGAGTTTAAGGGCTATATCATCAAAGCAACACCGGTTGTTTTAAATGAAGGTATGTGGGGCGGAGGTACTTTTGTCTATAATGTAATTTTTGCCAATATGGGTTATGAATACTTTTCGGCAATTACCATTCTCAGAAGTTTTGAAAATATTGCTTTTGTAATTTTTATCGGTATTTGCAGTGCCTCATCCGTCATGATCGGCAAATCAATCGGTCAGGGTGAAATTGAGCGCGGTCTGCTTGATTCAAAGCGATTTATGGTTATTGTACCGTCATTGTCCGTGCTGGTTTCCGTTCTTATTATTCTGTTAAGAACTCAGCTTGTAAGCGTGTTTAATATGGGTAATAACATAAGTGAGACCACGTTGAATACTGCGGTAACTCTGATGCTGATATATGCAATTGCATTTCCGTTTAGAATGATGCCTTATTTGGAGGTTGTTTCCATTTTCCGTTCAGGCGGTGATACAATAACAGGCGCAAAATATGAGCTTATATGTCTTTGGGCTTTGTCGGTTCCTGTAACTGCTTTGTCTGTTTATGTGTTCAAAATGCCATTTATTGCAGCTTTTGTCGTTATGTATATTTTTGAGGATATACCGAAAAATATTTTGTGTATAAAATATTATTTTTCAAAAAAATGGATTAAACCTGTTACAAAGCAGGGAATTGAAGGATTAGAAAAATTCAAACAGAAAAGCGGTGACAAGTGATGATAAAGAATATAGTTATTAAAGGTGCGCGCGAGCATAATCTAAAGAACATTGATGTTGAAATTCCGAGAGATAAGCTGATTGTATTTACCGGTTTATCCGGTTCAGGCAAGTCAAGTTTGGCTTTTGATACGATTTATGCAGAGGGTCAGCGCAGATATGTTGAATCGCTTTCCTCCTATGCCCGGCAATTTTTAGGCCAGATGGAAAAACCGGATGTGGATTATATTGACGGACTTTCTCCGGCTATCTCCATTGACCAAAAGACCACCAGCCGAAATCCGCGTTCAACAGTGGGCACGGTTACGGAAATTTATGATTACCTTAGGCTTCTTTATGCAAGAATCGGAATACCGCATTGTACCAAATGCGGCAGAGAAATTACGCAGCAGACAGTGGATCAGATTGTTGATTCGGTAATGAAGCTGGAGGATAAAACAAAAATTCAAATTTTATCGCCTATAGTAAGAGGAAGAAAAGGCGAGTATGTGAAGGAGCTTGACGGCGTTCGAAAATCAGGTTTTGTCCGAGTTCGTGTTGACGGTGCAGTCTATGATCTTTCAGAGGATATCAGGCTTGATAAAAACAAAAAACATAACATAGAGGTTATTGTCGATCGACTTACTATAAATGAAAGCATTAAATCACGTTTGACTGATTCTATTGAAACGGCAACTCACCTTTCGGACGGTGTTGTTATAATTGATATTGTCGGTGACAGGGAAGAGTTGTTTTCTCTTAATTATGCATGTCCCGAGCATGGTGCAGTTATTGAGGAAATGAGCCCGCGTATGTTTTCTTTTAATAATCCCTTCGGTGCTTGCAAAAAGTGCGCGGGTCTCGGTGCATATAGAGAAATAGATCCCCAACTGATTATACCAAATAAAAAACTGTCTATTAATCAGGGGGCAATTAAAGCTTCAGGCTGGAGTATAAATGACAGTTCAATTGCCAAGATGTATTATGAAGGCCTAGCAAAGGCATATGGTTTTTCGCTGGATGTTCCCATTGAAATGATTTCGAAAGAAGGGCTCCATGCTATTCTTTATGGTACAGGCGATAAAAAGCTTACGATGAAGCGTGTTACATCTTATGGTTCAGGCACATATAAGAATTCATTTGAGGGTATTGTGTCAAATCTTAAGAGACGTTATGACGAAACAACTTCCGACTGGGCCAGAAGCGATATCGAACAGGTTATGACTACCTGTGTGTGTCCCGATTGTAAAGGTTCGCGCCTTACTCCCGAAATCATGAGTGTTACAGTAGGTGGCAAGAATATTTATGAATTCTGTAAAATGCCTATTAATGAGGAGCTTGAATTTATTAAAAATCTTGAGCTAACCGAGCGCGAAAAGCTTATAGGCACTCTTGTAATAAATGAAATTAAAGAGAGACTGGAATTTCTTAATTCAGTGGGTTTGGATTACCTTTCGCTCTCGCGTGAGGCAGCAACGCTTTCCGGCGGGGAAGCACAGCGAATTCGTCTTGCAACCCAAATCGGGTCATCTCTTATGGGTGTTTTGTATATTCTTGATGAGCCTTCAATAGGACTGCATCAAAGAGATAATGATAAGCTTCTCGCAACACTTAAGCATTTGCGTGATTTAGGCAATACTCTGATTGTTGTTGAGCATGATGAGGATACCATGAGAAATGCCGATTATATCGTTGATATAGGACCCGGTGCAGGTGTACACGGCGGTGAGCTTATTGCTGCCGGAACCTTAGAGGATATTATAAACTGTAAAAATTCAATTACAGGCATGTATCTCAGCGGTAAACGTTTTATTCCCGTTCCTGATAAACGCCGTAAGGGCAACGGAAAAAAGCTGACTGTCCATAAAGCTGCGGAAAATAACCTTAAGAATATTGATGTTGAAATTCCGCTCGGTAAATTTGTAGCGGTAACAGGTGTTTCCGGTTCAGGCAAGTCAAGCCTTGTTAATGAAATACTTAATAAATATTTGTCCAATGTGCTTAATGGTGCAAAAAAACGACCGGGCAAATTTGAAAAAATATCGGGTACTGATAACCTTGACAAGGTTATTAATATTGACCAGTCACCGATAGGCAGAACGCCGCGTTCAAACCCGGCCACATATACCGGTGTATTTAATGATATACGAGAGCTTTATGCTCAGACTCCCGACGCCAAACAGCGCGGTTATAAGGCAAATCGCTTTTCGTTTAATGTAAAAGGCGGTCGATGCGAAGCTTGTCAGGGTGACGGTATAGTGAAAATAGAAATGCATTTTCTTGCTGATGTTTATGTACCGTGTGAGGTTTGTGCCGGCAAACGCTATAACCGTGAAACGCTTGAAGTTAAATTTAAAGGCAAAACAATTTTTGATGTTCTTGAGATGACTGTTGATGAAGGTGTCGAATTTTTTTCTCAGCAGCCTAAGATTTACAGAAAGCTTAAAACGCTGTCAGATGTGGGTTTGGGTTATATAAAGATCGGTCAGAGTGCTACCACTCTTTCGGGAGGTGAGGCACAGAGAGTTAAGCTTGCGACCGAACTTGCCAAAAGAAGCACCGGCAAAACGATATATATTCTTGATGAGCCTACAACCGGGCTGCATACTGCAGATGTTCACCGTCTTGTGAACGTTTTGAATATGCTTGTTGATACAGGCAATACCGTGCTGGTTATTGAACATAATCTTGATATTATAAAAACCGCGGATTATATAATAGACCTTGGTCCTGAAGGCGGAAAGGGCGGCGGTCGTATTGTTGCGGCCGGTACCCCTGAGGAAGTTGCAAAATGCAAAAAGTCATATACAGGCCAATATCTGAAAAAGTATTTACAATAATGTAACACTTCTTGTCAAGTTTGTTGTATTATGATATTATTTGAAAGATAAAAGGATTATTATGGAGGATATGATCATGCCGAGAAAAGTAGTTATTTTTGAGCATCCGCTTATTCAGCATAAGCTTAGCATTCTGCGTTCGACAGAAACAAGCACCAAGGATTTCAGACAGCTCGTTAATGAGATTGCCATGCTTATGACTTATGAGGCGACACGAGATTTGCCAACGGAGTGTATTGAGGTTCAGACACCGTGCGGCATCGCCCAGTGCAATCATATTGCCGGACGAAAGCTGGCTTTTGTTCCTATTTTGCGTGCCGGTCTCGGAATGGTTGACGGTTGTTTGCAGCTTGTTCCTGCTGCCAGAGTCGGTCATATCGGCCTTTACAGAGACGAAACAACGCATATGCCTGTTGAATATTACTGCAAGCTTCCTAAGGATATTGAGGAGCGCGATGTTTTCGTGGTTGATCCGATGCTTGCAACCGGAGGCTCGGCGGTTGATGCCATAAGTCAAATTAAAATGAGAAATCCGAGAAAGATTATTTTTATGTGCATTATTGCTGCACCTGAGGGACTTGATGCACTCAAAGAGGCCCATCCTGATGTTGACATTTATTGTGCTGCTCTTGATGAAAAGCTTAATGAGGATTGCTATATTATTCCCGGTCTGGGTGATGCAGGTGACAGAATTTTCGGTACAAAGTAGAGACAGTATTTTATTGAGGAGAAATTATGGCTAAAGAAAAGATTAAAGTAGGTATCGAGGGTATCTACGACGCAAGGCAGCTTGGTATTCCCAGAATGGTTGTGCTCGGTTTTCAGCACATGTTTGCCATGTTCGGCGCAACGGTTCTTGTTCCTCTTTTAACAGGACTTGATATTGCAACTACGCTTCTTATGGCAGGTCTGGGTACGCTTCTGTTTCATGTTTTTACAAAATTTAAGGTTCCGGCCTTTTTAGGGTCATCTTTCGCGTTTTTGGGCGGATACGGAGCTATTGCACCTATGCTGGAGGACGGAACGCCGAATAAGGAAATGCTGCCGTATGCATGTCTTGGTGTTGCATGTGCAGGTTTGCTTTATCTTGTGCTTGCAATATTAATTAAAATTGTCGGCATAAATAAGATAATGAAAATATTTCCGCCCGTTGTTACGGGTCCGATCATTATTGCAATCGGTCTGGGTCTTGCGCCCAGTGCTATCAGTAACTGTGCAACAAACTGGTGGCTTGCAATTGTTGCACTTGCACTTGTAATTTTGTTTAACATATTCGGAAAGGGAATGGCAAAGATTATTCCTATCCTTTTGGGACTTTTGGGTTCGGTTGCCGTAGCAGTAGTTCTTTCCCTTACAGTAGGACAGGAAATTGCGGTTGATGGAAGCGGTACATTTATTGCGGTAAACGGAAATCCGAACATGCTTATTTTCTCAGTGGACAAGCTCCAGGCTCTTAAAGATGCGCCTTGGATTGGTTTTCCGATTGAGTGGAGTTCAACTGTATTCGGTGGTGTGCATGACAGCTCAAAGGCTATTTCTGCGATTATAGCTATTATGCCTATAGCGCTTGCTACTATGATGGAGCACATCGGCGATATTTCTGCAATCGGTGCTACATGCGGCAAGAATTATATTGCGCAGCCCGGTCTGCACCGTTCACTTGCAGGCGATGGTATTGCTACAATTATGGCATCGCTTTTCGGCGGCCCTGCCAATACAACATACGGTGAAAATACAGGCGTACTTGCACTTTCAAAGGTTTATGATCCAAGAGTTGTAAGAATTGCTGCATATTTTGCAATTTTATTTTCATTCTCGCCAAAATTTGCAGCCTGCATAAATCTTATGCCTACTGCGGTTATCGGTGGTATTTCATTTGTTCTGTACGGCATGATTTCCGCAATCGGTGTAAGAAATGTTGTTGAAAATAAGGTTGATTTTTCAAAGGCACGCAATACAATCGTAGCAGCTGTTATTCTTGTTTGTGCTCTTGGTCTGGGCAGCGGTATTTCTTTTGCAATAGGCAAGTTTGATATTACCCTTTCAGCACTTGCTGTAGCGGCGATTGCCGGTATTGTGCTTAATGCTGTTTTTCCCGGAAAGGATTATAACTTTGAAACAGCTTCCGGTAAATCCGAAGCCGAAACAGAACCTGAGAAATAATTAAAAATTTATATTTGGCGGTGAGCATCATACTCACCGTCTTTTTATTTGCATTTCGAATCATTGTTTGCTATAATAAATTTGGATAAATTTTTTTATTTTTATCAATAAAATTTATAAAGGGGTAACATTATGAGAAATCATGAGGTAACACAGCGCAAGCCTTTGCTTAATGCTGACGGCAGTTTGAGAGAGCCGGGTTGGAGCAGGCGTCTTGTTCAGATTTACGACCGAAATGAAATTAAAAAGAGAAAAACGAGAATTAAGGAATGGGATTATTATTATATAATCTCAAATAAGCATAATGTTGCTGTTTGTTTTACCATTTCGGATTTGGGTTATCTTGAAATGGAAAGCGTAAGCTTTCTTGATTTCAATAAAGCGTGGGAGCATACACAGCCGGTTCTTGCACCTTTTCCCATGGGTAAACTTGCACTGCCTCCGACATCGGAGAATGGTGATGTCAAAGTAAAAAATAAAAAACTTGCTTTGGAATATTTAGTAAAGGATAATAAGCGTATTATCCGCTGCGATTATCCGAGCTTTGATGCCGGCAAGGGTCTTAAAGTGAATATTACCCTTGATAACCCGGATGAAGATACAATGGTTATAGCTACTCCATGGGCGGAGGATAAAAAGGCCTTTTATTACAATCAAAAAATTAACTGTATGCCCGCTTCCGGCAAGGTGGAGTATGATGGTAAAGTTTATGATTTCTGTCCCGATACTGATTTTGGCGGACTTGATTGGGGCAGGGGCGTGTGGACCTATGATAATTACTGGTATTGGGGCTCAGGTTCGGGTACTGTTGACGGTCATCGCTTTGGCTTTAACATCGGATACGGTTTCGGCGATACTTCTGCAGCAAGTGAGAATGTTATTTTTTATGATGGTGTTGCGCATAAAATTGATGATGTAACATTCCATATCAGTGAGAATTTTATTGACCCGTGGACATTTACATCATCCGACGGAAGATTTGAAATGGATTTCGTGCCGATTATTGACCGATGCGACTATACAAGTGTAGGTATAATTATAACAGACCAGCATCAGGTATTCGGCAGAATGACAGGTAAAGCGATTCTTGATGATGGTACAGTTATTGAGATTAAGGATTTTCTTTGTTTTGCCGAAAAGGTACATAATAAATACTGATTTGAATATATAGATCCCTTGCTGATATAATAAAATTTTATATTTGCAAGGGCTTTCTTTTTATATTTCGTTGTTTTAAATGTAATTCTTGTTAACATTTTTTAAATTTATGTTTATTTTATTTTCTTTTTCTGTTATAATATCCAATATATGTGTAAAAGGGGTGACAAAATGAAAAAAATTAAAATCGTTTTAGTCATTTTGTCTTTATCACTTTTACTTTCAGGATGCAATAACTTCAGGCTTGCAAATTCAATTGATGATTTAATCTCTCCCATATCACCCAGCGGCGATAATGCAGGTGTTCAGAACGCTGTTGACGAGTATTGCAAATCAGGTTATTTAATAAAAATACCTTCAAACGGTGATTACACAACTTCGTTTATTTTTTATGATTTGGATGGTGACAAACAGGAGGAGGCAATTGCCTTTTATGAGCCTTCGGCAGATCGTGGTACGGCAAATCTTGCAGTACTGAAAAAAACGAATTCCAAATGGAATGTTGTGGAAAGTATCAAAGGCGACGGCAGTGATGTAAGATCTGTTGATTTTTGTGATGTTAATAATGATGGTTTCAGCGAAATTCTTGTTTGCTGGAGTGTGATTTCAAAATCTAACAGCTATAAATTCAATGTCTATACCCAGGTTGAAGAGAAAAATTCAACATCACTTAAATCTATTTGCAAACCGGTTTCGGCAGGCGATTTTATCTGTACCGATATTAATGAGGATAAGGTTAATGAGGTTGTGGTATTCAATATAGGTTCAGCTGCACAGTCTCCTACTGCAGAGCTTTACTCCTTTGCAGATAACAGTAAAAAGCTTTTAGGCAAAACGAAGCTTGATAATACAATCATTTCTTTTGAACATATTACTTCGGGGATGACGGATGAAGGCATGAGCATATATGCTGATGCGCTTAAATCTGACGGAAATTCAATGGTTACCGAATTCATTTATTGGTCTGATTATTATGATTCAATCGTTTCTCCGTTTTACAGCTATGATACCGGAGAAACATATGAAACCACCCGTAACAGTATTCTGTGCTGCAGAGATATTGATGACGATGGTTTTATTGAGATTCCCATCGATAAATCCATCGACTCGCTTCCTACTCAAATTACTGCTCAAAGCTGGTCTGTGTATGAAAACACTGTCCTTAAACATAAATGCTATACTTACACATGCAAGCGTGATTCATATTCGCTTATGATAAATGACAGGGATTTTTCAAAGTTAAAAGTTAAGTATGACAGTGAGAGCAGAATTCTTTCGCTCATTTCAAAAGAAGGAAACGAAGAATGCTTCAGCATCATTACAATGATAAAATCAGCATATAATCCAAGTGAAATAAATCTTCAGGGTTATACAGAAATACTAAGTAATTCCGGTTTCGTTTATCTTGCAAAGATAAACAAAAAAGCCGATATTCAATTTACAGTTGACAATCTTAAAACGATGATTAAGCCCTACTGATTTTCAACACAGAGGAGGAATTAATATGAAAAAGGTATTGGTTGCAGAGGATGAAGAGTCAATCCGCGAATTTATTGTGATTAATCTTACAAGAAGCGGATATGAGGTTGAACAGGCTGAAAATGGCGTTGTTGCACTGGAAAAATTCAGCAAGGATCAAAATAGCTTTGATGTTGCGATTTTGGACATTATGATGCCTGAGCTTGATGGCCTTGCCGTGTGTAAGGAGCTTCGCAAGCGATCAGCGGACTTGGGCATAATTATGCTCAGTGCCAAAACGCAGGAAATGGACAAGGTTACAGGTCTTCTCTTTGGTGCTGATGACTATGTGACAAAGCCATTTTCACCAAGTGAGCTTATGGCGAGGGTAGATGCCGTTTACCGCCGTGTTGAAATGACCAGAGGCTTCAGAAAAAATGATACAACGGGTGACAGTATTATTCTTGATGAGTTTGAGCTTAATCTCAGAAACAGAACACTGGCAAAGAATGGCGAGCTTATTGAGCTGACTCAAGTGGAATTTCAGATTATTGAATATTTTTTCAAAAATCCTAATGCTGCACTATCAAGAACAGATATTCTCAAAACGGTATGGGGTGCAAATTATTACGGCGATGAAAAAATCGTTGATGTTAATATAAGGCGCCTTAGAATAAAGATTGAGGAAAATGCTTCAAATCCCACAAGACTTGTTACGATTTGGGGACTTGGTTATAAGTGGATAACATCAAAGCAGTAACAGAAATATAAGAATTATAATATTGGCAGGCAAGCAATGAAAAATGAATTCACTAAAAAACTTCATATCCCTAAAATTAAGGGAATAACACTTAGATGGCTTATTAATATCATCGGTGTTATTGCAATTTTCTTTATAATTGTATTTGTTGCTTCCTCATATACGATTAAAACATATTATTATTCGAATGTTGAGAGCATTCTTAATTCGGGAACATCGTCAACAGCTACAGATTATTTTTCTTCTAATCTTGAGTCCGGAGTGACGCTTGAGCAGTCTGCAATGGATTTTATTGAAAGCTACAGCTATAAAGATAAAACTACAATTTGGGTGATTGGCAGTGATGCACAGGTAGTTATGTCATCCAGCGGTTTTGCCATTGAAAAGCAGGATATGCCTGACTATGACGATGCACTTGTTTCTGCTGACGGCAGCGGGAAATATATCGGCCGGCTTGACAGCGGTGAAAAGGTTATGTCAGTGTGCCGTGCAATAAAGAATCACGACGGAGATATAGTTGGGGCTGTGCGCATTATGTCTTCGCTTGAACAGATTGATAATCAGATTGGTTCAATGGTTTTCTTGATTTTACTTGCGTTAATTATTGTTTTCGCAATTATTATTTTTTCCAATCTCTTTTTCATACGTTCCATCATTTTTCCCGTACAGGAAATTAATGAAACAACAAAAAAAATTGCCCAGGGCGATTATACCGCCAGGATTGAAAAAAAGTATAACGATGAAATCGGTGATTTATGTGATTCAATTAATTCAATGGCCGAGGAAATATCTACTACAGATAAAATGAAAAACGATTTCATCTCTACGATTTCACATGAACTCAGAACGCCGCTTACCTCCATTAAAGGCTGGGGCGAGACTCTGACTTTCGGAATTAATGATTCGTTTGATGAAGTGACACGAAAAGGCCTTGAGGTCATTGTCAAGGAAGCAGGCAGGCTTGAAGGCTTTGTGGAAGAGCTTCTGGATTTTTCAAGGCTTCAAAGCGGAAGAATGAATCTGAAACTTGCCAAAACCGATGTTTTTGCTGAACTTGACGAGACCGTGTTTACATTTTGTGAGCGTGCAATGCGGGAAGGTATAGAGGTAAAATACAGTATTCCTGATGTTCCCGCTGTTGCAGATGCTGATGCAAACAGACTCAGACAGGTGTTTATGAATATACTTGATAATGCGCTTAAATACTCACGTTCACCCAGTAAAATATTTGTAAAAGCGCAGTTTATCAAACTTGATGCTAAAGACTTCATCAGCATTGCAATTGCCGATCAGGGCTGCGGCATCAGTAAAGAGGATTTGCCGCATGTTAAGGATAAGTTTTATAAGGCAAATGTTTCTGTGCGCGGTTCGGGTATCGGGCTGGCTGTAACAAATGAAATTATTAATTTACATAATGGTAAATTGGAAATAGACAGTGAAGAGGGCAGGGGAACACTTGTTATCATTTATCTTCCTGTTCAAAATGCACCGACTGAAAATGAACTCCAAGGAATTGCGGAAAATCCTGATGATGCGGAGATTAATAAAGGTATTGAAATGAAGGGCGATAGCAATGAGTGATAAAAAAATGCATAAGACCTCGGTAGGCGGTCAGGCGCTGATTGAGGGTGTAATGATGCAAGGTCCAAAGGGTATTGCAACTGCTGTCAGGCAGGAGAGCGGAAATATTTTGGTAGAGCATCATGAATTTAAGCACGCAAAGGAAAAATATAAATTTCTCGGTTTTCCGATAATCCGCGGAATTGTTGCATTTGTAGAGTCCATGATACTTGGTTATAAAATGCTTATGTATTCTGCCGAAGCCTCAGGTATGGAGGATATGGAAAACGTTGAGATGAATCAGTTTGAAAAGTGGCTCACAGATAAGCTCGGCGATAAGTTTATGGATATATTGATGGGTATTGCTACTGTAATCGGAGGCCTTTTGGCGTTTGCTATTTTTTTCTATCTGCCTGTATTTATTTTTAATCGGCTTAATGTTTTGGCGGGTGGATCTTTGGATGCATGGCAGGGTACAATTGAAGGCGTACTTAAAATAGTGATTTTTGTTGTATATATTGCATTGGTCAGCCGTATGAAGGATATAAAGCGTACGTTTATGTATCATGGTGCCGAGCATAAGTCAATTGCCTGTTATGAAGCCGGACTTGATCTTACGATTGATAATGTCAAAAATTGTTCACGTTTTCATCCAAGATGCGGCACATCGTTTATTTTTGTAATGCTTATTTTCAGTATAGTGTTTATAAGTCTGCTTTCTCTTATAGTTCCTGATGAGATTAAAGAGAATACAATTTTATGGATGCTTATAAAATTGCCTATGCTGCCGATTATTATGGGTATAGGCTATGAATTTATTAAATATGCAGGCAGGCATGATAATCTTTTGGTCAAAATACTGTCTGCACCGGGTTTGTGGATGCAGCGTCTGACCACGAAAGAGCCTGACGATGAAATCATTGAGGTTGGAATCGAGTCGCTTAAGGCCGTTATAACTGATAATCCCGAGGATGATGAAATTAAATGACATTAAAGCAAGCATATAACTATGGTGTGTATTTTTTGTCCTGCAATGGCATTGATGAGGCTGAATTTAAATCACTTTGTACAGTTTGTCATCTTGCCGGCATAAAGAACAGCGAATTTCGTATGCATACCGATGATGATATAATAATGAAAAAATTTGCTGATTTATTATGGCGGCTAAAAAACGGTGAACCGCTTCAGTATGTTATCGGCAAATGGGATTTTTATGAAAGTGAATTTTATGTCGGCAGGGGAGTTTTAATTCCGAGGCCGGAAACAGAGGAGCTTTGTGCCGCCGCAGTTGAATACATAAAATCGTTGGGTCAATGTACGGTGTATGATTTGTGTGCCGGTTCAGGCTGTATTGGCATAAGTATTGCAAAAGCCTGTCCCAATGCAGTTGTGTATTTGATCGAGAAGAGTAGTGATGCTTTTTTCTGGCTTATGAAGAATTGTCAGGGTGTGAGAAATGCCAAAGCTCTATGTGCAGATATAAAAAACACAAATGATTTGATTAAAGCGGATGTAATTGTTGCAAATCCGCCGTATATCGAAAGTGAAGCAATAAAGAGTTTGCAGAGTGAGGTTCGCTTTGAACCGGCAATGGCTCTTGACGGCGGAAAAGATGGTCTTGACTTTTATCGTATAATCAACGATAATTGGTCTGGTATGTTAAATAAAAAAGGAAGAATTTTTCTTGAAATCGGTGAAAGTCAGGGTGCTGAAATAAAACAGCTTCTTACCGGCTTTGATGATATTCAGGTTATTAAGGATATGTACGGTAATGACAGGATTGTTACCGCAGTAAAAAAGGATTGATATTATGGGTAATATGTTAAGTCTTTTACGTTCAGGTGATTATTTCACCCTGATAATCAGTATACTTTCAAAATGCTTTGTAGTGTTTTGCTGTTTGCCCATACACGAGCTTGCTCATGCATTAGCAGCGTATAAATGCGGTGATGATACGGCTAAGCTTAAGGGCCGGCTTACTGTTAATCCGTTTGCTCATCTTGATATTATAGGTACAATAATGATCTTTATTTTTGGTATTGGTTATGCCAATCCGGTCCCCATAAATCCTGCACGGTTAAAACATCCGAGACGTGATATGGCTTTGATTGCTTTTGCAGGTCCTGTTTCAAATATTCTGATGGGCTTTATTTCTGTATTTATAGCATACGGCCTTGCGGCTTTTGAAAGTGCCAATGCCGGCATAAATGCTTTAATAGTTTTCTTTTCATATGCCGCTCAGGTTAATGTTATGCTGGCTGTGTTTAATCTTTTGCCGATTCCGCCTCTTGACGGTTCTAAAATCTATTCGGCAATTCTGCCTGATAAAGTCTATTTCAAAATAATGAAATATGATCGCTATATCATGATCGGTCTGATGGTACTTTTGTTTACAGGTCTGCTTAATGTGCCTCTTTATTGGCTTAATGATAAAATGTTTGATTTTATTTCGATTATTCCGAGATTGATTTTCAGAGTGGATGTTTAAGGTGTGTTCATGCAACAGATTAATTACAAAATAGATGTTTTTGAAGGTCCGATGGACTTGTTGTTACATTTGATTTCAAAGCATAAATTAAATATTAATGATATTCCGATTGTTGAACTTGTTAATCAGTATGTTGATTATGTAAGGCAGATGCAACAGCAGGATTTTGATGTAGCAGGGGATTTTCTTGAAATGGCAGCAAGATTAATTTATATTAAAACAGTATCCCTGCTGCCGAAGCATGAAGAAGCGGAAATATTAAAAAAAGAACTCACGGGTGAATTAATTGAATACCGTGACTGCAAACTGATGGCAAAGAAATTATCTGAGCAAACGAATGGCTTTAATCGTTTTGTGCGCCCGGCACAGGAGGGCTATGTCAATTATGATTATGAGCGTTTCCATGAAGGTGAAGAACTGCTTAATGCATACATAAGTGCTGCCGGGAGGGGCAGACGCAAGCTTCCTCCTCCGTTGGATTCTTTTAAAGTTATTGTAGCAAGAAAATTTGTTGCTGTTGCTTCAAAAGTAAGCAGTGTGATGAATAAGCTGTGTGCAGGTAAAAAGGTTAAGTTTCTTGCACTTTTTAAAGATGCTCAGACAAAAAGCGACATGGTTGCCACTTTTCTTGCCGTATTGGAGCTTGCCAAAACCAAGCAGATTTTAATTGAAGGTGAAATGAATAATCCTTCAGTACAGATAGCAAATGAGGTAAATGATATTGAACAATAATAACGTGTTGGCATCACTTGAAGCGATGCTTTTTGCTGCCGGTGATCCTATGGAGCCTGCCAAGCTTGCTGAGGTGCTTAATATTGATGTTGAAAATGTCATAAAAATGCTTGGTCATCTTGAGGCTGTGTATGATGAGCGTGACGGAGGATTGAGGCTTATACGTGTCGACGGTAAGTATCAGCTTTGCACTCGAGAGGAATATGCAGAAGATGTCAGAGGGCTTCTTGAAATAAAAAAGAATACTCCGCTCAGTCAGGCCGCCTTTGAAGTGCTTGCCATTGTGGCTTATAACAAAAGTGTTACGCGTTCCTTTATTGAGCAGATACGCGGTGTTGATTGCAGCGGTCCTGTTTCAAATCTTATTCAAAAGGGACTTATTGAGGAAAAGGGACGTCTCGATTTACCGGGAAGACCTTTGGTTTACGGCACTACTGACAGATTTTTACGATGCTTTTCGTTAAACAGTCTTGACGATTTACCGGATTTGCCCGATAATAATGATGAAAAGGATAATTCTCAAACCTCTCTTTTTGAAGATGGCGGGGATAGTTCTGCTTCAGTTGATGTATCGGATTATTCCGATAAACAGGAGGATGGCGAATAAATGAAGACATTTTTGATTATTGTTGCTGTTTTTGCAGTGATTATTGCATTAATCCTCTCTCTTTCGGCTACTGTTACACTTGTGTATGATAAGGGTTGGCACACAAAAATAAGAGTACTGTTTTTTGAGAAGGATATCATTCTTTCCGAAATACTATCTTTTATCCTTTTTCCGGAAAAAAAGGCTAAGGATGTTGCGGCTCAGGATAAAAAGAAAAAGAAAAGCAAAAAGGCGGTCAAATCAAATGACCCCCAAAAAACGGATCATGTAACGCTTAAGGCTGACAGTTTCGATTCAATTGAAGGCGAGACTTTTTCTTCAGCAGTTTCCGATGATAATAATACGGCTGATACCAAAGCAACAGCTTCAAAAAGCATTGCACCTGAGAAGAAAAAAACAAATCCGATTAAGAAAATGTGGGATGAAGAGGGCATAGTCGGAATCATGTCCTTTATCTCGAATTTGCTTGAAACTGCAAATTCTGCTGTTTCTACATTAATTAGGGGTTTACATATTTACTCACTTTATGTTATGATATTGGTAGGCGGTGCGGATGCCGATATGATTGCCAGGTCATACGGAACGCTTTGTAAGTATTATTATCCGCTCAAGGGCGTGATACTTAACGGTATGAAAGTCGATAATTATGATGACTATATTCAGCCTGATTTTATTGCTGATAAAACCGAGGTTGAGTTTCAGCTCATCGGCAGTATCAGTGTGGGTCTTCTTTTAAAAGTAGGACTTAAGGCCGGTATTGTATTTTTAAAAAATTTAATTATAAATAAAAAAGGGGACTAACGAAATGAAAGAAACTCCGGTAAACAAAATAATGGAGAACACGCTTGAAAAAATGCGCCAGATGGTTGATGTTTCAACAATTATCGGTGAGCCAATGGTAACAGGCAATACTACTCTTATTCCTGTTTCAAAGGTATCCTATGGCTTTACATCTGGAGGTACGGATCTTCCGTCAAAGTCAAACGCTGAGCTTTTCGGCGGCGGCGGTGGTGGTGGTATCACAATTACTCCCGTTGCATTTATTGTTATTGAAAACGGCAAATGCAGAATGATGCAGATTAATAATTACACTTCATCTGCTGATCGCGCTATTGCTATGATACCTGAGCTTGTTGACAAAGTAACTGAGCTTCTCAGAGCCGATAAAGCTGATGAGACTGCAGATAAGGAGTCTGCTGCAGAATAATCAAAAACATTGTTTTGCTACAATAATCACCTGCATATATTTATGTGGGTGATTATTTTGTTGAAGAGATTTTCTTTTGTCTTGGCGGTGCTTTTAATAATTTCCTTTACCGCCTACGGTGCTGATAATTCTGCTCAAAGTGCAATTGTAATGGATGCAGATACCGGTACCATTCTTTATGAAAAAAATGCTTATGAAGAGCGCTCGATGGCTTCAACCACAAAGATTATGACAGCACTTTTGGCGGTTGAAAGCAATCGGCTTGATGAAATGGTTCGAATAACTGAGGAAATGCTTCAAACAGAAGGTTCCTCCTTGGGATTAAAGGCAGGAGATTGTATTACTTTAAATGATTTGATTGTCGGAATGATGCTTACTTCCGGTAATGATTCTGCAAATGCCGTTGCTTTTTTTCTTGCAGACAGTCTTGAAAGTTTTTCTGTTCTTATGAATAAGAAAGCTAAAGAAATAGGAATGAATCATTCTTGCTTTATTACACCGTCGGGATTGGACCAAAAGGGCCATCATTCAACGGCGTATGATATGGCACTTCTTACGGCACATGCAATAAAAAGCAAAATATTCTGTGACATTGTTTCCATGCCCAGTGCTGAAATAACCATAGGCCAAAATAGAATTACAGTTTATAATCATAATAAGCTGCTTTCAAGAAATAAAAAAATATTCGGCGTTAAAACAGGCTTTACTAAAAAAGCAGGCAGGTGCCTTGTAAGTGCTGAAAACTATAATGGAAATAAGATAATTTGTGTTACACTCAATGCTCCCGATGACTGGAACGACCATCTTTCGCTTTTCAGCCGGTGCGAGAAAAAGTATAATGAATATGAGCTGTCGGATACGATTGAGCTGAATGCTGTCGGCGGAGAGCTTGATAAGTTTAAAGCTTCATATAATAAGAAGTTTTATCTTCTCTCGGATTTAAGATTTGAAATTTATCACAGTCCGTTTTTATATGCCCCTGTAAAAAAAGGCGACAGAGTGGGCTGGGTTTATGTATATATTAAAGAAAATTTAGTTGAAAGACTGCCTTTGACGGCAGATGAGGATGTAAAGTATTATGCCAAACAAGAACGAAGTACGACTGCAGAAGTTTATGGCTGAATGCGGTGTGGCATCACGTCGAAAAAGTGAAGAACTTATTGAAATGGGGAAAGTTAAGGTTAACGGCCATGTTGCACACATCGGTGATAAAATAAATCCTAAAAAGGATTTAGTAACCGTGCGCGGAAAGCGGATAAACAAAGTTGACAGAATGTATTATATAATGCTCAATAAACCACGCGGCTATGTTACAACTGTTTCTGATGAGCTTGGCAGAAAAACAGTTATGGACCTTGTTGACATAAAGGCAAGAATTTATCCCGTGGGCAGACTTGACAAGGATTCCGAAGGCCTTCTTATTCTTACAAATGACGGTGCATTTGCCAATGCCCTTACTCACCCGAAGCATAATTACGCTAAGGTGTACCGTGTAACAGTGCGCCCTTCTGTTAATGATGAAATTCTTGATAAGCTTCGAGGCGGACTCGAGATTGACGGAAGAAAAACAGCTCCCTGTGATGTTAATGTAATAACCGAGGAAGAGGGCAGAGTAGTGCTCGAATTCATTTTACGTGAAGGCAGAAACAGGCAAATCAGGAAAATGTGCGAGGCTGTTGATTTAGAGGTTGCAAGACTGAAAAGAATCTCTATAGGGCCGGTTAAGCTTGGTATGCTTCAAAGCGGCAAGTCAAGAGAACTTACGGATAATGAAGTTAAAAAACTGCTTCGCTCCTCAAATCCTTCTGAAAAGGAAGATTAATTCATATCTGACCTAACATGAAAAAGCATATAATATCAGGATTGTACAAATCACTGCTGTTATAATTAGTTTGACAGAGACGTTTAAAGTGCTTGAGAAGATGTCAAAACAAAGCATTGACGATTCACAGAATAAAAATACAATACCTGATTTTTGGTCACAGTCACATAGGGATGGAACAGTATCCGGACTGCTTGCAGCGGCAAAGGACAGATCCAATATATTCGGTATTTGCTACAATAATAATTTGACAGATAAGCAATTCTTCGATTATTCAATTGCTGTGCTGTGTGATGAGGATTGTGAAATTCCTGATGGTTTCAGAATCAATGAAATACCTTCGCGCACATGGGTTGTATTTGAATGTATCGGACCTATGCCTGATGCTATGCAGGAAACATGGCATAAAATATGTTCAGAGTTCTTTCCGACATCAGCTTACAAGCCGACTTATGAAATGGATATTGAGGCTTATCCTGCAGGTGAAATGAATTCAGCAGATTATAAAAGCGAAGTTTGGGTTCTCGTGGAAGAAAAATAGTGATTAACTATAGCGAGAGGAGATTTCTTCTCGCTATTTTATTTTAATTTTATAAAATTTAATATTGATATTTTCATCACAAAGTGTTAATATTTATAATAGGAAAATTTGGAATATTTTCAAATTTACTGTTTGTTTTACATTTTTTCAGGAGGATATTATAGTGAGTGAATTAAACACTTCCACGGCACTGGCAAGGCTTGAAGTATTGTTTGATGATGCACAGTTTACGCAGATTGATGCATATGCAAAATCTGCTGAAGGTGATGTTGAGGTAGTTGCAGGTTTTGGTACGGTAAACGGCTGTGCAGCTTATGCATTTTCTCAGGATATCACAGTTTCTGACGGTGCAATCAGCGTTGCGCAGTGTGCTAAAATTAAAAAAATTTATGACTTGGCTTCTAAAACGGGATGTCCTGTTATTTCAATCTTTGATTCTAACGGTGTTAAGCTTGATGAGGGATTTAGTGTTTTGAATGCTTATGGAGAGATTATTAAAGCATCAGCATCCATCAGTGGTGTTTGCCCCCAAATTGCTGTAATAGCAGGGGCTTGTCTCGGTTCATCTGCACTTATTGCCAATATGGCCGATGTTGTTGTTGCAGTTAAGGATGCTGATTTTTATATCAGTGCGCCAAGTAAGGTAACTGCTGAGGAGTCATATAATCAGGGAACTGTTGATGTTCTTTGTGATGATTATGACAGTGCGGCCCGTGCGGCAAAAACTTTGGTGTCTCTTCTGCCTTCAAATAATCTTTCACCTGCACCTATTTTTGATTTCACTGCACCGCAGATTTCAGTAGCTAATCAGAACGATGCTTATAATATTGCGGCGTCTATTGCCGATGATGCATCTATTTTTGAGATCAAAGGCGGATATGCCTCATCAAACTGCATAACTGCATTTGCTACGGTTATGGGATCAACAGTTGGATTTGTTGCGTTTAACGGTAATGCACTTTGTCCTGCTTGTACTTATAAGGCTGAAGCTATGATTAAATTATGTGATGCCTATTCAATTCCTGTTATTACATTGGCTAATGCAAACGGTATTATCAAAGAAAAAGAAAATCAGATGCTTATTGCACTTACAAAGCTTACATCTGCATATGCTGCAGCAACCTGTGCTAAAATTTCTGTTATTACGGGCAATGCAGTGGGCAGTGCTTATATTACGCTTGCAGGCAAAGGTGCAAATGCTGATTTTACAATCGCATGGGACAGTGCAGTTGTGTCACCGCTTGATGCTGATGCTGCAGTTGCATTTTTGTATAATGACAGACTTGCCCGGGGCGAGGATCGTGAAATGCTTAAAGCTGAATATATTAAAAATTCAGCGTCACCTTTCACAGCGGCAGCCTGTGGTGCAATTGACAATATCTGTTCAGCTGACCAAACAAGAGCAAGCGTAATATCTGCTCTTGATATGCTTTCAGGCAAAAGAGAAAATACCTTGCCGAGAAAACATTCTGTTAAATAATGGAGGATAAGAATATGAAAAATTATACAATAACCGTAAACGGTACACCATACAGTGTGACAGTTGAAGAAGGCAGCTCCTCTTCTGCTGTAGTTCAGTCAGCACCTGCAGCTGTGGTTTCTGCTCCTGCTGCAGCACCCGCATCCGCTCCTGTTTCTTCAGGTACAACGGGCAGCATAAAAATTGAAGCTCCTATGCCGGGTAATATTCTTGATATTAAGGTTTCAGCAGGCACTTCTGTTAAAAACGGCCAGGTGCTTTGTATTCTTGAGGCAATGAAGATGGAAAATGAGATTGTTTCACCTCAGGATGGCACTGTTGCATCAATCCTTGTTAATAAGGGTGACAGTGTTGAAGCGGGTCAGGTTATGATCACATTAAATTAAGGAGTTCACTAAATGGCTAAAATCGGTATTACAGAAACAGTTTTGCGTGATGCACATCAATCCTTGATTGCTACACGTATGACTACTGAGGAATTTTCTGAAATTCTTGAAAAAATGGACAAAATCGGATATCATTCACTGGAGTGCTGGGGCGGTGCCACTTTCGACTCTTGTCTTCGATTTTTAAATGAGGATCCTTGGGACAGACTCAGATTAATCCGTCAGAAGTGTCCGAATACAAAGCTTCAGATGCTTTTTCGCGGTCAAAATATGCTGGGTTATCGTCATTATTCAGATGAGCTTGTAGACTATTTTGTGAAAAAGAGCATTGACAATGGAATTGATATTCTGAGAATTTTTGATGCACTTAATGATGTTCGTAATCTTCAGACAGCAATTCATGCTGCAAAAAAATACGGCGGTCATGTTCAGGCTGCCATTTCATACACAACAGGTCCTGTTTTTGATATTGAATACTATTGCAATTATGCAAAGCAGCTTGAGAATGCAGGTGCAGATTCCATATGTATTAAAGATATGGCAGGTCTTTTAACACCTTACGGTACATTTGATTTGGTTAAGGCGCTTAAAGAGTCGGTTAAAGTGCCGATTCAGCTTCATTCTCATTATACTTCAGGTCTTGCCTCTATGGTTCAGCTTAAGGGTATTGAGGCCGGCGTTGATGTAATCGATACTGCCATAAGTCCTCTTGCAATGGGAACATCTCATCCTGCAACAGAGTCAATGGTAGCTGCACTTAAGGGTACACCTTATGATACAGGTCTTGACATCAAAGCACTTAGCGAAATACGTGATTACTTTACTCCCCTTCGTGAAAAATATTTGGAGTCAGGACTTCTTGACCCGAAAATGCTTGGAGTAGATGCGAATACTTTGCTTTATCAGGTTCCGGGGGGGATGCTTTCAAATCTTGTTTCGCAGCTTAAACAGGCAGGCAAGGCAGATAAGCTTGAGGAAGTGCTTAATGAGGTTCCGCGTGTGCGTAAGGACTCCGGATATCCGCCGCTTGTTACGCCTACTTCACAGATTGTCGGCACGCAGTCGGTGTTTAATGTGATTATGGGTGAGAGATATAAAATGGTAACAAAAGAGTTTAAGGACATGGTTGCGGGTAAGTACGGTAAAACACCTTGCGATATTGATCCCGAGTTTAGAAAGATGATTGTAGGCGGCGATGATATTATCGACTGTCGTCCTGCCGATTTGATTACCGATACAGTTGAATCCTTTAAGGACGAAATTAAAGAATTCTATGAGCAGGAGGAGGATATACTTTCCTATGCTCAGTTTGGGCAGGTTGCCGTTAAATTTTTTGAAAAGAGGCGTGACGCAAAATACGGCCTTGACGGTAAACATGATAATATAGAAACCAAGGTTCATCCGGTATAAGCATAGAAATCAAAAAAGCTGACAGATTTGTTTATCTGTCAGTTTTTTTGACATATTTTGCTTTTTTCTTGACTACCTTTTGAAGAGAGTTACAGGAGGTAGTTTTATGAAAAAGTTTATCAGTAGTATTCTCTCGTTTGTTTTACTTATTAGTATAACTGCTGTTTTGGATTTTTCGGCAGTTGCTGAGATGCGCACTGATTTTGAGTATAATTTGCTTGATGACGGAACAGCAGAAATTTCAAAATATAACGGCAGCTTAACCGAAGTAGCTATTCCGGATACAATTGATGGCTATAAGGTGACAGCAATAGGCAAAAACGCGTTCTTTTGCAGGTCTGATATTACAGATGTTACACTGCCGTTTGGCATAACCAAAATCGGTCCGAAGGCTTTTTATCTTTGCAGAAATATTGCAAGTATTAATTTTCCTGACAGTATTAGGGATATTGATTTAAATGCTTTTTACGGCTGCCAAAGTCTCAGCAATATATCGCTTCCCGGCGGTGTTGAGCATATCGGCTTCAAAGCTTTTAGAAATACCGGTGCTTATTATGACGAATCCTGTTGGGAAAACGAGGTGCTGTATATCGGCAACTATCTTGTTGATGCCAAGAATACCCTGAGTGGTAATTATGTAATAAAGGCTTCAACGAGAGTCCTTTCAGATAATCTTTTTTCTGACTGTGCGGCACTTCAGGATGTTTTTATTCCTGCTTCTGTTATAAAGATCGGCAGTGATGCCTTTCATGCGGATTGTCGAATTGTTCTTGATGAAAACAATTCTAATTATACTGTAGAGGATTATGTTTTATTTAACAAGGATAAAACCAGGCTTATCAGGTATTTTAATTCCTGCGCAGCTGAATATACTATCCCTGACAGTGTTTTAGATATAGCTTCCTATGCTTTTTGTGACTGTACTAATCTGACTTCTATAACGATTCATGGCAATATTAATGCGATTCATGAATATTCATTTTATAATTGCAGCAATCTGGTGTCGGTTTCTCTTGCCGAAGGTTTAAAAAGTGTCGGCAATGCTGCTTTTTACAGCTGCAAATTGCTTAAAAATATTGTAATTCCTTCAAGTGTAGAATATTTGGGAGAAAATGTATTTCAGTATTGCGAAAGTTTAACCGATATAAGTATTCCTGAGGGTGTTTCCGCGATAGAAAAAAGCTCATTTATGAACTGTACAAATCTTACAAATGTTACTCTGCCCGACAGCATCAGAATTATCGGTACATATGCCTTCAGTTTTTGCAATTCACTTGAAAAGATTGATATTCCATACGGTGTAACTAAAATCGGATACGGTGCATTTTCATACTGCAAGTCGCTGAAATCAATTGTTCTTCCGGACAGCATTCTATGTATTGAAGATATGGCCATAAAGTCATGTCCGTTAATTAGTGAACTTGTAATTCCTGAAGGGGTAAAAACGATAGGCAAGGAGGCATTTTCGGATAATAAGGCTATGAAGACAGTAATCCTCTCAGCCTCGGTAGAATCAATTGCCTATGCTGCATTTAAGAGCGAATCGATTCAGTCGGTATACTTTATCGGAACTCAGGAGCAGTGGAACAGCATAAATATTGACAATAAGGATCATCATAATCAATACTTGCTTGATGCTGATATTCATTTTATGCCGCAAAGCTATTGTATAACTGTTGATAAAGCAAAATACGGTACTGTCAGCATCAACGGCAGTAATGCAACACAAGGAATAACCGCGGTGTTTTCAAAGGGAGAAAGGATAACGTTAAAAGCCGAACCTGTCGATGGCGCTCGATTTGTAGGCTGGGTTGCAAATGGTATTACTACCGTTTCAACCGATGCACAATATACTGTTTCTGCGTTGGCGAATGTAACATATACTCCGATTTTTGAATTCGAGAATAACCGCTGTTTTACGGTAATCTTCGCTGATGCCTACGGAAATGTGCTTGATTTGCAGGTTGTAACATCCGGCGAAGAAATTGAGATACCTGCAGCACCGCAAAGGGTTGGGTTTAATCATTCAACTGCCAATGGATGGTCTCTCAGCAACGATGAAATTTTATCCGTTTGCAGCTGCACATTGATTTATGCCTGCTACAGTGAGAATACGTCCGCATTGCATACCATTACAGCAAAGGACTGTCTTATTAAAGTATCCGGCGAAAGCTTTTATGATAAGGCTGTTGGCATTCCGTATGATGCGGCAGTAACCGTATGCAGCGACAAAGCAAAGGCTTGGGAAATAAACGGATTTACCGTTGCATATGGCAGCGCATATTCTTTTTATGTCGGCTCCGATATAGATGTAAAACCTGTTTATGATACGCTCAGAAAAGTACCGGTTGTAGCTGCTGTGTCCGTTTCGTGTACAGAAACGGATTTGGTCAGAGCATCCTTTTTGGCAACACGTTCAATGGCAGAGAATTTTACATATGTCAATTCAGGTTATATTTACGGCGCCGGTGATCTCGGATGCATTACGCTTAATGATGTCAATGGCAGTCGGGTAAAGGCAGTTTACAATAAAACCGATTCGGATCAATTCAGTTTAACATTTGGATTGAAATCCCAGTCGGGTACTATGACCGCACGTGCATTTCTTGTTTATGTCGATGCAGCAGGCGAGGTAAATGTAACCTATGCGAAGCCGCAGACCTATACTTACTAAGTTTATTTTGGAGGAATCATTATGAAAGAGAATTATTATAAGCCTCTTTGTGATATAAAAGAGTTTGCTGTTCAAGATATAGTTACCTGCTCCGGTATAGAAAATAATAACGGCGAAGATTTTTAAATCATAGCTCTTGAAACAATCACCTGCAAGCTGTCAAAAGCTGCAGGTGATTGTTTATGCACAAGCTTCGAATTGACTTACCTCCTCATATAAAGTATAATATCGCTGTAATTTAAATATCTTTATTAGTGAAAGGGGATATTTTTTTGGATATTATTGAAATTTTAAAGGTAATATTTTTGGGAATTGTTGAGGGTATAACCGAATGGTTGCCGATAAGCAGTACAGGGCACATGCTTCTCGTTGATGAATTTATCACTCTAAATATGAGTGAATCGTTTAAAGAAATGTTTTTTGTTGTCATTCAGCTGGGTGCAATTATAGCTGTTGTGTTTTTATTTTGGAAAAAAATGTGGCCGTTTCAGTTTAAAGATCAAGCACAGCCGAAAATAAAAATAGATATAATCAATATGTGGCTGAAGGTGGTTGTTGCCTGTATTCCGTCTGCGATTCTCGGTTTGCTTTTTGATGATATTCTCGAAAAGTATTTCGGCAATGCGGTTACAATCGCGGCTATGCTTATTCTTTACGGTATAGCTTTTATCATAGTAGAAAGCCGGAATAAAAAGCGTACCTCCAAGATAGGCGAGCTTGGTGATATTACGTATAAAACCGCTTTTATCATCGGTCTTTTTCAGGTGCTTTCCATGATCCCCGGTACCTCACGTTCCGGTGCAACGATTATTGGTGCCCTTTTAATTGGTGTGTCCAGAACCGCCGCTGCAGAATTCACATTTTTTTTGGCCGTTCCAACAATGGTCGGTGCGAGTGCGCTTAAGTTGATAAAGTTCGGATTTAATTTCACATCAGCAGAAATTATTACACTGGTTATTGGTATGGCGGTGGCCTTTGCTGTTTCGATATTCTGCATAAAATTCCTTATGAGCTTTATCAAAAAACATGATTTTAAGGCATTTGGCTGGTATAGAATCGTGCTGGGTATAATTGTTCTGATATATTTTCTTGCCATTAATCGGTAAATAAGATTGACGAAATAGAATTAAAATGTTATAATTTGTTTATATTTAATATTAAAACACAGGGGGTATAAGTTATGAACGTACTTATTTTCGGCGGTACAGGTCTTTTAGGCTCTGCTGCTGCACAAATTTTTATTGACCGAGGTCATAAGGTTAAGACTATTGCTCTTCCGCCTCTTCCGGAAGGTGCTCCTATTCCTAAAGAAATGGAAATTGAATTCGGCAACTTTCTTGAGCTTACAGATGAGCAGCTTGAAAAAGCAATGACCGGTATGGATGCTTTTGTTTATGCTGCAGGTGTTGACGAAAGAGTTGAGTTCCCGCATCCTGTATATGAAGCTTATAAAAAATATAATATTAATCCTGTTGATCGCTGCCTTGCCATGGCAAAAAAATGCGGCGTAAAGAGATGTGTAGTTCTCGGCTCATATTTTGCTTGGCTTGCAAAGGCAAAGCCGGAAATGAAGCTTTGCGAAAAGCATCCTTACATACGTTCTCGTGTTGAGCAGGAAGAAGTTGCATTTAAATATGCAGATGAAAATATGGGCGTTGCTGTTCTGGAGCTTCCTTATATTTTCGGCACACAGCCGGGCCGCCGCCCTGTATGGGTTATTCTTATTGAGCAGCTCCAGAGATTTGAAAAAATGCCGTTCACTCTTTATCCTGCAGGCGGTACAGCAATGCTTACCGTTCGTCAGGTTGGTGAGGCTATCGTAGGTGCTGCTGAACAGGTTCAGGGTGCAAGAGCTTACGGTATTTCCTGCTACAACCTTCATTGGAGAGAGTTTCTTAAAATTGTTTATCGTGCAATGGATGGTATTCCTGACAGAAAGATTGTTGATGTTCCTAAGTGGACTTTCCAGGCTTTCGGTTTGGTAATGCGTAAGGATTATGCTAAGCGCAATGTTGAATCAGGTATTGATCCTGTAGGTCTTGCTGATATTATGGGTATGGATCTCTTTATTCCTACCGATGATACAAAAGAGCTTGGCTGTACGCCTGATGATATTGAAGCAGCAATCTTCGATTCTATTAAGCTTTCTAAGGCTTCATTTGAGGGTAAGGCAAAATTGCTTGAAATGAAGGGCGAATAAGTCAAATATGACTGATAACAAAAATTTCAGCTTCAGCTATTGGCGCTATAAGCTGAGCGGTCAGCTTATGACCTTGTATGATACCGTAATCGATAAAAAGATTTGTAGTGTAAATCTTTGCAAATATGTTCCGAGCGTTTTTCGTGATGACGCAAACGGTGTCGGTTCGACCGGATCCGAGTCAACAAGATATATCATTTTAAGAAAGATTTTTTCTCATGTTAAGCTGAAAGCAGAAGATAGCTTTATTGATATCGGATGCGGCAAGGGCAGGGTACTTGCGTTTTTAAAAAAAGAGCAAGTGCCTTGTGCACTTAATGGTATAGAAATTAACGAAGAAGCAGGTGCTGTGGCAAAAGCGTGGACAAAAAAATATGATAATATAAATATTATCATAGGGGATGCCTTTCATATTAATTATAATGCATACAATGTTTTCTTTTTAGGCAGACCGTTTTTGCCAAAGACGTTTTCACAGTTTATAGAAAAATTCGAAAATGAAGTTTCACATCCCATAACTTTTATTTATTGGGTTGACCAGCAAAGCGGTCATTTTTTAAAGGAGCGAAAGGGCTGGACACTGAATTACCGTGAAAAATTTCAGAGTATCAACGGACTGATTATTGCTTCACAGCCTCAGGGCTTTTCGATATGGACATACAATCCAAATAAATAATAAAAAGGCGAAGTACTTTATGCTGAGTGCTTCGCCTTTTTATTATTTATTTTGTAATTCTTTTTACAACCTCTTCTGCTTCTGTGTATACCTTTTCTATATCAAGGGTGGTAAATTCACCGTTTTCATAAAGTATTCTGCCATTTACCATGGTTAGCTTGATACAGTCTTTGGAGGCACTGTATACAAGATTTTTTGTTATATTGTGTATTGGCTGCATAGATGGTCTGTTCAGATCAATAACAATCAAATCAGCCTTTTTTCCGATGTCAATACAGTCACAGTCATTCAGTCCCATACAGCGTGCCGAACCGACTGTTGCCATTTTCAGTACTTGATTTGCGTCAGTTGATGCAGCGTTCTTGTTTTTTATTTTTTGTAAAACGCAGGTCAAATACATTTCCCTGAACATATCAAGCGCGTTGTTTGAGCTTGGACCGTCAGTGCCTATAGCAAGATTCACGCCTTTGTTAAGCATGAGCTCAACAGGTGCAACCCCTGATGCCAGCTTACAGTTAGAGGAGCTGTTTACTACTGCATATACTCCGCGCTTTTTATAGATGTCTAAATCACTTTCGCACACCCAAACGCTGTGAAAGGCTCCGCCGCCGTAGTTAAATAAACCAAGTTTATCAAAAAGTTCGGTTGGTGTTTTATTATATTGGTGTATGCAATTTTGTGTTTCACTCATCGTTTCGCTTGAATGCATAAATACGGGTGCCTGATACTTTTCTGCAAGTTTTGCTATGCTCTTCATTATACTTTTGTCAGTTGTATATTCTGCATGAAACCCCAATTGATAAGATATAAGCTCATCATAACTGTTATATTTATGGTAATATTCTTCAAGAAGGGGGACAGATTCCTTGAAATTATTAACAGCACCGCACATAACGGTTCTGAATCCTGTTTCAAGGCTTGCCTTAGCCATAAATTCCGGAAAATAATACATATCAAAACAGGCTGAAATACCGCTTGTCAGATATTCGGCAAAAGCTATTTTAGAAAGCTTTTTAATGTCATCGCCGGTCAGTCGTGCCTCAAGCGGAAAAATTTTATCATACAGCCATTCCTGAAGCGGCAAATCATCACTGAAGCTTCTGCCAAAGGTCATAGCACTGTGTGTATGTGCATTTTTAAATGCAGGCATAATCAGATTACCTTTAAGATCAATTTCTCTTTCAAATGAAGTGCTTGTGCTTTCCTTCTTTGGATTTCCTGCATATACAATATTATTCGCGTCAACCCATACTTCACCATTTTCAATTATTTCAAAGTCATTCTTTAAGGACAGTATTCTTGCGTTATAAAATCTGATCATTTGATGGTCTCCTTTAGATTTTTTTCAAATGGCGGATAAACAATGCCTTTATCGGTAATTATGGCTGTAATCAGTGAATGATCGGTTACATCAAAGGAAGGATTAAAGCATTTGGTTTCTTTAAGTGCTGTTGGATTCTTAAAATACATTTCCTTTATTTCATCGCCGTTTCTTTCTTCAATTACAATATCATCACCATTCCTGCAGTCAAAATCAACAGTAGAGTACGGACCGAGAACATAAAATGGAATATCATAATATTTTGCAAGTACAGCTAAAGCGCTTGTTCCGATTTTATTGGCAGTATCTCCATTGGCTGCAATTCTGTCACAACCAACAAGCACGGCATCAATCAGCCCTTTTTTCATAACCAGGCTTGCCATATTGTCACAAATCAGCGTAACATCAATACCTGCTTTTTCAAGCTCATAGGATGTCAGCCTGGCTCCTTGCAGCAGCGGCCTGGTTTCATCACTGAAAACACGAAAGCTGTATCCTTTTTCTTGACCGAGGATAAGCGGACCGAGTCCTGTTCCGTATTTGCTTGCAGCCAATTCTCCGGCATTGCAGTGCGTCAGTATCCCGTCTCCGTCTTTAAGCAGTGAAAGGCCGTGTGTACTGATTTTTCGGCACATTTCAATATCCTCTTCCTGAATGCTTCGCGCCTCATCAATAAGATTTTTACCATTTTGCGAGGCTGTGACAATTCTTTGTGTCGCCCAGCTTAGATTAACGGCGGTTGGCCGTGCACTGTCGAGATATTTTTTTAGCTCATACAGATTATTTTCATTTGCAAATACAGCCATTGCAAAGCCTGCAAAAACTCCGATTGCAGGTGCCCCTCTCACCATCAACGTGTGAATCGCATTATAAGCCTGTTCCTTGCTCGTGATTTCAATCCATTTTTCCTCATTTGGTAAAAGTCTTTGGTCAAGGATATATAATTTATTATTAATAAATTTCAGATTTTTCATATTAAAAATTACCTACTGATTTTTTGATAAGTCTTTTAAATAAAGGAGCAATTTTATTTGCTGTCTCTTCTACTTCTTCGCTTGTTATCGGTGTTTTGCTTATGCCGCAGGCCAGGTTGGAAATAACACTGACTGCACCCACTTCAAAACCGCAGTGTTTTGCTGCCTGGGCCTCTATGGCAGTGCTCATACCCACTGCATCGGCACCTAAGACTTTTGCCATTCTGATTTCTGCCGGTGTTTCAAAATTCGGACCGGTCAGCTGCAGATATATGCCTGATTTTAAGTTGATTTCTTCGTCCTGTGCCGTATTCGAAATTATATCACTCATTCGCTTAGAATATACCTGACTCATATCAGGAAAACGTACTCCGACAGAATTATCATTTTTTCCGATAAGAGGGGATGGCACAAAGCAGGAGATGTGATCATTGATCAACATAAAGTCACCGACTTTGAAGTGTGTGTTGATACCCCCGCTGGCATTTGTAAGCAGCAGCTTGTTTGCACCCATCATTTTCATAAGTCTTATGGGATTAACAACCTGCTTTGGTGTGTAGCCCTCATAAAGGTGTATTCTGCCCTGCATGATTACGACATTTTTTTCTTCAATTTTCCCAAAAACAAAGCGGCCCTTATGACCGGGCGCTGTGGATATCGGAAAATCGGGAATGTCATTATAATTAATAGTATTCATAATTTCTATTTCGTCTGCCAGACTTCCGAGACCGCTTCCGAGCACAATTGCTGTTTCCGGCATAAAGTCGGTTATTGTTCTTATATATTCCAGTTGCCTCTTTAACATAAAATCACCCAAGCTCATTATAAGCGTTTTCAATCTTTAAATCAACAAATTACTATTGCATTATTCTATTTTTTTTGATATTATAAATTAGTATTAATATCTTCGTGAGTTTTTGGAGGAAAACGATGAAAAAGATAATTTCTGTTCTTATGTGCCTTGTGCTGTTAGGCTGTGTGTTTGCCGGCTGCACAAAAAAAGAGGACTTAAAAAGCGATATCGTTTTGATAACAAACGGTGCAACAATTAATGATGATGGTTATAATCAAAGTGCATGGGAGGGAATCCAATCTTATGCTGACGAAAATGCGATGACCTGCCGTTATTACCAGCCTGTTTTAGAAGAAGATAAAATTACAACCGAAAATATTGAGAAATATGTTTCACTTTCAGCTGAAAATGGTGCAAAATATATTATTTTACCGGGTGCTGATTTTGCTGTGAGCGCATATGAAATTGCTGCTTCTTATCCTGATATTTGTTTTATTCTTATTGATGCAATACCGCATTCGGCAGATGACACAACAGACCGATTTGTTAAAAATGTTATGAGTGTATCTTTTGATGTTCTTCAGGCCGGCTTTCTTGCAGGTTATCTGACTGTTATGAACGGAAATACAGAGCTTGGTTATTTTGGTCAGTTTGACAGCAAAAACTCAACGAATTACGGTGCCGGATTTGTTCAGGGTGCAGCTTATGCAGCGGACAGTTTAGGTAAACCCGTTACTGTGGATTGGGCTGAGTATGATTCACCGCTTCGCAATTACAGCTTTGATTTTTCCGTCACTGCATGTTATAAAAAGATTTCTGATATAAAGGATAAAACTTTTAAAGTGAATGTTGTTAACGGTCTCGGTTCAGGTACCTATACCGAAGGTTCAAATGTAACTATTTCTGCTGCTCCTGCTCCTGAGGGAAAGGTATTTGATAAGTGGGAGGTTAAGAGTGACACGAAAGGTGTTAAGGATAAAAAAGTAAATATTTCCTCTGAAAAAGACGCTGCAATGAATCTCATTGTAGAAAAATGTGATTGTACACTGACTGCAACATATAAGGATGCTGAGGGTGCATATAACGTTGAAATTATGTCAGCAGACGGAAAAACAGTTGACACAGCCATTAATGTGGATGAAAACGGTGAATGTGACATTACAGCACCGGTAGCTGCAAAGAATATGGTTTTCAGCCGCTGGGAGACAAGTGCCTCTGTTACTATTGAGAATAAAGAGAGTGCGAATACAAAAATCAGCGATATCAACGAAAATATTAAGCTTATTCCTATTTATGAATTAAGCAAAACGCCAACCTTTAACCTTACAGTTGTTACAGGTGAAGGCGGTGAAGGCGAGTCAACAGGAAGCGGTTCATACGCAGCAGAAAGTGATGTGACTGTTGTTTCTGCTCCGCCTAAGGAGGGCTATATGTTTTCTCATTGGGAAAATACAGATACCTATGGCAACAGTACCGGTGTTGCAATGACCAATGAGTATAACTACAGCACAACATTTAAAATGGTCGACAGATATGCAGCTATTTGTGATACGATGTTTAATTGTGGTGTCACAGCAGTATTTACCGGTGGCAATGATCATGCAGCATCAGCCTTTACATCAAAAAACGATTTTGATTTTGATTTGAATGTAATAGCGGCCGGTGAAAATAACAAGGATGCGTACACAACAGTCGTTAATAATTACGGTGAAGCTGTCAAAGATTGTCTCAGTGATTTTAAAGGCGGTACGGTTACTCTTGCAAGCTGTGCAACCGACGCTATTTATTCTACTTTTGTTTCTGATGATGAAAACATAAAAACGAATTATGATGATGTTTACAAGCTGCTCGCTGACGGAAAGATACCTCTCGTTCAGGCTCAGGGCGGCGCAGGATATGATTTCTGCAAATATTATAACGATAATCAGCCGTCAAAATGCTTAACGCTTAACGGATGGTTTGTAGAGGGTATATCACTAAAATAATAAATAAACAAGCAATCAGACAGCCGATTTAGCTTATCTGATTGCTTTTCTTTTATTTCTGATGAATTGTGTTTTCGATTTCTCTTACCGTGACTTCTTTAAGCGAATGTGAATCTTTAATGATTGTTTTATCATAGCAATGGCTTATAGCTTGTGTCAATCCCAAAAGTATAAATAAAAGTATGATCTGCTTTGGTGAATTGAATATATAGTCGGTTAAACCAAAGACTAAATATATAAGCATAGAGGTAAATACGCAAAAGACTAAAGTAAATTTCTTGCCGTTATTTGCATTTATTTCAAGCATTTTGCCGAAAGCACAAAGTATAATAACCATCAAAAGGATAACACCGATTATACCAAGCTCCATCCACGTTTCAAGCACAAAGTTGTGAGCATGGGGCTTGTTGAGACTGTATTCGTTTAAAAGTACTTGACCCGTTTCCTCAACACCGAATCCAAGCCCGGCAAAAAACGTTTTCAGATGGCTGGTCAGATAGTCAATAAGACTTTCCCATATACGAAAATGTGCTGCTGATGATTTTTTCGCTTCAACTCCGCCGCTGCCGCCGCCGCTGATCTGACCGACAGTTTTAAAGATTAAGCCGTATCTTGTGAGAATTGATGGTATAATTACACATACAGTCGGAATGAAAATCTGCAGCATTGGTTTAGCGTATTTTTTTGCAAGGACGATAAACATAAATATCCATCCGAATATTGCAAGAAAGCATCCGGCTCGAGTCATCGTGGAGCTAAGACCTGCACTTATCAGAATATTAAATATAAAATAAAATGTTTTCTGTTTTTTTGATTTAGCGTTTAAATAAAGATATATTGAAATCGGAAATACAATTATCATATAAGTTGATAATAGATTTGGATTGGAAAAGAAACCGCTGGCTCGTGATGCCCACATAGATGTGCTGATTTCAAAAGGCAATACATCATAAACAGCCTGGTCAATATATCTGTAAAACGGAGTAACAAAAACAAGATGCTTTGGTATTAGTCCAAATCGATACAATGTATATGAGCAAATCTGAAGCGCTCCTATAAAACCGTTTATGCCGCCCGATATAACCATGGTTGAAAGAATTTTGTCAATTCTTTGCCTTGTAACCGCCAGATTATAAATCATAACCTCAATCAGAAACATACCCCACCAAAGCATTGCCGTGGAAAAGGTAGAGAATTTTGTTCCCGACCAAATGGTGCTTATCAGTGCAAGTCCCATAAAGGCCATCATCATTTTTCCAAGGGTTCCTACCCTTGCCTTTTTGCCTTCATGTGTCCATTGACGCTTAAAAACAATAAAGCCGATAAAAAGAATAAACGGACTTATATATTCCGGCAGAATTGGAAAAAGAAAAATTGCCGCTAAAAGCCAGTACCAGCCGGGATTTTCGCGGTATTTATCTTTGAAACTGCTTATTTTATTTTTCATAAATTAACCTCAATATATAAATTAAATATTTAATTTTATATTTTAATACCAACATCATACTACATTGTGTGCCCGATTTCAAGTAAAATGATGTTTATCCTTAAAATTGGAATTATTATTTACAAGCAGTTTACAGTTTTTTAACAGCTGAAATAATAATTTTGTTGCATTGATACTTATATTGTTGTATACTTTATAAGTATCTATATTTATTTTAGGAGTGTTTATATGGACGATAAGGAAAAGTATCTCGGCAATGATACTGATTCGCTTGATGATGTTAGTCAAAAGAGTGATGACACACTTGAAGAGAAAAACGGCGTCAAATACGAAACAAATGATAATTGGGAGTTTGAGGCCGAAGCACCTACTCTGAATAACGATATGTTTGCTTCAACCGATTTCAGTGACAATCAAAGCAATTCAGCAAACAGTTCAATAAGTCCTGTTAATATTGAGCCGTCAAATCAGATTGTAATTAACAAGGAACCGCTTAAGTTTATACCTCTTGCCATTTTTGTGGCAGTTGTTATTGCCGTTATTGCTGTGCTTGGTGTCAGGTATTACACAGTACCTAACGGAAAAGAAAATCATTTAATGAATTATGCTTCGGTTGCAGCAACAATTGATGGCAAGAAATCAAGCTTAGGTATATATAGTTTTTATCTCAATGATGTAATCAGCAAATACGAGGAAAGAGCATCTTATTATAATCTTGACACATCAGCCGACTATACGACGCAGTATACAGAAGACAAAGAAGGAAATAAAATTTCTTGGATGGAGCGCTTTCAGAGTGAAGCAATGGATTTACTGAAGACATCTGTTTATTTTTATAATGCTGCCCGGGAAGAAGGCATAACGCTTTCGGATAAGCAAAAGGACATTATTAATACCCAGATTGAAAGTCTTAAAGAGTCTGCCTCTGAAAATAATCAGGCGCTTGATGACTATATAGCTGAAATTTTCGGCGAATTTTGTACAGCGGATACAGTTAGGCTATATCTCGAATATTATTTTACATCCACAAATTATAAGGGAATCTACACCCTGAATAATAAATCCTCCGATGAAGAAATTAATAAATTTTTTGATGAAAATAAAAAGGAATATTATCAGGTAAATATCTCTTATTTAGGTCTTGATTACGATACGAGTTCTGAAGAAGGCAAGGCTGAGTCAGAGAAAAAAATAAAAGAATATATGTCAAAAATTACTGACAGGCAGTCTATTATTGATTTAGTTCCTGTTGCTTATAAGGATTATATTGATCAGTATGTTGCATCTGCTGTGCAGCAGGATCCGAAAGTGAAAAAGGCAGATGCCGAAAAAGAAGCCATCGATAATTACAAAGCAAATGTTGACGGAGTAATTTACGGTGCACAGTCTCCCTTTGATGAGAAGATAACAGATTGGCTTTTCGATGAAAAAGAACCCACAGGTACAGTTAAATACTATGTTAATAACCATACCGGCTATGCTTATATTATTCTGAAAACCGAACAGGCTGTTAAGTGTCCCGATGAAACGTATTCCGTTAGGCATATTTTGATTACTCCTGAGGCTGAGGATGATCAGATTGACCCTCAGACAGGTCAGGCCGATTATACTGATGATCAGTGGAAAGCCGCCAAAGAAAAGGCTGAAAGCATTTTGAAAGCGTATAATGACGGCGATAAGAGTGAATCCTCATTTGCAATGCTTGCTGAAAAAAACAGTACAGATACTGAATCAACAAGTGCCGGCAACAGTGGTCTTTATGGTGGCTTATATGAGAATGTCTCAAAAGATCAGATGGTTGCTGAATTTGAAGACTGGGCAATGGACGATAAGCGCAAATATGGTGATACAGAGATTGTGAAATCACAGTTTGGCTATCATATTATGTTCTTTGTTAACTGCGGACCGGTTTATGAAGCAAAAATCATTTCCGATGTTAGAGATAATAAACTTGAGAAATCAATTGATTCACTTGACGTGAAGCTTCATAAATCAGCACTTGAAAAAGCCAACAGCCGGTTGATGCTGGATAAGCTGGAGGCGGCTAAACAAGCTGCAGCGTCGAATTCGGCTCAGGCTATTCAGTAATTGCTGAAAATAACACTTGTATTATTCTAAATAATAGTGTAAAATACTGTTGAATATATTACTAACTCTGTAAAAGGATGAAAAAATATGGCAAAGAAACAATTAGATGAGGATTTGCTTACCGGCGGAAGTCTTGGTTCCGACAAGGATAAGCAAGCAAAGAAGGCTGAAAAGCTTGCAAAGCAAAAAGCGAAGGCTAAAGAAAAAAATGATGCCAAAAGGAGTGCAATTAAATCTCAGATTGATTCACTTAAAGAGGCTAAGGCTAAAGAAACCGATAAAGCCAAACTTGACGAGCTGGACAGCAAAATTAAAAAATTATCGGATAAGTATTCTGCAGTAGGCAGCAATGCAGCAGGCAGTGTACCAAAGCGCACAGCAACCATTATCAAATCAGCGGTTTGTGTTGTTATTATTGTTGCTTTGCTTGTAACATATGTTGCAACAGGTGCAGTCAGAAAAGGATTTATTGCTTCACTCAGTCTGCCGGCACAGTATTTTACCGGAATGACGGTAAGCAATGGCGATAATAAAGCTAAAATTAAGGTTGCTACGTACAATTTCTATTTTGCAACAACCTATAATACAATGCAGTCACAGCAGAGCCAGTACGAGCAGTACGGTATCGATCCGGCACAGGCAGGCCTTGATGTTGACTTCAGCAAAAAGCTTTCAAAGCAGACATATAAAGACAAAGAGAAAAATGAGGAAATGACTTGGGAAGAGCATATGCATGACCTTGTTTTAGACTCTATTGAAAATACTTATACTTATTATCTTGCTGCTGTTGATGCAAATGACGGCAAAGAGCCGGAGATTACGGATGAACAGCAGAATGAGCTTAAGGAAACGATTACACAGTATAGAGAAACTGCAAATAAGTATGGTTATACACTCAGCGGTTATCTCGTGCGAGCTATGGGTAAAGGCGTTACTGAATCAGTATTTAGGACTGAAACGACACGTCAGTATATCGCTCAGAATTATCAGGCGGAGCTTAGTTCCAATGTAGCAAATAAAGAATATACTGCCGATGATTTAAATAAGTATAAAAATGAACACAAGGCTGACTTCGAGACTGTAGATATCAGATTCTTTGAGTGCAGCAGTGAGGATGAAGCAAAGGAATTTGCTAAAAAACTTAAGTCTGATGCTTCTAATTTCGCAGCATTATGCTCACAGTATGCAGCAGATGATTTTTCAAAGGAAGCCTATAAGGATGATGCCTATTCAACTGAAATAGGTATGACCAAAGCGGCTCTTCAGTCAAGACAATATGCTATTGCGACTGCTGATGCGCATGAGCATGAAGAGGGCGAAGAGCATTCGGAGGATGAAGAATTAAAGTATTCAGGTTTGGATTGGCTTTTCAGCAAGGACAGAAAAGCAGGCGATATAAAGCAGTACAGCACATCTGTTGTTTATGTTCTTTCTCCGGCTTCTGTTTCTAACAGAAAGACCGTTAATGTTCGTCACGTTCTCATTAAGCCTGAGACCAACGAAAAGGATGCCGCAGTAACTACTGCTACCGCTAAGCAGTGGAAAGCTGCATATAATAAGGCTAAAGACCTTCTTGCTTCCTGGGATAAGACAGAGGATGCCTTTGCTCAGCTTGCAAAAGATAATTCTGCAGACGGTTCAGCATCAGAAGGCGGTCTCTATTCAAATGTTGTTACCGGCCAGATGGTTAATTCCTTCTCAGCTTGGTGTTTTGATAATGCCAGAAGAGTCGGTGATACCGGAATTGTAAGAACTGAGTATGGATACCATATTATGTATTTTTCAGGCAAAAATGACCAGACCGTATGGCAGTATAATGCAAAGCAGGCACTTGCATCAGATGACAGCAATTCTGCAAATAAAAAATTAGAGAAAGAATATGAACTTAAGGAAAATTGGTTCGGTTCTCGTTACTTTGAAAAAGATGTAGACATCTCTAACTAATAAAGAGTATTTCTCGCAAAAAAAGAGGTTGTTTCTCACAACCTCTTTTATGCTTAATTATATTTAATAGGAGGGACTGCTGTGACAGACAAAAATGATGTAAAAGAATTAATCAATGAAATATCACGCCTAATGGCAGCCCTCGAAGATGTAAATTTTGAATGCCAAAGACTTGAAATCGTCAATACGAATCTTGATTTTCAGTTGAAATCCATTAGCCGTGAGCTTAAACAGAATATTGCTATTCTTGAAGTCATGGAAGAAGAAAATAAAAATCTTAAGGCTGAAAATATGCAGCTGAAAAAAGCACTGGGTAATAAATAATGGAATATATACTTAATACAAATCAACTAAGAGAATATGCGCCTATGCTGAAGGCCGGTGACAGAGTGGTTTTGTCAGGAACCGTTTATACCTCGCGTGACGCGGCACATAAAAGAATAACTCAGTTCATTGAACAGGGCAGGGAGCTGCCGTATTCATTAAATGATGCAGTTATATATTATGCAGGTCCTACACCTGCTCCTGAAGGTTTGGCAGTCGGCTCCTGCGGTCCTACCACATCAGGAAGAATGGATGTGTACGCGCCTGATTTTCTTGACAGAGGTGTAGCTGCAATGGTTGGTAAAGGAGAGCGCAGCAAGGCCGTTTGTGATGCTATTATAAGAAATAAAGCAGTTTATTTGTGTGCTATAGGCGGAGCCGGTGCACTTGCCTCCAAGTGTATAACCTCGTGTGAGGTTATTGCCTTTGAGGATTTGGGTTGTGAGTCGGTAAAAAGACTCAGCTTTGACCGCTTTCCGCTTACTGTAGCTGTTGACTGCAGCGGCGGTAATATTTTTCAAAGATGAATTATTCAGCAAGACGTTTAATATCTTTAAGGACCTTTTTTTCAATTCTTGATACATAGCTTCTGCTTATATTTAACCTCTGGGCAACCTCGCGCTGCGTCAGAGGTTTTTTGTTATGCAAACCATACCTGAGTATGATGATTTCCTTTTCTCTTTCATCTTCCATATCCTCAATGATTTTAGCAACCTTTTCCCACCTGATTTTAGTTTCTAAATTATCTGCTAAATCGTCCGGACTGCTGATAGTGTCTTCGATAGTGAGCGGATTTCCGTCCTTGTCGATTTCCAATGTGTCATTAAGATAAACATCATTTGCCAGTTTTTTTCCGGCTCTGAAGTGCATAAGAATTTCATTCGCTATCCACTCGCTTTGGCTCTTTAACATTTGCTGAAACTTCTTCGTGGTTTATTTCAAATTCTTCATCCGTGTTCATATAAACCTGCACATTCTCCCCGTCAAATTCAATACGCTTGATAAAGGTTTTGAGTGCAACTCTTTTCTGCTCAACTGTCATTTCATCAAATGTGGTTGAAAAGTTTTCGAGTGTGGATTTCAGAATTTCAAGATTCAGGTCGGATAAATTTTGATTTTCAATTGCCAGCCTGTTTTCATTTATCTGTTTTTCAATCGTTTCATTCTCTGCGGATAAACGGTTGATTTTTTCTTTTATCAGATTGTCGGCAGGGGAGTTTTCAGCACTTGTAATGCTTTCAATCAGCCGTTCAATGTCCTTGTTGTTCTTATTAAGGGTCTTTTCCAGATTTGCAATGTTGTTTCTGTATTCCTTCACGGAATCGGTCAGTTTTCGCTCCATTGATTTTAACTGTGTGCTGAACTCAGATTTGTCAAAGGTAAGGTTTTTGATTTCCTCACAAATTGCCTTGTCAAGTTTATTGCCCTGTGTTCGTTTGCAGTCGCAAATCATACCCTTACTTTTTTCTTTGGTTTCGCAAAGATAGTCATAAATCAACTCACCGTCTGCATTTTTTCTTTGTGTGAGCTTCGGTCGCATAAATGCACCGCATTTTGCACAGTATAAAATTCCCGAAAGCAGAGCCACATTGCTTCTCGGCTGTCGGTATGATTTTGAATTGTTCTGAGCCAGCAGACGCTGAACGGTTATCCAATCATTGCTTGCAATTAACGGCTTGTGCTTTCCGACTGCAACAATCCATTCGGAAAAGTCCTTGATTTTGTTTGCCTTGCCTACGGTCTGTGCCGTTTTGTTGTATGCCATAATGCCGTATTTGCCGTCAAATTGACTTTCCTCTGCATAAACGGCAATGCCCTTGTCGTTGCAGTATTCAAGCAGTGTGCTGTCAGCTGTGGCATAAACGGGATTTGTCAGAATGGACCTGACGGAAAACCGTGTGTAATCCTTATTGAATTTCGATTTGATTCTGTTCTGCATTAAATAGGTTTCAACCTGTGTCAGTGATTTTGTTTCAAGGAATTTGGAATAGATAAGCTTAATGGTCTTTGCTTCATCGGGAACAATGTCAAGCTTGTATGCCTTTCGTTCCTTGCCGTCAAAGGTTATGCTGCCTGTTACCTGTGTGCTTTTGTAGCCTGTGGGTGTAGTACCGCCAAGCCACCTGCCCGATTTGGCAAGCTCAAGCATATTGTCCCTGATACGCTCGGCAATGGTTTCTCTTTCAAGCTGGGCAAATACCATTGTAATCTGAAGCATAGCTCTGCCCATACTTGTTGATGTGTCAAAGTTATCATTCTTTGATACGAATTCCACATTGTAGTCTGAAAACTCGTCATACATTTCCACAAAGTCGGAAAGGTTACGGCTGATTCTGTCCATTTTGTAGCAAGCCACAATCTTAACCTCGTTATTGCGGATTGCCTTGAGCATTTTCTGAAATTCAGGTCTGTTTGTGTTTTTGCCCGAGTAGCCTTCATCCTCGAAAACAAGCAGTTCATCCTCCGTAACACCTTCAAATTTGCTGTTGAGGAATTGCTTGCATAATTCAATCTGATTTTCAATGCTTTCGCCCTTGCCTGTGAATTTGGATTTTCTGGAATAAATCGCATACTTTCTCGGGTCGTTTTTAATTGCAAGTTCTTTGTTTTCCATTTACTGCTCCTTGTTGAAAATATTTCAATGCTAGCATTGTGGACTTTTTACAAACCTATTATAAATCAAATTTGCCGAAAAAGCAAAAACTATTTTATAAAACCACAAAAAATTCCGCCAATGACCTCAAATCATTGACGGAGTTTTTGTTTTTATTTACAGTATCTCGAGAATTTCCGTATATAATTCTTCGGCTTGTAACTGATTTACTCTTTTCTGAATTTCTCCAAGATTTTTATTGTTATTACTTGATGTTGTAACTTTCCATTTTTTATGCCATATAATGGTATTTCCTGTTGCTTGCTTTTTTATATAATCACAGGTTGCACCTTTTGAGCGTGAAACACAAACATATAAATCAATATTTTTTGACTTATCAAACGCACTTTCCATAAGTTGTTGTGAGTCACCAAAGGTTATAATGCGAACAGTTTTATCTTTGATTTTAAAGTCTGTTATTTTATCCTCACAGCAGAATTTTTCAATTTCTTTATCTGTTTTAAATTCTGCAATTCTTTTGTCAGAATAAACGATACTATAACCCTCATTTGACAATTTTAGTATTAAGAAATTCAGAGTATGTGTTTTTCCTGAATTTTTATTAGCGTTAATAACTATAAATTTCATTTTTATTTTTTCTAAAATCGAATAGAATTATATGTTATGAATGTTTCCAGTAACATTCGACTTTTGTTGAAGTATTAGGCCAATAAGGATAGAAAGTGTCATTATCAACTAATGTAGTATAAGCTGTTTGTGGGTCAGAAAAGTTATCTGCCGAAACATTAGAAAAATGCTCATAACCTTTATTGTCAGTCCACCCTCTTTTCCAATTGTTTGGATCTTCGAATACTACATCTGCATGAGTGTTCCCAGTATGAAGTACATTTTCTCCCATGTATTTTACAGATTTAGGAATATTGATATACTCAAGGCTATTACATGGATGAAATGCTTGCGTTCCGATGGTTTCAATCGAAGAAGGAAGATTCATAGTTTTTATATTTGTAAATTCAAATGCCCTTTCCCCAATAGTTGTTATTGTGTTTGGAATTACTACCGATTTGATTTGTGACCAAGAAAACGCATCATCACAGATTGTTGTCACGGTTATCCCGTTTACTGTTGACGGGATAACGATATCGGCGGGAAATGATTTATAATCTTCTTTTAGTGCAACGGATAATGTACCATTTCTTAGGACAGCAAACTTTAACATAGAAATAGAAGAAATTGAATTCTCATTTTCAGCAGTCCCTAAGTTGTCACTTGTTCCATCTGTATAGTAGACAATCAATTCACCGTTGACAAGTTCGGTTTTGGAAATACCTCTGCCGTCTTTTCCATCAGCACCAGTATCACCCTTGTCACCTTTGTCGCCCTTATCTCCTTTATCGCCTTTTTCACCTTTGACATTACCGAGATTAAGGACTGAATTATCTGAAAGCGTGATAATTAATTCACCTTTAGTTGAAAGGGTAACATTTTTTATGCCTGTTCCGTCAGAGCCGTCTATTCCATCTCTGCCTGTTACCTTGCCGAGATTTTTAATATCACCGTTTGTATAGGTTAAAACAAGTTCGCCGTCTGCATTAATTTCTGATTTTGAAATGCCGATACCATCAGCACCTTTGATGTTTCCAAGGTTTAATACTGTGCCGTTGGTAAGAGTTACAGTTAATGCACCATCATCGGAAATGGTTACATTATCAATACCTGTGCCATCCTGACCATCTTTTCCGTCAGCTCCGTTTACACCATCTATACCATCTGCACCTTTTTCGCCTGTATCGCCCTTGTCGCCTTTTTCGCCTTTTGCACCATCAGTGCCATCTTTACCGTCAATTCCGTTTGCTCCGTCTTTGCCGTCCTTGCCTACGATACAGCCAAGATTGATTGTCTGATTGTCGGAAAATGTGAGAACAAGCTCACCGTCAGTATTAATATTTACATTGCTGATACCGATACCATCTTGTCCATCCTGTCCGTCAGTACCATTCAAGCCATCCTTACCGTCAAGACCATTCTTACCATCAACACCGTCCTTACCGTCGGTGCCTTTTATTGTTCCGAGATTTAGGGTTGTGCCGTTTGATAAGGTGATGTTAAGTGCACCATCTTCAATTACAATTGTGTCGATACCTACACCATCAAGACCATCTGTTCCGTTCAGTCCATCCTTACCATCAAGACCGTTCTTGCCATCAGCACCCTTTTCGCCTGTATCGCCCTTGTCACCTTTGTCGCCTTTAGCCCCATCAATACCGTTCGTGCCATCAATGCCATCTCGACCGTCCTTACCATTCAAACCGTCTTTTCCATCTCTGCCGTCAGCACCTACAACAACACCAAGATTATCAATTACATTATTGGAATACGTAACAATCAATTCACCATTGGCATTGATTTCGGACTTAATAACGCTTATACCATCCTGTCCGTCTTTACCGTCAGCACCATTAATTCCGTCCTTGCCGTCAAGACCGTTAATGCCATCCTTACCGTCAAGACCATTCTTTCCGTCAACGCCGTTCGTACCGTCTTTTCCGTCTGCACCGATTACATTACCAAGATTGTATACTTGTCCGTTAGAGTAGGTTAAAACCAATTCACCTTTATTATTGATTACGGAATTGGTTACACTAAGGCCATCAACACCATTTGTGCCTACAACCTTATCAAGATTAACGGTTGAGCCGTCAGAGAATGTAAGAATGAGCTGACCGTCATCATTAACACTTGCAGAGCTGACACCTCTGCCGTCCTGTCCGTCCTTACCGTCTGTGCCATTAATGCCATCTTTACCATCAAGTCCATTGACGCCGTCTTTACCATTAGCTCCGTCCTTGCCGTTGACACCATCTTTACCATCAATTCCGTTTGCTCCGTCTTTGCCGTTGATGCCATTTGTTCCATTTACGCCATCACGACCGTCTTTACCATCAGCACCATTCTTACCATCAGTGCCGTTCTTTCCATTCGTACCATTTCTGCCGTCAGAGCCTGCAACCTTGCCGACATTAATGGTTGTTCCGTCCGAAAGGGTGATAATCAAATCACCGTCTTTTGTAAATTCAGCATTCTTGATTGTTGAAGTATTTTGATTTGAAACATTAGCAACCGCCTTATTCCACTCGTCCTCAGTTCCTGAGTAGCCGTTATCAACTGCGATTTCATAAGCTGATTTTCCGTCAAGCTTTTTCAGCCATTCGTCAACGCTGCCGTTATATCCCTGTTCAACTGCAAGCTCATAAGCCGACAAGCCGTTTTTGACTTCGGATGATGCAGGCAGGGCATTATTTTTATGCACATAATTTGCCACAAGAAATGCAATGCCTACCATCAGCAGAATTGCTATAACAATGCAGACTGCTTTTGCTATGACCTTCTTTTTCTGTTTTGGATTGTTAGAATTGCTTTTGTTTTCCATATTCTTCCTCCAATTAAATTAATATAACTTAATTATACATAATTTTACAGAATAGTCAACCACTAGGTACACTACTAAATGGTTAATTATATTTATGGTACATTAATGTTAATATTTAACTGGTGATGGTATGTTAAAAATGAATGTTCAGAATTTGCTGAATGAAAAGGGCAAAACAAGGTATTGGCTTGTTAAAGAAATGCAGACAACCTATAAAACGGTTAATAAACTCTGCGATAATACTTTAACAGGTTTACAGCTTGAAACGATTGAAAAACTGTGTGAAATCCTAGAATGCACGCCAAACGATTTGTTTATATTTGAAAATCAATAATTTAAGCCATTGAAAATGCTTTCGGTCTATAACTGTCAGGCACAATCAATGGCTTTTTTCTTTTTGTGTTGATTTTTTGATTGAGCAAAAGCGGTTTGTTAGAGCCGTTTGAATTTCAAAGGGCAAACCGTTTCGCCCAAATGCAATAAACGGAAAGCAGGGGCGTACAGACGGTACTAAAAGTGAATAAAGTCTTTACAGGCAAAAAGGAAAGCGTTTCTCAACCGAGAAGCGCTTATTTTATTTTTAGGCAACTTTAGCGTTAATTCTTGAATGGTTGCTTTGTAAAAATATTGTTAATTTTTATAAATTGAGGAGTAATTTCAAAATAATTTCGAGATAACAAGAAAATTAACTTTTAAGTTAAATATAAAAAATAATTTAATTTGTAAATTAAATGTTAAAAATTAAAGAATTTGGAGTGGTATAGGCAATTTTTTCGGGTTATTTTTGTCCCAACATATATTCAAAAATCAATTCTTGGGGCAGAAAGAAGGAATAGCTATGAAAAATAGCAAAGTTAAAATGACTCAGGAAATCACAAAAAATGTAAATTTGGATGAATTTACAAATCTAAAAATGTATGACTGTAATGATATGATTGAAGTTACAGGTTCAAGAAATCATAACTCCCCATGGTCATATATTAAAAGATATGATGCAAATCATTATGTCTACTTGAAAACAGGAGAACTTCGTGAATATAACCGAGGTAAAAAGCGAAGTTATAATAAAAATAATTTTCAAAAGACTTTTAAGAAATTAAAAAGAATAATCAGTGCCAATTTTATGGGGAATCCTAATGAGCGCCATTTAGTTTTAAAGTATAATGAGCCAATGTTTAATAGTGAAAATCTTTATTCTGACTATAAATCCTTTTGGGAAAAACTAAAGAGACAATATCCTAATCACGAATACTTGCGAATCGCAGAGCCTCATAAAAATGGTAGTTGGCATTTACATATCCTGATTAAAGATACTGTAAATGAAAAATTTTTAATTCCAAATGAAAAATTAGTAGAACTTTGGGGTAAGGGTGAGGTATACGATTCACCAATTTATAATGCACAAGCAATTAGATTTTATTTTTATCCTTCAAGTAAAAAGAGTTCAACACCAGGAATGCAAGAAAAGGCACGGAGATTGAAGTTTTATCCCAAAGATTTGAACATTTATACAAAAAGCAAGGGAATTATTACACCTAAAGGCGAAAAGAAAATACCAAATGAAATAAGAAAAGCAACAAAAAGTTATGGTTTAACATTTTCTGCAATTAGTAATATTACAAGTATAAATACTGATGGGGAAGAGGTATTAGTTAATAAAATCTTAAATCAGCAATATGATAGAAATTCTAATTCAGTAAACCGAATTTCTAAACCTGAATTGTCAGGCGAGAGAAAGGAGGTTGAGGATTAATGAGAATTTACAGAGAACAAAACTCAAGAGAAGAATTTGCTGATATAGTCAAAGAGTTAATGGCATTAACGAAAAAACTCCGTTCATACTGTACAAGCGATGAAGCATATAATTCATTGCTTAACAATGTTGACAGGGAGGGCAGATAATGAATATTACTTTTCATTTTCCTACCTCCGAAAAAGGTGTTGCCGAATTGAGTAAAAAGGTTGCGGTTACATATGCAAATGCAGTCTTTGAAAAGGTCAATAAACTTGACTGCTCAAAGGAGCAAAAGGTTGCAATACTTAACAGTATAAAATAATAAAACGGCTGTCTTGTGAACAACTCATAAGGCAGCCATTTCTTGTTTATAAATTCTTTCCCATACTCTTTTGGAAATCATAATTTTGTCATTTTCCCAGCCTCTCACAGTTCTTGAACTAACGCCGAATAATGCACCGAATTTATGCTGTGTAAGTCCTGTGGCAGTCCTCAAGCCTTTTATTTGTTCAGCCTGTCCGCTGTAAAGGAATGAATTGTAATCATCAAGCAGAGCGGTAACATTTACATCATACAAATCTGCAATTTTTTCAAGAATATGCAAGGGGTATTGATCGTGAGCAGGATTTTCATAACTGATGTAGGTTGAACGGTTAATGCCTACTGCCTTTGCAACATCCTTTTGAAGCATTGATTTTTTGTTCCTGTAATACTGCAAGCGTTCTGCAACAGTCGGAATTTTGCTCGGGTCTGGGTATTTATAGAAAAGCATATCAGCCTTTGTGTGCCAATGCGGATGAACAAATCGGAAATTGAAAACATAAACAATCGTGTATTTTACAGTGTTGGTGCTTTCTGATTTTGCCAAAAGATAGAAATTTTCAGAAATCTTATGAAATAACCGCCAGCCATTTGTAAAAAGACTTTTTATTCCATCGCTAAACTCTGAAAGAGCCGTACCGAGTGTGGTGCTTTTTCTATACATCGTGATGCGTATGTTGCAAGTCGTGTTCCTTTTTCAGCATTAAATGAGTCTATTGCCTTAATAAGACCTATCGTGCCGATGCTGATAAGATCGTCTGTATCATTGGTTTTGGAATAATACTTTTTTACGATATGGCTTACAAGGCGCAAATTTCTCTCAATAAGTATTCCTCTTGCACTTTTGTCGCCGCTGTACATTCTCTCAAGCATTTCACTTTCCTCTTTTGGTGTCAAGGGCTTCGGAAAACTTGAGGTATTCTGAATGTGCAGAATAAAATAAATTAAGTGTGCACTTATTGCTGACAGCAAAGCAGTAAACATTTTCATCACCGCTTAATTTATATGCTGATACAGCTTGTCGAATTCTGTTTTCGCTTTTATATTCAAAATAAAAAAGTAAAATTTTTTGTTACTTTTAAGTTATTTTTACACTAACAATATAAAGGGGATGGGTCATTCAAATCTCGGCCGCCTTTCATATGGTGAATGAAATTAAGGATTGAAAGTCCTGAAAGATTTTCGGCCGCTTCAAATGCCCACCCCCTTTTAATAAAAGAGACAGCAGCTGTGTGAAAGTATACTTAAGTACTGAAGATAGTGAGAATAAGTAGCAGCTGCTTCTCTTTAAGGCGTGTTGATCATTCGCATTGAACAAAATGCATAGCGTATTCATTGTTATACACAAATACATTTATAAAAATACTATTAATTAAATATACACTATCATAACACATTTTGTCAATATGTTATGAAAAATAAATATTTATTTAATAAATATAATGTATTGCATCTGTAAAAAATATAAATATTTAATGCTTTTTTGCAAATAAGCACTCAATGATTTACTGTAATGATGCAGTTATTATTGAGTGCTTTTAATATTTAAAAAATCTTACAAAAATTGTGCAATTTTAAATTAACGCATACTAATATTATGTAAACAGGAAACAATAATTTAGGTGAAAATTATGAAAAAAATGAATGTTTATATATTCGCGTTACCGACAATATCCTTTTTATGTTTTATATTGATTTTTTTATTTGGATGCAGTGATACATCAAACGGCAGAAACTCGAATACCGTTACAGAATCAGGTGAGATAACGGTTATTTCTCGTGAAGAAGGCTCAGGAACCCGCGATGCCTTTATTGAGCTTATGAATATTATTGACGAAAATGGATATGATACTACACTTCAAAATTCCGAGATTACAAATTCTACCTCTGTGGCTATATGGACTGTTAAAGGAAATAAAAGAGCAATAGGTTATACCTCGTTGGGTTCTCTTTCAAAAGATGTGAAGTGTGTTTGCGTTGATGGCGTATTTCCATCAGGCGACTCAATCAAAAATGGTTCCTATAAGCTTCAGAGAGATTTTATAGTAGCATATAAAGAGGCTGAATTGTCAGCTGCTGCAAAGGATTTTTTAACATTTTTATCCAGCAGAGAGTGCGAAGCAATTGTAAATCAAGAAAAATATGTGGGTATAAGCTCTTCAGAATCATATAAACCGTCAAAAATAGACGGTGTTGTTACTTTAGCGGGTTCCACCTCGGTTGCACCTGTTATGAATGTACTTGCAGATATGTATAAAGAGTTAAATCCCAAAGTGAGAATTGAAATTCAGGAGTCAGGTTCATCAGCGGGAATAGAGTCTGCTTTATCGGGTGCAGTGGATATAGCAATGTCATCAAGAGCTTTAAAGGAGAACGAGCTTGCAGTATTGAAGGACAAGGTAATTGCACTTGATGGTATAGCTGTAATTGTTCATTTGAGCAATATTTATGACAATTTATCATCTGAACAGATTAAATCCATTTTCAGCGGTGAAACTACTAAATGGGAAGATTTGAAATAGGCGGTGATGTTTTGCGTGTTTTTAAAGAAAAGTTTATGGAAATTGTATTTTTAGTTTGTGCTTGTCTGTCAATTGTTGCGATTTTTATGATATGTGCTTTTATATTCTTTAATGCAGTGCCGGCTTTAAACGAAATCGGATGGATTGATTTTGTTTTCGGAAAGGTATGGAAGCCGAGACAGGATTTGTTTGGTGTATTTCCTATGATAATTGCCAGCTTGTATGTAACTGCAGGAGCAGTTTTAATCGGTGTACCTGTTGGCGTATTGACAGCGGTTTTTATGGCGTTTTACTGTCCTAAATTCCTTTATAAAATCATCAAGCCGATGATAAATTTGCTGGCATCCATACCGTCAATTGTGTATGGCTTCTTCTTTTTGGTAGTGATTGTTCCTTTTTTTCAACAAATTACGGATACAAGCGGTAAGGGTATATTAACCGTTTCTGTATTGTTGGGGCTGATGATTTTACCTACAATTGTTAATGTTGCAGAAACCGCACTCAAAGCTGTGCCGAGTCAGTATTTTGACGGCGCGTTGGCACTGGGCGCGACCAAAGAAAGAGCCGTATTCCAAATTGTAATCCCGGGTGCAAAATCAGGTATACTAAGCGGTGTTATACTCGGCATAGGCAGGGCCATCGGAGAAACCATGGCTGTAGTTATGGTGGCAGGTAATCAGGCAGTGTTTCCAAGTTCCATTACCTCAGGTGTCAGAACCTTGACAAGTAATATTGTTCTTGAAATGGGATATGCATCGGGCATTCACAGGGGAGCCTTAATCGGTACGGCAGCTTTGCTTTTTATATTTATTTTAATCATTAATTTTTGTTTTTCACTTCTGGTAAAAATCGGGGAGGATAAAATGTGAATAAGTTTAAAGAGTATATAAATCATCCCGTTTCTTTTGCTGTTTTTATTTTAATCCTATTAAGTACAATATTGGCCATCGGTGCTGTAATATTTATTATTGCACATATTCTTTTCAATGGTATCGGGTATCTCCGTTTAGATTTGTTTTCACTTAAGTATTCAAGCAAAAATCTTTCAATGCTGCCCTCTATATTCAATACACTTTATTTGGCAGTTCTTACACTTATAATATCTGTTCCCATAGGTGTATTTTCTGCCGTTTATTTAGTAGAGTATTCCAAAAAGAGCAGTATAATTGTTAAGCTTATTCGTATAGTCAATAAAACCTTGGCAGGAATCCCATCAATTGTTTATGGTCTTTTTGGTTTCCTTGCTTTTGTTATCGCAAAGGGTTGGGGATATTCTTTAATTGCCGGGGTAATTACGATGGCGATTATGGTGCTGCCTGTCATTATCACAACTGCAGAAGAAGCACTTATTTCCGTTGACAGATCATACAGAGAAGGATCTTTCGGACTTGGTGCCGGAAAACTCAGAACAATTTTTAAAATTGTTTTACCATCTGCTGTTCCCGGTATTTTATCCGGAGTGATACTCGCCACAGGCAGAATTGTTGGTGAAACGGCAGCATTAATTTATACAGCAGGTACAGTTCCCGAAGCGGCCGACAGGCTTACTTCTTCTGCAAGAACATTGTCTGTTCATCTTTACAGTCTTCTAAATGAGGGACTGCATACCGATGAGGCATATGCCACTGCAGTTGTTCTTTTGGCAACGGTATTGCTTATGAATGCAGCATCCGGCATGCTTGCTAAAAGAATAGCGAATTAAAGGTGACATAATGAATAAATTTGAACTTGAAAACTTTGAACTTTATTATGGCGATTTTAAAGCAATAAAGGGAATTAATCTTATTATTCCTGAGAAAAAGATAACGGCGTTTATAGGTCCGTCAGGATGCGGAAAGTCAACTGTTTTAAAAACGCTTAACCGAATGAATGATCTTGTAGATGGCTGCAGAATAAACGGTAGAATATTGTTTGACGGAAAAGATATATATAAGGATACAGATGTAAATCTTTTAAGGAAAAGAGTAGGGATGGTATTTCAAAAACCGAATCCTTTCCCTATGAGTATTTATGACAATATTGCTTTTGGACCAAGGACCCATGGTGTACGAAAAAAAAGAGAGCTTGACGATATTGTAGAAAAAAGTCTCAACAGTGCAGCTTTATGGAACGAGGTTAAAGATAAACTGAAAAAGAGCGCACTTGCCCTTTCCGGCGGACAGCAGCAGCGTCTTTGTATTGCCAGGGCATTAGCTGTTAAGCCTGAGGTTATATTAATGGATGAGCCTACTTCCGCGCTTGACCCTATATCGACATCAAAAATTGAGGATTTAATTATTGAGTTAAAAAAGGAATACACCATCATTATTGTCACCCATTCTATGCAGCAGGCGGCAAGGATTTCAGATAAAACAGCTTTTTTTCTGTTAGGTGAGGTTATTGAATTTGGTGATACGCAAAAGCTTTTTTCAATGCCGTCAGATAAAAGAACTGAGGATTATATTACAGGGAGATTTGGATAAATGCGTGATAAATTTGTTAGCCAGCTTGATACTTTAAATGATAATCTGACAAGTATGTGCAATCTGTGCCAGCAGGCTATTGAAAATTCTGTCAAGGCGCTTTTTGTATGTGCTGATAATAATCAAAAATATGAAGAAATAGCACAGCTTGTTTATGATACAGACCGTGAGATTGATGATTTTGAGCGTGAAATAGAAGGACTTTGCATTCGCCTTCTTTTGCAGCAGCAGCCTGTTGCAACCGATTTAAGACGTATTTCATCGGCTTTAAAGATGATTTCGGACCTTGAACGGATAGGTGATCAGGCATCTGACATTACAGAATTATCAGAATATATCCGTTCATGCAGTATGGAGTATAAACTGCATTTAAAAGAGATGAGCAGGGTAGTTATAAGAATGGTCAAAAAAAGCATTTCCTCCTATATAAACCATGATATTAATGAAGCGTATGCCGTAATTGAAATGGATAATGAGGTTGATGCATTGTTCGATGAGGTGAAGAGTGAATTGATTTCAATTATTACCGATGAAGAAGCTGATGCCGAGCTTTGTATCGATTTGCTGATGGTCTCAAAGTATTTTGAACGCATTGCCGACCATGCCGAAAATATTGCTGAATGGGTTGAGTATTCAATAACAGGATTTCACAGAAAGGATAAATAAAGCATATTGCCGTCTGCAATTCGGTGTTTTTGTAAAATAAAAGCTCCCCAAAAAGTGTTTTTCGGGGAGTTAGTTCAGAGATATGTTTATTTAAATATAGAATTCATAAGATTTTCGTAAACAGCAGCCGGGCTTTGCTGAAATTTTTCTTTTATAACCACAGCCTGGGCCTCGCTGGGAACATTAAGTGTAAGCACCATAAAATCACTGTCAATATCACTCACATGCAGGGTTACGCTGTATCCTTTGGCTGTTTTTTCGATGCTTACTTTATTTTCTTTTTTGTTAATTTCATTTACGGCGAGCTTGTTTACCAGTTCAATACTTTTTTCTCGTATGGTTAATGGCAAATCGTTTTCAACAATATCAACTAAAAAACGGCAGTCAGCAGTTATTTTTAATGTGCTGTCCTTATTTTCAAGAATATGCCCTTTTTTTATCATTTTTGATATTGCGTTTGATACCTCGAAATAATTGGCAATTTTACCATCAACAAGTGCATCTATTATGTTTTGTGCAGTGATTTTTTCCTGACAATTGGCAAGAATATAACAGACGATTATCGTTATTGAGGAGCTTGAACGCAAACCGCCGTCTTCAACTCCTGCAGTAAATGCGTCAAACTGCAGAGCAGGATTAAATTCTTTATCCATAATTTCACCAGCCTTCAGCTTGAAATTATATCATATCTTTGTTCATCTTGCAATCATATATTATTTGTGATATAAATAATATATAGATATTAAATTTAAAGGAGAATATAAAATGACACAGATTACAAAAGATACAATTATCGGTGATATTCTTGATGCTTGCCCTAATGCAGCACCTCTTTTTCTCGAAATCGGCATGCATTGCCTTGGCTGCCCTGCATCACGGGGTGAAACAGTTGAGCAGGCTTGTATGGTGCACGGTACTGATGCGGATGCACTTGTTGAAAAAGTAAATGCTCTTCTTGCCGAATCATGATAAAACTTTCCAATCGGCTTGAAGCGGTTGCAGCACTTGTTAAGAGCGGCGAAAGAATAGCTGATATAGGCACAGATCATGGTTATCTTCCGGTATTTCTTTGCCGGACAGGAAAAATATCAAATGCAATTGCATCGGATATCAATGTCGGTCCTTTAAATTCCTGCCTTGAATTTGTCAGGCAGGAAGGCCTTGAGGAAAAAATTCAAATCCGTCTTTCAGACGGACTTGAGGGATTTTGTGAAGATGAATTTGACACTGTTATTATTGCGGGAATGGGTGGTGAACTGATTGCTGATATTCTTGCAAAGTGTAATTATCTAAGCAAAAAGCATATTATTCTTAATCCTATGACACATCCTGAACTTGCAAGAAAGTTTCTTTTTGATAACGGTTTTGAAATTGTCCATGATTTAATTGTTCAAGATAAAAAGCATCATTATTCTGTTTTTGATGCTTTTTATTCGGGTGTTATTTCCCCAAAGAGCAAAATTGATTATTACCTGGGTAATATAAGCGATTTTTCAGATAAAGAATACTTTATTCATTTGCATAATTATCTTAAGAATAAATCAAAATCAGGTGAGGATTTTTCTGATATAATAAATGCTTTGGAGGAAATAATATGACAACTGTAAAAAATATTTATGACTACATAAATACTATTGCCCCTTTTGATACACAGGAGTTATGGGATAATTCCGGCTTCCTTTTAGGCGAACTGTGCAAAGAGGTTAAGTGTGCAGTTATTAGTCTTGACGGTACGAAAGAAGCGGTTTCTTTTGCGAAAAGCATGAATGCTGATTTGCTTATTACGCATCATCCCGTAATTTTTAATGCGCTTAAGAGAATAGAAAAGGGATCGGCTGTTTACGAGCTTATTGGCAGTGACATTGCTTTAATCTCTTCTCATACACCTTATGATAAAGCACCGCAAGGAATAAATGACACGCTTGCTGAGCTTTTGGAACTTGAAAATACCGCAAGGCTTGAGAACGGTTATCTTGTTGTCGGTGATTTAAAACATGAAATGAGCATTGACGATTTCGCTGAACTGGTAGGTGAAAGACTGGATTCAAGAGGGCTGCGATATACCGATACGGATAAGCTTATTAAGCGTGTATGTGTAGGCGGCGGTGCCTGCAGTGAATATATGTGGGATGCATATAATTATGCGGATTGTTTTGTAACAGGTGATTTAAAATATCACGACATGCTTGATTTAAGTCAGGCCGGTTTTCCCTGTATTTCGGCAGGTCATTTTGAAACTGAAAATCTGCCTTTTCTAAAAATTAAGAACAGGCTTGAAAAAGTATTTGCGGATGTGGAATTTTTTATTGCACCCGCAGAAAACCCAATTATGGATATTTAATTATGGCACTTGACGGAATTTTATTATATCATTTGAAAAATGAAATAGCTGAGTTTGCAATTGACAGCCGCGTAGATAAGATTTATCAGCCCTCAAGGGATGAAATTGTTATCAATCTTCGCTCAAGAGAGGGCAGCAAAAAGCTTTTGATTTCCTGCAACGCGGATGCTGCGCGCATTCATTTTACAGATTTTCCTCCCGAAAATCCTTCTAAGCCGCCAATGTTTTGCCTGCTTTTAAGGAAGAGGCTTACAGGTGCATGGATAACCTCTATTGAGCAGAAGGATCTTGAAAGAATTTTAAGAATAAATTTTTCAGGTACGGATGAACTCGGTGATAAAATCGGCTATTCACTTATTGTCGAAATAATGGGCCGATACTCAAATGTAATTTTTGTTGACAAGGACAATAGAATTATTGACTCATTAAAAAGAGTGGACGAAAGTAAATCTCAGGTGCGTGAGATTTTGCCGGGTGTGGTTTATACTGCTCCGCCCGGGCAGGATAAAATGAATATTTTTAATTGCAATATGAATGAATTAATAAATAAGATTCATACATCTGGCAAAGGTTTATATAAAGCCGCTATGGATAGTATTAAAGGTGTTTCGCCAATCATTTGCCGTGAAATCGAAAGCGGTTTGTCCCTTATGGAGTTTAAGTCACTGGCAGAAAATCCCTTGCCGACAGCTGTTATTATTGATGTTCCGAAAGATTTTGCTTTTATTGATATAAAACAATATGGCAGTCTTGCATCTGTTAAGCACTATGATACTTTTTCACAGCTGTTGGATTTCTTTTATTATGAACGTGTGCGTTTGATGCGAATTAAAGCGAGAAGTGCAGAACTTTTTAAACGTATTACGACGCTCCAGGAACGAGCTGTGCGAAAGGCACTGAACCGAGTGCATGAACTTGAAGCTTGCAATGATAAAGAAACCTATAGATTATTCGGCGATCTTATAAATGCAAATCAGTACAGGCTTGAAAAGGGTGCACCATTTTATGATTTAGAGAATTATTATGATAACAATAAAATCATTCGTATTCCGGCAAATGTGACGCTTACTCCTGCGCAAAATGCCCAGCATTATTATAAAGAGTACCGCAAAAAGCAGATTGCGCAGCAAAAACTGTCTGAGTTTATAGATGAAGCAAATGCTGAAGCAAAATATTTTGAGACAGTTATTGATGCACTTTCCAGGGCTGAGACAGATCGTGAGATAAGCGAAATTAAAAATGAGCTTGCGCTTCAGGGTTATATAAAGAAAGTTTCTGAAAAAAGAAAAATGACAAAGGCTCTGAAGCCTATGCAATTTAAGACCAGGGATGGCTTTGATGTTCTTGTGGGCAGAAATAACGTTATGAATGACAGGCTCACGTTTAAAGATGCTAAGAATTATGATACTTGGTTTCATGTACAGGATACTGCCGGCAGCCATGTTGTTTGTCAGACCTCAGGAACAGAAATAACGGATCAGGCGATTCACGATTGTGCTGTTATTGCTGCATATTACAGCAAAGCGCGTTCGTCATCAAATGTTGCAGTTGATTATACGTTGGTTAAAAATATCAGAAAGCCTAATGGTGCCAATCCCGGTTTTGTGATTTATGATACGTATAAAACAGAATTTGTTACACCGACTATGGAAGAAGCGGAGGCACTTAGGAATGAGTAATATTGCAGTTATTTTAGGCGCAGGCAACAGCACAAGAATGAAAAGTGAAAAAAGTAAGCTGCTGCTGGAGATTAATTCTAAAACTGTTATTGAAAGAAGTGTAGAAGCTTTTTCAAAAATAGATTTAATTGATGAAATTATTGTTGTTTGCCGAGAATGCGATTTGGCTGATTTTGAAAAGGTACTTTCTGATTATGATATTTCATATTGTTTTGGCGGTGATACGCGGCAGCAGAGCGTAAAAAATGCTGTAGAAACTATTTTGCCTGATGAATGTGATTTGATCATTATTCATGACGGTGCCAGACCCCTTGTAACCGAAAAAGAAATTCTGGATGTTTTAAATACGGCAAAGGAAAAAAATGCTGCAGCGGTAGGTGTTCCTGTTAAAGATACAATAAAAGTAGTTGACAAGCACAGCAAAATAGTTGATACGCCTGATAGGAGCAGTCTTATCTCCATCAGAACTCCTCAGGTGTTTAAATTTGACACTTATTTTAAAGCTTTGCAGCTTGCCTGTGAAAAGGGCAGGGATTATACGGATGATTGTCAGCTGGTTGAGCATTACGGCGACTGTGTATATGTTGTTTACGGTGATTACGGAAATATTAAAATTACAACCCCTGAGGATATTTCCGCCGCACAGAGCATACTTAAATTAAGAGGTGATAAATAGATGAGAATTGGTCATGGATACGATGTTCATAAGCTTGTTAAAGACAGAAAATGCATAATCGGCGGTGTGGATATACCAAGTCCCGTAGGGCTTCTCGGTCATAGTGATGCCGATGTGCTTTTGCATGCTGTGTCAGATGCAATTCTCGGTGCTTGTGCGATGGGCGATATCGGGCATCTCTTTCCTGATACGGATGAACAGTGGAGGGGGGCAGACAGCCTGAAGTTATTGAAAGAGGTTATTGCTCAGGTGAATGCCAAAGGCTTTAAGGTTGTTAATATCGATTCAACCATTTTGGCTCAGGCACCCAAGATGGCACCTTATATTTGCGATATGCGTGCAAATATAGCAGCTGCATGCCATTTGGATATGCAACTTGTTTCAGTTAAAGCAACCACTGAGGAGGGACTCGGCTTTACCGGATCAGGTGATGGTATTGCTGCTCATGCAGTATGCCTTGTGGATACTATTTTATAGGAGATTAATAATGAAAAAAGTAATGAGTATAGTTCTGTCGCTTGTTATGCTGTTGTCGGTTGCGGCAGGGCTGGATTTTTCAGCATATGCGTCGGTATTTAACAGCAGAGAGTCTGTTGTAATTACAAATCCTATGTATGATGGAATTGTTGATAAAGATATTTTGCTTTCAAAATGTGATGGATCAAAAATTTCATTTGAAATGCCTAAAATGTACGGCGATCCGTATACCGTTGAAAAGGCTGCCTCTGTTTTGCGTGATAAAATGGTAAAACGTACGGAGAACATCGGTTTAAATGTTAAATCAAGTGTAGGCACTTTGCGTGATGTTGCTATGGATATTATGCAAAAGGCTGTTTCACAGGAGCTTTCGGTTTCCTCAAAAGACGGCGATTATCTGATGTGGCATTGGGCATCTATTTATGCAGCAGGTTATACTGTAGCTGCAACTTCATCCGGCACGGAATATCATATTGAATTTCAGATGGGTTATCATTCGACTGCCGCACAGGAAAATGAGGTCAATTCCAGAATTAATACTGTTTTAAAAAAGCTTAATCTTAATGGAAAATCGGATTACAGAAAAATTCGTCTTATACATAACTTTGTTTGCGAAACGGTTAAATATGATTATGTGCATATGGACGATGAAAATTACAGCACACAGTTTACTACCTATGGTGCTCTTATTAAGGGTCAGGCAGTCTGCCAGGGATATGCAACTCTTTTTTATAGATTATGTGCTGAAGCGGGTGTTTCAAACCGTGTGATAGTCGGTGGCAATCATGCATGGAATATTGCTAAGTTCGGTGGTAAATATTATTATGTTGACACCACTTGGGATGATACTGAAACTGATTTGTATCCCGATGATGAAAATGGTTATTGGACAGATACCTATACGTTCAATTGGTTTATGAGTGGTTCAGAGGAATTTACTGATCATTATCCGCTTGAGGATTTTGAAACAAATGCTTTTAAAAGAAAATACCCGATTTCTTCTAAAAGTTATGTTTGTTCTCATCCCAAAATCAGTTGGGTGATGCCGAACAATGCAGATTGTCTCAAAGGCTATGATTTATCTAACAGCTGTACAGAGTGTGATACCGTTTTTGATACGAAAACAGTCGCCCCAAAATTGAGTCATTCTTATTCTAAAAAGACGGTTGCTCCAACCTGTACGAGTGCAGGATACACAAGCTATACCTGCACCTCCTGCAAGTCTGCATATACGGACCAGGTAAAATCCGCACTGGGTCACAACTGCAAAACCACCACAACGAAAGCGACA
>DKZG01000021.1 GCA_002493595.1 Ruminococcaceae bacterium UBA7080 | reverse complement strand
TGTAAGACCTGTCTCTGTACATGTTGGAGCCTTTGCCGGATCAACTACTTCTGTATGACCCTTAGCTGTATTCTCAACTTCAGCCTCATATGACTCGCCGCCTACTGTACATGTATAAACTCTAACTTCATTATCCGTACATGTAGCTGCTGTCTTAACCTCAGATGTCCATACGTGTTCAGCTGTTGTCTTAACCTCTGTATATGTTACAGGAGCAGTAACATCAGCAATTTCCGGCCAAGCATATGTGTTATGCTTATCAGCATCTGCTGTATTCTCAGGAACTACGATATCAGCAGCCTTTGTGCCTTCAGGGTATTCAACAGATGAAACTGTTTCACCTGCAGCATTAACAAATGTAACTACATGCTTTGTTCCAGATTCCTTTGAAGCAATATCAGGATAAGAAACAGGCATCAAACGATGAGTATAACCCGGAGTTTCTTCAACGCCGAAACGGTCTGCAGAACCTGTAACATTAAGGTCCTCTTTATATGCATTGAAATAACATGCATCTCCATCAATTGTAATCATATCACGAAGATCGCCATCTTCTAATACTTTGAAGGACATAACTGCAAACATAATACCATAATGGCCTGCACCCTCAGGACGCTTGCCAACATAGTTTGATTCAGGTTCATCTGCTGTTCTCAACATATTATTAGCCCATGAACCATTAGGGTCACAGTTATAAACTGTCATAGATGTAAGAACACCTGAATATAATGCTGTATCTGTTTTCGAAATGATAGCCTGTGTTACAGTGGTAGCAGGCTTCCAAGCTTTTCTCTGGTTGTAAACAGCCTGAAGCTTTGTAGTATCAAACTGTCCGCAGCACTGACCTGAATACCATGAGTCAGTACCACCATATTCCATAGCAACAGCTATAACCTGACCGGCCTTAAGATTTGATGGGTCAACAATCTTGCCCTTTGATTTCATTGAATCATATGTGCAAGTTGCATTTTTACCATAAAACTCAGTAATGCTATCAGTAACATCACTTACTGTAACAAACATAGCCGGTCTGTAATTCTCGATAAGATATGGATCACCATCATGAGCATAAATAACATCACCATAATTAAGGTCATACTCATACTCGCCTGACGCGTAAAGATCATCATAACCTACATAATCTGGTTCAGCAGTGAGTGGTAAATCGCTGTCATTCCACCACTGCGGTGAGTGAAGTGCAAACGCAGTAAATGGCATTGAGCAAACTACCATCAGAACCGTTAAAAGACAAGCAATTGCTCTTCTAAAAGTCTTTTTCACTTTTTTCCCTCCATTAATTAATATTAATTATTCAATAACTAAAGTTTTATTATATTTACAATTTAATAATGACAATACAAGGGTGGCATCGCCTACACCTACATTACTATCACCATCCATATCCATATATGGATATGCGGAATTGTTGAGATTTGAAAGCACTTGTGTAGCATCGCCTACACCGATAGCAGTATCCCCATCGAAATTACAGTTTAAAACCGTAATTTGTGCATTTTTAATATCATTACTCAAAACAACGATTTTTATATCGCGGGTGAGTGCATAATCGTAGGATACAGTTGCATAATATGTACCCCTTTGCAATGATTCAATATTAAATGTATTTTCTCTTTGATTTGTGTCTGCGTTTATAGACTGAACTGATTTGACACTTTTTACAAGCTGTGTATGACTTTCATCAGAATATACATTAATGGTATATTCACCATACGGTGCAACACCATTCGTTGTACCGCTAGCATTTGTCATAATCAATAAATTACCGCTAACGTTATAACCTAAGTTGGGTGTTTCGTCACAAGTCATCAAATAAAGTGTTCCGGCTGTATAATCCGGAGATGACTCAACGAGAGCATAAGAATCATCATAGCCATCGCCATAATCAACCTGTGCAAATGTCAGATTAGGATTTTGAGATACTTTTAAATAATTCTGAGCATCACAATCCGATGAAAATGTCATTGAAATTTTTGCCAGCACAATATATCTGTTATCCACTACTGAAGAACAATTATCATTTTCAGAAACGAAACCAAAAACAATATTACCATCTGACAAAATATAACCCATACTGTCAAGCCCCAGTGCTGCACTATCCGAAATTAATTCGGAAGGAGCAGGTTCAACTGATATCTGCTCTTGATTATATGTTGCAGTTACTTCAATAACCGACAGTGTGTCGACACCACTCATAACAAAACTGACATCATATGTTCCGGCTGAAAGATTATTGCCGTCATACTCAACTCCGTCTTTCTCGTAAACACAAAAAATCTCCGGAGATTCCGTGCCCAGAGTTCCAGTTTGTGCATGTGAAACAAGCGGTATACTAAAGAAAACAAACAGAGCAGCTACGAATGCAAAAATATATATCCATAAACTGTCAAAATGTCTACTCTTCGCTTTCATATGCATTCCTCCTTTGCGGGATAACTCCTTAATATAAGATCTTTTTGTAAAGTGATTAATATTTAAAACCATAAGATTGTTATAACAACATTATAGAATTAAAAATATAATAAATAATTTGCGCAAAATTGTCTGACGATTAAGTGTTTTTAACATAGTTCTTTGTATTCATTTAATCAAATGGACAAAACAATGCACTCAATTATTTATATTCAAATAAATATTAGAATATCACGTGCTAAGCCCGATTAAGGGCTCAGCACGATTTTCGCATTTATTGAATAACTAATTCAGGAAATGAACTGTAGTTTACATTAAGTAATGACAATACAAGTGTAGCATCACCGATACCAACGCTTCCGTCACCATCCATATCCATATAAATGCTTGATGAGTTCAGGCTTGAAAGAACCTGTGTAGCATCACCAATACCAATAGCGGTATCACCATCAAAGTTGCAATTGAGCATTGCAACATCCGCTGCAACATCTGCACCATTTACAACGATTTTAATATCACGTGTAAGTGCATAATCATAAGAAACTGTTGCATAGTAAGTACCATTTGGAAGTGTGAAGTTGAATGTGTTTGTTTTATCTGCAGGATTTGCAGTATCGCAAACTGATTTGAATGATCCAACTTCGTTAGTCTTTGCAGCATCTGAGTATACAGTAATTGTATATTCACCAAATGCAGCTTTACCATTTGATGTACCATCAGCCTTTACTGCAGTTAAAATATTACCGCTTACGTTAAAGCCTGTTGGCTCATCCTCAACAAATGCCTCAAGAGCGATTTCAGCCTTCTGAAGATCCTTATCTGCCTCATAAGCCTTTGTTACGCAAGCTTCATAAGTTGCGCTAGGATTATAATAATCAGGAGCAGGATATGAATCGCTGTTACCGATATTGGCAATTGCAACTGCATCAGCAAGTCTGCTTACATACTCATTCCATGAAGCCTCAGTATAAGCCTGCTTGCCGTTTTCAATATTAACAAGATTGCCCTGAGCATCAAGTGAACCAAATCTTGGTGTGATGCCTGTAGCCTTAACTGTACCAACAGTTGTGAGCGCACCGTTCTCATCATAAACAGGTCTTGTTACCTCTTCAAATGCTGAGTAAGCATTGCCGGATGCACACTTAATTTCTTCTTCAAGCTGATAGCCAAGGTAGCCGCGCTCAAGAAGAATGCTTCTATAGAAGTTGAAGTCGTTGATATACTCCTTAATTCTTGTCATAGAAACATCGGTTACAAACTTAGTGCTTGTAATTGTGATTTCTTCGTTGTCTCTGTAATCCTTATAATCCTCACCGATTGTAACATCATAAGGAAGGGTCTTTTCAACACTCTGACCTGTTGCAGGGTCAACATAAGTAATCTGAACTTGGTAGCTGTTTTCAGCCTTATGAGCAGCATCAACAAGCTTATTATAAGTGATAATGCTGTAGTTGTTTTCGTTCATACCTTCACGAACAAGGCTGATTTCATTGTAAAGCTTACCAACGATAGGAACAAGTGCCTCATTAAGAGCACTGATTGCCTGCTCAACTACTGAAACCTGAGCCTCAAAATCAGCATCCTTAGCATTTGTCTTTGCAAGCTCTGCTGAAAGGTTGCAGTTATCAAGAAGAATAGATGTCTCGTTTGCAACTGTACGCGCATTATTATATGCTGTTGCATCTGCAAAGTCTGAAGCCTCAAAGCCTGCTACTAATTTTGCAAGCTCATCATACTTAACCTTGAGTGCATCCATCTTAGTTGTGTCTGCAATTACAAGACTCATCGGACGAGTTGAATCGCTGATTCTAACAGCTGAAGAACCTGCATAAGCAGCAAGGTTGATTGGGTAAACACCCTTAGCAGGAGCTGCGCCTTCCATCGTGTAGAGGAAGTTGAAGTCGTATGAGCCATCTTTTTCAACTGTCAGTTTACCAACGTTGATATAATAACCGTCTGTAGGACCTACTGAATTTACAAGTCCGAGTAAAGTATCATATCTGTATGGATAGTAATCGTCTTTCATCAAGCCGGCGCCTGTATAAGGAAGTTTTTCGCTCTTACTGTCGTTGCTCTTAAGATATACAGAATCATATGTACCATCTGCATTTTTAACAGCAGCCTGAACAATGTTTGCACTTCTTGCTTCAGCAAGAGTGAATACAGCAGCCGGTCTTGTAACAAAGTTAGCAAGCTGATCACCGCTTAAATCATGACGTGCAGCCAAAATCTCTGCATTAGAGAAACCTGCATCATACTTGGCCTCAGATTCAGCTTTTTTAGGGTTACCTAAATATTCCCAAGTATTTATAATAATTGACTTCTTATTGCGAATCCAGGTTTGACCACCGTCTGTTGAGTAGTCAAATCTGTTCGGATTGATAATATTACCGTCATCATCGCAAAGTACTTTTGCATGTGCCTCATTAACAGCAACACTACTGCCGTTATCATTAGTAACTGTAGTAGAATCGTAAGAATAGATACCATCTAAGCTCTTTTCACTTGCAGTACAAATGCCGAGTCTATAGTTTGTACCAAGGTTACCATCATTAATATTTGAAACGATATACTCAGGGAACTGAACCTTAATATTACCGCCGTTTATACCGGGTGAAGTAAATGCTCTGTTTCCGTAAGAGTCAGTCTGTGTAGAAGATGCGTTTGTGCCCTTTAAGCTGCCAATCAGGTTATCTGTATTGTCATAAACAGCTTCAGACCAAGACTTGGACTGTGTGATAAGCTGTGTACCTACAGCAACAAGATTTGACATATTGCTGTATACAGGATCACCATCTACAGTAATAACATCATAAACTACCTTAGCTTCCCAAACGTTTGAATCCATTGTATCATCGAAATAGATTTCATCTGTAGTATAGCTGAAGGTTGCAGTTTCATATGCACCAAGCTCTACACCTGTCCAAGCATCAATCGGGAAGATTGATTCAGGATCATTCTGAGGATAATAATAAGCCTCATTAATTCTAATCATATATCTTGGCTGCTGAACAACCTCGCCCTTAGCAAGATATGCATTGTTCAAGCCTGCGATATTATTTGTAACACTGATTGTGCCGCCAATATTCGTTTCCGGTGTGTAACCTGTGATTACAGAACGGTCAAACTTAACTGTTGGCTCTTCAATTGTGTTATCGGAAAGAGTTGGGATTGCACCCGGAATAATACCGGCAATAGACTGAACAGCAAACATTGCACCTCTGAAGAAAGAGTCAGGATAAGCATGAAGCTTATTGCTGCCGCTGCCGAAGCCTGCTGCCTCTGCAAGATGAATAAGAACCTTCTGAAGTGCACCGGGAGCATTTGCTGCACCTGTACCTACGATTACATCCCTCTGAAGTAAATCGTCAAACGGATGAGTAGATTTTGCATCAGGGATAGGCTTATCAAATGAAGCCGGCTGGCTTGCATAACGGTTACCGAAGATACCGTTGATAAGATCACCAAGGAAATCATAAACAACATTTACAATGTTTGTTCCTGCAATTGGCTTTGAGTTGCACATTGTAAGAAGTCTGTAGATAAAGTTGGATACACCGCCCATACCGTCATTCTTCTCTGTAGCGATTTCAAGGAAACCGTTAACAATGTCACCCATAATAAAGTCTTCTGTATTAACACTTGCACCCTCAACACCATACTGAAGCTCACCTACTACAGGTAAGAGATGGTTGATAATTCTGTCAAGGTTATCCCAAAGACCATTGCTGATAACGATTGTGCTTCTGCCTGTATTCGGATCACAAAGACCGAAGAGAGCAGCAACACCGTTTGTTAATCCCTTAGAACCTAAATCATAATCATTTGCATAATAGCAAACAACTGAGTTAAGAAGGGTAAAGATTGTTGTAGCCTTGTCGTTTACATCTGATGTTTCAGCCTTCCAAGGTTGGTTGTTTACATCATAAAGCGGAACGTATGACTCAAGGATATAGCCCAGAGCGTCACGTGCCATCGGCATGATTGTACCCTCAAGAGTAGCATTAATTCTGCCGTTTACAACAGGACCGAGACCATCATACTCCTTATTAGGAAGAATGTATGAAAGATACTCTCTCAGAGCAAGATAAGCAAGAGCCTCTGCATCCTTACATGCATCCCAATCCTCAGGATGAATGATTTCGGAAAGCTTGCCGCCGCCAAGGTTAACCTCACCGATGCAAGCAGCGAGCATAGGCATCATAGCTGTTTCAAGATTTGTTTCTGTAAGAGTGGTTCCGCCGGCTGTATAGAATGCCTTAAGAATGTTAGCATCAGTAGAATCAGCTGTATACTGAATCATCTTAGTAGCATTGCTAACGAGCTTTTTAGCTATAGTAGCTGCATCTGTTGAAGTTGTAGTCTCTAAAGATGCAAAAGGAGCCTGCTTTGTAACAGTGCTTCCGTCTTCAGCAACATAATCGCTTTTAACGAATACATCCTTAACTGCTGCAATTAAGCAATCGTTGAATGCAGATACCATTGTTGGGTATGAACCGGAGTTATAATCCGTTTCAAAGAATTTATCAAGATTTGGTGTACCTGTCTGTAAGAAATACAGATTGATAGGACCGGTTTCAATATTGTAATAGAAATCAGCAAGCGGGCTGTAGCGAAGCTTACCGAAAAGCTGTGTAGCATCAATATCGTCCCAAGCACCTTCTGTATCATCAGCTGTTCTGTCATATACTAATGTGTTTTTAACATTATCAAGGAACTCATCTACAGATTTTGCATTGAATTCTTTATTTGTATAAACAGCCTGTGCCCAAGCCTTGATGTTAGCATCTGTGTAGTTGCTTGCAGGATTTGAACGATTCCAATTCAGATTCTGCTGACCCCAATAATAGAAAAGATTATCGAAGTTCTTGCCGTAACCGCGATTTACATCGTTATTAACATGAACAAGTTTAACAGTATCTTTAAGAACGGTATTCCATGCAAATGTGAGCGCACGCTTTGCAAAGCTTGCTAAAGTATCATCCTTCTCGATTACAAGGCCTTCGCCGTTATATTTGAAAAGAAGAATATTGTTTTTGAAAGCTTCTTCCTCAGAATATACAAGCTTTGAATCATATCCGAGATCAGCGCAAGCAGCCTCATAAGTCTTGCCTGCAGCCATCTTAGCATCGATTTTTTCTTTTCTTGTCTCTGAGTTATCAGTAAAGAAATTGCCGTTTCCGAGGTCAATAGTTTCATCGTATGTAACGTATACACTAATTTTCTGAAGAAGCTCAGTGCTGAGCTTACCAAGAAGAACATCGTCCATAACGAAAGTTTCAGGATTGTCAATATATCCCTGTCTCTCGTTAACGCCGAACCAACCAGTATTATTAAGTAATAAAGCTTTTACTACATTATATACAAAGTTGTCTTCAAAACCGTTGCTTACACCAAGAGGAGCGTCAAAGTTACGATAAATATCATTCAGATCAATACCATTGATAAAGTTACCGATTATACCTACAAGACCACCGAGATCAAGCTGTCCACGAAGAACTCTGCCGAGTACGTCTGTTGCAGCACCTGTATTTTTATTCTCCCATTTGGTCTCATTGAAGCTGAGATTTCTTAAAAGTCCTAAAATACCTGCAATAATCTCGCATGATGTATTCTTGCTTCTTGACATGCCTGCTGTTGCATCAAGGTGAATGTACTGTGCATCACCGGCCATACCGCCGATTGTGCCTCTGAGAATACTCTCAACGCCTGCGATTGTGTCAATAATTTCATCCACGCTGCGAACATGAACTTTAATATTGCCGACTACAGGAATTTCAAGCTGTCTTTCAGCCGCATTGTACATACCGCCAATACCCTTAAGTGCATTTTCAAGGAAAGGAGCAACAGTATTTGGCAAGAGATTATCATCGAGATAGTCAAGCACGGCAGTTGCTGCCTGCTCATCGCTGAGAAGTCTCCAACCTAAGCTGTTATACTCTAATGCTGAGTCCCTATACTGCACTTCTTTAGAAGTAGCAGCACTGGCACTAATGGCACCGGTGAAGCAAGTTAATCCCATAACTACTGCAAGAAATAATGCAAGCAGCTTGCGAGAAAACTTTTTTGCTTTGGTTTTCATTAAATTTTCTACCTCCTAAATAATAAATTTAAAAGAAAAGTTTTAGTGTAATGACGTCAACCGCATTAAAGCTGATACCGAATCTCTGACCATCAGGCAATCTGAATTAGACAGGCGTGAGGTGATACCGTTTTACCGATAAAGTCACTTTGACTGCTAAAATGGGTGCAAGACGCCCTATAAACACAAGATGATTATTGCATATAATTATTAAATTGTCAATAAAAGTTCGTGCCAAATTATATTTTTGTCAATATGTCCAAAAATCAAGTTAATTTTTTAACAATCTGCCCAAAAAATTAACAATATTTTTACAATTATTTTTCTTTTTGTTAATATTTTCTGCCGAATTCAGTCATCGTTAAGCAAAATCACTTTACATGGTTTTCTTGATTGTAAAGCAAATTTACTTGACGATTTTTTGTACATATTCAAACGTTAGTTCGTTTGTTTTGTCTATTTTTGTAACTTTTTAGAGCTTTATGTTCGAATGACGTTCGACTGGAAAAATCTTAAATTTATGACAAAATATTCAAAATTTTAATACTTTATTCAAATTTTTTAAAAAACTATTGACTTATGTTTTTTTATTTGGTATAAATAATTTGTATTTGTTCGTACGCGTGTGGGGTAGTACGCCCTAATTGCCAAATTTGAACAAAATATGAACAAGTTTGGCAATCGGAAAACTGCATCACAAGCGTAAATTTAAACGACAAGTTCGTTAAATCATATGGTAAAGGAGAGATTTATATGAAAACGAGCAAAAAACTGCTTAGCTTTTTCTTAGCAGTTGTTATGGTCATTACCACCTGCTCTGTTGGTTTTACTGCTTTCGCGCAGGACAACAGAAACAGTATATGGCGTAACAATGCTGAAGCAGCTGATGCTTACGAATCACTTGACGGCATTATCAATGATTATGTTCCGAGTCTTCTTCTCGGAATCGGCGACATTGGTTATAACGTTTATGTTAAGTATGCATCAAAAGAAATTGCTGCACTTTTAGCTAAAGAGAAAAACTCTAAAAAGCTTACAGCTGCAGAACAGAAAAAGCTTGATGCTGCAAAAGCAGAAATCGCAGAAAAGGCAACCATTTCCGATATTCTTGAGGCTGTAGCTCCAATGATAATCGGTCTTGGTGACGGAGAGGGATTCTCTCTCGACAAAGAGTCTTTTGTTTACGAGGTAGACAGATACGACAAAAATCAAAGTAACTATGATTACCTCGACACTGCAAAAGAGGGTGAAAAATCATTCTATGATCTTTATGCTCTTTGCAAAACATTTAAAGACGATGACAAATTGTCAAAAGAAACAAGAGACACTCTCAGCAAATGGTTTGTAAAGCTTGATGACCTCGCTCAGAGATACAACAAGCTTATGGACTCTGTTGCAGAGATTGAAAAAATCGCTGAAAAAGCAAATAAGGATTACAAAGAGCTTTCGCTTATGGAGCTTGAGGCACTGACATTTGATTTCACCGGTCAGGAAAACGGCGTTAAATCATACATTGCCGAAAAGAAGGCTGACTTTGATTCAAAATTTGCTTATGTTATCACAGATGATATGAGTCTTAATCAGCAGTTTGCAAGAGCTGTTTATTATACATATCTCGGTAAAGACTACATCAAAGCATCCCCTTATAATCACATTCTTACCACTGCGAATGCAAAAATAGGTACAAAGACAGTTACCAACAGCAGTGCAACCGATGGTCCGCAGTCAATTGTAACTGCATTCCCCGGTCAGAATGATAAGGTTGTAAGTTATAATGCTACCGATCTTACCCTCGATAACATTGCCGATAAGCTCGGCAACACTGTTCTTGAAGCATTCGGCCTTGACGACACGCCTGAAAACCGTGCAAAAGCAGAGGCTTCTCTTGCAGGTGTTTATTACTCAATTGCAACAGTAAAAAGCAACAATACATCCAAAGCAAATTATGCATACTATGATGATATCGTAGCAGGTCTTGCTGTTCTTTCAGGCAAGTATGCATCTGTTGATGCTTTTAAAACTGCAACTGCAGTTCCTGATTTTGTAATAAGAGATGAAGCAGGAAATGTTGCTAACTTAGATGAAATCAAAGCAATCGGTAACAAACTTCTTGCTGAATGTAAGGGAACGGGAGAGCCTAATGCTGACGGCATTACTATAAGAACAAACAAGCTTGATCCTTCATTGTTTGCAAGCTTCTTTGATGCTAACCTTCCTGAAAGAATTCAGAACACCGTTGTTGAAGATTATTTCCTTATCTTTGCCGGTAACAATCCTATCAATGCACAGGGAACCGCTTATAGTGCTACCAACGCATTTGCAGTTACTTTTGTAGGTCCTGCGGCTTATACAAATCCGAACAATGCAAAAGGTGCTAATCCAAGCGCCACAAATCTCAACAACCTTGAACAATATCAAATTCAGGGCAGACAGTATGGTGAGGCACAGGCACTTTTCAAGGCTCTCGGATTTGAATATTATACAAATCACGTTACATCCGTTGACTCAATGGTTGATATTGAGAAAACCGTTAATAAAGTAGTATCAAATAATTATACTTATGAATCAAATCTTAAGGTTGAACTTAAGGACGATGAAAAGTATAATCCTGCTGATTATAGCTTAGCTTGCTTGGCCGGTGTTGATATTGCAAATATGGTACTCAACAACTTAGTCGGCCAGTATATAGGCATGATTGAAGGCGTTGTTGCAGAATTCCTTGTTACTCCGATTGATTTAAACAGCGTTGTTAACAACATTCTTGCAAAAGCATATGGTGAACCGCTTTCTAAAGGAACAAACGCTACATCAGTCGTATTTGAATTGCTTCCTGTTCTTGTAGCTCTTATTGATGAATTCCTTGTTCCTATGGTTTTCGTTGACCTTGACAAATGTGAAAACAATAAGGCTAACAGCTTGCTTCCGCTTCTCTATAATGTTATCGGCCTTCTTTCAAGCGACTTCAGACTCAGTCCATACCTTGAAGCAGGTTCATTTATAGGTGTGAAGCAGTTCGCATTTGACCTTAACGAGATATTGCCGGCTCTTATGCACTGGTTAATGGAAAGCGAAAAATCAACTGCTGTTAAGTTTGACTATTATGAAAGCAAAACAGTTCAGCTGAAATCTGAGCCTGCTGATACAGCTGCAAAGAATTTTGCCCCTGATGATATGGTGGCAAATGACTTGCTCCATTACACAGCAGTTGACAAGGATGGCAACAAGCTTGTAAGAGTCAACAATAAAAATAATGTAACATTTACTTATAAAGACAAAACTGTTACTTCAAAGGACAATACAGATGAAAGCATAAATGAAGCTTTTGCAAGTGTACTTAATGGCTGCAATACAACATTTGTTTATGAATTCACTTATGAAAAGAACATTCCTGTTATTACAGGCATCTACTATGTAGATACATTGCTTAAAGGCGCAAAGCTTTCTGATCTCACAAAGCTTCTGTCAAGTGTAATGGACTCATCAATTGCTAAAGTACTCGGTGAAGTGATTACCGAAATCGCTACACTCTTTACTGCAGCTGTTGACCAGTTTGTTGCTACTCCTAAGCTTGTAAATGCAACTAAGCTTGATAAAGAAGGTAAGGTTGTTACTTCCGGATTAAACAATCTCTTTGTTGCAATTCCGCAGCTCTTCGATATTATGGAAAACCTCTCAGCAGATAAGTACGGCGTTTCTAAAAATGCTTGGACCTACTGCTATGACGGCAAAATCACTACTGATGAAAAAGGCACCAGAAATATGGTTCTTGAGACCTTCAAGTCTTTCGCATCAAGCAGTGATCCTAATAAGTCAGTCGATATTCTTGATAACTTTGTCAGCATTTTCATTAATGACTGGTTGAATGCAATCTTAAGTCTTGTTGATACAGCTTTAGCAACAGATAATAAGATTACAAAGAATATACCTATTGTTTCAGGTCTTCTTGAGTCACTTGGCGGCTTCGGTGAAACAAGTATTATCACCGATGTTGTAAACGGCGTATTCCAGATTGACCGCGACAGCAAATTCTCTTTCACTCTTGAAAAGAGAGAGAACGGCTTTACCGGATTCAGCTCTGACAGTGCTTACTTCCTCATTACAAATATTCCAAGACTTGTTGAAGTAATCACCAACCTGGCAGGCAGCTTCGGCGGTAACGATTCTGACAACAATAACAATAATAATAACAATAATAACAACAAAACAACACCTGTTTACAAGCCAAAGGCAGCAAAGGTTGCAGTTGCTGACAAGAGCAACTACACAGATAAGGAATTGAGCAATGCATCAGACCTTATTAACAATCTTGATAAGATGCTTTCATCTCTCCTTGCTGACAGCAGTGTTAACGGATTTAAATTAAATGCAACTGACAACATCTTCGCAGGTGTAGTAACCTTCTTCTCTAACTACCTTGGCAGAGATTGTTACTCAGATATTGCAAAACTCCTTAATGAATATACCTATTATATAACAGCAAAAGATACACACACAGCTGATTCAAAGGGCAATGTAAATGCTAAAAAGGTTTACACAAATGAGGCTCTTACCGGTCTTGTTGTTGAAACCTTCCTGTTAGTTGAAAAACTTGCAGAAAATCTTTTAGCTGACTTTAACGACACTTATAAGTTAGACAGTGGTTCAAAAGCTCAGTACAACCTTCTTGTTGAAGCAATTGAAGGTCTTATATCACCTGATGCAATCAGTGTAAGACTCAGCGGCTACGACAAGGTTCAGAAAAAGCTTTCTGATTACAACTGTTGGCACAATGCAGCTGCTCAGACCTCAAGAGGCGATTACAAGATTAAGCTTGATTGGGGCATCAAGGCAGGCGACAAGACAGCCTTCTTTGACGGCTTGGCTGCATCCTTAAGACTTGTTACTTCTATTCTCAGCGTTGTATTTATTGATACAAACTGGTATTCAACGGTTATTTCGCCGGTACTCGGTGCTCTTTGCACTAAGAACGGTATCAAGATTGATACAGCAGCACAGTTTAAGGCCCTTAAAAACGGATATCATGATGAAGTTCTCCTTGGAATTATCAGACCGGTATCTGAATGGTTCAATCTCTTCCTTGATAAACCTGTTACAACCCTAATTAAGTCAATTCAGGGTATCGCAGGTATCCTGGATGATAAGAACGGTGCCACAATCGCATCAATCCTGAAGGGTGCAATAACACCTATTGCTAATGAAGTTAAGGGCTTGGGCAGTATATTTGCTCTTAAGAGCAGCAAGCTTCTGCCTACATCACTTACACTTCGCTCAATTTTAAATGGTGCAGCAAATGTTGTTTCATCATATGCTAATCCGAACAATATCAAGCTTGGTCAGGGTAATTATAAATATTCTCTCTCAGGCAAAAACATTATTCCTATTGTAAACAGCTATCTTGCATTCACAGGTATTACACTTAAGCAGATTAACTGGAATAAGCTCAGCACAGCTAAATCTCCTGCAGCTGCTCTTGTATATATTCTTGAATATCTGTTTGAGGTAGTTCTTGACAACAGCAATCTTACAGCAATTGCTAAACTTATCAACAATGATACAGTTACAATGATTCTTGACCTGATCAAGGACAGTAAGATCAGTCCTAAGGATATCCTTTCTATTCTTAACAGAATTCTTGAAGCTACAGACAGTCCAGCTCTTGCTTACTGGACATTTGCTCAGTATCTGCAAAAAGCAACAATCGGCTTTGTATATCCGGCAGGTGTTACTAAGCAGATGGCTGACAACGGTGTTAAGAACCTTGACAATCTGATTGCAGGTATCTTCCCGCTTCTCGGTTCCTTCGGAGTAGACCTTGGCGGTGACAATCTTCAGGCTATTCTCAGCAAAAACCTGTTTAAGAATGAATTTGTTACCAAACTTGCAGTAGCACTTTACGGTGCTCTTGATGGTCTTGACCCAACAATCAAGGAAGTTCTTAAGGGTCTCGGAATTGTTTCATCTACAAAGGATGTTGCAAAGATTCTCACCGATAAGAGCTATGGCGCTACTTATACTTCAGCTGCTAAAGCTATTGCTGCTCAGTCCAGCTGGAAGAATGTTAAAAATGTAAATTGGGGCTTCAAAGACGGCTCCGTTAAAGCTCAGCAGGGCTTTGTAAATGCACTTGCAGCAGTACTTCGTCCGCTTTACGGTGTGCTTGAGGTATTCCTCAACGAAGGTTCTCTCAAGATCAACGATGTACTTTACAGTGCACTTTGTTCACTCAATGTTCCTTATACTGAAAATGTAAGTGTTCTTTCAGATGATAAATCAGCTCCTATTCAGGTTAAATATGCTTACAGCTTTAAGAACGGTGTTCTTACATTAAAGATTTGGGAAAATGAAACAAACCGTAAGTATTCAAGAGCATCAGAATTCAAATTTGACTTTACTTCACTTAAAGACCTTAAGGATCTTAAGATTGAAGGCACAAATGCTTACAACAGTGCAATCATTCCTCTTCTTGAGGCACTCCAGTGCTCAAAGGTTGTAACTTATGCACAGTATCAGAAGGATGTAGCTAAGGCTAAAGATAATCTCCTTCTTGATATCCTCAATCCGTTGGTTGGTGCTTCAAGCAGCTCATTCCTTAACAAGCTTGTTGCTAATCCGATGAGCGAGCTTACAAAGCTTATTCCTAACCTTGCAATGTACCTTGACGGCAACGGCCTCATCCAGCTTGTATGCAATCTTCTTGCTCCGATAACGGATATCGCAGGTTTGACCGGTAAAGGCTCATTTGTTATCACAGACTTAATCGAAATGCTCCTCGGAGCTCCGCTTCAGGATATGATTATCCCGATTGTTAATTCAATATTGGCAGGAAGCGACAATCCTTACTTGCGCAAGCTTGAGCTTAAGAACATTAACTGGAATGCTCTTATCAGCCTCGGCGATGCTATGAAGTACACAAGTAAGGCAACAGGTGCAAACGGCAAATACTTAACAGGTAAAATTGTTGGCAACGTTGACCAGGGTAAGGTTCTTATCACCGTTCTTCGTTACATCGCAAATATTCTTGTTGACAATGCATCTGTACTTAAGAATCTGATTTGCTCTATTGACGGTATTGCAAAGAGCAAGCAGGCTGATATGATTATTTCAATCATCACCAGCGTGTTCAACACAATCGGCACTGCATCAGCAGACCAGATTGTCGCAGCTATTTTCTATTTGTTAGACGGTCAGCCTCAGAATACATTCTGGGATTATACAGCATATAAGACCGGCAATTACAAATTCTCTTATCCGGGCACAGTCGATGTTGACTTCCTTAAGTCACTTCCTCCGATGCTTGATGGATTAATCGGTCAGTTTATCAACCTTAATGACACAATCAGCAAGGCTCTCTTCAAGGATGAAATGATCAGCAAGCTTGCAACAGGTCTCTATGGCGCAATTGAGGGTGTTAAGATTAATGACAATATGAATCTTACACAGCTTCTTGCTAAGACTGACCTTGATTTCTCAACAAGCAATGTATCTAAACTCCTTGTTGACAAGGCTTACGGCCAGCAGTTCCAGAGCGCATCTTCTGCTATTGCAGCTGCAGGCTCATGGAAGAATGTTAACGCTGACGCACTCAAGTGGGGCGTAAAGGATGCAGACAGCTTCTTCCATGCACTCGTTGCAGTACTTCGTCCGCTTTACGGCGTGCTTGATGTACTTCTCAACGATGCATACCTCGGTATTTTCGATATCGTAAGACTTCCCGGTTCAAACGGCTATACATCATCAATCGTTCCTCTTATGGAAGCATTCTCGATGTATAACATCAAGACTCAGTATCAGTACAGACAGGATATTGCCAAAGAGTATGATGCAATACTTCTTGACATAATCAATCCACTCTGGGATAAGGTAGAGGATATCCTCAATGCTCCTCTTGAGACATTGATGGCAATTCTTCCAAACCTTGCACTGTTTATCGGTAACGACGGTCTTTGCCAGATTCTTGACAACCTTCTCGCTCCGATTTCAGCTATACTTGATACAATCAGACCTGTTGTTGATTTGAACACACTTCTTCCAACACTGTTCAAGGCACTTAAGTTTGACCTTAACGGCACACTTGCTAAGATCGGTATTACAAACTTCTCACTTGATATTTATGATATCAACAAGACTTTGAAACCGGTTCTCAGCGGCAATGCAATCATTCCTCTTGCTAACTCTATTCTTGGTATGATTGACATTAAGGGTACAAAGCTCGGACTTAAGCTCAACGATGTTGATTGGTTACAGCTTGCAAGCCACGGCACAACAGTTGTAAGTGCTTCACAGGCTGCAACATACGGTTCAAGAGTCTTCGTTCAGGGTGACTCTTCAGAAACATTGATTGCTCTTCTCAGATATCTGATTAACACAATCAATACCGGCGACAACTTTGATAAGATTGACGGTCTTATCGGCGGTCTCCTCGGTGACGGCGCAAGCGAAAGCGTTTCTAAGATTATCAACCAGGTAATGGGAATGCTTAAGGGCGATGCAGACACAGTTATTTCAATGCTTGTTGAACTTCTTCAGCAGCTTGGTGGTTAATAACTGATTTAAAACCTAATAACAAAAACGGTCGGCAGATTTTTCTGCCGGCTGTTTTTTTTTGGATGTGTCAAATTTTATAATTTATATCTTGTAATATTTATTCAAATTCTATATAATAGATTTATATATGTATATGGTGGTGAATATTATGCTTGGACAAAGCGTCAGAGCCAAGGTTGTTAAACCTATAGGCTCAAAAAACGACGAAGCAAATTTTACCTACCCTCTCAACTATGCGTTAATCTACGATACACCACAGGATGAATACGCTTTTATTCTCGGAATCGATCACGCAGTAAGTAACTTTGACGGTAGGATTGTTGCAGTTTTATCTCCGAAGGATGAAAGCAAACACAAAATTTGGCTGATGGCTTCTAAAAGCTCACGTTATATTAATGTTGATATTATGCAGCAAATTAATATAGAAGAGGACTTTCCCGAATATGAATTAATATGCCTGTATGAATCAAGCAGCGGAGCAATTGTTTACCGAGAAATTGCAGGAACAATAAGATATCTGCTGATAAAAAATAAACGCTCGGCGCACTGGGGCTTCCCTAAGGGTCATATAGAACAAGGGGAAACAAAATACGACACTGCACGAAGAGAAGTACTGGAGGAAACAGGTTTACATATAAAAATTCATTTAGGCTTTGAAGGAAAATCGAAATATAAAATCAAAGATAAAGTTGATAAGTTCGTTTCCATCTTTGTCAGCACAACAGAGGATGTTACCACGGTTATTCAGGAATCTGAAATCGAAGATTATATATGGCTGCCTTATCACAAGGCCATGCAGCATTTAAGTTTCAGAAATGACCGGCGAATACTTAATAAAGCTCATGAATTTTTAATAGAAAATAAATATATTCAAAAATAACAACACTGAGGAGCTTGATTTTTATGCACGAACTATGCCAAACTATACAGGAATTTTTATCATCACACGGCATACCTGATTGGCTGGTAGTATTTCTAATCTCCGTCTGCCCTATCCTTGAGTGCAGACTTGGTATGTTTACAGCGATTGTTCTGCTTGATATGAATCCGTTTTTGGGATTTATTATAAGCTTTTTAGGTAACATTTTGCCTATACCGTTTATTTTGCTGTTAATTAATTGGATATTTGATGTGTTCAAAAAAATACCCGGTCTTAAAAACATCGTGTTCCGCCTTGAGGAAAAAACGTTAAAAAAACGTGATAAAATAGATAAATACGGGATATGGGGCCTTCTGATTTTTGTTGCCATCCCGCTGCCCGGCACCGGCGGCTGGACAGGAGCACTTCTTGCTTCGCTGCTTCAGCTTGACAAGAAGAAAAGTTTTGGTGTAATAGCCATAGGTGTATTTATTGCCGGACTCATCATAACTGTATTAAGCCTGATTTTCGGTGCAGTGGTTTTTTAAATGACAAAAGAAGAAAAATTTTTAATTGAAATATGCCGTGCTTATCTTGACAGCGACACCATAAGCATTCCTGACAATATTGATTTCAAGCTTTTGTTCAAGCTGGCAAAAAATCATAATCTTTTAAGTATTTGTCATTGTGTGCTAAACACTTTAAAGAGCAAAAATCTCATAGAAAAGGATTTTTTAAACGCAGTTGAAAATAACTTTTTCGACAGTGTTTACATCTTTGAATGTCAACAGCATTGCCTTGAAGAGCTTAAAAGCATTTTTACAGCCGCTCAGATACGCCATATCCTGTTCAAAGGTGTTGTGCTTAGAAACTTGTATCCTCATCCGGAAAGCCGCGTAATGGGCGACATAGACGTTCTGATTGACGCCGGCAACCGTGAAAAGGCAAAAGCGGCTCTTATCAAATCCGGGTTTATATGCACAGAACAGAACGGACCGGTTTATAACTACAGAAAAAACGGTGTTCTTGTTGAGGTTCACACACGTCTGATCAGTGAATTCGGTGACGCTGCTTTTAATGACGCTTTTGAAAATGCTGTTTTCAGCGGCTTAACAGGCAAGATGAAAGATAATTATCATATGGCATACCTGATAGCTCATACAGCCCACCATTTTAAATTCTACGGTGCGGGCATACGACACATATTTGATTTTGCCGTAATGCAGAAAAATGCTGACATTGATATCCAGGCGGTTTTGAGCATACTCAAACCAATTCAGCTTGATAAATTCGCACAAGTAATGCTTTCTGTTTGCAGCGAATGGTTCGGCATCGGAACTCTATTTACTGAAAACACAAAAAAAACTTGCGATTATCTTTGCAAATGCGGAGTATTCGGCAGTATGCAGGAAAATAAGGGAGCGATTGTTACGCGCCGCGAATTGGAAGCAAACCGTAAAGCATCTTCTTTGCGAGTAAAGCTGCGTCTTGCTTTTCCGCCGTATGAAAAGTTGAAAAATATTAATTATATCAGGTTTATTGAGGGGCGTCCGTGGCTGACACCTTACGCCTGGTGTTATAGGTTCTTTTATAATTTAAAAAACAGAAAAGCTTTTATGATAAAAGCTATAGACGAAATTGATGAAAAGGAAACGCAGGAGCTTGCCAAGCAGGAGCTTGCATATTTTGAGGAAATTGGATTATTATGAAATACTTAATTATTTTGGCTGCAATCATAGCAATATTAATCGTATTACTGATTTCATGGTTCTTAACGATGAAGGCAAACGGAAAATGCCCTTTATGTGCCATAAAAAAAATAACCATGCCCAGAAAAATTACTATGGATTTATCTGAAACAGAGGATTACAATAATTCTGTTGCACTTACACCGCCAATGGGATGGTCAAGCTGGAATACCTTTAGAAACCATATTGATCAGGACTTGATTATGGAAACTGCTAAGGCTATGGTTAACAGCGGACTGGCTGATGCAGGTTATAAATATCTTAATCTTGACGACTGCTGGCAGAGCTCTATGCGCGATGAGGACGGTAAGCTGCAAGGTGATTTGGGAACATTCAGCAAAGGTATACCGCAATTGATAAAAGATATCAATGCTTTGGGTCTTAAAGTAGGGCTTTATTCTTCAAACGGTGAACTCACCTGCGAAGATATGCCTGCATCATTAGGCAACGAAAATCTTGATGCTAAAACGATTGCATCCTGGGGATGCGAATTTTTCAAATACGATTTTTGTCACAGCAAGCCAATCAGCGGTGATTGTCCGGCTGTAGAAAAAATTGAATTCAATAAAATCGGCTGCGATAATTGTGAGCCTGTTTTGGTTTTAACACCGGATGATGCTGAACTTGAAGGCAGAGCAAAAGTAATTAAACTGCAGGAGCTGCCGAGCAAAAGGGCAATCGGCTTTTTAAACCACGGTGCCGGCCTGGCAAGGTTTAAGATAACAACTTTGGCAAAGGGCTCTTATGCGCTGACTGTTGTTCACCAAAAAACACTCAGAAAACGTGACAGTTACGCGCAAATAACTGTTAACGGAAAAATTCACGAAATCTTTTTCCCTCGTGGCAAGGGATTCAGCGATTCGGGCAGAACGCAGATTATTGTTGAGCTTAATGATGGTGAAAATATTATAAAAATTCAAAATCCGGTTGCCACAGTTGCAGACTCATCATTTATTCAATATAAAAGAATGGGTGATGCCCTGAAAAAAGCATCAAAAGACTGGGCAGAGGTTACTAAAACTCCTGAAAAACCAATTGTCTTCTCAATATGCGAGTGGGGAACTGCCGCTCCTTGGGACTGGGGTGGCAAGGCAGGTAATATGTGGCGCACCACCCATGATATTCTTCCGATATGGAAAAGCATTGTTATGCTTTATAACTTCACAATGAAACACTATCAGGCTGCGGGACCGGGCGGCTGGAACGACCCGGATATGCTGGAGGTAGGCAACGGAAAGCTCAGTGAGGATGAAAACCGCGCGCACTTCTCTCTCTGGTGCATGATGGCTGCTCCGCTTATGCTCGGCAATGATATAAGAAAGTTTGTCGACGGAAACAACAATGCCGTTGAAGGCAATACAACACTTAAAATTGTAACCAATAAACAGTTGATTGCTATTGATCAGGATACTTTAGGAAAACCTGCAAAAATAATAAAAAGAATTACAGGCGTTGATGTTATCGCCAGACCCTTGGCAAACGGCGATGCAGCTCTTTGTCTGTTCAACAAATCAGCCGGTAATAAAAATATTCATCTTGAACTCAGTGAAATTCTCAGTGATCCTTATCTGAATATGACGAAATCAAATCAGTATGAACTTCATGAACTTTGGAATGACGAAAGAAATACATCTGCTTCTGTTTCGGTATCACTTCCAAAACACAGCGTTAAGGTTTACAGAATTAAATCGTTATAAAATCAAAAACAGATTAACATTAACTAAACAAAACAATAGAAAAAAGAACCCTCTTGATGCAGGTTACGCATCAAGAGGGATTAATTTTGCCAATCGATTCTCTTTTTTCTTTATTTTTCACTTTCAACAGCAGGCAAACCTAATTTAATTGCTAAATTAAGAACATTTCTCGCTGTTCTTTCCAACTCACCTCTGGTAATTCCTCCGTCTTTGCCAAGTGTGGCAAGAAGCGTACCATCTGATTTATAGCACTTTGCCGTATGACCGCCGCCGGGCATCAGCACATCAACCTGAGCACGCACACGATATGCATTATCCCTTATTTTCGGAAATTCGGGACTTTTAGATTTTTGCATCCACCAATCCGTCATAACATTGCCGTCATAGCCCCACTCACCTCTTAAAACGGTTGTTACAAGGTCATAATTATAATGACTCCATATACCGTTTATTTTGTTATAGCTGGTCATAATATTCAGTGGTCTGCTCTCTTTCACACATATTTCAAAACCTTTAAGATAAATTTCTCTAAGTGCACGCTGAGACACACGAGAGTCATTTTTTGTTCGCCTAACCTCCTGATTATTGCAGGCAAAATGCTTGGGACAGGCGGAGACACCATTACTTTGAATACCGCAGACATAGGCACTCCCCATTTTACCCGAAAGTACAGGATCTTCCGAAAAATACTCGAAATTCCTGCCGCAGAGTACATTTCTCTGAATATTCATTCCGGGAGCCAACAAAACATCGGAGCCGAATTTCACCATCTCAGCGCCCATAACAGTCGTTAAATCCTTCACGCTTTCGCAGTTCCACGTCGCTGCAAGAGCCGTACCGCAGGGAATAAGGGAGGTATATTTTCTAATACGGATACCGGCCGGACCATCCGTCGTAATAATCGGGGGAACACCCTTGTCACGAAGAGACTGTATAATGCCGCCAAAGGCGCCGGCATTTCCAATTACACCTAAATCACTGTTCATCATACCTTGACCGCGTGTAAGTGCTTCAAGCTCTTCATTTGTGAGACAGGATATAAAATCATCGAGTTCAATACTTCCGTTAATAACATCCGAAAAATGATATCCCCTGTTGCCCTTATAGCCGATCTCATTCGGCAGATTTTTCAGTATTCTATCCCTTAATCCGGACCTCTTTGCTTTTACCTCTGCGCCGTAAATTGTTTTAAAAGAATTCTGAACAGGGCATATAGCAGAAAGCTTATCCAGTACTCTGTAATGAAGTTCTGTCTCCCCTGCCAAGCACACATTTCTGACACTGTTGCCCGCATAGAACTTATATATACCCTCTTCAAGAATATAAGAATTGCAGCTTTCGTCAAAAGAAGAAATGTCATAAGGCTTAAAGCTGAACTCCAAAATCTGCTCTTCGTCTACGCCCAACTGAGCTGTTTTGGCAAAAGCAATTAAGTTTTTACTTGCCTTAATCAGCCTGCCTTCAGGCATTTGAGCATAGAGCTGTACAACTTCTCTGCCGACTGTTTTTCCGATGTTTTTTACTTTTATGCCAATATGAAATAAATCATCCTTATAATTGAAACGAACGGGAGTAAACTCAAAATCCGTATAACTTAAGCCATAACCAAAAGGGTACAGAACCTTGTCCACGGCAAAAGTTTCAAAATACCTGTATCCGACAAAGATATCCTCGGAATAATTATTAAAATCCTTGCCGCCGAAATCCTGCACCCCGGGATAATCCTCATATTTTTTAGCAATCGTGCAGGGAAGCTTTCCGCTGGGCGTGGTTTTACCCATAAGTACGTTTGCAAGTGCATTTCCGCTCTCCATTCCGCATTGCCATGCGTAGACGACAGCAGATATTTTATCGCCATACTTTTCAGTCCACGACATATCCACAATATTGCCGCAGTTCATAATTACTGCAACCTTAGCAAAATAAGTACTTACCAAATCCAGCATTTTAATTTCACTGTCTGTAAGATAATAGCTTCCCTTCTCAAGCTTATTTTCTCTATCCTCACCGGCTGCCCTGCCTATCACAACAAGAGCAATCTCACTATTTTCAGCTGCCGATTTTACAACCCGTTCCTGAAGCTCCATTTCGGGATAATTCATAGGCCAGTGTCCCCAAAATCCATGGCTGACGGGATTGTTTTTACACCAATCGCGGTAAAGCTCAAGAAGAGGTGCATAAACTGTAGCTCCCGCACACTTCAGCCCCTCAATCATATTCACCAAATAAGGCGCGTTAACATCACCGCCGCTGCCATATCCCACATAAAAATAATCAAGCTGGCATCTGCCGAATACAGATATAGTTTCAGCCGCCTTAATCGGTAAAATATTCCTCTCGTTTTTTAAAAGAACTATACTCTCCTCTGCTGCTTTGAGTGCCGCCTCAGGCATTTGCGCAAAAACCTCTTTTTTTCCGTCAACTGTGTTTTCCTCCTGCATCACACCGCTTGATGTTACTGCATCAATCACTCTCTGAACGATTGAATTGAATTTTTGCTTAAGCTTCATAAACAGACCCCCCGCAGTAAATTAATTTCAGTATAGCATATTTTTGTAAAATATGCTATATTAGATTTAAGCAAAAACTGAATCTGGTTTTAAATCATTATATACGGAGAAAAATTATGAACACTTTAAACCTCGCAGGCAGATGGATTATGAAAAACTGCAGCAATAACAAAGAATACAGTGCAGTTATCCCCGGAAGCGATTTTGGTAATCTGATAAAAAATCAGGCTGTAAAAAACCCTCTCATATCAGGTGATGAGAAAGAGGGTATTGCTATCGGCAAAAACGACATTGATTTTATAAGAAATTTTGAAATTACAAAAGAGCAGCTTGCATTTAACAATATAAATCTTTGCAGCAAGGGCTTTGATACCCTTTGCACGTGCTATATTAACGGCAAAGAGGCTTTTAATAGCGATAATGCCTTTATTCCTGTTGATGTTAATATCAAAAAATATCTGGTTGAGGGTCAAAATAATATCCGCCTTCATTTCAGTTCGGCGATTCATTATATAACAGAAAAGCAAAAAAAAGAACCGCTGCCTAAAAATAACAACGGCGTTGACGGCATCCCCTATATCAGAAAACCGGGCTGCCATTTCGGATGGGACTGGGGTCCATGTATCCCATACTGTGCAGTGCTTGAATATATTGAGCTGCAATGCTTTAACAGAAGAATTGAAAATATTGAGATCAATCAGAAAACAACCAAAGATAAAGCCGTTATCCGTGCCCTTGCGGACCATGCTGACAGGATATATATTATCACACCCGATCATGAAATCCTGAATATCGGCGAAAATAATACATTTGAAATTGCAAATCCGCAACTATGGTATACAAAAGAACTGTCACAAAAGGATAAGCAGCCGCTTTATACAGTTGTTTTTGAAAATGATGAAGATAAGACAGAACGAAAAATCGGACTGCGCTCACTTTATCTTGACACATCCAAGGATGAATACGGCAGCAATTTCTGTTTTGTTTTAAACGGTGAAAAAATATTTGCCAAGGGTGCGAATCTTATTCCGTTTTCAGCAATATACGAGGACAGTAACAACAGCACTGTCGATTATTATCTTGATATGGCCCAAAAAGCGAACTTCAATATGATCCGTATCTGGGGCGGAGGCAGCTACGCTGACGATTATATTATAAATCAGTGTGATGAAAGGGGCATTCTGGTTTGGCAGGATTTTTGCTTTGCCTGCCAGATGTACCCATTCTACGATGAAAATTTCACGCAAAACGTTCTTGCTGAAGTAAAATCAAATGTAAAGAGACTTACCACCCATCCGAGTCTTGCACTCTGGTGCGGCAACAATGAGCTTGAGGTTATGTTTTCTTATCTGCCCAAAACAACTAAAATTATGAAGGCTTATGAAAAATTCTTTTATCATACTCTGCCCGATTTTATCAAAAATATGACAGACGTTTCATACATACCGACATCACCGATCGGCAGCGAATGCTTTAAGGAATATTCGAGCGATAATGTCGGTGATACGCATATGTGGAATGTATGGCACGGACTGAAAAAGCTTGATTATTACACAACAAGATATTCCCGATTTCTCTCGGAATTCGGTCTTGAGTCACTGCCGTCTATGAAAGCTGTAAGAACCTTTGCACCGCCTGAGGAATATGATATAACTTCTCCTGCCTTCAACAGGCATCAAAAATGCCTTGGAGGAAATAAAAAAATGCTTTTCTATTTAACCGAAATGTTTGACTTCCCAAAGCATTTTGAGGACTTACCTTATCTTACCGGCATTGTTCAGTCGGAATGTATCAAAAATGCTACCATACATTTCAGACAAAATAAGGGCAGATGCAACGGTTCTCTTTTCTGGCAGTTCAACGATGTGTGGAACTGTCCCAGCTGGGCATCAGTTGATTTTGAAGGCGTACCGAAAGCATTGCAGTATAAATCCCGAGAGTTTTTTGCACCCGTTACCGTAAGCTGCAAAAAAGAAAAAGGCAAAGCAATCCTTTTTGCTCATAACGACACTTTATCACCGGTAAATATCAGCCTGACAATCAGAATGCTTAATCCCGATTTCACCAAAAAGCTGGATATAAACCTTGCACCTAACAGCTTTAAACAACTTGACGAAATTCCCGTAAATAAAAACTCTGTTTTACAGCTTTGCTTTAACGATGAGGTATTGACGGAAATTTTCTGTTCGCCGTGCAAATTCAATCTGAAAAAAGCAAACATAACAGCAAAGCTTGACGGCAATAAAATGACACTGACAAGCGATACCTTTGCGCACAACATCTTTATTGACAGTGATGAAATTCCAAGTGATAACTATTTCTCGCTCATTGAAGGTGAAGAAAAAACCGTAACCTTTGAAAAAGCTCCGAAAAACTTTACAATCACCTGTGCCAATAATATTGAATTTAAAAAGTCAGGCCTTAAGAAAAAATTTTTCAGACTTTTCTACCGTCTGAATCCGGTCAACATTGCAAATTATTTTTATTACACCTTTAATTAAAACATAACAAAAAGAACTCGGTGCTGACCGAGTTCTTTTTCACTTATATTTACAAATAACTATCTCTTAGTTGTAACTGTTTTTACTTTGCTCCAGGCAGAGTAGATATTATAATTCTTACCGTTGAACTTTATCTTTTTATAGGTGCGCGCACGTACATAATACTTTTTTGTACCTGCACATCCTGTAATATTTCTTGCATAATATGTGTTTTTAGGCATGGTTACAACAGATGCTTTACTGAAATTTCTGTTCGGGCTGTACTGAATCTGGTAGCCTGTTGTCTGATTCTTCTGTGTTGCCCAGTGAACAACAAAGCCCTTTTTCTTTGCAGTCAGCTTCGTTACCTTTGTTCCCTTCGGCACAATATTATAGTACAATGTTTTTGTTCCGCCGTAATTCCCTTTAAAGGTAATTTTTACTGCATATCTGCCCGCATTCTTTCTGCCGCTTGCATAGCTTACGGTATAATCCGTACCCTTTTTCAGTGCTCTGCCTTTGCTGTCCTTTACTGTAACAGACGGAGTCTGCACCTTGCCGTTATATGTATAAGAGGTTCTTGAAAGGCTGATTGTTTTAGGATAATAGAACGTCTCCTTTTTCACAACGGTATCACAGGCAGAACAAATTGTTACCGCACTGCCGTTTTTAGAAAGTGTTGCCTTGCCGACCAATGCACGGTATGTCTTACTGCCGTGACCGGTAGTATGAACATAATCACTCGTATAATAAATTCCGCAGGTTGTACAGGTATGAAGCGTATATCCATTCCTTGCACAGGTTGGAGCTATAACCTTTTTTGTATATGTATGATTTGCAGTGGCAGGGATTGTCTCTGTTCTTGTTGCGTTACAAATATAGCAGGTATAGGTTTTGATACCTTCTGCAGAGCAGGTTGCTTTCTTTGTAATCACACCGTTGTCCGAATTATGAAAATGAAAATTCGCCTGTGTAAGATATTCATTACCTGCTTCAATCAATACGTTGTTCCATCTGTTCGTATCTGCGCAATAATATACATCTGCTAAATTATTGCAGGAACTAAACGCGTTATAATCTATGATTTCCAAAGCTGAAGAGAAAAACATATTTTTCAAAATTTTGCAATCCGAAAATGCATATCTTCCAATATGCTTTATATTTTCAATTCCTGTTACACTTGTAAGATTTTCGCAGTGGCTGAATGTACTGTCGCTTATCCTTGTTAAGCTGTTTGATAATTTTACACTTTTTAAATTTTCACATTGATAAAATACACTGTTTCCAAGTTCTGTTACACTATTGGGTATTACGATATTTTTTAAAGCATGGCAATCCATAAAGGCTTGCGTTCCTATGCTTGTTATACTCTCAGGTATTATAATATCTTTCAACCGTTCACAGGATTCAAACGCTCTATAGTTAATATTTTTTACACCGTATAGCATTTCCACCTTCTCTAAATTTTGACATTTTGAAAAAGCATAATCACCTATCTCGGTGATACAGCCGGGTACAGTTACAGTTTTTAATCCTTTAGTGTTACTATATCCATATGCCTGCGTTCCTATTTTTGTTACAGTATATCTGGCTATCCTATCCGGTACAATCATATTTACCGCATCTTTACCCATATACTGATATATCTCCGCTGTTCCGTCCTCTAAAATTTTATATTTATAATCTCCTGACTCATACACTTGTGAAACTTCTGCATAAACAGGAACTGCCATTCCAAGCAGGATACTGAGCACCATTATCAATGATAATACTGCCGATATTGTTTTTTTCATAATTTAACCTCCGTTTTTATAATTAATTTTTTAACTGTTTAAATACTCTTCAAGGCAGATTTGTGCATCATAAATTTCCTTTGCTGCCTTTTTGCCCACATATCGGTAATGCCACGGCTCATAGCTGATTCCCGTGATTTTGCTTTTATCAGTTGGATAGCGAAGAATAAAACCGTATTTCCAGCTGTTATTCATCAGCCATTTCTGCACATCCGTGTTTTCCTGACTTTCGTCCAAAGTCTGATTGGATATATCAACAAAATCAAGTGCAAGTCCCAGCTGATGCTCACTTGTTCCGGGTACTGCAACAAGCTCGCCTGCTTTTTTCTCAGCCTCCTCGTCCGAATAACCGTATGAAACATATTCATCAATCTTATTGCTGAACAGCTCCTTTTGTTTTTCCATCGTTCGATAGGAGGAACAGATTACAGGCTCAAGACCTGCATCACGGCAATCCGCCAGCATATCCGACAAATCGGAATAGGCTCTTTCATCAATGGCGTGTCCGTTATCCAGATACTTTACCTTTGGTTCATAATCATCAGGTATCCGATTCCACTGATTCACAAGAATCAGATTCCATTGTGATTTATCTACTTCAGGCTTTGCTGTGTTTCCTGCATCCCGGTCTAAGGTTATCGTTTCCTCAGGAGTTACGGAATCATCCGACTTATTTATTCCGTTTCCGATAAGAATACCGATTACTATGCAAAGCACTGCAGCCAATACAATCACCCATGCGGGAAGATATAAATAAAGCTCCTTGATTTTTTCTATTACCTTGTTTATATGCATTGTTTTTTTATTCCTCTTTTCATTACCCATACCTGAATCGAGCACTTAACTATCCATATTTAAAATGCCCCCTTACTAATTATAATAATATAGAATTGCCAAATATTTTTTCAACAAAAATGCAAAAGTGTGCTATGAAAACAACAAAAAAATCAGATGCACCTCAACTAAAGTGCATCTGATTTTATATTTTTCTGAAACAGGATGGTTAAATGGAATCTGCGTTGTGCATCATCATAAAACCATTCATATTTACCGTTATTCTTTTTCACGTATTTTTCAATTATTCTTGATCCAAATCCATGATTACTTGTATCAAACTTCGTTGTAAAAAGCTTTCCGTTATGATGTCTGGGCGGATTATCACAGGAATTCACAACACTCAACACATCCATATTATTAATATGTCTTAAGGAAAACTCTATACATCTATCCTTACTTATATCCGCCGCTTCCATTGCGTTATCAAGAACATTATTCAGAATCATTGACAACTCCGTATCATCAATATAATCCAAATTTGCAGTTTTGACCTCATAATCAAAACTTATATGCTTATTTCTGCAGGCAACTATATATTTACTGATAATCAAATCCAGTATTTTATTGTTTGATATTCTGATTGTATTCTTTTCCTCAAGTTCAGGATAAATCTTTGAAATATATGCCCTAACATCTTCTATATTATCAAAACTGCTTATTGCCGTATAATGATTTTTTGTATCATGAAAAACCATTTGCAGTTCATCGTTATGATGCTGCAGTATTTCCATATAAGTACTGTTCAGATTATAAAGCCGCTTTTCGGATTCAAGCTCATTTACCTTTGTCTATCTGTCTGCAAACATCTGATAATAAATGAATATAAACACACTTGCAAAAATATATAAAACGCATATAGCGGCAAAAATTATTTTATAAACCGGCGATATCTCTGTTTTGTAAGACATTAATAAAAACAGTACACCGGTTGATATGCTCAATACAGGAAAGATAAACAATGGTAAAAAATGTCCTGAATTATTATTCTTATGGCTTGTCTTTATAATAATAAAGGTCAATAGCTGAGACATTATAAAATATGCCAGCTTGCTTGTCAGTGCATAAATAATCAGAGTATCCAAATTATCTTTATGCGCGTTGGCAGGAATATCCAACATAACCGAAATCGGAAATATCGTTATATATTCGCCTGACATCATAAGTGTATCAAGCATAACACTCTGTATCGCTGCATTTTTAAGGGAGATATCAAAGCACAGTAAGGCATACGCAAAATTAATAAGAAAAAACAGTGATGTATTTATTATCTCATTTTGAAACAAATTAAAAATAACGGCACTGGGTATAAAAAGCAATAATCCGATTAAAAGCGTTGTGCCGATTTTTCTCTTTCTTTCACATATTCTTGAAAAAAAGCAAAAGGAAACCAGCATTTCAAAAATATAAATAACGATCACGACTGCACTGCGAACCATTATTTCCCCTCCACAAAACGCATAAATTTCTGATAAAAATCAGATTGCTTATTTCTTGCAACATTCACCTTATATCTTCCGTCAAGAATGATATAGTCCCTTTCATATGCTGTCACATAATTAAAATTTATAATATAGCTTTTATGAGGTGATATAAATATTGTACTGGTAAGGTTATCCTGCCAGAAGCTTATATGATGATTTGAATGGAATTCTTTATTATGCGTAACAATCTTTGTTTTTCTATTCTCAATTTCCACAAAAATGATATCCTGTGCCAAAATACGCTCCATTGTTTTCTTATCCTTCAGATAAAAGCGGATTGTGGAATTATCAATTCTTTTTATTGCATCCTGCAATCCTTTGAAAAACCTCTGCTCATTCAACGGCTTTTCAAAAAAACGAACCGCATTCAGATTTAATGCATCATCCAGATATTTTTTATGAGCAGTAACATAGATAAGAATAATATTCGGATTTTGTTCTCTTAATTTTTCACCTAATTTAATGCCGTTCATATTATCCATTTCCACATCAAGAACCGCAATGTCAAATTTAATATCACTTGACATCACCTCAGCAGAATTGATGAACGTGCTTTTTTCAAAATCAATATTATTCTTGTCCGAAAAGATGTCCAAAAGCTCAACAATATTATCAATATATATTTGTTCATCATCACATACTGCGATTTTCACATTATCATCCCTTCGATAGATTTTGTAAAATAATATCACATATTCTGAATTCGTACAAGACAGAATAATACCGTAATAATTGTATAAAACAGTTATTACGGTATTTATATTTTAAAACCGATTCGGCGATTTAATTTTTATTGCATCACCTGTATCCTCCAGTTCACGGAATACAGGACGCTCATATCCGGTCTGATTCGGTGTATGAAAGGTAAGCATCAGCTTATCCCCTGCGTTAAAAATCATTCCGTGTCCGCCGTCGTTTGTAATAAGCGGCGGAAGATGAATGAATGTTGCGTCAATATCACCGTTATCCGACCTCGCAATGCACTGTGCATATTTATGGTCAATAAAGGTGGACCATATTAAAAGCAATTCACCGCCTGTTGTTCGGTACATAAAAGGTCCGTCGGTTATATAGTGTTCGCCCGCAGGCTTTACGTCTGCCCACTCCGGTGAAGATCCTGAAAAAAGATACACCGGCTCGCCGACCGCTGTTTTTAAATCAGCACTCAGTTTTATATAACAAACCGTTCCGTCAATAATCTGCGTATGCTCATGGCAGAAAACAAGATACGGCTCACCCTTTTTGTCTACATAAAGTGTTCCGTCCAGACACTCCCAATCCTCAGGCGTGACAGCCTTTGGTGAATACAGCTCAAAAGGTCCTGCAGGATGATCTGCTTTTAAAACAAACACACCTCTTAAGCCGTTTTCTCTTGTAAAGGTGGCAAACATATAAAAGCTGTCTTTGTACTTATGCACCTCAGGTGCCCAGTTTACCTCACTGTTAAACCCATTATCCTGAGAATTAAAACAACATATAGGCTCACTCCACTGTTCCAAATCCCTTGATTTATAAACATCAAAACCGCCAACCTTAATTCCGAAATTTTTTGCTCTTGTGCCGTAAAGATAATATATATCCTTTTCTTTTAATATAAAGGGATCACGTATATTGATTTCATTCAGCTTCATAAGCGGTACCTCAAAAATTTGTTTTAATAATTTTCCCTGTCAGCTCAGGTGTGGGAAAATCCACGTAAATCATACCATAATAATTTTCACTGTCAAGGGGATAATCCATAAAATGCGGATTAATATATTTTGAATTATGATAAGGACCTTTCATTCCCCCTGCTGTCGAAAGATAATTAATGATATATGTGCCGTCAAAGGGCTTCATTGTATCAAGAAACGGCTTAATACACACATTCCATCTCGGTTCAGGCTTATATTTAAACCGATCCTGAACAATAAAGGTTATTTCATTATCTCCGCTTGTTTTTAATATCAAAGGTTCGGGAACAGCCGTATCCTGCTCTACCCATTTTGAAAAATCTATGCCCGTATTTTTATCAGTATATTCTGCCCTGTCAGACATCTTACACCGTCTTATCAGCATAATTTTTCCGCGACACTCACCAAGAGACGGAGCTCTGTTCTCAAGATACCACTTATCCTCATTCCTCTTAATATATGTATTGAAAAGATTATCAAAGCACTTTTCCATTTCTTTGCCGTTGTCGTTTTTAAACTGAAAAACAATCGCTTCATCGGGATTTTCATCAAGGAATCTATAACAATGTGCAAGCACGTCCGCCATATCCATCTGCGGTGAAAGATGACTCGGACTGTTAAACGCCTTTGCAATTCCATGAACCATTTTAAGCCTGCTGCCTTTAGCCTGAACTCTGATATCCAACCCTCTCACGCCAAGATAAAGCTGCTCATAAATACTTCTGTCCTGGCACCTTGATATATGAGACAGCTGTACAAATTGTGTCACACAATCGTGCGTACCAACAAGATTAAGTGCCAACAAATCTTTGCCGTCGTCAATATTCTTCATCCAGCAGCATGGATTTATCTTTTTATTATTCATACTTATCACCAAAGATAATATAACATTTTTGTACAATAATATCAATTGCAAACAGACGAATTATATTTTATAATTATTGTATATATAATTCGGAGGGTGCTATGCTGATTTACAAAACGAAGGGCAAAATAACCACTGCCAACGACAAAACAAATCTGACACACAAATTCGATGTTCCCGATAATATGAGACTACTCAAAATTAAATATTGTTATTCCCCTAAAACACTTGAAGACAGAGAAAAAGCGGTTATGCTTGTCCGAAACTGCTTTGACAAATACGATGAAACAATAGTGGGTCGACCTGCAGACTATCTGCCGGTTAAAAATCTTATAACCATTTCTGTCAATGCTAACGGTACATATATCGGTGCAGCACACCGGCAAAGCAATAATCAGGAGCATATTATAAGCAAAGCGTTTTCATCTCCCGGATTTATAAAAAGCGATATTCTTTCGGGCGATTGGAATATTGTCCTTAATGTTCACAGCATTTCCTGCGATGTTGATTACACAATTGAAGTGGAAGGAGAGAAAAAAGAATGAGTTATCTTCCCTGCGAGCTTCACTGCCACACCGTTCACTCCGACGGTGATTTTCAGGTAAAAGAGCTTTTGGAGAGTGCAAAGGCAGACCATCTGTCGCTTATTGCACTGACTGACCATAATACTTTCTCCGGTCATTACGAGCTTGATGACAATATACTTCCTTCTATCAGAGGCATTGAATGGACCACTTATTTTGGTCATATGCTTGTTTTGGGGGCAAATGAATTTGTCGACTGGCGTGACGCAGTGCCCGAAAACATAGATAAAAAAATAAAAGAGGTTAAGACCGCCGGTGGTGCTGTGGGAATTGCACATCCATTCCAAATGGGTTCACCAATATGTACAGGCGGCAGATGGGAATTCATTGTTAAAAACTGGAATAACGTTGACTATATAGAAATATGGCACGAGGATTTAACAAGAATTACAGGTGAAAACACCAAGTCCCTTAAGCTTTGGACCTCACTTCTTGACAAGGGATATAAAATTGCTGCCACCTACGGCAGAGACTGGCACAGACCTGAAAACAGCGGACACTACGGTTGTACTTATATTGATATTGATGGTGAAGTTAATCAAATAAATGCCATCTCTGCTTTAAAAATGGGCAGAACGGTTGTATCATCAGGTGTAAAGTTTTTCTTCAGAATTCACAAATATGCCGGCACATACTCTATCGGCGACACAGTAAAAAAAGGAACATATATTTTCAGTTTTTTCACCGACTTACACGCACGTGAAAAAAATGCCGGTGAAGAAGCAATAAAATATCAGACAATAAAAATAATCACCAACGGCGGCAAAATCGCCCTTGAGACACAATGCAACGAGCGCCATGTTACATTAAAGCTTGAAGCAAACCATTGGTACCGCGCTGAACTGTGGGGCAAAGTCGACGGAGAAAGCCAGCCTCTTGCTATTACATCACCCATATACTGCAAATAAAATTTAACATAGATTTAACATAAATTATATCTGTTTTTAATCACAGCCCTTTACTATTAGTAAGGTTTAGTAAAAAATAAAGATTTTTTTATACATAGAGGTAAAAATATGACGATTTTTGATTTTCTTACGCTGCTTGGCGGACTGGCAATGTTCCTGTTCGGAATGAATGTAATGGGTGACAGTCTTGAAAAAATCAGCGGCGGTAAACTTGAAAGCATACTTGAAAAAATGACCAACAACCGAATTAAGGGTGTTTTGCTCGGTCTGGTTGTAACGGCCATTATACAATCCTCAGGTGCTGTTACCGTGATGGCTGTCGGCTTTGTGAACAGCGGTATTATGGCACTCAAGCAGGTTATCGGTATAATAATGGGTGCTCATATCGGCACAACTGTTACGGCATGGCTGCTTTCCATGACCGGTATTGAAGGCTCAAATATTTTTATACAGCTTCTTAAGCCGTCATCTTTCGCGCCTATTCTCGCGTTTGTCGGCGTTATGCTTCACATGTTCTCAAAAAGCGACAAAAAAAAGAACGTTGCCAACATCCTTTTAGGCTTTGCCATCTTAATGATTGGTATGAACACTATGAGCGCATCTGTTTCAGGACTTAAGGATGTGCCTGAATTTACAAATCTTCTGCTTAAATTTTCAAATCCGCTTTTGGGAATACTTGCCGGAGCACTCCTTACGGCAGTACTCCAAAGCTCATCGGCTTCAGTCGGTATTCTTCAGGCATTATCGGCTACGGGAGCTATATCCGTCTCGGTTGCTTTCCCCATAATTTTGGGTATGAATATCGGTGCCTGCACACCGGTTTTGATATCATCAATCGGTACAAATAAAAATGCAAAAAGAACAGCACTTGTCAATCTCTTTCTTGCCCTCAGCGGTGTTGCGGCAGCAATGATTGTGTTCTACGGCGGCAATGCCATATTTGATATGCCGTTCATAACCGAAAGGGTTAATGCTACAAGTATCGCAATTATCCATTCTGTATTCAACATTTTTGCAACAGTTCTTCTCTTCCCCTTCGGCGGACTATATGAAAAACTTATGTATAAAATTATCAAGGATAATCCTCAGGAAGAGACTGCAGCCAATACGACCTCTCTTGTGGAGGACCGCTTTTTGCTCACGCCTGCTTACGCTCTTGATAAAATCAAGGAACACTGTGATGAAATGGCACTTCTGGCAAAAACAAATATTTTAATGAGCCTTGATTTCATAAAAATTTACAGTCGCGTAAAGGATGAAAAAATCAAGGAAAACGAAAAGCTCCTTGATAAATATGAGGACCAGCTCGAAACATATCTTGTAAAAATCAGCTCAATGAACCTTGGTGTTGACGAATCCATGAAACTCAGCAAATATTCACACGCAATAGGAAATTTTGAGCGTATCGGAGACTACGGCGTAAATATTCTTAAAACCAAAAGAAAAATGCACAAAGAAAAAATTCATTTTTCTTCCGACGCTAATAAAGAACTTGATATAATGGCAAAAGCCGTTAAAGAAATCATTGAAAATTCTACAAACGCATTTTTAAACGACGACGTTGACCTGGCACAGACAATAGAACCGCTTGAACAGGTAATCAATAATCTCAAAGCACAGCTTAGAGCCAGACATTCAAAAAGAATGAGCGACGGCGAATGCTCTATTGAAAACGGCATGCTGTTCTTTGATATCATCAATTCCTTTGAGCGAATTGCCGATCACTGCTCTAATCTGGCTGTATGTATTATTGAACTTTCACAGGGCAGCTATCAAACCCACAGCTATCTTAAAGGCGTTAAAAATTCGGATAACAAAAGCTTTATGCAAAGCTTTGAGGATTATCTTAACAAATATGCTATCAGATAGTTGTTTCTATTGCAGGAAAGGCTGCGAAAACTATGGAAAATAATCAGCTTGTATATATTGTAGAAGATGACACTTCTATCCGCGAACTGGAAATGTATGCGCTTAAAAATTCCAACTTTGAAGTATCGGGATTTGCAGATGGTTCATCATTTTACAGTGCATTAAATAAAAGAATACCGGATATGGTTTTGCTTGATATCATGCTACCGCAGGATGATGGAATGCTGCTTTTAAAAAAAATAAGAAATACCCCGCAGTACAGCAGCCTACCTGTAATTATGGTGACTGCCAAAACAAGTGAAATTGATGCTGTTAAGGGACTGGATATGGGTGCCGATGATTATATCACCAAACCGTTTGGCGTTATGGAACTCGTATCCCGCGTTAAAGCCGTGCTCAGACGAACAGAAAAAAAACCAAAGCCGATATTAATCTATAAAAATATTGAGCTTGACGAGGGGAGACATACCGTAAATGTCAGCGGCAGCGAAATAGAACTTACATATAAGGAATATGAGATACTGAAACATCTTATAAGGAATAAAGGAATTGTACTCACAAGGGACAGGCTTATGGAAATTGTGTGGGGCTATAATTTTGAACAAGGCAACAGAACCGTTGATGTTCACATTCAATCTCTGCGCAAAAAGCTCGGAAATGCGGGTGAAAATATAAAAACGATAAGAAATGTAGGTTACAAGGTCGGTGATTAAATGACTAAAAAAACATTATTAAAAATTCTTGCCTTCGGAGTAGCTGTTATTGCCATTACAACGATTGTTGTTGTGGCAATATTTTATTCCTGCAGCACGAATCAAATAAGAGACCGTATTGAACTTCTGGCCGGCGGAAACTTCTCAAACATAATACTTTATCTTGCAATTGCAATCATTGCCGTTACGGCAATGTCAGTTATAATCAGTATTGCTATTACCAAAAGCATCATTAAACCGATTGAAGAGCTGGGAAAAAATCTTGACAATATAGACAATGTACAGGTTTACGACGAACTTAAACCTCTTGTTGACGCGCTTAAGCAGGAAAAGGAAAAACAAAAAGCACTCGATAAACAAAAAAAACAATTTACGGCAAATGTATCGCACGAATTAAAAACACCTTTAACCTCTATAGCCGGATATGCTGAGCTTATAGAAGCGGGAATTGCTAAAGAACCTGATATAAAACCTTTTGCTTCAATCATACGCAGGCAGGCACTCAGGCTTGTTACATTGAGCGAGGATATCATTCAGCTTTCACAGCTTGAAGAGAGCAGTGATACGGAAATTGTATTTGCCTCTGTTGATATTTATGAAACTGCAAAGCAATGCATTGAGGTGTTATCAATAAATGCAAAATCCAAGGGTATTCGGATTACACTGGAAGGTGAAAGCACCTTTATTAAGGCAAATCAAACTCTGCTTGAGGAGCTTATCTATAACCTTTGTGATAATGCAATCAGATATAATAAGGACAACGGAAATATAACCGTTAAAATAATAAAAACGCCTGACGGTGTAACACTTTCTGTCAGCGATACGGGAATAGGTATAGCCGAAGAATATCAGGAGCATATATTTGAACGCTTTTTCAGGGTAGATAAAAGCAGGAGCAAAGCTACCGGCGGCACGGGACTCGGTCTTGCTATTGTAAAACATATCGCCCATATACACAACGCAGAGCTAAGGCTGGACAGCATTTTAAACGTCGGAACGACAATATCTGTCTACTTTATAAAATAAAAATAAAAAATATATTGAAAAATTTTTTGTTTTAGTATATTATAAGAAAGTAATATAATGCAAAATACTGCAAAAAGGGGAATTCTTATGAAAAAAAAGTCCACACTTGGCAAGCTTAACGTGTTTTTAGCACTCGTTCTTGCTATCGTTCTTATTGCGAATGTTGTTGTAATTTATACAAAAGAGGTGCCTGTTGCTGCTAATGCAGAAACATCAACAAGTGAAGAAGCGGATGCACCTGTAATTGAAGCTCTTGCCGCTAATACATATGCCGGTATTGACTTCAAAACAAATGATGATGTTGTTAATTACTACGCAGAAGCTTACAATAAGACAAAGGCTCAGACAAAGGAATACGTTCTTGACTCAGGCGAAACCGTAACCTGGTATTCTATGCTTGGTGAAGAGGATCTTCAGGTTAAGGATATTATGATTGAAGGCAAATCAAATGCCATGATCAATAACCTTGTACCCGGCATTGTAGGCGGCCTTTTCACAAAGGGCAGCGCCGGCCTTTCTCCATCATCAAACCGCACACCTGCCGAGGATGTTGATGAAAGCAACGGAAGTCTTACAACATGCCGTCTCAAGCCGGAAGATGTTATTGCAACAAATGTTAAGGATAACGGTGACGGAACAATCACACTTCAGCTTCAGCCAAAAGCATTCAACATGTCTCACAGAGGTATGGATGCTCAGGGTAACCTGTTTAACACACTTGGTGCTATTGATTCAGTTGTTGACTCAATCAGTGCACTTTCATGGCAGTCCGGTACAACTGCCGAAAACTGTCTTGTAAATTACAAAAACGGTTATGCAACCGTTACAATTGATACTAAGACAGGTCTTATTACAAAAGCTGACTACCATATGGAGGCTCACATTTCAGTAAACCATGCAAATGTTGCCGTACTTAAGGATAAGTCTGCTAATGTGCTTGTAACATATGATGTTCACTTCCCTGCTTCTGCAGAATATCTTAAAACGAACGTCAAAGCAACTGCTAAATAATATCACAGTAGATTGAAAGGGCGCCTAAGGCGCCCTTTTTTGGGTTAAAAATATGGATGAAAAAAGATTTAATGAACTGTATCAAAGAGCTTATGACAGGTCATATAAAACCTTCAGCGATTTCTTAAATATGGAAGAACAGAGTATACTTAATGCCCTGCATCTGCCCTATACGGCTTTTGGCGGCTACGAAACGGCAGAACGCATTTTAGCCGGGTTCGGTGAGGATATTAAAAACAGTGATTTTCCTATAGCCTATATGGAAATATGCCCCGTTTCTCAAAAATTTTCCGATACACTGACACACCGTGACTTTCTCGGCAGCCTTATGGGTCTCGGAATAAAAAGAGAGCTGCTCGGCGATATCATTGTTGATAATAACTGTGCCTACCTTGTTTGTCTTGAGCATATAGCGCAGTACATTATGGACTCTTTAAAAAAGATAAAGCATACAACTGTCAAAGTTACTAAAACAGATACCCTTCCAACAGGAATAATAAAAGCCCCTGAAACCTGCGAAATATTTGCCGCTTCGCTCAGGCTGGATGTACTGATAAGCTCCGCCTTTAAGCTCTCGCGCAGTGAAGCTGCAAAGCTTTTTAACAGCAAAAAAATATTCGTAAACAGCAGACTGACCGAAAACAGCTCTTATCAAATAAAAGAAAATGATATCATTTCCGTGCGCGGATTCGGCAGATTCCAATATATCGGTCAAATTCGAAAAACGAAAAAAGAGCGCCTGGTAATTGAGATAAAAAAATATTAAAGCCTTGCAGGTTTTACACTTACAAGGCTTCTGGTTGATTTGCATAAAAAGAATACGAATAAAAAATTGACTAAAATATTTAAGCCCTGCAGATTATGCACTCTGCAAGGCTTGTTTTTATTATTAATTACTTTACGGTTTAATTATCTGTCAAGAATTCGGTCAATACTGCCTATGATAGAATCATATTCAGAAAGAATCACTTTGTAATACTCTCTGCCAGCATCCTCAAGATGATAATACCTTCTTGTACGGCGCTTGCCAACCTGCTTGGTATAATCGCTGATATACCCCGCTTCCGTAAGGCGATACAAAATCGGATAAAGCGAACCTTCCAGCATCGTGTAAACGCCACCGCTTTTTTCTGCGAAGGACTGAGTTATCTGATAACCATATAAGTCCTCCTTGCTAAGTAAATAAAGAACTAGCATTTCTGCCGTTCCGCGCTTAAAATTGTCAATATTCTGTCCCATAATCTCACCATCTCTATACTTTCTAACATATTCTAACATATTTTTTCAAGGATGTTAATACTTTTCGTAAATATATATATTTTACAAACTATAATAGGCATGTTACGATAATAGCCATATTCTGTAATTTGAGAGCAATACCAATGTGGGATAACAAACTTTTAAAACCGCATACAAATCCTGTCAAATTTTATTTTTAGCAAATCAAGGCTTCTTTTTTATTATATCTAAACTGAATTTAAATAAAATTAAAAATCCAAAATGATATATTTTCAATAAAATATTATTATTTATAGCATATTTCAAAAGCTGCAAATAAATATAAACGCAGTCCTAAAACAAAATCTGATTTATTTTCAAAATTAAATTATCATTTAAAAAAACGGATGAGGACTCATTAGAATGAAATACCCATCCGTTTTTAGATTAATACTTTTTAAGCTGGTCCTCATTAAAATCCTCAAGGAATTCATCATAGCTTCCCTTTCGGTCAAGGATTGTGTTTCCTGAAATTTCAATAATCCTGTCAGCTACAGTCTGAACAAACTGATGGTCATGTGATGTAAAAAGAATGGTTTCAGGATATCTGATAAGACCGTTATTGAGAGCTGTAATTGACTCAAGATCAAGATGATTGGTAGGCTCATCAAGAATAAGAACATTCGCACCGGACAGCATCATCTTACAAAGCATACAGCGAACACGCTCACCGCCTGAAAGTACAGTTGCTTTCTTCAATGCCTCTTCGCCTGAGAAAAGCATCCTGCCAAGCCAGCCGCGAATATCAGCTTCCAAAGTATAGCTGGTATACTGTCTGAGCCAATCAACAAGTGTAAGGTCAACACCGTCGAAATAAGCACTGTTGTCACTGGGAAAATAGCTTTGCGTAGTGGTAACGCCCCACTTAAATGATCCTTCATCGGGCTCCATTTCACCCATAATAATTTTGAAAAGTGTTGTTTTGGCAACTACATCCGAGCCGACAAAAGCAACTTTCTCTCTGGGATGGATAACAAAGGAAATATCATCAAGAACCTTTCTGTCACCTATTGTTTTTGTCAAATGGTCAACACGCAGCAAATCATTGCCGCACTCTCTGTCCGGTTTAAAATCAACATAGGGAAAACGTCTGCTGGATACCGGCATTTCAATCATTTCAAGGGCATCAAGCTGCTTCTTGCGGCTTGTTGCCTGCTTTGATTTAGCAGCATTAGCTGAGAAACGCTGAATGAACTCCTGCAATTCCTTAATTTTCTGCTCATTCTTTTTATTTTGGTCTCTTGCCTGTCTTTGGCGCATCTGTGTATACTCATACCAGAAGTCGTAGTTACCCGTGTAAAGCTGAATTTTACCGAAATCCACATCGCATATATGTGTACAAACCTTATTCAAAAAATGACGGTCATGCGATACAACAATAACAGTATTCTCAAAATCAAGCAAAAAATTCTCAAGCCAGCGAATAGCAGAAAGATCCAAATGGTTTGTCGGCTCATCAAGAAGAAGTATATCAGGATTACCGAAAAGAGCCTGTGCCAGCAGCACCTTCACCTTCATATCAGAAGGAAGTTCCGCCATGTGCATATAATGATACTCATCCGGCACACCCAGCTTGTTCAGCATAAAGGCAGCATCAGATTCTGCGTTCCAACCATCCATATCGGCAAATTCAGCCTCAAGCTCACCTGCCTTGATTCCATCTTCCTCGGTGAAATCCTCTTTCATATAAAGGGCATCCTTTTCTTCCATAACCTCAATAAGGCGAGGATTGCCCATTAAAACAGTACGTATTACCTCGTATTCATCGTAGGCAAAGTGATCCTGCTTTAACACAGAAAGCCTTTCACCCGGAGTAATGAAAACCTCGCCCTTCTGCGGCTCCAATTCACCTGAAAGAACCTTTAAAAAGGTGGATTTACCCGCTCCGTTTGCACCGATAATGCCATAACAGTTGCCCGGTGAAAAGGTAACATTAACTCTTTCAAATAATGCCCTTCCGCCAAACTGAACAGTAATATTATTTGCCTGTATCATTTGTATTCCTCCTGTTAGGTATGATAAAATACGGATATATGATACTACATAAAAACCTTAAAAACAAGTGAAAGTTGATTTTATTTATAAAATATATTATAATAGTATGAATTATTATGTAGAGGTATATAATTTATGGATATTAAGATTTCACCGTCAATGCTTGCATCTGATTATGCAAATTTAAAGGATGAACTGAAAAAGTGTGAAAACGGAAAAGCAGATTTAATCCATCTTGATGTTATGGACGGACATTTTGTTCCTAATATTTCGATAGGTGCACCCGTTATAGCTGCAATGAAAAAAGTATGCAGCATACCATTTGATGTTCATCTTATGATTAGTGATCCTTATTTTTATGCCGATGAATTTATTAAAGCCGGTGCAGACATAATCACTTTTCATACCGAGTGCAACTGCGATATTGAAAAAACAATTGATAAAATTATCGCCGGCGGCTGCAGGGCGGCTCTTGCAGTTAAGCCGAAAACACCTATTGATACAGTTTTTCCTTATCTTAACAAACTGTCAATGGTGCTTGTTATGACTGTAGAACCGGGTTTCGGCGGCCAAAGCTTTATGGAAGAGGTAATGCCTAAAATAGCAAAACTCAGAAAAAAATGCCCTGAAATGGACATTCAGGTTGACGGCGGGATCAATACCGAGACTGTTAAAATTGCAGGTGCAGCCGGGGCAAATGTTTTTGTTGCCGGCTCTGCAGTATTTAAAAGTGATAATCCGGCACAGACAATACAGACTCTTAAGCAAAATGCAAGATCGTAAATGGTGATTTTATGAAAAAGAAACGCTTTTACAATAACAAAAAGCGAAACGAAAAATGGACCGAATCCCCTAAGGGCAGAAAAATCCGTTTTGCTGACAAATATATTGAAGCAGGAAACGGTTCTGACAAATACGACAATAGAAGAACCAAAGAAAAAAAGCCATTATTTACAAAAGAGCATTTTAATGCTTTTATTAAATATGCAATCATAACCGTAAGCTGTTTTGCAATAATCAGTATTGGCTATTCAATAATGGATTTATATATCGAGAGAAAAGCTATGCCGCCCGTGCAAAATGACAACAGCATTGCAGGAATAAATACCGTGCAACTTCAGCTAAAGAGTCAAAAAATTGAGTCAATGGCTATGGACGCAGGCGTAATGCTTGGGGCGGTTATCGAAAATTTAAATGAAAACGGCTATACTTCGGTTACCTTTGACCTTAAGCGTGATGACGGCACAATCGGTTATAACAGCAATCTGGCAACCGTTGATATGTACAATGCCGAATCCTCTCCTGCGGGCAATTTAAAAAAATCAGCTATGGAGCTTGTTACGGATGATATTTTGCCAATAGGGCGAATCAGCTGTTATAAAGACAGTATATTTGCAACAGGAGATATATCCTCCTGTATTATTGCTGACGGCAAACCATATCAGGATGCACAGGGCAACCTTTATATTAATCCGGACAGTCAGGCTGTTTATAACTACATCAAGGGAATAATTGAAGAAGCTAAAGGAATGGGAATAACCATATTTGTTCTTGATAACTGTACTCTTCCCAAAGAGCTCAGCGGAAAATACAGTGATGGATTTAAAGCTCTTTCGGATAAACTTTACAAGGATTTAGGCGATGAAATCAAGCTTCTCGAAGGTATATCCGTTTCAATCCATTCCGAAAAATCGGAAGAAATTGAGAAAGACTTAAAGAAGGCTTTAAATAATCATGGTAACAAAAACATAATTTTCAGTATAAAGGCCAAAAATAAAAATAAAGTCAAAAATTTGCTGGACAACCAAAATGGAGTAAATTATATTATTACAGAATAAAGTTGAAATCGGACAGAAATAAAAATTTTGGGAGGAAAGCTTATCTTTGTACTTGTTCAAAGATCCAAAATAGGCAATATATCACGAAAAACATCATGGTCAGGCTTTTCTTCCTATTTCGTTTCAAACAAGGATGATGATATGAATAAAAAAATAACTTCACTGGTCATTTGCACAATACTCTTTTATCTGATTGTCTTGCCTCTTCAGGCATTTGCACAGGAGGGGGAACCGATTCTCACCGGCATCAGCTTTAAAAATGCCGAAATTTCAGGTGAATTTAACCCTGATGTTCATGAATACAATCTCATTCTTAATAATAATGAAACACCTCCGACTTTAAAGGATTATACAATCAGCGGCAATGCAAATATTTTTATTACATACACATATGATGAAATAAATCATCAAATCGGACTTACCGCTACCCTTCAATATGATATGGGCAGCGCAATCTATAATTTTACTTATGCGAACCCGCCTAAATATGAGAGAACCAAAAATAATCTTCTCAGTGCAATATACTGCACTTACGGCGAACTGTCACCTGCACTCAATAATAAGGATACCGTTTATAAGCTTTATATCCCTTCGGATTTAACACAGCTTACAATAACACCGGTAACTGAGGATATACAGGCATACTGCGCACCGATTGAATTAATTCTTGCTCAGGATCAAACGCCTAAAATCACTTTTTACAGTATTGCATCTGACGGCAGCAAAAGAGAATACCTGCTTAACATCAAACGCGTTGACAAAACGATTAATCAGGTAAAACAGGAAATGATGGAACCCAATTTCAAATCCTTTGTTGACGGCACACGTGTTTATCAGCGTCCCGAATTCTTAATTACTGTTTTTGCAGCAGGAACAGGTCTGCTGGTACTGTTAATTTTATTCAGAATAACAAGAAAAATAGCCATTAATCCTTATGACCGGGATGAAAAACCATTTTATAAAATCATAGAATAATATAAAACAGAAAGAGGAGGTTTTGATGAATATGGAAACTATAGAACTTGAAGATATTGCAAAAGAAATATCCTCCTTCTACACCGAAAAAAAGTATTCGCAAATCAAGTCCATACTTACAGACATAAATCCGGCTGATATTGCTGTGCTTTTTGACGAATTTCCGCCTGAAAGGCAAATTCTGCTCTTTAGGCTTTTGCCAAAAGAGGAAGCGGCAGAAACCTTTGTTGAGCTTGACAATGATACACAGGAAGCATTTATCCGCGCCTTTTCGGATACTGAGCTGCGCGAGGTGCTTGATGAGCTTTATCTTGACGATACGGTTGATATTATTGAAGAAATGCCTGCAACAATCGTCAAAAGAATTATTAAAAACACAGATGCACAGACAAGGGCATCCATCAACACGCTTCTGAAATATCCCGAAGACAGTGCCGGCTCCATCATGACGCCGGAATTTGTTGATCTGAAAAAAAACAATACAGTTGAAGATGCCATTAAGCGTATCCGACGCACCGGTGTGGACAAAGAAACGATTTATACCTGCTATGTAACCGATGAATCAAGGCATCTTATCGGTGTTACGACAGTAAAGGAACTGCTGCTGCACGATAACGATGACAAAATTGAAGATACTATGGAAACCAATGTCATCTATATCAGCACACACGATGACCAGGAAACAGCAGCGAATTTGCTGAGCAAATATGACTTTCTTGCGCTTCCGGTTGTTGATATGGAACAGCGGCTTGTGGGCATCATCACTGTCGACGATGCGATTGACGTATTACAGGATGAAAATACCGAGGATATTCAAAAAATGAACGCTATTCTCCCAAGTGAGAAGCCTTATCTTAAAATGAGCGTCTTTGAAACCTGGAAATCGAGAATCCCTTGGCTTCTGTTTCTTATGGTAAGTGCCACATTTACCAGCATGATTGTAAATGCTTTTGAAAGCAAGCTGTCGGCACTGATCATTCTAACATCCTTTATTCCTATGCTCATGGGAACCGGCGGTAACTCCGGCGGGCAGGCCAGTGCGGTAATCATTCGAGCATTGTCACTTAATGAAATTGATCTTAAGGATATTTTTAAGGTCTTATGGAAGGAATTTCGAGTAGGTTTGGTCTGCGGCATTACGCTTGCAGTAATCAATTTTGTAAAAATATGGTTTATTGATAAGCAGCTGCTCGGAATGGAGGATATCACACTTAAAGTTGATTTAGTGATCAGTCTTACCCTTATAATTGAGACGATTTTTGCAAAAGTGATTGGCTGTGCATTCCCTATTTTTGCCAAAAAGCTTAAATTTGATCCGGCAGTTATGTCATCACCGTTTATTACAACACTCGTTGATGCTGCATCACTGCTTATTTATCTCTGGCTTGCAGGTGCTATTCTTCATATATAAAAAATAAAAACGGACGGATGATTAAAATCATCTGTCCGTTTTGGTGTATTACATTGACTCAGCCGATAATACCCTTTTCAGTGAATTTATCATAGATTTTATAAACAATCAAAAAGAAGGAGTAAGATATAATGGCAGCCCCGGCAACATCGGTAAGATAGTGCGCTCCGACAATCAGTCTTGTAAAGCCTACAACAGCGATATAACCGGCTGCGCTCAACAGTGCGATAGGTGCAAATCGCTTTGCTCTTTCATACGCAAGTGCAGGCAAATACATTAAAAAGGAGGCGCAGGCACAAGAAGTATGACCGCTCGGAAAAGAATCGGCACGATTATAAATACCCATATCATCTCCCATTCTGTACCATGGTGTAAACGCGGAAAAATCCGTGTTTTGTGCCATATCTGACTTAAGCGGTGAGTAACGACCTTCACTTAGACCATCCTCATTTAAGAAACCGTTGGAATAAGCTATCATTTCTCTGACTCTCACTCGGTTCGTTATCGGCTTAAGCATCTCAACGATTTTAAGAAAAATTCCAAACAACACCCCTGCCAGCGCAAGCGCTTCAATCTTTCTTAGCTTAGACTTATCTATTTTGCTGCAAATAAAGATTGCCGCAGCCGCGAAAAACGCACAAAAAATGAAATAAAATGCCTGTGAAAGATTGTCTTTACCAAGCATAAAAAGAACATTCTTTATCACATTTTCAATTAGCTTTTTCCACCCTATAACTGCAAGCACAAAAAAACCAATTGTTGTGATAAGTTTTAAAATAAAATTAAAAATCTTATATGCCTTATGCTGCGTATTTTTAACAGGCCTGACAGCCGGTATAAGCTTCCCTATTATATTCAGGCTTTCGTTAAGGTCACGCCTGCCAAGAAAAATAATCGTGAACGCAGGGCCCCATATACTCCAATAAGTAAACGCACCGAAGCCTTCAAAAAGTCTCGCAAATAAGCTGTCAGGATTATACAGGCTTACGGTTATCTGCAAATCATTGAATGTACCAATAACCATAAAAATCAATGCCGTTATGTAAAAAATAATTGAAAATATAAATAACGGTTTATTATTCATTTTGCTGTTTTTCATATGTAATGTCACCTCTTTTTTAGATTACCACAATTTCAAAAGAAATACAATGCGGCACAATGGATTAAACAAATAAAACCTGCCGCAAAACACCATTGCAGGTAAAATGCAGGCAGGTATAGATTAACCGATAAGGATAAAACAACAAAACTCCTAATTCTTTTCAAAAAAAATGGTTATTATATTATGCTCCTCGTCACAGCTGTAGTTAATAAAATCTGTTTTAATGTGCTTAGAAAAAGGGTCAATGGTGTTTAAAATAATATAAATATTCTGCTCATCAAAAAGCTTTCGCACGGTTTTTTCAAACACCTTGCTGTTTGCAAATTTGAGCTCTATTCCCATATCACCATTTGATATACACTCTTTTATTTTGCTTTTAAGCGCCGACATACTGTATTCTTCAAAATACAGTCCCTGTTCCAGAAAATATCCATTTGCTTTTGCATCACTTTTTATGCACGAAAAAAGGGTATTGCAGCTATGCGTTTTTTTCATCTCAGCCGAATTCATCAAAAAATACGTATGACTTATAAAATCGGATTTTTCTGTTTTTTCATAGCTGTCCCCCCATGTGGCGTCCGAGAAGTATACCTCACCATCAACCACCTGTGCTGTCCATGCATGATTATTTTTTCCCGTTGGTGTTTGGGCTACACCGGGTACCGTTATTGCATCCAGACCGGCAAGGGACAATAAATACTGATAGGCCTTTGCGTAACCGGAACAAACGGCTCTTTTATTGAGAAATACACCCTCGATTGTTGAAACACTAAAATGATCGTCCAGATGCTTCGCCTCTTCCGTGGCATAGCTTGTATGTTTCGTAATATAATCAAATATTGCCAATGCCTTGTCAAAATCGCTGCCGGATGGATTAATTTCTTTAATGGTCTCGTTTGCTTTTTTTTCAATTAAAGCATTCTTTTGCTTCACTTCATCATAGCTGTACGGATACTTAAATGTAAGCCTGCCGCTGCTTGAAAACGAGCAATCACCTTTCGTCCAAAATATCTCGGGATGCTCACACAGCACTAAATCAAATATTTCAAATATTCTTTCCGTCTCCATCGTCTGGTAAATATTTACTGACGGCTTATATGTGCTTATGCCGTCATAGATGGTTTCAAACACTGCAAGCTCTTCATTTGTGAGTTTTGAATTAACCTGATTGCTAAGGGTTTTAATATTTTTATTTTCCTTTTTTACATGCTCACGGATATTCGTAGTCGAAACCTCTTTGTACACAAGGTGTCCCATTGTCTGTTCAAGCATACCGTCTGTATATTTATTAAAACCGTAAAGCAGCAATCCTGCAAGAATTATAACAAAAGCAATTTTTAAAAATTTTTTCATTCCTTCATCCCATTCCCGTAATCTAATAATATTGTATCATTTTTTTATAAAATATTAAATTCATTTTTTAAAAAATCTATAATTGTTTTCAGAATTTTGCCGGATGTTCGCCGATAAAATCATTGGAATATTATGGATTAATTTGACTTAATGTGATAGAATATTACATATCAATCCGAAAGGAAGTATACTCTTGATAAAACTTATCGCATCCGATTTGGACGGAACGCTTATGTCGCCTGACCATCTGACTGTAACTCCTTATACCATAAACACTCTTGAAAAAGCACATAAAAAAGGTATAAAAATCGCCGTCGCTACCGGCAGACCGCTGTCTCTTATTGACAATGTTATAAACCAGCTGCCCTTTGTTGATTATATTATTTATTCAAATGGTGCATGTGTTTTTGACAGAAAGCAAAAAGCGAATATTTTTTCAAGTCTTATAGCCCCGGCCCCGGCACTTGATTTAATTGAATATTTTATAAAAAATAAAGTGTTTTTTGAAATATATTATGAGGGTAAATCATATTATCAGTCAGATACAGAGTATTTGTTTGATAATACTGATTTTTCAAAAGCGTTTATTGATGAGGTTACCGCCACTATGACAAGCTGTAAAACGCTTTTGGACTTTGCAAAAAATAAACATATTGAAAAAATAACCCTTTACTCCGTAAAACCTCAGGATTCCGAAAAATATAAAAATAAATTTCTCTCATACAATATGGCCGTAGCATCAAGCTTTAAAGGCAATTTAGAGGCCACTGCAAAAAACGCAGATAAAGGAAGCGCCCTTAACGCCATTTGCCGAAAAACGGGTATCAGCGCTGAAGAATGTATGACCTTTGGTGACGCAGGAAATGATATCCCCATGCTCAAATTTGCAAAATATTCCTTCGCAATGGAAAACGGTAGCGATGAATGCAAAAATGCTGCAAATTATATAACAGCTTCAAACGCTGACGACGGACTGGCGAAAGCTGTCGAAAGCTATGCTTTTGGTGACGAAATGGAAATTTTCCTTTAAAATACTATTGAAAGATATCTGATAATTTAGTATTATGTAGAAAAACTTAGATAAAATAAATAATTTATATATTAACTAAGGAGAAAGATATATGGCTGAGAAAATGGATTTAAAGCTGTTAGAGCCGGTGCTTAACGAGCTTGCAAATATCAAAGGCTCTTTAATCACGATTTTACAAAAAACACAGGATATTTATGGATACCTGCCAAAAGAGGCAATAGAATACATAAGCCGAAAAACAGGTATTGCCGAGAGTGAAATTATGGGTGTAGCAACCTTTTATACGCAGTTTCGCTTAACACCGGTGGGCAAATATCTTATTATGCTTTGCCAGGGTACGGCATGCCACGTTAATTCAAGTGAGCTTATTTTGCAAACAATTAAGGATGAGCTTGGCATTGATGACGGCGAAACAACACAGGACGGACTTTTTTCATTAAAATGTGTTGCCTGTCTCGGCTGTTGCTCTCTTTCACCTGTTATGATGATTAATGAAAACACCTATGGTTCTCTCACCCCTGATAAAACGAAAAAAATACTCCGCGAATTAAGGGAGGCAGAATAATGAGCAATATTAAAATTGTTGTAGGCGAAGGATCCTGCGGTATAGCAGCAGGTGCAGAAAAAGTAAGACAGGCGCTTTTAAAAGAGGATTTAAGCGGTGCACAGCTTACAATCACGGGCTGTGTCGGCATGTGCTATCTTGAACCTATTGTAGATATATATGATAGCAACGGCGATGTAAAAAGACTGGTTCGTGTAAACGAAAGCGATGCAAAAAAGATTGCTGACTATGCAAAAACAGAAAATGAAAGTTTGATTGCAGATTTGCTTGTCTGTGACGACGACAAGCAATTTCTTGAAAAGCAAACGCGTATTGCTTTAAGACGCTGCGGTATTATAAATCCCGAGGAGCTTGATGATTTCATTCAAGCTGAGGGATACACTGCACTGAAAAAAGCAATTTGCAATATGACCGAAGAAGAAGTCATTGATGTCATTAAAACATCCGGCCTTGCAGGCAGAGGCGGTGCAGGTTTCCCAACATGGTTCAAATGGAATGCCGCACGGCAGGCAGAGGGCAATGAAAAATATCTTATATGCAATGCAGACGAGGGCGATCCCGGTGCTTTTATGGACAGAGCCGTTATTGAATCCGATCCGCATAATCTTATTGAGGGTATGCTTATAGCAGCATATGCTATCGGCGCAAAAAATGCCGTTGTATATGTAAGAGCAGAATATCCTCTTGCCATAAAAAGACTTGAAAGAGCTATTGAACAGGCAACAGCGGCAGGATATCTAGGAGAGCATATCCTCGGCACGGATTTTTCATGCCATATGACAATTAAAGCCGGTGCCGGTGCCTTTGTATGCGGTGAAGAAACTGCACTGATTGAGTCCCTTGAGGGCCACAGAGGTATGCCTCGTCTTAAACCCCCATTCCCTGCACAAAGCGGCTACTGGAGAAAACCGTCTAACATTAATAATGTTGAAACCTTTGCAAATGTCAGTTGGATCATCAACAACGGCGGTGAAGCCTTTGCAGCTATGGGAACAGAAGGCTCAAAAGGTACCAAGGTATTTGCCGTAACGGGAAAGGTTAAGCGAAGCGGGCTTGTTGAAATTCCTATGGGCAAAACACTTCGTGATGTTATATTTGATATCGGCGGCGGTATGAAGGGCGACAAAGCATTCAAGGCTGTTCAGATGGGCGGACCATCCGGCGGATGCATTCCTGCAAGCCTTATTGACACAGTTATTGACTATAAGGCACTTGGTGCCACCGGTGCAATTATGGGCTCAGGCGGCATGGTTGTTATGGATGAAAGCACCTGTATGGTGGGTATGGCTAAATTCTTCCTTGATTTCACCGCGAAGGAAAGCTGCGGCAAATGTGTTCACTGTCGAATCGGTACTACAAGAATGCTTGAGATATTAACAAGGATTACCGAAGGAAACGGAAAAGACGGCGATATTGAGCTTTTGGAGGAGCTTTGCTACGGCATTAAGGATGGTGCACTTTGCGGCTTGGGCCAAACAGCACCTAATCCTGTTTTAACAACGATCAAATATTTTAAGGATGAGTACATATCACACATAAAAAATAAAACCTGCCCCGCAGGTGAGTGCTCAAGCCTTATTGAATATTCAATTGATCCCGACAGCTGCAGGGGCTGCACACTTTGTGCAAGAAACTGCCCTGTTGACGCAATCAGCGGTTCACTTAAAAAGCCGCATACGATTGATGCTGAAAAATGTATTAAATGCGGTAAATGTATTCAGTCCTGCAAATTCGATGCAGTAATAAAAAAGTAAGGAGGAGCAGAAAATGGAAATGATTCATATAACAATCAACGGCAAAGAAATAGCTGCTCCCGCCGGCAGCACAATATTAGACGCAGCCAGAAAAAATGGAATTTATATTCCTACACTCTGCTATGATGAGGCTGTAGAGGTTTACGGCGCATGCGGACTTTGTGTAGTTGAAGCTGAGGGTGTACCAAAGCTTCTGCGTTCCTGCTCATCTAAAATATCCGAAGGTATGGTAATTCATACCGAAAGCGAAAGAGTTATCAAATCAAGAAAAATTGCAATGGAACTTTTGATGTCGGCCCACGATGGTGACTGCATTGCGCCATGTCAGCTTGCCTGCCCTGCAAACACAGACTGCCAGGGCTATGTCGGCCTTATTGCAAACGGCAAATTTGATGAAGCATTAAGGCTTATTAAAGACAGAATTCCTTTGCCTGCATCCATCGGCAGAGTCTGTCCTCATCCATGTGAAAAGGCTTGCAGACGCGCAAAGGTTGAAGAACCGATTAACATTGCACAGCTTAAATTTTTTGCAGCCGACCTTGACTTAAAGGGTGATTCATATCTTCCTGAATGTGCTGCACCCACAGGCAAAAAGGTTGCAATTGTCGGCGGAGGTCCTGCCGGTCTGTCTGCTGCACTTTATCTCAAAACACTCGGTCACGAGGTAACTGTTTTTGATATGATGGAAAAAATGGGCGGTATGCTGCGATACGGAATTCCGCAGTACCGTCTGCCAAAAGAAATTCTTGACAGTGAGATTGCCATTATAGAAAAAACGGGAGTCAGACTTGTAAATAATGTAAAATTCGGTAAGGATATTACCCTTGATATGCTTAAATCCGTTCATGACGCTGTCATTCTTGCACCCGGTGCTTGGAAATCAACACCAATGCGGGTTAAGGGAGAGGAGATCAGCGGCGTTTACGGCGGAATTGATTTTCTCAGAAGTGTTATTCAGGGGAATCCGGTTGCAATCGGCAGCAAAGTAGCCGTGTGCGGCGGCGGTAATACTGCAATGGATGCCTGCCGCACAGCAGTTCGCCTCGGTGCAAAAGAGGTATATGTCATTTACCGTCGAACAGAAAAGGAAATGCCGGCTGAGGAAATTGAAATTAAAGAGTCAAAAGAAGAAGGCGTAATTTATAAATTCCTTACAAATCCTGTTGAAATTCACGAAGAAAACGGCAGAGTGTGCGGCATGACGCTGCAGCTGATGGAGCTTGGCGAACCTGACGCTTCAGGCAGAAGAAAGCCCGTTGCCATTGATGGTAAAACCGAATACATTGCGCTTGACAGTGTGATTATGGCTATCGGGCAAAAGCTTGACTCTTCTGATTTTAATAATATTAAACTAACGGATCAGGGTACCATTTTTGCTGATGAGGATGATTTTAAAACCAATATTGACGGCGTATTTGCAATAGGTGATGCAACAAACAAGGGAGCGTCAATTGCCATTGCCGCAATTGGTGAAGCTGACAGATGTGTTAAGGCTGTTGATGCTTATCTTAACGGCAAAGAGCTTGACCTCACCCCTAAGTATATAAGCAAACGTGATGATGACAGAATAGACGTATCCGGCAAAAAAGCACAACCGCGAACAGTTGCCGATGTGCTTGCTGCTGACGTAAGAAAGAATAGCTTTGACGAAGTTTCTCTCGGTCTTACAGTGCAACAGGCTCAAAAAGAGGCTGAACGCTGTCTTGAATGCGGCTGCCGTGAATATTTTAAATGCAAGCTGCTTTCCGTTGCACAGAGGTATGATATTCATCCGCAGCGCTTTGCCGGTGAAATGCCGCAAGAATACACACGTGATGCAAACGCATTTATAGAAAGAAATACAGCTAAATGCATTTTGTGCGGCCTTTGTGTACGCTCGTGCAAGGAGGTAGTGAATATAAGCGCCATCGGTCTTTTGGGACGCGGTTTCAAAACCAGTGTATCCCCCGCATTTGCTTTGCCCCTTGACCAAACAAAATGCACAAACTGCGGTCTTTGTGTTAAACTTTGTCCAACAGGTGCATTAACAGAAAAATCTACACTTAGAAAACAGGTTCCGCTTAAGGAAGTCTATTCACTTGAAAAATGCATAATTGACGGCAAAGTGTGTGAAGCTATTATTTCTCGTTATAACGGCGAAATAATAAGAGCCGTGCCTAACAATGATAACGCCAGAGACTGCTGTCTAAGCCGTGACGAATTTTTGAAAAAATTCAAAGACAAAGAGGATGAATAAATGGATGAATATAAAATAATAGAAATAAAAAGAAGTGTTTTTGAGAATAACGACAAAGAGGCTGACCGCCTGAGAAATGAGCTAAAAAAAGAAAAAACCTTTCTTTTAAATCTTATGTCCTCACCGGGAAGCGGAAAAACAACAACACTCAAATCCACCATCGCCCGCCTCAAGGATGAAATGCATATCGGTGTTATGGAGGCCGATATTGACAGCGATGTTGATGCAAAGGCGATTGCCGACACAGGCGTTCCTTCCATTCAGCTTCATACCGGAGGCATGTGTCACCTTGATGCCGGTATGACCGAACAGGGAATAAAAGAGTTCGGCACTAAAGATTTAGACCTTGTCGTGCTTGAAAATGTAGGAAATCTTGTTTGTCCGGCCGAATTTGATACCGGTGCAAGCAAAAATGCCATGATTTTATCCGTTCCGGAGGGAGATGACAAGCCGCTTAAATACCCGCTGATGTTCACTGTTTCGGACGCAGTGCTTATAAACAAAATAGATACAAAGCCTGTATTTGACTTTGACGACGAAGCTGTAGTCAGCCGTATTCATAAGCTTAATCCAAATGCCAAAATCTTTTTCATTTCGGCAAAAACAGGTGAAGGTATCGACTTATGGTGCGACTGGCTCAGAAATGAAGTTAAAGAGTGGAATAAATAATGCATGAGCTTGGAGTGGTTCTTGAAATCTTTGATTTAATTGAACAGATTATGAAAGAGCAAAATTTAAAAAAAGTATCCTGCGTAACAGTTGAAGTGGGTGAGCTTTCAGGCATTCTGCCGGATTATTTTAAAGAATGCTGGAATGCAGCAAGGCTTTCAGGCATATTTGATAAAACCGAGCTTGAACTAATAACAATACCTGCTGTAGCCCGCTGCACCTGCACTGCTGAGTATGAAATGACAAAGAACAACCGTATCTGCCCCATCTGCCATAAAACAGATTATGAGATAATAAAAGGCAGAGAGTTTAATGTCTTATCCATTAAAGTTGAAACCGAATAAAGGGAAAAGATTTTGTAAGACAACTAAAATGTATCATAATCAGGCTTTTTTCTTCTCATTTGCTTTCATCTAAAGCATATAAAAAATAAATACCCCGGTCATTAAAGCTAAATTAAACCAACAAAGCAAAAGCTGAGGTTCGATAAAGTACACGCTTGTAAAATAGGATTTTCAGTTCAGGCGAAAACGATGCTAAAGCGTACGCTTTGTATAAAGAAATATTCAACTGAAAAATATATAAAAATCATATTGCGTTTAATTCGCAAAGGACATAATTATCCAAAAGAGTTTAAAGACTTAAATGATATAGAAGGAATTTTGGAAATATTTGAAAAAGGCTAATAAAATCATGAATACAGATAACTTTTTTAATTTAGCGGCAGAGGATTTATACTTAGGAAAAGTACTTGAAAAGCCTGTTCAGGTAACAGGCGGATTTATGCACCGAATGTTTAGGCTGGTTACCGAAAAAGGCAAATACATAATCAAGCTGTTAAATCCTAACATTATGAAACGCTCAACTGCTATGGGCAATTACAAAATCGCTGATGATATTGAGGAAATATTAAAACAAAATAATATTCCTGCAGTTTATGCCTTAGAGTTTAACGGCAGTAAAATGCAGGAATTGAATGGGCAATATTATTATGTTTTTGACTGGTATGACGGCAAGGCATTGAAAGATAATGAAATCAAGACTTTTCATTGTAAAATGATAGGCGAGGTTCTGGCAAAAATCCATAATATTGATCTTAAGAATGAGCCTTTAGAACAAAATGAAATACATATAGATTGGCAAAAGTATGTTGAACTTGCAAAGGATATGAGCTCGCCGATTTATAATGTTATTAAAGACAATGTTGATTTGTTCAATGACAGTATGAGTAAAGGTAATATTGCAATAAAGGAAATGCCTTCTGTCAAAGCAATCTGCCATAATGATATGGATAGCAAAAATGTGCTATGGCTTGGTGATGATTTTAAGCTGATTGATTTGGAGTGTTTAGGGTATTCAAATCCTTATCTTGAACTATTTGAGCTTGCACTTTGCTGGTCAGGCTATGAAACTTGCAATATAAATTTTAAATTGTTCAATGCATTTTTCAAGGCTTATTTTGGGAATACAAATCTTGATATCAATATTGATTGGGAGGTTATGTATTACAGTAATTACGGCAGACTTGAATGGCTTGAGTATAATATTAAGCGTGCATTAAGGATTGAATGTGACACCGAGGAAGAACAACAGCTCGGTATCAGTGAGGTTAAAGAAACAGTTAAACATATTATCTATTATGATAAGGTTAAAGAGGAGATTTTAAAAAATATTATCATTTGACATAATTACTTTGGATAACAGTAATGGCGTGGATTCCTCCGCGCCGTTTTATTTATATTATGATTTCATTGTAAATCCTCCAACAAATTTCATTATTAACCTACAATCAAATCATTCGGCTGGTTACAGGCACCAAAAAAGCGTACCCTCTTTATCGAGTGTACGCCTTATGGGGATTGTGCCTTATTTTATCTGAAACTCTAATGATTTAAGTGCTTTGCAGTTTCGTCATGACAGAAATCAGTCTGTAATATAGTTTTAAAACGAGCAAGACTTCCGCTTTGCGAGGCTTTTGACTATATTTCAGGCAAATTCAACGAGAAACCCATACTTTGCTACCGCACCTCGGCTAATAACCGAGGTATTATACTGCTGAAATGTATTTTTGCATGTATTCTTATTTGTTTACCGCTTTATAAAGTACATCGGGATAATCACTCATGATGCAGTCTGCACCGACACTGATAAGATATTCCATATCCTTCTCATCATTAATTGTCCAGTACTGTATAGCCATATCATGCTCGTGTGCATAATTAACCATTGTTGCAGTTGCTGTATTTATACCCAGGTTTTTGTAAGGGAAGCAATACGGAAGCTGCAATACTTTGCATGGCGGTTCATATGAATCACTGTTTGTAAGTGCAGCCCACCAAAACGCAAGCACTTCTTTGATTCCTGTACTTCTCACCATATCAGGATATTTCTCATCAACATATTCACTTACTTCACCGTGGAAGGTTCCGAAAATGACACAGTCAAGCAGATTTTTTTCAGTAAGAAGCTTATAGAGTATATCTACTCCCTTTCTGCCCAAATCATCGCTGTTTTTAATTTCGATTATGTATTTAAAATCGCCCACTGACATAAGATAATTAAGAACATCCTCTAAACGAAGAATTTTTAAATCATCACTGACATCATCACCCTTCAGGTGAGCGTAAGGCTTTTCGCCCTTTTCATTTTCGAACTTAGCACCCATATTTAATGCTCTGAGCTCTTCATATGTTTTATTCTCCGGTCTTACATCCTTTTCACCAAAAACCTCCTCACAGTCGGATGTTCTGTCAAGTGTATCATCGTGAAGAAGTACAAGCACATTGTCAGCAGTTATATGAAGATCAAATTCAAAAACATCTACTGAAAAGTCTTCACTTTCTGCGCAGTTTTTAAATGCCATCATTGTTTCCTCAGGTGCAATACCGCTGCCGCTTCGGTGTGCGGAAATATCTGTTTTATCCAATATATACGGATTGGTGGTTTCAAACGTTTTTACCTGGTTTGGATTTGACTTATGAAAGCCTGCCGTGTTCACAAAAACTGCCAATACAATTATGAATGCAGCAATAACAGCCAGTACTTTTAAGCCGGTTTTCTTTTTTGTTTTTGTTTTCATAAAAATTCCCCCTTAATTAGGATATTAATCCAAATTTGTACAAATGTCAATATAAGTTAAAATCGCACGGAGAGAAAAAACTGATAATGATGCTTTTTTGCAATATACTGTGTTAAAAATCCTCTCAAACATAACAAAATTAACAAGCACACCTGAAATTTTAAGATAAGTATTGACTTTTGGAAAATTAAGGCTATAATAAAATTAGCACTCGTGATGTGTGAGTGCTAATTTCGAAAATAAAGGATGATAATTGTGAGAAAAAAACAGTTTAAGGCAGAATCAAAAAAACTCCTTGATATGATGATTAACTCCATATACACACATAAGGAGATTTTCCTCAGAGAGCTTATTTCAAATGCCTCCGATGCGATTGACAAACTGTATTTTAAATCGCTTACTGATAATGCGGTGAAGCTTTCAAGAAATGATTTTAAAATTCAAATCGACCTTGATAAAGAAAACCGCACCCTTATCATAACCGATAACGGAATCGGTATGACTGCAGAAGAGCTTGAAAAAAATCTCGGCACTATTGCAAAAAGCGGGTCATTTAATTTCAAAAAAGAGAATGCTGATGATGAAAATACCAAGGATATTTCCGTAATAGGCCAATTCGGTGTTGGTTTTTATTCTTCATTTATGGTTTCAGACAAGGTTGAGGTTGTTTCAAAAGCTTTTGGGGATGAAATTGCACACAAATGGATCTCTCAGGGTGCAGACGGCTACACAATTGAAGAATGTGAAAAAGCAGATGCAGGTACAGTTATTACTCTCCATATCAAAGAAGATAATGATAACGAAGATTATTCACAGTATCTTGAACAGTATAAAATTGATGAGCTTGTAAAGAAATACAGCGACTATATCCGCTATCCGATTATGATGGAAATGAGCCATCAGGTTCCCGATCCGGAAAAAGAAGGTGAATATATCACCGAAATAAATCTTGAAACCCTAAATTCCATGGTTCCGATTTGGAGAAAAGCAAAAAGTGAAATCAAGGCCGAGGATTACAACGAGTTTTACAAGAGCAAATTTATGGATTATACCGACCCTATTTCAGTTATCCATTCAAAAACAGAGGGGCAGGCCACCTTTGATGCCTTGATGTTTATTCCTGAAAATCCACCATATGATTTTTATTCAAAGGAATATGAAAAAGGACTTCAGCTCTATTCAAACGGTGTTCTGATTATGGACAAGTGTTCTGATTTGCTGCCTGATTATTTCAGCTTTGTAAAGGGTCTTGTTGACAGTGCCGACCTCAGTCTTAATATCAGCCGCGAAATGCTTCAGCATGATCATCAGCTTAAAATCATTGCTAAGGCTATTGATAAAAAGCTTAAAAATGAACTTACAAAAATGCTGAAAAACGACCGTGAAAAATATGAAAAATTCTTTAAAACCTTCGGCCTGCAGCTCAAATACGGCGTATATGCAAACTACGGCATGGAAAAGGACGGACTCAAGGATTTGCTCCTTTTTGAGTCATCGAATAATGAAGGTTATGTAACACTTAAGGAATATGTAGGCAGAATGGCTGACTCACAGGATAAAATATATTATGCCTGCGGAGAAAGTGCCGAAAAAATAGCCCTTCTTCCCCAGATTGATGCTGTTAAAGAAAAAGGCTATGAAGTACTCTACTTCACGGATGAGGTTGATGAATTCGCCATTCAGATGCTTATGGAGTATGACGCAAAGCATTTTGCAAATATTTGCAAGGATGATCTTGACCTGAGTACGGAAGCCGAAAAGGAAGCAATAAACAAGAAGAACGAAGATGCAAAAGATCTTCTTGAAAAAATGAAGGATGCACTTGACGGTCAGGTGACAGCAGTTAAGCTTTCCGACAAGCTCGGTTCACATCCTGTCAGCTTAACTGCCGAGGGCTACGTTTCGTTAGAGATGGAAAAGGTACTTAATGCCATGCCCGGTGCAAATCAGGGCGTAAAGGCTCAGCTGGTTTTAGAGATTAATTCAAAGCATCCCGTTGCAGAAAAGCTTGCCAAAGCAGATGAGGAAACGCTGAAAAAATACACCAAGCTGCTTTATTCATCGGCAAGACTGATTGCAGGTCTTGACCTTGCAAATCCAACCGAATTTTCCGACACAATTGCCGATTTAATGTAATATGTGTATAAAAATAAAAAGACTGTCTCTTTAAAAATCGTGCACAAGACCGTAAAAAATAGA
>DKZG01000005.1 GCA_002493595.1 Ruminococcaceae bacterium UBA7080 | reverse complement strand
AGCAAAATTTAATGAAATATAGTGTGAGGATGCTATAAAAAGATTATATGAGATATGCTCGGTAAATATAAAGCAGGGCCAATAGCCCTGCTTTGGTTTTTGATGTAATTTAGATAAAATTTTGCTGTTTTGCCCGGCGGATGGGTATCTTATCTTTATTAATCTGATAAATTTAATTAAAATCTACCGTATTGTACAAAATAAATGTAACGAAACTGTATTTTGAAGTGTTATATATAGAGAGGGTAAAAGTACACACTATTTAATATTGAACAGTTCATTGGGTGTAATATGAAATACACGGCAAAAAGCAATTATTTCTATATCTGTAACAAATCTTTTTCCGCTTTCAATTCTTTGGATAGCGTTTTTATCAACATCAATCCCCATTAGCAAAAGCTTGTCTGCAAGCTGACGCTGGCTGGTTTTGGGTATCATATTCATTCTCAGTTCTGCAATTTTTTCGCCGCAGATATTGTTTTTACCATTTTTTGACTTATTTTTAAACATAACAACATAATCTCCTGATTTTTGACATTTACTGCTTGTCAACAAGAATATCTTATGCTATAATCAAATAAAATATGACATTCACTATGTGTCAATTTAGCAATTCAAAGAGGAAAGCTATGAAATGGTAAAGAAATTGTTAAGATTTGATAAAAGCCGTCAAATATTGACTTATAATTATTGACAAAATAATTTATGTATGATAAATTTTAGTAGTACTGTGCTATGTGAGATAGCACAGTTAAAAAGCAGTGATGGTGAACCTATGAAGAATATACTGGAATATATTGAAAACAGTGCGTTAAATTATCCTGACAAAGCGGCATTTGTTGATGAACAAGGCGCTTTAAGCTACAGTGAGCTCATGAAAAACGCTAAGCGTATAGGAAGCGCACTTTCCGTTCTTAATAAACGTAACTGCCCTATGGCAGTTTATCTTGATAAAAGTGTTAAAAGCCTTTGTTCTATGTTTGGTGTTATCTACAGCGGAAATTTTTATATCGTAGTGGATGCCGAGATGCCGGTTGAGAGAATTAATAAAATTTTCAGCACTCTTTCCCCGGCAGCAATTATCACGGATGAGAAGCATCTTGAAAATGCAAAGCAGCTTGATATGGATTGTGAGATTGTGCTTTATGAACATGCTGTCAAAACAGATGCGGATGATACAGTGTTATCATTTATTCGTGACAGGCAGATTGATACTGACCCGCTTTATGCTTTGTATACCTCCGGTTCAACCGGTATGCCTAAAGGGGCAGTGTTAAGTCATCGCAATGTTATTGCTTATACACAGTGGTTCAGCAATGCATTCGGTATAAATGCAGAAACTGTGTTCGGTAATCAGACACCGTTTTATTTTTCAATGTCTGTTTCCGATGTTTATTCAACAATCAAATGTGCTGCCACGCTGTGTATTATACCTAAGGTGTGTTTTTCTTTTCCGATAAATCTTATAAAGTTTATGAACGATAATAAAGTGAATACCATTTACTGGGTGCCTTCTGCAATTTCAATTGTTGCAAATATGAAACTGTTTCAGTACGCAAAGCCGATGTATTTAAAAAAGGTTTTATTTGCCGGTGAGGTTATGCCTACCAAGCAGCTTAATTATTGGATTAAGAATTTGGACAAGGATGTTTTGTTTGCCAATCTTTACGGCCCTACAGAAACAACGGATATATGTACTTATTATATTGTTGACAGAGAATTTGAGGACGGTGAGCCGCTGCCTATAGGCAGACATTGTGATAACTGCGATGTCATGATTGTTAATGATAAAAATGAGCTTGCCGCGGCCGGCGAGGAAGGCGAGCTTTATGTCAGGGGCTCTTTTGTGGCATACGGATATTATGGTAATGATGAGAAAACCAAAGCTGCATTTGTCCAAAATCCTCTTCAATCTTATTATCCTGAAACTGTTTATAAAACCGGTGATTTAGTTAAAGAAAACGAAAAGGGCGAAATTATGTATATAACCCGAAAAGATTTTCAGATTAAGCGAATGGGTTATCGTGTGGAGCTGGGTGAAATTGAGGCAGCGGCAAGTGCTGTTGAAAATATGGAAGAATCAGTTTGTGTATTTGATGATACAAAAGATAAAATAATTCTCGTTTATCAGGGCAAAAAAATAACAGAACAGGACATATTAAAATGCCTCAAGGATAAAATACCTGCGTATATGCTGCCCGATATGATAAAAAAAATAACGCTTATGCCGCATAATCAAAACGGCAAAATAGACAGAAAGGCCGTAAAGGCTATGCTGTGTAAATAAATTTTTCATGAAAAAAAGAGGAAAATAATATGGAAAGATTAATTGAAATTTTAAGTGAACTTAAGCCGGATGTAGCTTTTACAAAGGATACAAAGCTTGTTGAGGATAAGATTTTTGACAGTCTCGGCATGATTTCTCTTGTTGCTGAGCTCTCGGATGAATTTGATGTGGAAATTTCGCCAATGGATATTGTACCTGAGAATTTTGCAACGGTCGAAACGCTTTATAAAATGATAGAAAGACTTGAAGATGAGGATTGATAAATGACATATACCTCATTTGAATTCTTTATTATTTATTTTGGGGCAACCTATATTCTTTATACCATTTTTCCGCCAAAAGCAAAATGGTGTGTGCTTCTTACAGGTTCATTGCTTTTTTATTTTGTTGCTTCGTCAGGTCATTTCGGATTTCTGATTGCCAGTGCTTTTATTGTGTGGGCTGTAGGCGTACTGATTCAAAAATTGAATGATTCTTTTGCCCAAAAGAAGAAGCTTGTTCCAAAGGAAGAGCGAAAACAGCTTAAAGCAAAGTATAAAAATTACAAGCTTGCTGTATTGAGTTTAGGTGTTATAAGCAATATTGCTTTCCTGCTTGTACTTAAATATGCTAATTTTTTCAGCTTAACAATTAATACGGTGTTTTCTGCAAATCTGCCGGAGCTGTCGCTTATTCAGCCGCTGGGTATATCCTTCTATACTCTTCAGGCTGTCAGTTATATTACCGATGTTTACCGCGGCAGATATAAGGCTTGCAAAAATCCGCTTAAAATAACACTTTACCTTTCTTTTATGCTTACTGTCATTGAAGGTCCTATTGCGCGCTATGACCAGCTGGGTACACAGCTTGGAAATGGCAAGGTATTCAGATTTAAGGATTTGATAAGCGGTGCGCAGCTTGTAGTGTGGGGACTTTTTAAAAAGATTGTAATTGCAGACAGAGCAGCTGAATTTGTCAATAATGTGTTTGATGAAGCAAAATTTGATAACAGTGTGATTGTTCTGGTAGCAATACTGTTTTATACACTTCAGCTTTACTGCGACTTTTCAGGAATAATGGATGTTGTAAACGGCCTTGGCGAAATGATGGGTATTGAACTGCCTAAAAATTTCAATCGTCCGTTTTTTGCAAAATCGGTCAATGAATTTTGGCAGAGATGGCATATCACGCTCGGCGGATGGCTCAGAGATTACGTATTTTATCCGATATCTCTGTCAAAGCCTTTTATGAAATTGACTAAGGGTGCAAGAAAGAAATTTAATCCGTACTATGCCAATTTGATTCCTACCGCCGTTGCCCTGTTTTTTGTTTGGTTTTCAAACGGTATGTGGCACGGTGCAGCATGGAAATATATTGTTTATGGTCTTTACTATTATATTTTAATGATGGTTGGACTGTTTGCAGAACCACTCAGTGCGAAGGTATGCCAAAAGCTAAAGATTAACAGAAAAAGCAAGGGCTTCGCAATGTTCCAAATGTTTCGTACATTTATAATCGTTAATGTCGGTATGCTTATTTTCAGGGCTGACAGTCTTAAGTCAGCCGCAGCAGCAATTTCTGCTGTCTTTTCAAATCCGGATTTCTCTGTTGTGACCATCGGCAGAAAAAACGGCCTTGGACTTGATGTTTGGGATTATGTAATCCTTTTAGCAGGTGTAATTGTAATTTTCGCTGTAAGTGTTTTGCAGGAAAGGGGCATTCATATCCGAGAAAGGATTGCCAAATTGCCGTTTGCTGTTAAATTTGTAATCTATATGCTTGCTATATTTATCGTAATTATACTTGGTGCATATGGTGAGCATTACGGAAAAGCAGATTTATTATACGCAAATTTTTAGGGATTTTATATGAATAAAATAACTTTTGATAAAATAGATTTAAAAAAATTAATATTAAGTGCTGTTAAGGTAATAAGCTTTATTTTGATTTTTGTAATCCTGCTGGAATTGTTTTCCATGACCATATTTTCAAAATCAAATGCCACATCATACAAAAACAAGTTCAGCTATGCTTACAGTTACGTGAATGAAGCTGATTATTCAATTGATATTCTTGCTATGGGTAACAGCAATGTGTATTCCTGTGTTGTTCCGCTGAGGCTGTGGGATAAGAGGGGATATACCTGTGTTGATGTCGGTTCTCCTAGGCAGACTGCATCCATGACCTACAATATCCTTTTGGATGTGCTCAAAAGGCAGTCACCAAAAATTTTGCTGCTTGATGCAGATATGCTTTATGAGGGTGTTGAACTGAATACAAATTTAATTGAAGGTGAAGCGGCTAAAAAAAATTACTTAAACTTTTTGCCTTATATTTCCGACAATTATCTTTCTAACGCAATTAATCAGCGTTTTTCTGTTTTTTTGCTTCATGACAGATGGAAAAAGATTTTGAGCTTTTCAAAAGATAAGGATAAGAGAAAGCATGCACTGAATGATAACGCAAATTTTGATCACGGGTATTATTTTAATAAAACCATAAAAAAACTTGAGCCCAATGACAATATGAATTATACCAAAGCGGTAGAGGAAATACCTAACGAAGCGTTGATTTATCTTTCAAAGATAAACGATATCTGCAAACAGAAAAATATCAAGCTGATTATTATGAATGCACCGTCACTGAATACATGGTCGTATGCAAGGCATAATGCTGTAGCGCAGTATGCTGCTGATAATCATTTAGATTATCTTGATTTGAATGCACTTGATGATTATAGAATAAATTATAATCGTGATTTTCGCGATCAGGGAAATCATTTGAATTATTACGGTGCAAAAAGAGCAACAAACTATATCGGCAGTTTTATAAGTGAACAATATCCGGATTTAATTGAGGATAAGCGCGATAATCCTGATTTTGCTGCTTGGAATACGGATAAAAAAAGATTTATTGATTTTAATAAAATAAAGAAATTTTAATAATGAATCCAAATGAGGCACATCGTTAAACGGATGTGCCTCTCAGTGTGCAGAAAAAGTTAAATAATAAATTTTGTTCGCAGGCAGACCTCAAGAAACGTAGCTGACATTTCGTATTATGGGAGTGGAAGCTGTACAATGGTTCTGCTACTGAGCCTAAGACGAAAAATGCATAAAAGAAGGCCTGAAATCTGTACTGATTTCAGGCCTTTTAAAATTGCCGCAGCATCAACAGAAACTTGAAAACGCAATCTATTATTGTTATCAAATCATGTTTGCTTTTTTATGCTCTTGTTTGGTTATGCCATCTCTATTGACAGTTTGAAAGGCACATTGCTTTATAAGCCGATATATCTTTATTGCGGTTTGTATTCTTTATTCCCTTCACTTTTGGCTTGCTTTGCGCCAAACACATCTGCAACTTCGGTAATAGATATATATGCATCTTTATCTATGCTGTGTACAATTTCACGCATTTTGCCGACTTGAAATCTATTGATAACAAAATAAATCATAGTTTTGTCCGAGTCGGAATAATAACCTTTTGCGTTAAGAACCGTTATTCCGTTTTCAAAGGTTTTTGACAGTTTTTCGCATATTTCCTTGTCTTTGGTTGTAATAATCATTGCTGATTTTGACCGGTCAAATCCTTCAATAATAAAGTCAATTGTTTTTAATGCTGCCGCATATGTAACAATGGAATAAAGCGGCAAAATCCAGCTTTTAATAACAATGCCGCATATGATATACAAAATGACATTATAAATCATAACAAAAGTTCCCACGGTAATTCCGATTTTTTTCGCAAAAATAACCGCAAGCACCTCAATGCCATCCATTGCTCCGCCATATCTGATTGCAAGTCCGCTGCCTATTCCCGAAATAAGTCCTCCGAAAAGAGCACATAAAAATAAATCCCTGCCCGCAAGCGGTGAAACAATGCTGACATCTATAGGCAGTACATCTGTTATGAGCCAGGCACTTAATGCATAGACCGAAACTGTCAGCAGGGAGTATACCGTAAATTCAATTCCTTGTTTTTTTAGTCCGAATAAAAATATGGGTATGTTAAGTAGAATAAGAAAAATCGAAAGCGGCAGATAATCGGGAGTAACCTGTGATAAAAGCATTGATGTTCCTGAAATTCCGCTGTCATAAAGCTTAACGGGAGAAAGAAAAATTGTAACACCCACTGCATTTATAATTCCCGCTAGAATCAGCAGCAAAATATTTTTGAATTTGAATTTTTTTAAATATTTCATATAACCTTCCTGTTTAATTAATTTAATGTATTATAACATTTTTTTGCTTTGCTGTCATACAAAAAGGAAAAATTTAAGAAAATGTTTTAAATTTTGATAAATCACATATATATGCATATTGACAAAGCGGTGAATTAATGATATCATTACCTATCTAAACGATAGGCAATAAAATTTGCTATCCTTTAAATCCGATATTTATTAGAAAGCGTGTTAAAGGCAGTAGTAATTCAAACTTCTTTATTCAGAATTCAGAAAAAATCTACACAGCACTTTACAAATGAATTAAATATTGGTAGAATTAATAAAATAACAGTATCGCACGTAAAGTCGGAAGTGCTCAATACAGAATTATAGATAAATATGAATTATAATGGGCTTGGTATGCACATATCACATTTTGTGATGCTGTTGTCCTTGCCGCGGAGAGTATGAAAATGATTAAAGATATTCAGCAGGAAATTATCAGGCTAAAAAAGGAAAAGGATATTTGCATATTAGCACATTGCTATCAGTCACCGGAAATACTCGAGGTTGCTGATTTTGCAGGCGACTCTTTTGCGCTTTCCGTTGAAGCATCAAAGGTAAAGAACAAGACCGTGATTATGTGCGGTGTTCGCTTTATGGCGGAAACCGTAAAAATTCTTTCACCGGATAAAAGAGTGATTCTTTCAAATCCTGATGCAGGCTGTCCTATGGCTGAAATGCTTAGCAAAGAGTATGTTTCTGAGGTTAAAGAACAGTATCCTGATTATACTGTTGTTGCATATATTAACACGACAAGTGAGCTTAAAACGATATGTGATGTTTGTGTCACATCGTCATCTGCACTTGAAATTTGCAAAAAAATTGACAATAGTAATATTCTGTTTATACCCGATTGCAATCTCGGCGATTGGATTGCAAAGCAGATGCCTGAAAAGAATTTTAAGCTTTTAAACGGATGTTGTCCGACTCATGCTCAAATGTGTGCTGAGGATGTGATTAAGGCTAAACAGCTGCATCCGGATGCACTTGTTCTTGTTCATCCTGAATGCAGACCTGAAGTGGTTTCTCTGGCTGATTATGTCGGTTCAACTACAGGTATTATGAATTATGCCAAAAACAGTGATGCAAATGCGTTTATTATCGCGACTGAAAACAGTATTGTTACCCATCTTCAGCTTGCTTGTGCGGATAAAAAATTCTATCCGCTTTCAAAAGACTGTATTTGTCATAATATGAAAGCGACTACGCTTGTTGATGTGCTTAACTGCTGCAAAGGCGAATTCGGTGAGGAAATTATACTTGATGAGGAAATCTATAAAGGTGCTAAAAGCTGTATAGATGAAATGATCAGATTGGGTTAGGCGGAAAGTATGATAAAAAAAGCAATGATCGCAATGAGCGGTGGCGTTGATTCCAGCGTTGCTGCTTTTTTAATGAAAGAAAAAGGTTTTGATTGCGTTGGTGCAACAATGAAGCTTTATGATGAAGAGAATATTGCTTTAAACAGTGATGCATCTTGCTGTTCACTTGATGATATTGAGGATGCACGCTCTGTTGCAAGCCGGCTGAATATGCCGCATTATGTGCTGAATTTTAAGGGCGATTTTAAAGAAAAGGTCATTAATAAATTTATTGCAACTTATGAGCAGGGGGCTACACCCAATCCCTGTATTGACTGTAACAGATATCTTAAGTTTGAAAAGCTTTTTCAGCGAATGCAGGAGCTTCAATTTGATTATGTTGTTACAGGGCACTATGCAAGAGTAATGGAGGATAAAGGCTGGTTTTATTTAAAGAAGGCTGTTGACCAAACTAAGGACCAAAGCTATGTACTCTATTCTTTAACGCAAGGACAGCTGAGTCATATTCTTTTTCCTCTTGGCGAGTATTCGAAATCAGATATAAGAACTATAGCCGAGAAACAGGGTTTTATCAATGCCCGAAAGAAGGACAGTCAGGATATTTGTTTTGTTGCAGATGGGGATTATGCTGCCTTTATTGAACGTTATACGGGTAAAAAATATCCTGAGGGAGATTTCGTCGATCGGCAGGGCAATGTGCTGGGCAGACATCAGGGGATAATCAGATACACAAATGGTCAGCGTAAGGGACTCGGGGTTGCCTTTGGCAAACCTATGTATGTTTGTGATAAGGATATGGAAAAGAATACAGTTACGCTTTGCAGCAATGAAGAACTTTTTTCAAAAGAACTGACAGCATCGGATTTTAACTGGCTTATTCCCAAGCCCGGTGATGTTATCACGTGCAAAGTCAGAGTCAGATATAATATGAAAGAACAGAGTGCTACTGTATACAGATTGGATAACAACAGTGTCAAAATTGTTTTTGATGAAGTGCAAAGAGCAATAACAAAAGGACAGGCTGCTGTTTTATATAATGGAGATACTGTTTTAGGCGGCGGCACAATAATATGAGAATGAAAAATTCCGCAAGGTTTACCCCCCGATTGCTCAGAAAAGAGAGAGTAGGCAACAGCGAAAACTTCATAAATTTGTTTTAATTCTGTATTTTGGGGCAGGTTCGGCTATCCCAAGGTGCAGTCTGATTGGTACAGCATAGTTTTCTATGCTGTTTTTTCTTTTTGTGTTCAGATATTTCTTTTGGAATTGGTACTGTTCATGCCGAATAAAAAACATTAACATATATTTCGTTCTATATTCCAATATTCACAGAGCTTCATCACTCTAATCTGAATAGGTATTTGTTAGGTGGTTTATAATTTTTCGTTGTATTTGAAATAACCCGAAATTGTCATATTACTTTTTTCGTGCAGAAGCAGGCATTTCATTCTTCACATATGTTTCCCACACATTCATACGGTCGCCCTCATCAATTTTACGCATAACCCTTGCAGGTACACCTGCCACAATACTGTTAGGCGGAACATCCTTATTTACAACGGCACCGGCGGCAACAATACTTTTTTCGCCTATGGTTACACCACCGCAGATTGTTGCACTTGAGCATATCCAACATTCGTCTTTGATTGTTATAGGTGCAGCGTACTCGAGATCGTGCTTGCCATCAGGATAATCAGCCGGTAATCGTTCCTCAGCTATAAACGGATGATTTGGAGTTGCAAGTGTTACATTAGCACCAATCCAAACTCCGTTGCCCAGAGTAATGGGTGCCACATCAAGAAAGGTGCAGTTATAATTTACAAAACAGCCTTCTCCGACATGAATATTTACACCGTATTCGCAGTAAAACGGTGCAAATACAGCGAAATCTTTATCCTTTGCAGAGGGAATTAATTTTTCCAATGCACGCTGTTTTGTTTTAAATCTCCATACAGCAATTTTATTAAAGCGATCGCATCTTGTAAGTCCAAGGGCGTGCTGTTTAAAAATATCCTTACTTGCCGAATTGTAAAGTTTTCCCTCAATCATGCGATCCCAATCACTGATATTATTATACATTTTTATTCCTCCGTTTTGCCTTTCAGAGTTAAATCTTTAACCCATTTATATTTTATATAATGCCGATACACTGCCGGCAGTTTCACAATTTCATCCAAATTCACAATAAAGTATACGGCAAGGATTAATGGACTAAGAATCGGTAAAAACAGTCCTGACACCGCACCGCTGTTGGTACAGGGCCTTTTCACCAATCTATGGGCATTACTTTATGAAAACATTCCATTAAATGAAGAAATAAAAGCTCAAAATTCTGATTTAACGATTATTAAAAATATGCTTGGATTTATACAACAAAACTATACTGATAAAATTTCACTTGCAGATATATCTTCTGCCGGTCTGATCGGAGAAAGTAAATGCTGTAAATTATTCAAAAGATATATTGGTGAAACGCCAAATGCATATCTTAATCAATATAGACTTAATAAAAGTGTTGAATTGCTGAAAAATACAGATATGTCTATAACCGAAATTGCTTTATCTGTCGGATACACAGGCAGCAGTTATTATACTGAAACATTTCATAAATGGTTTGGAAAAACACCAAAAGAATATAGGAAATAGAATAAGAGGGCATTTAATTAAAATGTCCTCTTATAAGCAGCAAAAAACGTATCCTCTTTATTGAATGTGCAACGCGGGAGGATTTTGTATTAATTCTGTTTTAATTATTTTGTGTATTGCGTAATACCTTAAAAGCAGACTTATAATAAATCATATGTCCGTACACATTTCTCCACCAGCCAAAATGACGCGGTGTGTATCGGTAATACTTCTCAACCTCCTGTATGAGCGCAAGAAGCCCAATAGCAAAGGCAAATCGAATTTCCGTTTCTCTGTTTATTTCAACAGGACATTCGGCTGCAGCGTTATAATGCTGTATAGAGTCTGTTTTATTATTTATAAAATCAATTGGATTTTCGAGACACACAAAATCAAAAATTCTGTCGCCCCAGAAACTTCGTTCAGGGTCAATCCATGAAAATTCTATTTTTCCCTTTTTATCAAAGGTGCATAAAACATTTGGATCCCATAAATCATAATTAACCATACAGCAGGGGACGTTAAGAAGAATATCCTTATACTTGTCGGCATATGCCGAAAGTCTTTTCCCGTTTTTTGTTTTTTTGCCCATACGCTGTGCATCCTGTATAAGATTTTCAATCATGCTTTTCAGTGCATCGTACCAGTTGTCAAAAAGCTCATTTTGAATGTAGCCGAATTTGTTATTGTGGATTTTATGAATCTGGGCAATCATGTTTGCAGTTTCTTTTGTAATGGTGTCTTTATCAAGTTTTATTTGATTTCGCTGCTTGCCTTCAAGCTTTTCCATAATAAACCAGTCAGCTGGTATGAGTTTTTTTGAAAAATCTGTATAATATACCTCAGGTACCTTGATATCTGTTTTCTTACTTATCATATCATACCAGTATACCTCTGACTTTATCATATTCTTTTCATAGGTTAAAATCGGAAAATCCGTTTTAGGGGCAATTTTTAAAACATAATTTCTGTTTGCAACAACCTCGTAAACGGCATTGAATTCACCGTTGCCGAGAGGCATGATTTTGACTATGCCGTTGATTCCTGCTTGTTCAAACATCTTATGAATTGTTTTTTTATCAATAAGGAATTTTGTTTTGCTTACCATAATTTTATTCTATCTCATCATATTTTTTGATTTTATCAATTTGGCTTTCGCCCAGAATTTTTATTCCGTGTTCATATAAAAGCTGTGCTGCTATTCCGTTTCCTTTTATTGTTTTTCCTGTAAAGCTGCCGTCATATATTGTGCCGAAGCCGCAGGATGGGCTTCGCTCCTTAAGAACAGCAATCTGACATCCGGTTTCTTCGGCAATGTAAAGCGTCTTTTCAGCACCATCAATGAAATAGCTTGTTATATCCTCTGCGCAATTATTGAATACTCTGCCGTTTGAGATTTCTGCCGGTGGTCTTGGTGTTGGCAGCTGTGCAAAGCATTCAGGGCAAATGGGTATAAGTTTGTGCTTTTTTCCCAGTTCTATTACATTCTCGTTTTTATTGTTCCCGCCGTCGTATTTGCAGTTTTCGCCGAGAAGACAGGCGCTGACAAGTATTTTCATTTTGTTCTCCTATTTTTTCTTTTTACTGATTATGATGAAAAATACCAAAACAAATATTATTGCAATAACAGCAATAATAAGTGAAAGTGCTCTTCCGATAAAAGGAATATGGCCTGCAGCTGCAAGAGCCAAGCAGATTATGAGAAAAATGGCAATAAACAGTATTGCCGCGAAAGCGATTTTTTTATTATTCATAAATATCACCTGATTTTATAGTAACATATCTCATATTCTTAGTCTACAGAATTTTTATAAATTGAAAGGAATAATTATTAAAATTTGATGTCAAAATTCTTGAAAATATTGCAAATTGTTCTGATACGTAATAATATGATAATAGCATATATTAATCACATTTTCGGTTGGTACAATTTATGGAGTTATTAAAAAAGAAAATAATTTCCGAGGGGGAAGTGTACGAGGGCAATATCCTTAAGGTTGACGGATTTCTCAATCATCGAATAGATATTCCTTTTATGCGCCAAGTCGGAAAAGAATTTCACCGTCTGTTTAAGGATGAAGGTGTTAATAAAATTCTTACGATTGAAGCATCGGGAATAGCAATCGGTGCACTGGTTGCACAGGAATTTGAATGCCCGCTGGTTTTCGCAAAAAAAACAAAAACGAAAAATATTGCCGGAGATGTGTATACCTCTAAAGTGGAATCCTTTACACATGGTACGACATATGACATTATTGTTTCAAAGCGTTTTCTTGATAAGAATGACAGAGTACTTATTGTTGACGATTTTTTGGCAATAGGCAATGCACTTAACGGTCTGATTGATTTGGTAAATCATAGCGGTGCTTCACTTGCAGGCTGCGGTGTTGTGATTGAAAAAGGATTTCAGCATGGAGGGGACAAGCTTAGGGACAGCGGAGTTAATGTGCAGTCTCTTGCAATTGTGGAGAGTATGGACCACGAAACAGGACATGTTTATTTTAGAGATTAAATCGGTTATTCGGCACAATGCCTTATAATATACTAATTTTTACGGAGGAAGAAAAATGAAACTCACAAAGAAAATTCTTGCAGTTATCCTTTCGGTTTTATTTGTTGTAGGCTGCTTTGCCGGCTGTTCGGGCAAAGATGATGCATCAGATGATAAAACGCAGGATAATGCTGCAACATCCACAACGGATATCAAAGTTGGATTTATTTTCCTGCATGATGAAAACTCAACTTATGATCTTAACTTTATTAATGCTGCGGATGAAGCTTGCAAGGCGCTCGGTGTAAAGGATGAAAACAAGATTTTCAAAAAGAATGTACCTGAAGGTCAGGAATGCTATGACGCAGCTATCGATCTTGTAGAGCAGGGCTGTTCAATCATTTTTGCAGACAGTTTTGGTCATGAGGACTTTATGATACAGGCTGCAGTGAAGAATCCTAATGTTCAGTTTTGTCATTCAACCGGTACAAAGGCGCACACACAGGGACTTAAAAATTACCACAATGCTTTTGCTTCGATCTATGAAGGACGTTACCTGGCAGGTATTGCAGCAGGTATGAAGCTCAATGAAATGATTGATGCAGGTCTCTTTAAAGCAGAAGAAGCTAAAATCGGTTATGTAGGTGCTTTCACTTATGCTGAGGTTATTTCCGGTTATACTTCCTTCTTCCTCGGTGCACGTTCGGTATGTCCTACAGCTACAATGGAAGTTACTTTTACAGGTTCTTGGTATAATGAAGCAAAAGAGAAGGAAGGTGCTAATAAGCTTATTGCCAACGGCTGCAAGCTTATCAGCCAGCATGCAGACTCTATGGGAGCTCCTACTGCATGTGAAGCAGCAAGTATTCCTAACGTTTCATACAATGGCAGCACAGTGAAGGCTTGCCCGAATACATTTATCGTGTCATCAAGAATTAACTGGGCTCCTTATTATCAATATGCTATTAAGAGTGTTATGGATAACAAAGAGATTGATGCTGACTGGACAGGCAGCATAGCGAACGATGCTGTTCTTCTTACAGAAGTGAATGAAAAGGCAGCAGCTAAGGGTACTCAGGAAGCAATAGATAAGGCTAAGGCAGAGCTTGAGGCAGGCACTCTTCATGTATTTGATACATCAACCTTCACAGTTGAGGGCAAAAAGCTTGACTCCTATCTTGCTGATGTTGACTCAGATGCTGATATGAAGCATGAGACTAAGGTTATTTCAGATGGTTATTTCCATGAGTCTGAAAAGCGTTCAGCTCCTTATTTTGATGTTCAGATTGACGGAATAGATCTTTTGGATACAAATTTCGGCTAATCTCAAAAAATTATTCTAATATTATGGGTGGCAAGACATACAGCCTTGTCACCCTAATCATTTTAAGCAGCGTAAAGGTGGCTTGTTATGGGTGAAAAAACAGCAATTGAATTAAAGGGAATAACAAAAAAATTCGGAAGTGTTGTTGCCAATAAAAATGTTGATTTGAAAGTAAGAAGAGGGGAAATTCTTGCTGTTTTAGGCGAAAACGGAAGCGGCAAAACAACTCTGATGAATATGGTTTCGGGGATTTATTTTCCTGATGAGGGCCATATTTATGTTGACGGTAATGAGGTTATTATAAAATCGCCTAAGGATGCCTTCAAATATAGAATCGGCATGATACATCAGCATTTTAAATTAGTGGATGTTTTTACAGCTACGGAAAATATTGTGCTTGGTGTAAAAAAGGATGGTAAATTCAATATTAAGGAAGCCGAAAAAAGAGTACGTGAAATTACAGAAAAATATGGCTTTGAAATTGATTTAAACAGAAAAATTTATGAAATGTCTGTTTCCGAGAAGCAGACTGTTGAAATTATTAAGGTGCTTTACAGAGGTGCGGATATCCTGATTTTGGATGAACCCACAGCTGTTCTTACACCGCAGGAAACAGGAAAATTATTTGACATTCTTCGTCGTATGCGCGAGGATAATAAGTCAATTATTATAATTACACACAAGCTTCACGAGGTATTGGAACTCACGGACAGAGTCACGGTTTTGCGCAAGGGTGAATATATCGGCACTGTTGACACTGTGAATGCCAATGAGCAGTCATTAACGGAAATGATGGTGGGCAAAAAAGTGGAGCTGAATATCAAACGTCCTGAGCCTAAAAACTCTCAGGACAAACTTATTGTAAAAAATGTTACAGCTGAGAACAGTGAAGGCCGAAAAGTGCTTGATCATATTTCATTTACTGCAAAATCAGGTGAAATATTAGGTATTGCGTGTATTGCCGGCAGCGGGCAGCGTGAATTGCTTGAGGCAATTGCAGGACTATGCAGACCGAAAACAGGCGAAATACTTTATAATGAAGAAAATGGTGAAACCATTAATCTTTGTGATAAAACGCCGACTCAAATCCGAGATTTGGGTGTAAGGCTGTCCTTCGTCCCTGAGGACAGAATCGGAATGGGTCTTGTCGGCAATATGGATATTATTGATAATATGATGCTTCGAAGCTATAAAAACGGCAAATCCGTTTTCTTAAACAGAAAACCACCGAAGGATTTAGCTGAGAGAATTATAAAGGGGCTTGAGGTTATTACACCCAATTCATCAACTCCGGTTCGCAGGCTCTCGGGTGGCAATGTTCAAAAGGTGCTTGTAGGTCGAGAAATTGCTGCCAATCCAAAGGTACTTATGGCGGCTTATCCTGTGAGGGGACTTGATATTCATTCTTCGTACACAATATATAATTTGCTTACCAAGCAGAAAGAAAGCGGTGTGGCAGTTATATTCGTAGGCGAGGATTTAGATGTTCTTATTGACCTTTGCGACAGAATTATGGTTATTAATTCCGGCAGAATTACAGGCATTGTTGACGGCAGAACAGCAGTTAAAGAGGAAATAGGATTGCTGATGACAAAGAATTCAAAAGAGGAGGTTACAGCTGATGCGTGAGAAGATAAAAGCCCGTGAGCCTCTTTTTCATATCGCTAAAAGAGATAACCTTCCATGGTATATTTCGTGGCTCATCCGAATAGCGGCAATTGCGGCCGCGCTTATTGTATGTGCGGTTTTAACAATGGTTTTAACAAATGAAAATCCTATAAGTGTTTATGTAACGATGATTAAGGGCGCTTTCGGCACTCCGCGAAGAGTGTGGAATTTGCTTCAGGCTCTGGCTATGCTTTTGTGCATTTCTCTTGCGATAACGCCTGCTTTTAAAATGAAGTTTTGGAATATCGGCGCAGAGGGGCAGGTGCTTGTAGGCGGTCTTGCCACTGCTGCATGTATGATTTGTCTGGGCGGTAAAATTCCGAATGCTCTGCTTATTGTTGTTATGATTATTGCAAGCATACTGGCAGGTGCAGTTTGGGCTGTAATTCCGGCTGTGTTCAAGGTGAAATTTAATACGAATGAAACTTTGTTCACGCTTATGATGAATTATGTCGGGATACAGCTTGTGTCTTATTTTGTTATGCTGTGGGAATCTCCCAAAGGTTCAGGTAAAATCGGTATTATAAATCAGACAAACCATGAAGGCTGGTTTCCGGTTATAGGTGAATATGACTATTTGCTCAATATACTGATTGTTTTGATCATTACTGTGTTTATGTATGTTTATCTTAAATACAGCAAGCATGGCTATGAAATATCAGTAGTAGGAGAAAGCGAAAATACGGCAAGATACATAGGCATTCATGTAAAAAAAGTTGTGCTTCGAACGATGTTTCTTTCAGGTGCCGTGTGTGGAATTGCAGGTCTTCTTCTTGTGGGCGGCACAAATCACACCATCACAACCACAACGGCAGACAATCGCGGATTTACGGCAATTATGGTATCTTGGCTTGCGAAATTCAATCCGATTTATATGATAATTACATCCTTTATTCTTGTATTTCTTGAAAAGGGTGCAAACGAAATCTCAACTGTATTTAATTTAAATCAATCTTTTGCTGATATTATAACAGGCATAATTTTGTTTTTCATTATCGGCAGTGAATTCTTTATCCATTATCAAATTAAATTTCACAGTTCACGTAAGGAGGTAAAGTAATATGTTATTTTCTACAATCATTACTTTTCTTCAGCGTGCTGTTGTTCAGGGTATACCGCTTTTATTCGGTTCAACCGGTGAAATACTGACTGAAAAATCCGGTAATTTGAACTTAGGTATACCGGGTATTATGTATGTGGGTGGTATCAGCGGTGTAATCGGTGCTTTTCTTTATGAACAGTCGCTTGCAAATCCCGAATCGATCAATCCGGTTCTGGCAGTCCTTATTCCTATGCTTTGCAGCATGCTCGGTTCCGCTGTTATGGGCCTTATTTACTGCTTTCTCACAGTTACACTCAGAGCAAATCAAAATGTAACAGGTCTTGCCATTACCACCTTCGGTGTTGGGTTCGGTAATTTCTTCGGCGGATCACTTGTTAAGCTGACAGGAAGTGAAATTCCATCGGTTGCACTCACAAATACAAGCTCATTTTTTAGGGCAACTCTTCCGATGGCTGAAAATACAGGCTGGTTCGGTAAAATGTTTTTATCGTATGGCTTTATGACTTATCTTGCAATAATTATTGCTGTAGTTTGTGCTGTTTTTCTTAGAAAAACGAGAGGCGGACTGCATTTGAGAGCAGTGGGAGAAAACCCTGCAACTGCCGATGCTGCAGGTATTAACGTTGAAAAATCAAAATATCTTGCAACCTGTATCGGCAGCGTGATTGCCGGTCTCGGGGGTCTTTATTATGTAATGGACTATGCCTGCGGTGTATGGTCAAATGAAGGCTTCGGTGATAGGGGATGGTTGGCAATTGCCCTGGTTATATTTGCAATATGGAAGCCGGATTTGAGTATCCCCGGTTCCATTCTCTTTGGCGGACTCTATATCATTTATCTTTATATTCCCGGCTTGGCACTTCGTACGCAGGAGCTTATTAAAATGCTGCCGTATGTTGTAACGATTATCGTTCTCATCATCAGTTCCATGCGCAATAAAAAGGAAAATCTCGGTCCTGCTGCTTTGGGACTATCCTATTTCAGGGAAGAGCGATAATGCTTATTCATAAGCAGGTCAAGCAATTCCCCTTCAGGAATGCAGGGCGGCTTTGGATATCCTGTTTTTTAATGATACTGTTTAACAGACGGATTGAAAGATAAGACTTATTGAATAAAAAAACATCCTTTTGCAGATATTTATGCAAAAGGATGTTTTTTTATTAACCTTCATATTCGTCTTCGTTTTCCCAGTTGTGCCAAATATTTTGAACGTCATCATTTTCTTCAAACATATCAATCATTTTTGACATTGCTTTCATATCATCTTCGGATTCAAGTCTGGTATAGGTTTGAGGGATGTAAGCAGGCTCTGATGAAACTATGCTGTAGCCTTTCACTTCAAGTTCATCACGAACAGCACCGACATCCGAAGCCTCTGTTCTGATTTCAAAAATATCCTCGTCATCCGTGAGAAAATCCGCAGCACCGGCCTCAAGAGCATCTTCCATCAGCTGATCCTCATCAACGTCTTCTTTTTCAATAACGATAACGCCTTCCTTGCCAAACATAAATGTAACGGAACCCGGAGTACCCATATTTCCGCCGGCCTTGTCAAAATAGTGACGAACTTCGGATGCTGTTCGGTTTCTGTTATCCGTAAGCGTTTCAACAACCACGGCAACACCTGAAGGGCCATAGCCTTCATAAACGATTTCTTCGTAATTTGTACTGTCACCTTCGCCCGCAGCTTTTTTTAGCATTCTGTCAATGTTGTCATTAGGCACATTGTTTTGCTTGGCCTTTGCAATAACATCACGAAGTTTAGCATTATTATTGGGGTCAGGACCGCCGTTTTTAACTGCAACGGCAAGTTCTCTGCCGATTTTTGTGAATACTTTTGCACGTGCTGCGTCGTTTGCACCCTTTTTTCTTTTTATGGTGCTCCATTTATTATGTCCGCTCATTTTATCACTCCGTTATAACAAATTTTAACAGAAAGATTTTATCACATAATATACTATCTTTCAAGTGTTAAAATTAGTATTGTATATTATTTCTTTTTATGATATTATATATCCGAATAAATTTAGATATTGGAGGATTTTAAAATGTTTCCTGATTATTATGATTCTATTGCAAAGGTTGCAGAGACAGATAAGGAGGTTGCTGACGCAATGGCTCTTGAACTTAAGCGCCAGAGAGAAAATATTGAGCTTATCGCTTCTGAAAACCTTGTTTCACCGCAGGTTATGGCGGCTATGGGTTCTGTGCTTACAAATAAGTACGCAGAGGGTCTGCCTGCAAAAAGATATTACGGCGGTTGCCAGTTTGTTGATATTGTAGAGGAAATTGCTATTAAAAGAGCATGTGAGCTTTTTGGCTGCAATTTTGCAAATGTTCAGCCACATTCAGGTGCGCAGGCTAATACAGCTGTGTATCTTGCTCTGCTTAAGCCGGGCGACACGGTTATGGGTATGAGCCTTGATAACGGTGGTCACCTTACCCATGGTTCACCTGCAAATATCAGCGGCAAATATTTTAATTTTGTACCATATGGTGTTGATGATGAGGGTTATATTGACCTTAAGGAATTTGCTAAGCAGGTTAATAAGGTTAAGCCTAAGCTTGTTGTAGCCGGTGCATCAGCTTATCCTAGAGAGATTGATTTTAAAACAATGGCTGATATTGCTCATGCAAATGGAGCCATGTTTATGGTTGATATGGCACATATTGCAGGTCTGGTTGCTGCAGGCCTTCATCAGTCACCGATTGCATATGCCGATGTTGTTACCACAACTACACACAAAACACTCCGCGGACCAAGAGGCGGTCTTATTCTTTGCAATAATGAGTACTTGGCTAAAAAGCTTAATTCAGCCGTCTTCCCGGGGTCACAGGGCGGTCCGCTTATGCATGTAATTGCCGGTAAGGCAGTATGCTTTGGTGAAGCTCTCAAGCCTGAGTTTAAGGAGTATCAGCAAAGAGTTATTGACAATGCGAGGGCACTTGCCGACGGTCTTACAAAGAGAGGTCTTAATCTTGTTTCCGGCGGTACTGATAATCATCTTTGTCTTCTTGACCTTCGTGGCACGGATGTTACAGGTAAAGAGCTTGAGCATAGACTTGACGAGGTTCATATTACTCTTAATAAGAACACTGTTCCTAATGAGCCGCTTTCACCATTTGTTACATCAGGTGTTCGTATCGGTACGCCCGCTGCTACAACAAGGGGCCTTAATACCGAGGATATGGATAAAATTGCTGAGTATATTTATCTTGCTGTAACTGATTTTGAAAATAAAAAAGAGGAAATTACAAGTGGTGTTGCACAGATTTGTGCTAAATACCCGCTTTATGAATAAAATATGAAAGTAGTTTTATTTACAATACTAAAATTAGGTTTAAGGGTGCTTTATGCACCTTTAAAGCTGTTTAAGACAAAAAACAGAATTGTTTATCTTTCACGTCAAAGCAACGAAAAAAGTCTGGATATGATTCTTTTGGAGCAGTCAGTTAAAAATGAGCTTCCTGACACAGAGCAGATATTCAGACTCAGGATGATACCTGATGGTTTTAAAGATAAAATAAGATACTGTATTGGCGTAATAGGTGATATGTATTATCTTGCAACATCCAAGCTCGCTATACTTGACACTTATTCTATTACTGTTTCCTGTCTTAGGCATAAAAAGGATTTAAAGGTTATTCAGATGTGGCATGCTCTGGGCGCAATTAAAAAATTCGGTCTTCAGAGTGTCGGCACAAAAGAGGGTAGAGACGAGAAAATAAGCGAAGCTATGTGTATGCATAAAAATTATGACTATGTGCTTGCACCAAGTAAAGCCACTGCTCAGTTTTATATGGAGGCATTCGGCTGCAGGGCGGAAAAGATGAAAATCTGTTCACTGCCAAGAGTTGACAAAATACTTGAAAACGATAGTGCGGCAACTCGTTTTTTCAGCGATAATCCTGCTTTAAGCAGCAAGACGATTGTTTTATATTTGCCTACTTTTCGTGACAGAGAGGCTTATGTTGCACAGGAGCTAAAAGTCGAATTCGCTGAGGAAATGAATGGCTATCACCTGATCGTCAGTCCGCATCCGCTTTTTTCAAAGGTTAAAAGGGATGATAGATTTTTTTATAACGGCAGTTATTCAACTATTGAATTAATGAAGATTGCCGATGTTATCATTACCGACTATTCTGCCTGTGCCTTTGAGGCTGCCATACTTATGAAGCCGCTTTACTTTTTTGTTCCTGATTTTAAGCAGTATATTCATGAGCTTGGTGTAAATGTCGAACTTAAGAATGAACTGGGTTTTGCTGTTTATGAGGATGCACCCGAGCTTTGCAAAGCTATAAGAACAGGAATTTACGATTTGGATGCATTATATAAATTCAAATCAAAGTATGTTGAAAATACGAATACAAATAATTCTGATATTATAGCTAAGTTTATTGCAATATTAATCGGCCAAAATCAGAATTGATTTTGTTTAGCTTTTCCTAATATTGAAAAGAGGTTATACCCATTGATTTTAAAAAGAATATTAGCTAAATATAAAAAATTTAAAAATGCAATTAAGCCGTCATACATTGATTACAGCAAATTGCCGCTTGATGATAAACTTGTTCTGCTTGAGGGCGGACAGGGTACAAATATTAACGGCAATATGTTTTCTATGTTAAAAGAACTGAATTCAAATGCTCGGTGGAGTGAATATAAGACTGTGTTTGTTGTAACCAATGACACACTTAAGGCTGCTGAGAAAAGAATGCGTTTTTACGGCTTTGGAAAGGTTATACTTTCTGTTCGTGATTCCGATAGTTATTGCAAATATCTTGCAACAGCTAAATATCTTATGACAGATAATTCATTCCCCCCGTATTTCAATAAGCGTGAGGGTCAGGTGTTTCTGAATACATGGCATGGTACTCCGCTCAAAACATTGGGCAAGTCGGATAAATCCAATCTGGCTTCACTTGCAAATATTCAAAAGAATTATCTGATGAGTGATTATGCTTTGTTTCCTAATGCGTTTACGCGTAATGTGTTTATGGAGGATTATGACCTTAAATATATTTTTAAAGGCTATTCTCTTATTGCCAATTATCCTCGAAACTATATATTCTATGATAAGACACAGCCCGCTGAAATGAAAACGAAGCTTGGATATGGCAATAAAAAGCTTTTTGCCTATATGCCTACCTGGCGCGGTACGGGCAGAACAGCGGACACTGCATATCAGCTTGACTGTACAGCAGAGATTTTAAAAGAGATTGATGAAAAGCTTAGTGATGACACGGTTTTGCTTGTCAATCTTCATTTCCTGCTTGCTAAGGGTATTGACTGTGACCGGTTTAAGCATATTGACTATTTTAATTCCGACTATGATACTTATGAAATTTTAAATGCCTGTGATGGGCTTATTACCGATTATTCAAGTGTATTTTTTGATTTTGCGGTTACCGGCAAAAAAATTATTCTTTATGCTTATGATAAGGAAAAATATTTAAGTTCTCGCGGTATTTATATGCCGTTTGAAAGTCTGCCGTTTCCTATTGTTGAAACGGTTGACGAGCTTATTTCTGAGATGGACATACCAGCTTCAATCGATGAAGATTTCCTTAATCAATATTGTTCAAACGGTTATGCGGATACCTGTGAAAAGCTTTTTGAAATGATGGTAAACGCAAAGACTGATTATTTTGAACTTGAAAAATTGCCGCAGCAAAAGCTATGTCTGATTTACGCAGGTGATATGGCACCTGTACAGTTTAAAAATCTTAAAGCGTATATGAAGGATAATCCTGATTATAAATATGTTATTGCGTACAGGCGCAATCTTTCTGAACGTAAGAAGGCTTTTATTAATTCATTGCATGATAATCAGCTGAGTTTCGGCACGATTACCGCCTTTCAGCTGACTTTTAAAGAGATGATAGCGCTGGGAATAAACAGATTTTTTGATTTTGTTAAGGATAATGCAGTGCTTGATAGACTTTATGAACGAGAAAAGAACAGAATATTCTTTTCTTTTAACCCGGATAAAGTTGTAGATTTTTCTTGTACAAATATGATTTTTGCCGGTATACTTTCGCGTATGACAGGCGAAAAGGAATATGTAATTCACGGGGATTATATTTGTTATTCACCGCATGTAAAAAAAACAGTTGAACGTGTACGACGATATGAAAAGAAGCATGGTTTCAGGCAGCTAAACTGCATAGATGCAGAGAATGAACGTTATACAAAATCAAACAAAGAGATATTTGCCGATATAACGTTTAGAAAAAATTCATCCATGAAAAATCTCATGCCTATTTTCCTTAAGCTGAGAAAGAAAATGATTTGTCTAAGTCTGTTTTATTTCAAAGCACCGTTAAAAATATCACTGAATGATACCTGGATTACCGTGAATAATCGTCAATACCATCCGCATTTTATGGCACTTAAAAATGTAAAATTAAAAAAGCACTTCGGTATTTATTGGTTTTCTGTTCCCTTGGATGATGTGATTGATATGCCTTCAACAAATATTGTGTCTCTTAATTATAAAAATCAGCTCGGGTATACCGTTCAGTGTCATATTCTATACAACGCTTTGCTGCCTGTTAGATTTCTCGGACTTCGCGGTCCTATGAGTTTTGATGAAAAAACAAATTCGGTTGCAATTTTCCGTCAGACAAGAGGAAACAGATTGAATATCTATATTCGCTCCCGCAATGTTTCAGACGCTTTTATTAAAAGGGCTATGCAGGTAATGGCATTTATTTTATCATGCTTTTGGCATAGTGAAAAGGCGAAAAAGCTTGTGCTGCTTTATGAAAAAAATGCTGCCAAATACGAAGAAAGTGCGAGTGCTCTTTATGAAAAGCTGCTTGACAGCGGATTTGATTATGCTTATTTTATTGTAACTGAGGATGCACTTGCTGATGTTCCCGAAAAGTATAGGAAGAATGTGCTTATAAAGCATTCCTTTAAGCATTATCTTTATTATTTTAAGTCAAAAACCTTTATCGGCACGGAGACCTTGGTGCATGCAATTGACCTTAAAACCTTTAATAAGCTTGCACTTATGAAGGTTGCGGATAAAAATAAGAATTATGTATTTCTGCAGCATGGTGTTATGTATATGGTATCTCTTGACTCGGAAGCAAGAAAGATGTTCAAGAGAAAAGAGTTAAACGGAAAATACCGTGTAGTTGTTTCATCCCAGACTGAGGCCGACCATTTTGCCGAGCTTGGCAATCATTATTACGAAGATCTTTATATTACTGGTTTGCCGAAGTTTGATAAGAATGTTATGAATGATGATGCCGATAAGATTGTAATTATGCCTACATGGCGTCCCTGGGAAATCAATACAGCTCGTGACAATTTCCTCGAAACAAGCTATTTTAAAATGATAATGAAAATTTACAACAGTGTTCCTCCTCATCTTAAAGATAAGGTGATTATTTTGCCTCATCCGCTTATTTTAAACGAGCTTAAAAAACTGCCTGAATCAGTATCCGAAAAGATGATTACGGATGCAAAATATGATGATATTTTAAAACAGGCACGAATCCTGATTACGGACTATTCTTCAATTGCTTACGATGCATTTTACCGTGGCACTCGTGTTATTTTTTATTGGGAGGAAAAGGATGAATGTATGGCCCAGTACGGCCCCACAACAAAGCTTATGCTCAATGAGGATAACGTTTACGGTGATTATTTTTATTCTGTTGATGGATTAAAGGAGTCTATTGAGTATAACTATAATCATCCGCAAAATGATGAGCATAAGCAAAAGTATTCACGTATTGTGACTTTTCATGACGGCAAAAACACCGAAAGGCTTATTCAGTATTTAAAAAAGGATAAAATTATATAGAAGGTATAAAAATGGACTATGTTTTTTCAAATAAAATCTCCTCTCTCCAGCCGAGTGCTATCAGAGAAATTCTAAAAGCAACAGCAGATCCGTCAATTATCCCCCTTGCAGCAGGCAATCCTGCACCTGATGCTTTCCCTGTTGAGGAGGTTCAGACTATCGCACAAGAGATATTGAGGGAAAGACCGATTGATGCACTTCAGTATGGTGTATCAGAGGGCTATCAGCCGTTGCGTGATACAATAATGAGCTGGATGAAAAGGCACGAAAATATCGGCAATGATTATGATAATATTATCATTGTTTCCGGTGCTACACAGGTTATGGATCTTGTTACAAAGGTACTTTGCAATGAGGGCGATACAGTAATCTGTGAGGAGCCGTCTTTCATCGGCTCGCTCAATTGCTTCCGTTCATACGCATGTAATCTTAAGGGTATTCCTGTGGAAGCTGACGGGATGAATGTTGATGCACTTGAGAAAACACTGAAAACTGCTGAAAATGTTAAATTCATCTATACCATACCTAATTTTCAAAATCCTTCAGGTGCTACAATGTCGCTTGAGAAACGAAAGAGACTGTATTCTCTTGCCAAGGAGTATGGCGTAGTTATTCTTGAGGATAATCCATATGGTGATTTGCGTGTTTCAGGTGAAAGTCTGCCGACAATCAAATCGATGGATACTGAGGGTATTGTTGTTTATGCCGGTTCCTTTTCAAAGATACTTGCACCGGGCCTGCGCGTGGCATACTGTATTGCACATCAGTCATTACTTGCAAAAATGACGGTCGGCAAGCAGGCATCGGATGTACATACACCCTGCCTGAATCAGATGATTGTGGACGAATGGTTCAAAAAATATGATGTTGATGCACATATTGCAAAAATACAGAAGATTTACAAGAAAAAGCTTGATTTGATGTGTGACTGCATTGATAAGGAGCTGGGTGATTTTGTTGAGTATGTAAAACCGGAGGGCGGGCTCTTCATTTGGTGCAAGCTTCCTGATGATGTTGATATGCTGGAGTTTGTACACAAAGCAGTTGAAAAAAAGGTTGCTGTTGTTCCCGGTAATGCATTTCTTATGAATGATACAGATAAGACTCAGTATATACGTCTTAATTTCTCTACTCCGTCCAATGAGGGAATTGTAAATGGTGTCAGGGCTCTTGGTGAAGTTGCTAAGGAATATACTAAATAAAATAGCTGTATTTCAGCATTTGCAAGGGCAATTCAATATTTGCCCGCTATCAATATGTTATTAATCGAATGGAGGTAATATTATGCCTGAAGAAATAACGAAAGAACGTAAAAAAAGAAGTTTGTCGTTGATTCAGCCTACATCTATACCAACGTTGGGTAACTACCTTGGTGCAATGAAGGGCTGGCCGTCTTTCCAGGACAATTTCGATACTGTTTTCGGTATTGCTGATTTACATTCAATTACGGTCAGACAGGATCCTAAAAAGCTCAGAGAACAGACTGTTCAGCTTTATGCTCTTTTGCTTTCGGTAGGTCTGGACCCTGAAAAGAGCATCCTTTTTGTTCAGTCACATGTTCCGCAGCATTCACAGCTCGGCTGGCTGCTCAATTGCTATACTATGTTTGGTGAGCTTAACAGGATGACTCAGTTTAAGGATAAGGCACAGCAGCATGCTGATAATGTTAATTCGGGACTCTTCACATATCCGTGTTTGATGGCTGCCGATATTTTGCTTTATCAGGCAGATATTGTTCCTGTCGGTGCAGACCAAAAGCAGCATCTGGAAATAGCAAGGGATATTGCCGAGCGTTTTAACGGCATTTATGGAAATGTTTTTACAGTGCCGCAACCATATATCCCGCAAAATGGTGCAAGAGTAATGAGTCTGGCTGATCCGACACGAAAGATGAGCAAATCCGACCCTAATCCCAAGGGAACTGTTTATCTTACAGATGAACCGAATGTCATTATGAAAAAGTTTAAAAGCGCTGTCACTGACAGCGAAATGAGTGTTCGATATGCAGAGGGTAAGGACGGTATCAATAATTTGATGACGATTTATTCCGCTGTTACCGGCAAAGATTTTGCTGCTATTGAAAATGAGTTTTCAGGCAAAGGTTATGGCGATTTTAAAACAGCAGTAGGAGAAGCAGTCGTTGCTGAGCTTGCACCTGTGCAAAATAAATACAAAGAGTATATGGCAGACAAGGCTTACCTTCAGGAGCAGTGGACAAAGGGCGCTGAAATTGCACAGCGTGTTTCTCAGCGTACACTTGATAAGACGATGAAAAAAATCGGATTTCTTTTAAAATAGTTGAAGGTGCAGCCGGATAGGGATAAAATATTTTGCAAGCAAAAATACGCCTTATGCGGTGTACCTGAAAAGGAGTATTAGGCTTTTTTCTGTTCGGTTTCAGATGAAATTGTAATATGATAAATTTATATTGGATTATATAATGGAGAAAATTGCGATGAAAAAGATTATAAGTTTATTATTATCACTCTCACTTTTACTATCTGTGGTTTCTGCTGTTGATTTATCAGCATATGCGAGAGAGTATGCTGAACAGCGTTTAAAAGATGGTTCTGTGATTTATGTCTCTTTGGCAAATTCACCGGGTGAATTTGCCGTAACTAAGACAAGTACAAGCTTTGTTACATTGAAATGGCGTGTTGATACCAATGACTGTGATGGTGTTGAAGTTCTGAAATATAATGACTCTTCAAAGAAGTATTCTCATGTTGCTTATGTGAAAGCAAGCAATAAGAATTCTGACAATATGAGCTATCGTGTTGTGAATCTTAAGGCAGATACGCTTTATAAATTTGCAGTCCGAGCATATAAAAACAGCAATGGTGCAAAGGTTTACGGAAGCTATTCCAAGAAAATAACTGCAAGAACTTCACCCAAAGCAACCTCACTTACATCTGTAAAATATGTTTCAGCAGGTAAAATGAAGGTCAGCTGGAAAAAGGTTAAGGGTGTCAGCGGATATATTATTAAGTATTCACCTTCTTCTAAAATCACGAATAAAAGTGCAGCCACATGTACACTTGTGGTAACGGGTGACAATAATACCTCAAGGACAATCAGCGGTCTTGCAAAGAAAAAATACTATGTCAAAGTATGCACCTTTAAAATCAGCCAAACAAATAGGTTTTGCAGTGACTTTTCAGCCGCTAAGAGTGTTACTATCAAGTCCGGCGTTTCAATGAAAACTATGCTTAACAGCATTAAAACCGATAATTCGGCAAGATCTTCAATCAAATCATTAACCAATAATGGTGTAGATATTGCCAAGTATAAAACAACCTACGATAAATTCAAAGCAATATATAACTGGCATTCTAAGCACAATACAGATTTTGGCTGGTCTTGTATGGACTGTAATAGGAATTTCAATTCTTGTATTTCTGCGCTTTTTGAAAAAACCAATAAAAAGTTTGATGAATATATTTTTCTTGCTGACGGTGATGTGAAAAATGCCGATGGTTCAGTTGTTATGCATAAATGGTCGGTAATATATATCGGCGGTGTTGCTTACATCTTTGATCCCAGACTTCAGGGTTACACAAGCAAGAAGACCGGCTCGGATTATTTTGGTATTCTGCGTGGTTCGTCAAAAAGCAAAATGTTTTTGTTTGAAAACTATATGATTTATTGGGGCTCTGTTCAGGATACATTTGGCTTTAAGGATAATTTGGTTTATGCAGAAACAAAACCTGCCAAGGTATCTGTGAAGAGTGTTAAGCCGGCTAAAAAGAGCTTTAAGCTCAGTTGGACAGCCCAGAAATCAGGAAAAGGCTATCAGATACAGTACAGCACAAACAGTAAATTTTCATCAGCTAAATCTGTTTATGTAGATAATATTAAAACAGGGTCAAAAACAGTCGGCGGACTTAAATCCGGAAAGACTTATTATGTTAAAATAAGGGCTTATAAGCAATTTGGAAAATCAAAGCTGTATGGTTCATTCAGTAAAGTATATAAAGTTAAGGTTAAATAAAAGGAAAGCTGTTTCCTCATTTAGGAAACAGCTTTCCTTTTATGTGTCACAATTATAAAAAATAAGTTTATCAATAATTAATTCTGCATTCTTATTTGCTCATTATCTATTAATTTATATCTTTTTATTGTATTGCCGTCTAAGTTTTCCTTGTGCATATTTACAGCAGTTATTTGATGATTATTATAGGTTGTATAATAATAAATACCTTTGTCTGCATTACAGCAGGAGGTATAAATTGTTATTTCATATTTTCTGCTGTTTAAATCACAGCAGCCTCTTTGCTGTTCAACTGAATTAAGAATATGAAAAAATTGGCTGACGCTTTCTGTTTCACTGCAGCCTGAAACGGAATTCATTTTTACAAATGCAGCCCTTATAAATCTGGATTGGCTTGACAGGTCACCGGGAAGTCCTATTGCACCCATTCCGCGGGTATAGACATTTAAATCCAATTCGTTGCTGAAATGATTTTCAGGTGCTTTTGCCGACAAATGCATATAATTATTAAGTGCAAACATCTGCATATCAAAGGGTGGATTATTTGTTAATACACCTACAGGGTTATCATAAATTTTTAAGCCTTCTTTGACAGATTCAACAGTTACGGAGGCTTTGTGGTCTGCTATTATCCAGTGCAGCTGTGCAGCGGGCAAAGACTCGCTGAATGCATCGTTGGTCAGATTTGTGTTTTTCAAAATCTTTACAGCATCCTTTACCGTGGCGCATTGTGCGAGTATCCAAGGGATGAATTCAAACTGTGCTATATTATTCGCTTTGTCGGATGATACATTTTTATAATATGCATTTTTGACAAAATTCAGGCCGGCCATTGCCAGACCTTTTTCATTAACGGCATCATAGTATAAAGGGTAATCTTCCAAGGCGCAGGCCATACCGATTATTGCGAAATGCGATTTTATGCAGCCTGCATGTCTGAAATGAAGTGTAAAGTTTCTTGGTGTAATGGTTACCTCATCACCATATGAAAAGTCGTTATCCAAGGTTCTTCCAAAGTAAAAATCTTTTGTTTTATATGCCGCAGCGGTACACATTACATATCACCATTTTAAATTATTTACAGTTAATTCTGTTAAGCTTTTTTAGTTTTTCTATAAATAGTATGGCATGATTTGCAAGTTATTTTCATATCATATTCTGACAATTTTTTGTCAAGAAGAGTAATCAGCGGTTGATTGTCAAAACTGCAGCAGAGCCGATTTTTTACAGTGACTAAATCATTGCTGCATTCTGTACCTTCTTTGCTGTCATCAAAATGAATATCAACACTGCCCTCACTGCCGCAGTTGCATTTGTATTTGAGCTCCAAACTGTCATATGTCTGATAGCATAAATAACCTATGTTCTCACCGCATGCAGCGCAATACATCCAGCCACCATAGCCTGCGGCCAGTTTTGTATGAAGTAAATCTTTATTTTTTAGTATTCTTGCCATGTTAAAAAATCCTTTCCTTATTATTCACTATATTTTTTAATAGGATGGCGAATCACTGTTTTTAGCTTACTTTCATCGCATCTTCTTGGATCACTTAAGTAAATTTCGTGGTGAAATCTTTTATTGGTTATATCCGGTTCATAACCGTTTTCGCATATATGCTTATGCATCAAATCAACTGTTTCAGGTTCATTATCGTATGAACCGATATGCATGCACTGAACACATAAACCTTCATCATAATTAAAAAATTCAACTTGTGTGAAATCTTGTTTTTTCCTTTCGGAAGCTTCTTCAACTGCCCAGTCAAAATCTGCTTTTGTAACAAAATCGGGAAGCCTGATGAGTGAGATAAAATTCATATCTTCTTTTTTGTTATAATCCATGCTTTTTGTATTATCCTGCCACCAAAATCCCTCCAGCGGCGGAACCACATATTCAAAATAGCCGTCGATTTTATGGCTGCCCTTATAGCTCATTTTTATGGTAAACGCAATTGCATATAACATACCGATTGATTTTTTATATTCACCGTTTTCAGCATTGGGATTGCCTTTGCCCCTGACTGCAATATAATTCATTTCCGGTATTTCAATGATACTTGGTTTTTTCTTTGGCAGATAAAATTCTTTATATTCTTTTTTGTAATCAAAAGCCATATGTAACTCCTTTACTTTTCCGGGTATTGCTTATCCTTCCAATACCACCATTTCAGTTTTTCTGCATCCCAAACTGTGTTTTCGGCAAAATAGACAGCCATTCTGAAAAGATAAAGCTGGCATTTGTCTACCTGAAAGCCTTTGTACAGGCAATCCTTTATATAAAGTTCTTCGGGATCTTTGCCTTTCAAATCTTCAACACAGGTTATCCCGATATTAAATAAAGACTCTTTTGTGCGCCTGCCAACATTAGGTATTACTGTTAAATCTGTTTTCATTTTTGTTTTACTCCGATTTTAATTAGAATAGAATAAAAAATATATTTTGACTCTTCTTATAAGCAGCATTAAGCGTATGTCAAAACTCCCTGTTTCAATATGTTTTTATTGCTTTTTTCTGAATTCCATCATTTTTCACCTTAGCTAATACAAGGTTTTAATTGGTAGCTTTTTGTATTGTTTTAATCAAAGTTACAAGCGTCGTCTGCCTAACGATATCTTTGCAGCAGCCTGATTACTCTGGGGCGGTTATAGCGCTGTATTATAACAAATACGAAATCGAACAGACTGGCAATTACAGATGTAACGATAAACACGATGGCAGCATCAAACAGATAAGAAAACAGGATTGGAACAAAGCTCAATAAAGCAATGATTTCGTGAATTATCTCATTTCTGCACATTGTGTTCACAACATTGGACAATGTATCAGCGCTTACCTTATATGTTGCGGGATTATATGACGGCATCGCGTCTTTCCACTTTTTAACTTTCAGAAATTTATAGAGCTTTTTTTCAAATTTCTTTTCCTTGAACCAGTTGTTTTTATAATTAAAATTTTGCTTTACAATCTTTCCGACAAATAATCTCATTGCAAAATGATAAAGCGCCGTGCCGAATGTGATTGCAAGCGTCAGCCAAACGGAGCTGCCGGTAGCAGCAGCTAAAATTATAAACAAAACAGTTAAAATAAAGAACACAGCCGTAGTTATCAAAATTGTTCTTTTTACACTTGTCATATTTGCTCCTTTTTATGCGTTCTAATTGAAGAACTCAGCGATATTTATATCATAGCTATCATGAATCAGAATATAATTACAGCCGTATTCTTTACACATTTCCAGATTATATAGATTATCTTTAATTATATTTTCTTTTGTACAATCCAAATCATTGCCTCGATACTCAATAATATCAGCAAATTTTTTAATATCTTCAAAATGCTTTTCTATATATTGATCTGACATTACAAGACAGCAGTATTTAATGTTTTTTAAATAATCATTTTCAAAATCTTTTTTCCAATCAAATGGAATATAGCAACCCTCAATAATTAGATTTTGCTTGTTTTCAATTGCTGTTTTTATGATTTCTCTAACAATATTCCAAAGATAGGGTGTGAGCTTGCTATCCTCATAAACGGTCAAATCCGTATATGAGCTTCTTATTAGTCCCATTTTCAAATGGTCTATTGAAAGATATGGATATTTATATTTTTCCATAAGCCTTTGAGCGAGTTGGGTTTTGCCTGTATGTGATGCTCCGGCAATAAGTATAATCATATTGTATCACCGTTCTTTTCTGTGGGAGTGTGTGGATTGGCTGCGTTTTTGCCGTTTGTGTGCATAGCAGTTACATTGGTTTTAAATTTTTGTTTAGCCTATCTACCATCCAGGCAATGCGCTTTTTACGTCCTGCATCTGTTTTGGCATCCAAATAGGCACGGGTATAGGTTTTTTGCACGGATAATGATATGGCTTCGAAATTTGTGCAGGCAGGTTCATATTCTTTGAGCAATTGATTTAAATGAGCAATTTGCTTATCGGTAATTGCAGAAGGCGCAGGGATATCCCATTGCCCGTTCATTTTGGCTTCCTCAATTTTCTTTCTGCCGAAATCGGTCATAAGTCCATTTTCTTCAAGGCTTTTAACAAATGCCTTGTTTTTCTGTGACCACTTGCTGTTTTTTCTGCGCATGGAAAAATATTTCTTGTATGATTTCTCATCAATGCTTTTCATCTGCCCGTCAATCCAGCCGAAACAAAGCGCCTCTTCCAACGCTTCTCCTGCTTTTATTGTTTTTGGTCCGCCGGGTTTGCCAAATAAAAGCCAAATGCCGTCATTTGACCGGCAATGTTCGAAAAGCCATTTTCTGAACTCTTCTCTATTTTCAAATTGAATTAAATCATCCATTTCTTTTCTGTCCTTTCCGTTATGAGAATAGTCAAGAACTTAAATCATCATTCCTATAATTAAATCTGTGTACGTCAGGAAGATTGCCGTGGTTTTAAGAATATAAACCGTTTCATGTTCTGTGATGTTCATCCATGTTGACTTTTGCTGAGCTTCATTGCGGATTGATTTATTTTTACAGCACTGCAGGAACGCAATACAGTAAAGCACAAAATGAACATTATTAGTTTGTATTCTTAATCATCGCATTCTTTTTATCACTTGTTTCGTTTAAAACATTATTTTGATTTGCAGCTTGTTAAATATAAAAAACGGCTGTGTTTTTTTATTTCTTTTGGTTCATTATAACATAATGGAAAATAAATTCATATAAAAATTTAAAAACACGATTGACTCTCAAACTGCATTGCAGTTTGCACAGTAATGATTCATTATAAAATAAATTTCGGTTTCTATAGAATAGAAGGGAAATTTTTATTGTATTACAGAATTGTAATTTATAATTTTTTATTAATTATTGCTATGTATTTTCTATTATGCTATAATACTTTTGTATAATTTATAAGTGTATTTTCCGAATATACTTGATAGGAGGAATTATTTTGAAAGAAGCAAAGGCTATGGCATATGTAAATATGTATGGCGTTCTTGCAACTCTTGAAAATCTCTGTGAGATGGATAAAGAGGCTAAGGCAGTTTGTGCCGGTATAAAAAAGCCTGTTTCTCTTTGTTTTGATGTTGCAAACGGTCCGTGCTGCACCTTCCATTTTTCAAAGGATGGATGCAAGATGAGCGAAGGCAGCTATGGCTGTACCTGTAAGATGAATTTCTCTTCACCTGAAAAGTTCAATGCGCTTATTGATGACAGCAAACCGGGTATGCCTGTAAAGAATATACCGCAGGTGCTGGCTTTTCTGCTCGGACCTTTTACTAAGCTTACAGACAGGCTGACAAAGCTTTTGATGCCGAGTGAAGAGGATTTGAAAAACAGAGCGTTTTTTGAAGAATCAACTATTTTAACATTCTATACAATATCGGGTGCACTTTCTGCACTTGCAAATTCAGACTCGATTTCAAAGCAGTCGGCACTTTACACAGTTGACGGTGATGTCCAGATGGGTATCAGCGGGGTTTGTTATTCAACCCTTCGTGTTCGCAGCCATCATTTTGAAACCATTAAAGAAAAGGCTGATACGCCCAGAGCAATTATGGAGTTTAAGACTATTGATTTGGCACATGGCTTGTTTACAGGTACTGCATCAACCATGGCTGAGCTTTGCGCAGGCAATATTTATATGGCGGGTATGATTTCAATGGTTGATAATATCAACCGTATTCTTGACAGGGTTGCTGTCTACTTAGGCTAAGGAGGAGTAACAATGAGTAAATTTCCTGAGTATACACATGAAAAAAGCACCGAATGGTTTCAAAGAGCATTAAATGCAATTCCGTCAGGTGTTTATGGTCATCTCGGTCCTTCGGAGGGATTGTTTCTTCCTATTACAAAATGGCCGCTGATGTCACAGAAGGCAAAGGGTACATATTTCTGGGATGTTGACGGCAATAAATATCTGGATTTTATGTGTGCATACGGTCCGAATGTTCTGGGATACTGCGATGATGATGTTGATGCGGCAGCTATGGAACAGCTTAAGGTCGGCAACTGCACAACCTCTCCATCCTATAAAATGGTTGAATGTGCTGAACTTTTAAAAGACACTGTGGCGATGGCGGACTGGGCCTTTTTTATGAAAAACGGCTCTGATGCAACTACCTTTAGTGTTATGTGTGCCCGTGCTCATACCGGTAAGAAAAAAATGATGTTTTTTAAGGGTTATTACCATGGTGATTTTCAGTGGGCACAGAAGGTGGATTATCCCGGAATACTTCCTGAGGAGGTTTCCAATAACATTGTAGTTCCTTGGTTTGATATTGATGCAATGCAAAGGGCTTATGATGAATGCGGCGGTGATGTTGCGGGTCTGATTGCACAGCCCTATGACCACGGTAATTTTAAGGACAATGAATGTGCTACAAAAGAGCAGTGGGCGAAAGTACGCAAATTCGGTGATGATCACGCAATGGTGCTTATTATTGATGATGTTCGCACTGGTTTCAGACTTGATATTCAGGGATCTGACCATTATTATGGCTTTAAAGCAGATCTTATTTGTTTTTGCAAGGCACTTGCAAACGGTTATAATATGTCAGCTGTTTGCGGTCAGGAGCATATGAAAAATACAGCATCATCAGTAGTATATACTGGCTCTTACTGGATGAGTGCAGAACCTTTTGCAGCTTGTCTTGCCTGCATTCCTAAAATGAAGAAGCTTGATATTCCCACAATGTTCAGAGAGAAGGGTATAAAGCTTACAGAGGGACTTAAAGCAGCGGGCAAGGAGCATGGTTTTAATCTTGTGGTTTCGGGCGAGCCTGCACTCTTTTATCTCAGAATAGCGAATGATGACAGTCTTATGCTTCATCAAGAATGGATTGCAGAGTGTGTTTCCAGGGGATTATTCCTTGCATCACATCACAATCATTTTATTAATGCTGCTGTAACGGATGACGATATTAAACTTGCCGTTGATATAGCAGAGGATGCTTTTGGTGTTGTAGCTGCACGGCATCCTGAAATAGGTTTAAAATAATTTAAATATAACAATTTTTAAGGGGGAAATTTTATGCCAGCTGATTACAAGCCATTTGATAAAGCGGAATGGCTGCGACTTGAAAAGAAGGCTGATGAAATGAGACGAATGGCTATCCAAACAGCAATATGGGGCGGTTCGGGTCATATCGGCGGTTCACTCAGTGCAATGGATGCAATGGTTGCATTGTACTATCGCTTTATGAAGGTTGATCCTTCAAATCCTGATATGCCGGATAGGGACAGATTTATTCTTTCCAAAGGTCATTGTGCTGTCGGTTATGCTCCTATTCTCTGTGATCTCGGTTATTTTCCTGTTGATGAACTTAAAATATTTAACCTTACAGGTGCTAAGGTTGGTATGCACCTTGACTGCAATAAGGTTAAGGGCGCTGACTGTTCAACAGGTTCTTTGGGTCATGGTATTTCGCTTGCAGTCGGCTTTGCCCTCGCAGGCAGGGTTAACGGTATAGATTATATGAATTTCGTCCTCACAGGTGACGGTGAGCTCAATGAGGGCTCAAATTGGGAAGCAGCTATGAGCGCTTCGCAATTTAAGCTTTCAAATGTTGTGGTGCTTGCTGATATCAACAAATGTATGATTGACGGCCGTGTTGACGACGAAATGAAGATTGAGCCTATTGATAAAAAGTTTGAAGCATTCGGATTCAATGTAATACGAGTTGACGGACATAATATTAAAGAGCTTAATGATGCTATTGAAGCTTCCATTAAAAATCATCGTGACGGCGGAGATAAGCCGACTGCCATTGTTATGGACACCTTTAAGGGTGAGGGCGTTGACTTTATGAGAGATAACTACCTGTGGCACTATGGCTCACTTGATGAAGCTATGGAAAAACAGGCTAATGAAAGCCTTGATAAGTATTACAAAGAGCGCTGTGCGCGTGCACAAAAGGAGGCATAAGCTATGGGTGGAATGACATATACAATGACAGATACAACCAAGCTTTCAACAGCTGAGTGCTATGGTATTGCACTTTGCGAGCTTGGTGAGGAACATAAGGATGTTGTTGCTCTTACGGCTGATCTTGCTAAATCTACTAAAATCGGTATGTTCGGTGAGCATTTTCCTGACAGATTTTTTAATGTAGGTATTGCAGAGCAAAATCTTTTCGGTGTTGCAGCAGGAATGGCTAAAAACGGCTTAGTTCCTTTTGCGTCAACTTTTGCTATTTTTACGGCAGCTCGTTCGCTTGATCAGATACATACGGATATTTGCTATCAAAATGTTCCGGTTAAAATCATTGCTACACATGCAGGTACTTCCTTCGGTCAGGCGGGTTCAACACATCATTCTCTGATTGATATGGCTTGTATGCGAGCTCTTCCGAATATGACTGTAATCTGTCCCTGTGACGGCACGGAAACCTATCATGCCGTTAAAGCAGCTTATGATATTCCGGGTCCTGTTTATATCAGAATAAATCGCGGATTTGATCAGGTTATTTATAAAAATCTTGATGAGTGCAAGTTTGATTATAAAAAAGCTTCACTTATGCATGATGGAACCGATATAACAGTTATTGCCTGTGGTTCGTGTGTATTTGAGGCTATGCAGGCTGCCCGTATGGCAGAGGCAGATGCAGGTTTAAAGGTACGTGTGCTTAATATGCATACAATTAAACCTGTTGATGAGGATGCCGTACTCAGTGCTGTTATGGATACAAGAAGAATTATTACGGTTGAAGATCATGAAGTTATGGGCGGTCTTGGTTCTGCTGTAGCTGAGGTTGTTGCCAAATCAGGCAAGGCTTGTGCATTTAAAATGCTGGGCCACCAAAATGCCTTTTCAACAATCGGTCTTCAGGAGGATTTGCTTGCTATGGCTAAGATTGATGCTAATGGTATTTCCGAGGCAATACAGGAAATGATGCATGCTGATTTTGAAGCCGATGATGCATGGGATGACGAATTTTAATTTAAAATTCTACAGTATCACTGAAAGGAGTGCATGATTATGGCAAGTGATGAAACACGCTACACGAACAAGGTGTTTATGGCAGCAGCTTTGCCGCTGCTTAAAACGATTGCAACGGATGTGCCTGAACTAAAAAAGAAGTTTGAAGGCATTCATGCAATTTATCAGGTATCCGCTAAAGTGAATGCAGAGGACAAAGAGGCGGTTCATTTCATTGTTGAAAACGGCGAATGGAATGTTAAGCTCGGCGAATACCTCGGACAGAGTAAAATAGACGGTGAACTGGCTTTTTCTTCTATGGAAAAGATGAATGCTTTTATGAAAGGCGATATGAGTAAGCTGCCTAAAATGAAAATTAGATCCTTCGGCAAGTTTATGAAGTTTATGATGGTGCTTCTTAAAATGTCATCATTGCTTAATATTGCCGAACCGCCTGAAGATGATGAAGAGCTTTCGCTTCTGCTTTGTAAGCTGTATTTTTATCTGCTTTCGTCAGGTATTTCTCAGCTTAACAAAATGGGTCATCCTGCCGTTCATGATTGGGCACTTAAGAGTCCCGATCGCTGTTATCAATGGGCAGTTGAGGGTCATCCTGAGTGTACGGCTTATATGCGCGTGAAGGCAGGTAAGTCAAGAGCCGGCAGGGGAGAATATAAACGTTCAAAGCCATTTTTCTGTATGAAGTTTGACTGTGCAACATCAGCGCTTAAAATCCTTTTGGGTACAGGCGATATGTTCCAGATGACTGCAAATAAGCAACTTATTATGGAGGGAGCACCTGAGTTTGGTGTGCAGATAGGCGATTATATGATGCTTGTCGGTGACCTTGCAAAATAAGTTCAGCAGCAAAAACCGATGGTTAACCATCGGTTTTTTTGATGCAAATTTTTATTGCTTTTTTCATTTTTTGTGGTATCATAATAATGGATAAAAAGGATTATCCGTTGTCGTCAAAGTTTTGCGGATTATTTTGTCGATGTATAAACTTTTTAACTATGGAGAATGCTATGCAAAAAGCTACAAGAAAAACTAAAATTATTTGCACCCTCGGTCCTGCAACAGATAATCCGGAGGTGCTTGAAAAAATGATTCTTGCAGGTCTTGATGTGGCAAGATTCAATTTCAGCCACGGAACATATGAGGATCACACGAAAAGACTGGAAGAACTTGTTTCTCTCAGAGAAAAGCTGAATATGCCGATTGCAACCCTGCTGGATACAAAAGGTCCTGAAATCAGGCTGGGTGATTTTGAAAATCCAAATGGTGTTACTGTTAAAACAGGTGATAAATATACGCTTACGACTAAGGAATGCCTTGGTAATAATGAGAAGTGCTATATCAATTATGACGGTCTTACAGGTGATGTTGTAAAAGGTACCAATATTCTTATCAATGATGGTATCATCTCAATGCGTGTTGACAGTGTAAGCGGAGCAGATATCCATTGTACAGTGCTTGACGGCGGTGTTCTTACGAATCACAAGGGTGTCAATGTTCCGGGGATTGAACTCAAAATGCCTTACCTTTCATCAAGGGATATGGCTGATTTGCAATATGGCAAGGAACACGATTTTGATTTTATTGCAGCATCCTTTGTTCGCAGTGCGACAGATATAACCATTCTTCGCAATTATACAGAGGCTATCGGATGGAAGAATGTTAAAATCATTGCCAAGATTGAAAATTCTCAGGGTGTTGACAATATTGATGATATTATCGCAGTATCCGACGGGATTATGGTTGCGCGCGGTGATATGGGTGTGGAAATTCATTTTGAGCTTATTCCGTCAATTCAAAAAATGATTATACAAAAGGTTTATGAGGCCGGTAAAATTGTTGTTACTGCTACGCAGATGCTGGAGTCTATGATTAATAATTCGCGCCCGACCAGAGCAGAAATCACGGATGTGGCCAATGCGATTTATGACGGTACAAGTGCGATTATGCTTTCCGGTGAATCTGCTGTAGGCAAACATCCGGTTGAAGCTGTTGAGACTATGGCGACTATTGCCGTGACAACGGAACAGGATATTGATTATGTTAAGCGTTTTAATAAGTTTTACCCTGAAAGCGGAGCGAAAGATATTACTTCAGCAATCAGTCATGCAACAGTTACCACCTCTCATGATCTTAACGCTTCTACTATTATAACTGTAACGAAGAGCGGTACTACAGCACGCATGATTTCAAAATTCAGGCCGTATACCGGTATAGTCGGTGCTACTATTGATGATAAGGTTTGGCGTCAGCTTAATCTCAGCTGGGGGGTTACTCCCGTAAAATGTGATGTTAAGAATAACACTGACGAGTTGTTTGACCACGCTGTGGAGGTTTCCTTTAAAGCCGGTATTATAAATAGAGGTGAGACGGTTGTTATTACTGCCGGTATACCTCTTGGTATATCAGGTACAACAAATATGTTGAAGGTACAGCAGGTAAATGAATAGCATTCAGTTTATTAAAGCACAGGATGATGACTTTAAATTTGTAAGAGAAATCCGAATTGCTGTTTTTACAAATGAACAGGGTGCGGATGCCGCTGATGAGTTTGACTGCTTTGACGATGTCGCCGATTTCCTTTTGCTTTACGATAAGGGCAAGCCAGTTGCAACTGCACGTTTGGTTATTACCGAAAAAGGGTATAAAATCGGCAGAATAGCTGTTTTAAAGGAATATAGAGGTAATGGTTACGGTGCTGTTATTGTAAGACGTGTCACTGAAAAGGCATTTAATAAGGGTGCCGAAACGGTTTATGTCGACGCTCAGAGCTATGCTGTGCCTTTTTATGAAAAAATTGGGTTTAGAATCATAAGCGAGGAAATCATTGACAGAGGTTTACCTCATATTCCAATGTGTATTGAAAGGAAAAATTACTATGTCAGATAAGAAAGGCAGTAAAGGATTTAAAGCAGTTATTGCACTTTTGGTTGCAGTGTTGCTTGCAGTTTTCGCTTTTTTCGGTGCCGGATATGTTCAAAACGATATTAACGGAAGCCGAAACAGAAAATCGGAAAATACAGTTTATATAAGTGATACTGCTTCTCAATACGATGTAGGTCAGGCTCTTTTGCGAAATGAAATTATAAACAGCGAAACTGTCTGGGATTATTGGATGAATAAAAACTATCCTGATTTTGATTATATCGGCGGGGAATATAATTTGAATTCCAACATGAGCTACGAGGAAATTGCCCAAAAGCTTCGCGAACCTGATGTATCCCATAAGACAATTTCCGTTTGTATTCCCGAGGGTTACAATATTTTTGATATAGCAACTGCTTTGGAGGAGAACGGAATATGCTCAGGTAAGGAATTCCTTGAAGCGTGCAAATCCAAAGAGGGCTATGATTATTCATTTATCAGTGAAATTCCGCAGTCTGATACAATTGCGTATGCATTGGAGGGCTTTCTTTTTCCTGCAACATATGAATTAGCTGAAAACACTTCGCCAAAAGAAGTGGTTGATGAAATGCTCAGAGCATTTGCTGACCGTATTACCGAGGAATGGCGGACATATTGCAGTCAAAATAATATGACACTTTATGAACTGATTACATTGGCATCCGTTGTTGAAAAGGAGACGCTCGGAGAAGGCGTAGCAGAAAATATTTCATCGGTATTTCTGAACAGATTGGATAAAAAGCGAAAGCTTCAGTCCGATGTTACAATAGATTATGGCAATGCTCTTCGCTCAAATGGGTTTGAGGATAAAGTTGTTACATCCTACAACACGTATAAGTGTGAAGCTCTGCCAAGCGGCCCGATTTGCAACCCCGGTACTGCAAATATTAATGCTGTGGTTAATCATAATGATACCGATTATCTTTATTTCTTCTCATATAATAACGGTGCAGATTTTTATTTTACCCACAGTTATGCTGATTTCTCAAAAAAATGGGAAGAGGTTAAACATACGAATACAAATTGATGTGCATGATGTTTTGTGCAGCAGACAACAATTACAAAAATTTTCTTGACAAATGCTTGGGGATATGCTAATATATTGCCACAACAAAGAAGAACGCAGCCGTTCTCCCCATCAGCGTTTAGTCAAATGGGCAATAATTATGATTGATTATTGAAGTGCGGGCGTTTTGCGTTCGCACTTATTTGTTATTATTATTTAAGAGGTGTTTTTTATCAGCAAGGATGCTCAGCAAATTAATGATGAAATCAGAGACAGAGAGTTACGTGTAATTTCTGCTAACGGCGAGCAGCTTGGTATTATGAGTGCAAAGGAAGCGCTCAGAATTGCCGAGGAAAGTGATCTTGATTTAGTTAAAATTGCACCGCAGGCTAAGCCGCCGGTGTGCAAGATTATGGACTATTCAAAATATCGCTATGAAAAAGCAAAGCGTGAAAAGGAAAACCGTAAAAATCAAAAGCAGATAGAGATGAAAGAAATTCGTCTCTCTGTTACTATTGATGTTGGCGATTTCAACACTAAGGTTAATCAGGCAAAAAAATTTCTTGCAGCAGGTCATAAGCTCAAAGTTTCAATCCGTCTTAAGGGCAGAATGATGGCTCATTCCGAGCTTGGCGTTGAGAATATGAAGCGCTTTGCCGCTTCGCTTGAGGAAGAGGCAAATATTGATAAAGCACCTAAGCTTGAGGGAAGGCAGATTCTTATGTTCCTTTCTCCAAAGCAAGGTAAGTAATTAAATATACGGAGGAATAATTATGCCAAAGATTAAAACACACAGCGGCGCTAAAAAGCGTTTTAAGACAACAAAGAGCGGCAAGGTTAAGCGTGCTCATGCTTATACCTCACACATTCTTACTAAGAAATCAACAAAGCGTAAGAGAAATCTTCGCAAGACTGCAGTGGCTGACGTTACAAACCAGAAGCAGTGCAAGAGACTCGTTCCTTATAAATAAGAATAACTTATCTTAGTAAATAAAAAGAATTTTTTGCTTATTTTTATAAGCTTATCTATTAACATGGAGGTATATTATCATGGCAAGAATTAAAGGCGCTATGGCAACTCGCAAGAGAAGAAAAAAAGTATTAAAAGCAGCTAAAGGTTATTATGGCGGAAAGCATCGCCTTTTCAAAACAGCTAAGCAGGCTGTAATGAAGAGCGGTCAGTATGCTTATATCGGCAGAAAGCAGAAGAAAAGAGATTTCAGAAGAATTTGGATTACTCGTATTTCAGCTGCCTGCAAGCTTAACGGTACAAACTATTCAACATTTATGAATGGTCTTAAAAAGGCCGGTGTTGACCTCAACAGAAAGATGCTTTCTGAGATTGCTATTTCAGATCCTGCTGCTTTCACAACTCTTGTTGAGACTGCAAAGTCTGCATTATAATCACTGTTTAAAGACTTGGTTTTATACCAAGTCTTTTATTTATTTTAATAGTTGACAAAAGCTATATCATAACATATACTTGTAGTATAATATCAGATGTTAAGTTGTTTTATAGGACTGGGGGACGTGTTGCTATGAAGAAAATTTTAAGCTTGCTTTTATCGGCGGTTATGCTTGTTAGTGCAAGTTTTGGTACTTGTGTCAGTGCATTTGCCGACGAAAATATTTTCGGCCTTGATGTTTCGGAGCACAATGAGCTTGTGAACTTTGTCGACGCAAAGGATAATAATAAAAATTTTGTTATGATCAGGCTCGGTTATGTCGCTCAGAATAAATGGATTTTAGATAAAAAATTCTGGGAAAATGTTAAAAATGCACATAATGCTCAAATGGATTTCGGCATATATTTTTATAGCTATGCTTTTAATGCAGCTGAGGCACAGTATGAGGCTGAATTTGTTATAGACACGCTTGCTCAGCTCATCAAAAACGGTTACGGCAAGTATTTCACCCTTCCGGTTGCCTTTGATTTGGAAGATAAATTAATTTCGGATCATTGCAATAAGACACAGATCACAAAGGTCATGACAACCTTTTGTGATACAGTTAAGAACGCAGGCTATGTTCCGATGGTTTATGCAAATCTGACATGGTTCACAAATTATATTGATATAAATACTGCGGTTTCTAAAAATTATAAGCTATGGTATGCCTATTGGCAGAGTGGAACTCCCGATTTTTCAAAGCAGATTGAGATTGGCAAGACAGGCATAAAGGCCGATATGTGGCAGTATGTCGATGCAACGGATAAATATGCTAAACTTGATAAAAATGTGATTTATCATTCGGATAAGCTTATAAAACCGCTTGCTTGTTTACATAGCTATACCCAAAAGACGGTAGCAGCTACCTGTAAGGCTCAGGGCTATACTCTTCATACCTGCAGCAAGTGTAAAAAAAGTTATAAGACGGGTTATACTGCCAAAAAAGCGCATACATATAAA
>DKZG01000034.1:59828-82105 GCA_002493595.1 Ruminococcaceae bacterium UBA7080 | reverse complement strand
AACCGAAAAAGTCGTTACCGGTGTTCAGGCATCGTATCCAACAAAGCTTGTTTACACAACGAACGATACAAAGCTTAGCCTTGATGGTATGAGAGCCAAGCTGATATATTCAGACGGCAGTTATTCCGACTGGTACTATCATTATGATATGAAGGTTGTCAACAGTGTCAACTTTTTACAAATCGGAACGCAAACCGTAAAAGTCAGAATTGCAGACAAAGCAGATTTTGAATTTGATATTGTGATTAAAGCACCTGAGGTTTTGGTAAAGGATATCGAAAAAATTGATGTAAAATCTACACGTTTTTATGTTGGTGATGATCTGAGTAACTTTTATATCTATGTTTATTACAAAAACGCACCAACAGAAAAAATATATTATTCCGATGGGGAGTCATTTGATATTGTAGGACTTGATACATCTGTTGAAACACTTGGAACCTCAAAATCTTTCACCATATGCTATAAGGGTTTTACTGCCGCTCAAAGATATACGGTTGTAAGCAGAAATGTGGTTATGAGTGCGCAAATATGTCCAAGCAATTATACAAACGTTTATCCCAAATTCCTGTATTACCGGGGTGAGGAATTAGGCATAGGCAAGGGTGTCAACAGCTATGAAATTATACCGAACTTAAAATCAAGCCAACCTATTGACGGCGAATATAACTTCGGCACCACAACCGGCTTTGACTGGACACTGCGTGTACACTTCAGCGACACGTTTTCAAACGGAGCATACAGTGAATTCCATGTAACACAGCTTGATTTTTACGGTTATGACCCTTACACCCTCGGCTATCAGCTTGTCGATATATTCTACGAAGGTACATATCTTACATCCATAAATGTTTTTGTTTACGGCGACGACGGCTATGCCCCGAGGCAGCGTGCCGATGCATATACCATATTCGGTAAGGAAAAGGATCAGCTTGCAACAAGTGAATGGTTAAAATGCATGGGTGACGGCGTCATTTCATATGAACACAATTTAGATGATTTATATGAAAAATACGGTTTAAACAATAAGAATTTATCAAGAAAAGAGTATAACGCCGCATATGATAAGATGATGGATGACCCTTGGTATAAAATACAAACCGGCAGAACTGACTTGTATGCAAGTCTTGATGATGAAAATGCTTTTGGCTGGCAGAATGCATCTATCACACTGCCCGACGGCACGAACTATACATACCGTACCTGCCATGTTTATGAAGTAAATAATCTTCATATCAAAAATGCACCGGATATGCTTAAAATAAAGATAGAAAATCTGGCTTCTCCCGACTTAAGCGGGCTTGAATTTACAGCTGATTTTGCCGACAGCAGTAAAAAGATCATACCTTGTGAAGATATAATCTACGCTTTTTGCATTATTGAAAATGATGAGGATAATCCGGCGAATACCTGGAATGGCGGAACCATAACAGAAAACAGCCCGATTAACTCTGCCTTCGGCAGCCTGAAATTCTCACTGAACAGAGAAAAATATTTATATAAAACCTATGTTTTTCGTTCAATTGATGCTTACTGCTACAAGGATGGATACGAGAACTTCAATCTTATAACAGATGGTGAATACGATTCTGATGAGGATACATTTGTAACAGGAACAAGTATAGAAAGCATTATAAAATGCTATGCATACAAATTGCAGTCCTATGAGAATTTTATAAAAATTCAACACCAAAATATTTCACTGAAAAACATTAATACTGCTGCACCGGGAGAATATGATGCCGTATTTACTGCTTCATTAGACGGTAAAACATATTCGCACACAAGAAAAATTTATATTGTTGACTCAATTAATAATACAGGTTTTAAAATGACCTATGATGCAAATGAGAACAAAAAATTCTTGCCCGGTGATAAATTTGATGCAAGTCAAAGCAAATTCACCTATACATTCAAAAACGGCAAAACAATTGATGTGTCTCCATCTGATATCTGTGTTAAAATAGAATCCGGCGGCAAGGATACAACTGTCGGAAATCCGTTAGGCAATGATATAAGAGTCGGTTATTATTATAACGGTTACAATTTCTCTCGTTACTATTATATGTGGGGCTGGATTGACAATCTCAGCTTCAATTATAACAAAAGTAAAAACGGCATTTATGCGTACTGGAGTGAAATTGAGGATGCCGAATACTATAATGTAAAAATGAAAATAAAGCTTGACTCAAATAAATATGCTGAATACACGTATAAAACCTACACGAATAATATTCTGATTGATAAGGATCTTGTAAGCGGTGAACGTCGCCACATCATTCTATCTGTTTCAGCTATTCGCAGTGAAAACGGCAAAGAGATACAGGGAAAGGAAAAAAGCAAATCCGATAATATTACAATACCCGAAACTATATCTTCTAAAAACTGAATCATCCTATACACGCACAAATCCTGAATAACAGAGTAGATTTTTATCCTTTGCAATTAGGTGCTATCAAGGATACTGCCCCCCTAAATAAAAGCCGCGGCACAAAAAAAGCCTTGCGATTATGATTAATCGCAAGGCGCTTTTATTCTTAAAGCAGAAGAAGTAAAGCCTTCTGCTCTGATTCTCCATAAACATATTTCACGGCACTGCCACACCGAACTATACCGCCGATGATAAGAATAATGATAAAACTCAACATCAGCTGTAAGCCCTGTTCATCTGCTTTTCTTTTGCTATTCATAAAATCCCTCCTTATACGGATGTAATCCAATTTGATTATATCAAAAGAGAAATCTTAACACTTTAATAATTACAGTCATAATTCTTAAAATTTTCTTACAAATTAAGATACACGGTAAAGATCGTAAAATAATCGTCGCTCTTTGCCGTAATCGTGCCGCCGTGCAGTTCGACAATCTGCTTGGCAACAGCAAGTCCGAGACCTGTGCCTCCCGTTTGGCTTGCTCTTGCGCTGTCGACTATGAAAAACTTTTCAAATATAAAATCAAGCTTTTGCTCCGGTATTTTATCTCCGCGGTTTTTAAAACTGATTACGGCTTTGCCGTCTTCTGTATATGCACACACGGTTATTTGTGTATTGTTATAACTGTAGGCAACCGCATTTCGCATCAGATTATCAAAAACACGTGAAAGCTTGTCAGCGTCACCTGATATATTGATTCTGTTTTGTATGGATACATTACAGCTCAATCCCTTATCCTTAAGCACAGGGTAAAACTCCTCAGCAATCCGGTTTATCAGCATTGTCAAATCAATATGATTATTTTCGAGGACAATAGACTGAAGATTAAATCTTGTAATATCAAAAAACTCATTGATAAGCTGTTCCAGCCGATATGTCTTTTCCAGTGCTATATCCGTATATTTTGCACGGTATTCCGGCGGCAGCTGCGGCGATTCCTTTAAGAGGGTAAGATAACCGATTATTGTCGCAAGCGGTGCTTTTAAATCGTGAGCAAGATAAACAACCAAATCATTTTTTCGCTGCTCTGATTCCTGCACAAGACATTCCCTGTATTTCAAGGCAGTTTCGATATCGTGCTGTGTTTTTACATGTATGGGCCTTATAATTTTAGGTAAATCCGATGCAGTATAGGTGTTATCACGTACATCGGAAAATGCATCATAGCTTTTATCAATCAGTCCTGCTGTTTTTGACAGATAAACCAAACAGATAACCAGTGCAAAAATTAAATATATACCGCCTGAAGCGCCGATATATAAAAGATAATAAAAATCCGTATCTGCCGACAAATCATGAAAATAAATGTTTTTTATTTCTCTGAGGATCTGCAAAATCGGGCTATATAAAAGCAGAGTAAAAACGCCCCATAAAAAGGCTGTACAGATTAAAGTTAAAACATATTTTATCAGTATTTTGGTCCTGACTCTTCTTTTATTCTTTTTCAATCTTATATCCCACTCCCCATACCGCTTTAATAAATCTTGGGTTTCCTCAGGGCTCTTTCAGCTTTTTACGTATTCGTCTGATATGCACCATAACCGTATTATTGCAGTCAAGATATTTTTGACCCCATACGCTCTCAAAAATTCCCTCGGCTCAAATCACTCTGCCTGCATTTCGGCAAAGCAACCACATAATTTTAAATGCAAGCGGTGTGAGCAAAACGGGCTTTTATGCGCAGCACCGTTTCAATAGAATCAAATGGTTTGATAATAATCATCCGCCCCAAAAGTAAGACCTGTAATCTTATCATTATCCTCAACTCTTACCATAAGCATAAAAACGGGGAAAAGGAAAACCTCCTCGCGAATTTTTCTGAGTATTGTAAATCCATTTGTATTCGGCGGCACAACATCGAGTAATGCAAGATTAATATCCGTATTTTGTACGCAGTTCCATACTTCTTTAGAATGATAAAATTTGTATATTGTATAGTCTTCATTCCTCAAAAACACTTCTGCTAAATCTGCTATCTCAGCTTCATCATACAGTACAAGAATATTCACTCTCCTGTTATATATGACATTATAGCATGCGGATATAACCGTTTTCATAAAAAAGCAGGAATGCAGCACACCCGAGAAACAATCATCGGATACACTGCGTTCCTGCTTTTTTATGCACTTTGTTTTGTCTTTGCTTTTTTATAATAATTATAAATAAAAGCACAAATCAGCGAAACAACCGCTGTAGCTGCAAAAATGAATACTGCGGATTTTATATTATTTTGTTCTAACTGTGCTCCGCAGAGTGTGGATGTGAGAATGGACGGAATTCTTGCGAGCGAAGTAATAAGAAAAAACTCCGCCATATTCATTTTTAATGAGCCTGCCACATAGGTCATGATATCCTTAGGCGTTGACGGAACAAGATAAAAAACAAACAAAAATAAACGCTGATTTTTTTTGTCGTTAATAATGCTTAAGCTTTTAAGCTGTTCTTCATTTATAAAAGCGGACACAAATTTGCTGCCAAGCCAGCCTGAAAGCAAAACAATTACCACGGAACCTAAAAATGTGCCAAGACTGCACAGCGCAAGGCCACCCCATGTACCAAAGGCATATCCCGCCGCAATTTCCAGTGGCTCAGCGGGTATAATTTTTATCACCGTCTGAAAGGCACGTATAAAAACAAATATCACTGAACTTAAGCCCTTATATGTATCAAGCCAGTTTTTGAATCCTTCGGTATCAGAAACAAATGAGGTCATTGTTTTGCCGAAAATAATATAAAGCACAAGAAAAAGCGCAATAAGTATACCTATACTGACACCGTAGACAATCACTGTTTCCTTTGGTGGCTTTTTGAAATACTTTTTAAGCACCTGCATTCAAACACCTCATTTCCGTATTCAGCTTCGGTTTTGAATATATATCAAAAAAACATTTAAGCTTACCGCTGTACATAACATTCCATGGCTTTTCTTTACCGTTAAAATGAACTATCATTGTGTTTTTTTCAGTGTATGCCAATGCTTCCTTTAGTGGCATATGCGACAAAAGCCGTTTAAAGCAACGCTCATCAAGGTTTATTATATATTCGGAAAATGTTGCAATTTTACCATCAAAAAGAATATTAATTACATCCTGATCAGCAAGAAACAATCTTAAATAATTCTTTTTAACACAGTCAAATATTTTTTTTGCCGTAACTTCACTGCGCATCTTCTCAATATTCATCAGCATCACGCCTGCATTTATATAATGGTCGGACTTTGTCATTGTCAGTCTGAATTTGTTCCACACATCAACGACACCGTCAAAATGCTTGGCTCCTATTATAAAATTACTGCCGAAATCCGTATTGTAGAAAAAATACAATGCATTAAGAATAATTGTATCGGGGTCAATATAAAGAATTCTGTCAACAGACTTCGGCAGATAAAGAGGAGCAAAAATGCGATAATACGTCTCTTTTGTAATTCGGCTTTTCGTAGGTGCGTTTTCAAACAGCGTATCATCAAGTTTTATAGGATAGACTTCCGTATCTGAGGTGCCCAGGGCAAATTTTATCTGTGCAAAATCCTGCTCGGTAAGAGAGGAGTGGGCAACATAGAGATTGATTGCCTCGCCCTTATTATTATCAACAAGGGAACGAAGCATTGTGCAAAGCGGATAGATATAACCGCTGTCCAGTGTCACTAAAATATTCATCATAAAATCACAGCCTTTCTATATACTGAAAATTGCAAAACACGGATACTTTAAGCTTTAAAAATTATATGAAAAGAAACTTACATATACGTGACTTGAATATTACAATAATGTCACCCTTCTTCATCTGTACCAATTAAAACATATAAAATGCAAGAAACAGAAAAAGAAAAGTAAAAAAGCGGTAAAGATGTAAAAAAATAAAAGCCCTGCAAATTTTTAATTGCAAGACTTTTAAATTATATTTTGGCAGAAATAAATTGCACACTGCATTATCATCAGCGTTAATAATTTTCCGCTTTGATTTTAAAATATCCCTTTGGCTTTTTACATACAGGGCACTGATTGGGCACCTCTTTGCCGATAATGATATTGCCGCAGTTGGAGCATATCCAGATTTTATCCTCATCCCTGCTGAATACAAGTCCGTTTTCAACATTTTCAAGCAGCTTGCGAAAACGCTCCTCATGCTCCTTTTCAATCTTGGCTACGGCATCAAAAAGATATGCGATATGATCAAAGCCCTCCTGTCGCGCATCCTCTGCAAAAGCAGGGTACATATCTGTCCACTCATAGTTTTCGCCGTTTGCCGCATCCTGAAGATTTGAAGCCGTGTCACCAAGCTCGCCGCCGTTAAGCAGCTTAAACCAAATTTCAGCATGCTCTCTTTCATTTTTTGCCGTTTCTCTGAAAATTTGTGCAATCTGAATAAAGCCATCCTTTTCAGCTTTATCTGCATAATAGGTGTACTTATTTCTGGCCTGACTTTCACCTGCGAATGCCGCCATAAGATTTGCCTGTGTTTTGGTTGATTTTAAATCTTTCAAAAAGACCACTCCTTTTATGCCGGGGTATTTTGGATCCCCTGCAATTATATTCCAAGCCTTTTTATTTTTAACACAATCTCAACAAATATACACCAAAGCATTTGAAAAATCACAATATTTACGGCTCCCAGCTGTGCTATTCCGCTTACACCGGCAAGAAGAGTAACTACACCGAAGCCCAGCGCACTGCCAAAAGAAATAAGCACACTGAGAAGCCTTCTTGTCTCCTCAAGATTTTCTGCACCGCTCATTGCAGACACAAAACCGAGTGCACTGCCATTGTGAACCACATAAGCCGGTGATTTTTCAGCACACATATTTGAATACTTCTCAAATGCCCTGCCGTTTGATGAATTCATAACACGCACAAAACCGTCGGGCAGCGCAAACAGCTGTGCAATGCTTTCATCATTAATAAACGGGTCAGCACTTTTTACAAGTATAGTCATTCCGCTTTTCTCAAGCTTTTTCAGCGCTCTCTTTAAAGCAGGATCGGCATTGTAAGATACAACAAACATACCCATCACCTTGCCTGTAACTGCTAAATAGAGTATTTTTCGTCCCTTTCGCGTATACCTTGCCTCAAATTCCTCCTTAGGCACCTGCACGCCGTGGTGAATAAGCAGTTCCCTTGTACCTACAAGTATTTTCTTTCTGTAAATCCATGCTGATGTACCAAGCCGATCCTCATACACAATGCCGTCAACATCAGGCAAAATCGTCTGCTTTCCTATAACCACATCATCAAAAACATATGAAAGCGGACTTTTGGTTTTCATAATAACTGCTGCTGTTTTAAGTATTACATCATCAGCCTTTGCGCCATTAAAGGTTTTAATACCATGTATTTCACAGCTGTTCGTACCGAACAAATCCTGTGCTTCAATTACAATTGCATTGGCATTGTCAGCAATTTTTGCACCCTCAAAGCCGTTTATCATGGCGCCGTTGTTTTTAAGCACCTTTGACACACCCAAAAGAGCGCTGTTGGTATTCAAAAGAGAAATACAAGGAACGGAAATACACACAGCGCACACAGCAATATTAAGTCCCATATGCCAGCTGTTATTAATTATGGTAAATATAACAAATAATACAGTACTGAGTCCGAGCATAATCATGCCGGTTACCTTTGCAATTTTGTCTGCCGGCTCATCACTGCTGCTGATATCAAGAAACTTAGTAGGGAAATCCGTTTTTATACTTGTTTTTAAGCTTGCTTCACCTGTAAGCAGCCCTCTGCTAATGATTGTTGCATCAACCGTATTCAATATATCCTCAACAGTGTGTGTTTCATCAAGCCCGGTCAAAAATTCAAAATTGTCAATAATACGTGAAAGCAGACAGTGTTTTCCTACCCCGCTGATAAACAGCGCAAAGCTTGCCGCAAGAGGATAAATATTGCCGCCGTCAAGATAAACATTGCTGTCCAGTGTCATCAAAATAGTATGAGCCAGCACAATTATATTTACAACAGCAATCGGCAAATCACTGTTTATGCCGTTTTTCAGTTTAAAGCCATGAATAATTGTTTTAATATTAATCAGAATTATCAGTGCAAAAATCACATCTACTGTAATAAAATAAGCAGTATAATCCAGCAGGAAGGACGGCATATATGCACTGTCTTTGAAAAAGGTCATAAGCCCCAGAATAACAGATAAAACTAAAGTAAGTGAAACGGAAAGGGTAACCGAGGATTTTGACGCAAAAAGCCTTTCCATAAAAGCCGTCTTTTCGTCACCGCTTTCATATTCGTTTTTCACTGTCCTTGTGCTGTCATGATTCCTGTCAATTTCATCCGGACTGAATAAACGAAATTTGTTGACCTTTTCACGACGTCTTTCCTTAAGCTGCTTTTCGGCAACATCTTCATCTATTTTGGAGACAGCCTCATTCATATCCTCAAAACCATCAAGAACAATCTGCTCTCCCTCATCGCTGTCATAATTTTCACCCTGACTTATGTAATCAATGGGAGATAACTTGGTATGTTCCAATTCATCAACGGAAACGATTGTCGGAAGCTCCTGCAAATCCGATGCTTTATCAAATTTAGATTTGCTTTTTATGGTAGCAGGTCTTTCAACCGTTTCCGGCGGAAGTTTTGAATAAACAGGCTCTGTACCCCGGTTTGTAAAAAAGCTCTTCTTCTTTTTGACATCGGAAAAACTTTCAATTACACCCGTTTTATCCTCAATCTTAACAGCCTTTGTTTTTTGGTCAACAACTTTTGTTTTTTCTTCCCCCGATTTACTGTCAGATAAATTAGGGGAACCGATAACTGCTGTTTTCTGCAGATCATTTTTTCTGATTCTGTCAGCAGACTTAGGCTCAATAACAATATTCTCCGGCTGAACCTTAGGCACTTTCATATCCCGCTCAGTTATCTCACGTGCTGTTGAGTCTATTTCCTTCATTGCTGACTGAGCTGTTTTCAGTGTCTTTTTTCTGATAGCCTCCGCTTGCTTGATAATTTCATCAATAGATAAATTCTCACTCATATTTCATCACTCATAATCCAAGTCTTTGTTTTGTAACCTCATACATAATAATACCTGCAGCAACCGAGGCGTTGAGCGAATTAACCTCACCGCACATAGGAAGACTTACCGTCACATCGCATTTTTCTTTAATAAGTCTGCCTACACCCCTGCCTTCACTGCCGATAACAAGAGCACAACCGCCTGAAAAATCTGTTTTGCACCACGGCTGACCATCCATGTCCGCGCAATAGACCCAGATATTTTTCTTTTTTAAAGCATCAATTGTTGAGGCAAGATTACTTACCCTTGCCACTTTCATATATTCGAGCGCACCGCAGGAGGTTTTTGCCACAATAAAATTAAGTCCTACATTGCGCCTTTTCGGAATGATAACCCCGTGAGCACCGCATGCCTCAGCACTTCTGATAATCGCGCCTAAATTATGGCTGTCCTCAATTTCATCACACAAAATTATAAAAGGCGCTTCACCCCGCTGCTGTGCAAAACTCAAAATCTCATCAACACTTGAATAGCTGTGTGCAGGTACATTGGCAGCAACGCCCTGATGATTGGCATTTGCACACATAAAATCAAGCTTTTTTCGGTCAACATTTTTAATCACAATACCCTTTTCTCTGCACATTGCAATAATGCGGTTGACCGAACCCTCTCGCTCTCCCTTGGCAATTAATACATTTTCTACTTCGCGTCCGCTTTTTAAAAGCTCTATCACAGCATTTCTGCCTATAATGAGATTATCATTTGTTATATTCTCTGCTCCCTGCATATTTTGTATCTCCACATTTTATTTAATATTAATTATATCATTATATTGAATCATTATCAACCACAGGAAATAAATTCCAATCTAACGGCAATTAAAAAAGCACATAAAAAAGGACTGTCCTTTTCGGACAGTCCCTGCATTTATTTATTATTCTCTTTTATAACGGGAAGCTTTGCCTTCGCTTTAAACAAATCGCCGTCGATTATAAGTTCCAAATCACCGTTTTGCGCCTTGCAAAGCTCCTTGGCAATTGAAAGTCCCAAGCCATTGCCTTCCAGATTACGCGATTTGTCACCGCGCACAAATCTTTCAGTCAGCTCTTCAGGTGAAATATCAAGCGGCTGAGCAGAAATATTTTTGATTTCAAACACACCCATTCCGTATTCTTCGTAAACATTTACATAAACACGAGAGCCTTTTGCACTGTATTTTCTTGCATTTGACAGCAGGTTTTCAACAATCCTGAAAGATTTGGATCCATCGGCAAAAATGGTAGGAGGATTATTATTCTCCTTAACAATCAGCTCAAGCCCTTCCTTTTCAAAATCCGGCTGCGTATCAACTGTCGCCTGAAGACACAGCTCATAAAGATTAAGCCTTGACGGATTAATCGTAATGTTGCCCGAAGTAACCTTTGATGCTTCTATTAAATCCTCTATAAGTCTTTTAAGTTTTGCACCTCTTGACTCAAGTACTCTGATATATTCCTGTGCCTTTTCATCCTGTATGTCACATTTTGAAAGCAGGTCAACATATGTGATGATGGAGGTCAGCGGCGTTTTCAGGTCGTGTGAAACGTTGGTGATAAGCTCTGTTTTCAGTCTTTCATCCTTAACAGCTTTTGCTACCGCATTTTGCAGCTGTGCATTCGTGCTCTGCATGCTTAAAGCAAGGCTTTTAAGTGACTGCGGCAAAGTGTCGATATCCATCGCAATATCCTCGTGCCTTGACGCGGCATCTATAATCATATCAAGCTGCTTAATATATCGAAGCACTTTTATAAACAATGCAATATTTGCACCCAAATCGGCAATTGTGCCGACAAATGCAAGCATACTCGGGAAAAATTCATAATAATCCACTGCCCAACTATACAGCAGTGCCAAAAGGAAAGCCGCAATCAAATTGCAAAACACATATAAAACTGACAGCAGGATTATATTTCTTTTAAATTTCTTAGGTGCATAGGTTAAAGTACCAAAGGTCTTTTTAGCTGAGCTTTTCATATTTCTTAAAATACGTTTATCAAGCTCAAAAAGCTTTTTAGCAACTATAAAAAGTATTTTAAACAAATGAAACAGCAAAAAGGTATTATAAAATTTCTTTTCGGATTTTGCATATCTTGCAACAGATGCACAAAATTCAAAAACAAGAAACCATATAACAGCCGCATAAATAAGAATCGCTGCCAACAGCGGGATTGACAAATCCACTCCGTCAATTATTTGCACCAAGAAAAACGTTGCCCCTGTTCCAAGTGCCGACGCGATACCAAGGTGAATTTCAAACGGAATATAATCTATAAATGCCAGCTTTGCAGGTGAATGCTCATTCCGTCTGCCTGCTGTTGTAAAATAACCGAATGCAGCTGCAAACGATGCGATGAGCATTAAAACAGCAAAAGCAGCATACAACACAAAATTATTTTGGCAGGAAAGTGCAATCGGTTCAAATTCCATTAATCCGTAATATTTGTCATAATGATCGGCATACTCAATAATATTATGAAGATTCAGATAATTCACCTTTTTGGCGGTCTGTTCGGGAAACTCAAAACATACAAGCACAAAAGTTTTTTTATAATATTTCGAAGAGGTTATGTAATTGCCGAGCTCTTCGATCAACTCTTCGGGAAGTCCTTTGGAGTTCAATTTTCCATCCTTATATACAAAATAAATATCGTGATTATAAACATCTTTTTCAGTCAAATCAACATTGGACACAATATTATTTTGATATTTAACCGAATACTTAAGACTTTTCTCTGTATCGAAATATCTATAACCAAAATTCCCTATATAATAACTTACAGCGTCAGTTTGTCTGTCCGTTATAAATGCACTGTATTTGCTGTTAATTAATTTTCTTATTGCTGTTTTATCACGATAATTGCTGATCTGCGAGAATATCTCCTGTGCATCCAAGCTAAAATTAAATGCACCGTATTCGTTTTCAAAAGCTCGTTCATAGATATAATCCTCATAACTGTTATCAAGAATTTCCTCATCCGACAGCTTTGAAAAAATATCATCATAATCCGCTTCAAACCGGCTATATACATCCCCCACTGTCGTCTTGCGCTGCTTTTCCATAGCGTTATTATAATCTTTTATTATAGTATCGGAGGATGCTTCATTCAACATGCCCAACAGATCGCCAAAAAATTTATTCCTAAACGGAAAACTGTCCGTAAAACTTTTAACTTCCCCATTATCACAATAAGCAAATGTTGCAGCACACGCAGAAGCAAGTCCCGTTGCAGTAATAAGCGTTGCAAAGCATATGACAATACACAGTATTTTGCCCGGTAAGGAAAATTTAAACTTTTTCACATTTGTATCCAAGGCCATACACCACCTTTAAGTATTTCGGATCCTTTGGATTGATTTCAATCTTTTCGCGAAGGTTTCGAATATGTACGGTCACCGTCTTCTCACTGGTGTATGATGGTTCATTCCATACAGCCTCATAAATCTGAGAAGAGGAAAGCACTCTGCCCATATTGCTCATAAGATATTCAAGTATCTTATATTCAATAGGTGTCAGCCTTGTCTCCTCCCCGTCAACGGTAACCTGCTTTGTATCCGTATCCAGTACAATACCGCCTGTTACAAGCTGGCTTGCTTTGATTTCCATACTGCCCAGAGATACATAACGCCTAATCTGAGATTTAACGCGCGCAACCAGCTCAAGAGGATTAAACGGTTTTGTTACATAATCATCTGCACCGAAGCCGAGACCGGTTATCTTGTCGGTATCCTCACTTTTTGCAGAAAGAAGTATGATAGGGAAATTAAACTTCTCTCTGATTTTAAGTGTGGTTTTAAGACCATCAAGCTGCGGCATCATAATATCAAGCACAACACAGTGAATGACATTTTCCTGTATTTTTTCCAGGGCTTGCACACCGTTTGATGCAGTCAGGACATGATATCCCTCATTGTCAAGATAAATTCTCAGCGACTCCAAAATAGCATCGTCGTCATCACAAACCAAAACAGTTTTTGCTTTCTCTTCTTTCATAAAATCAATCCTTTATCCGTTATATACATTAAATCATCTTAATTCAAAAGCACATCAAAGAAAAAGTTAAGAAACAGTAAAGAATAAGCCCTCTCTTCAGACAAAGGAGAGGACTTATAAAACAAAATTAAATTTCTATACCGAGCTCTTCAATCTTATCCCTTACCTTAAGCCAGTCACCAAATGCGGCCTCTTTATTATTGGGATTACGCAAAATCGCAGCCGGGTGATATGTGCCCATAAACAGGGTGCCGTTTTTATCTATAAACTCTCCGTGCTGCTTTGTTACCCTGAAGTTTTTGTCAATAAGTCGCTGTGCAGCAATTCTGCCGACACAAATAACAATTTTCGGCTTAATGATTTTGAACTGCTCTCTCAGCCACTTTATGCACTGCTCCTGCTCCTCGGGCTTCGGGTCGCGGTTATGGGGAGGACGGCATTTAACCATATTTGCTATATATACATTTTTATCTCTTGAAAGGTCAACGCTTGCAAGAAATTTATCAAGCAGCTGCCCCGATCTGCCTACAAAAGGCTGACCCTGCAAATCCTCATTTTCACCGGGGCCCTCACCGATAAGCATAATATCGGCATCCTTTTTGCCTTTGCCGAAAACAAGGTTTGTCCTGCCTTCACACAACTCACATTTTGTACAGCCTTTGCATTCTAATTCAAGCTCATCTAAAGTCATTTTCATCACCCTTAACTATATATCGTATTAATTATATCAAATTTACTGTTGAAAAACAATGTAAATAGGTATAAAATATTGAGGAAAAGATTTCAATTCAAATTTTATTTAAGGAGATAATTATGGAAAATCAGGTTTTAGTTGAAATTTCAGCAAGGCACGTTCATGTTTCGCAGGAGGACCTTGAAACTTTATTTGGAAAGGGCTACACGCTCACAGTAAAAAAAGAGCTTTCACAACCCGGCCAGTTCGCTTGTGAAGAGCGCGTTAAGGTAATCGGCACAAAGGGCGAATTTCCTGCAGTATCCATCCTCGGTCCGTGCAGAAAAGAAACTCAGGTTGAGCTTTCACTCACCGATGCACGTTCAATCGGCGTTGCTGCCCCCGTCAGAGAGAGTGGAGATATTAATGCTTCAGGCGTTTGCAAACTTGTTGGCCCTGCCGGAGAGGTTGAGCTTGAAAAGGGCGTTATTGCCGCTAAAAGACACATTCACGCCACAACAGCAGATGCTGAAAAAATGGGACTTGAAAACGGTGAAATCGTTTCGGTTGAAATCCCTACGGCTAACGGCAGAAATCTTATTTTCGGCGATGTAGTCGTAAGAGTTTCAGACGCATACGCACTTGCAATGCATATTGATACAGATGAAGCAAATGCTGCAGGTATGGCACCTAACACGATGGGCAAAGTCATTAAATAAGCAAATAAAATAAAAGAACAAAAGCGCAGGCCTGAAAAATAGGCTCTGCGCTTTATTGTTTTATTTGTTTTTCTGTTTATTTCTTTCTGCTGCGGCAGTCACAAAACCGCGAAAAAGCGGATGCGGCCTGTTGGGTCTCGACTTCAGTTCAGGATGAAACTGTCCTGCAATAAACCATGGATGATTCGGTATTTCAACCATTTCAACAATATGATTGTCGGGAGAAGTTCCGGCAAAAATCATTCCGCCTTTTAAGAGTTCACGGCGATACGCATTATTCACCTCATATCTGTGCCTGTGACGCTCATAAATCATTGCAGCGCCGTAAAGCTCAAATGCTCTCGAGTCAGGATTAAGCATACATGGATACTGTCCGAGTCTCATCGTACCGCCCATATCTGTAACATCCTTCTGCTCGGGAAGAATGTCAATTACAGGGTACGGCGTATCCGGATTTATTTCTGCCGAATTTGCATCCTTCATGCCCAGTACATTCCTGGCAAATTCAATAATCGCAATCTGCATACCGAGACAAATACCAAAATAAGGAATATTATGAGTTCTTGCATATTCGCAGGCTCTGATTTTCCCCTCGATACCGCGTGAACCAAATCCTCCCGGCACAAGGATACCATCCATATCGCCCAGTATCTCCTCAACCTTCGCTTTGCCTTCCAGACACTCTGAATCTATCCACCTGATATCAACAGCACTTTTTGTTTCTATTCCGCCGTGTTTGAGTGCTTCATTTACGGAAATATAGGAATCGTGCAGCTCAACATATTTGCCAACCATAGCAATTTTAACGGTCTGCTTCGGATTTCTTAAAGCATCAAGCATTGCATTCCAGTCAGCTAAATCAGGCTCGCCGCAGTTAAGCCCCAGCTTTTTCACAACAACTTCATCCATTTTTTGTTTGTGAAGCATTATAGGCACTGCATAAAGAATGTCACAGTTATTATTTTCAATTACACATTCCTTTTCTACATTGCAGAAAAGGGCAATTTTATTTTTTATATCATCGGTCAGCGGATGCTCGGTACGGCATACAATCATGTCGGGACGAATTCCCAGAGACAGCATCTCCTTAACCGAATGCTGTGTAGGTTTTGATTTCAGCTCGTCTGACGCAGCAAGATAAGGCACAAGTGTAACATGGATAAACAAGCAGTTTTCTCTTCCCACGTCAAGTGCAAACTGCCTGATAGCTTCCAAAAACGGCTGTGATTCAATATCACCGACCGTACCGCCGATTTCTACAAAACAAACATCTGCGCCTGTATCAGCATTACGTGCAATGGAATGTTTTATTTCATTTGTAACATGCGGAATTATTTGAATGGTCTGTCCTCCATAAACGCCTTTACGCTCATCGGTTATTACCTTCCAAAAAACTTTTCCGCTTGTCAGATTTGAATTTTGCGAAAGACTTTCATCAATAAATCTTTCATAATGTCCGAGGTCAAGATCGGTTTCAGCACCGTCATCGGTAACAAATACCTCCCCGTGCTGAACAGGATTCATCGTTCCGGGATCAACATTAAGATAGGGGTCAAGCTTCTGAGCCGTAACCTTAAGCCCTCTTGCCTTTAACAGTCTGCCGAGGGAGGCTGCAGTTATTCCCTTTCCTAAGCCGGAGACAACTCCGCCTGTAATAAAAATGTATTTCGTATTCATCTTCATTCCTCCTAACCTCAGTTTATATCACTAATAGATCTTCTTTTTATCGGTAACTGCTGAGCAGGTCAGACGAATACCCAGCTTTTTAAGTACATTTTCATCAACACCTGAAAGCAATACAGAGGAATGCATTTCACAATTCTTTAATTTTGAAAGCTGTTCAAGCGCCTTTTGTGCATTACCATCCGTAACAGCCGAAACAGACAGTGCAATTAAAATTTCATCCGTATGGAGTCTGGGATTATTGTTGCCGAGATGGTTAACCTTAAGCTCTTGAATAGGCTTGATCACCTCAGGAAGCAGTAAAAGAATATTATCGTCAATGCCGCCAAGCTGCTTAAGTGCATTTAACAGCATAGCAGATGCACAGCCCAAAAGATCTGATGTCTTACCGGTTACAAGTCTGCCGTCAGGCAGCTCAATTGCAGCCGCAGGTTCTCCCGTACTGATGGCCAGTTCCTCTGCCTTTGCGGTACACAATCTGTCATTTGTTGCCAGTCCTGCGTTATTCATAAGCAATTCAAGCTTATAAATTTCATCATTTTTATTGCCTGTTCTAAGATTCTCACAGCAGGCAATATAATATCTGCGAATAATTTCCTGCTTAGCAGCCTCACGCACGGCAGTATCATCAACAATACAGTTGCCTGCCATATTAACACCCATATCCGTTGGTGATTTATAGGGGCACTTGCCATAAATTTTATCAAATGTAGCCTTTAAAACAGGAAAAATCTCTACATCCCTATTATAATTTACGGTAGTCTCTCCATAAGCCTCAAGATGCCACGGGTCAATCATATTAACATCGTTAAGGTCTGCCGTTGCAGCCTCATAAGCAATATTGACAGGATGATTAAGAGAAATATTCCAAATCGGAAAGGTTTCGAATTTAGCATAACCGGCTTTGATTCCGCGTTTATTTTCGTGATAAAGCTGTGACAGACAGGTTGCCATTTTTCCGCTGCCGGGGCCGGGAGCAGTTATGACAACAAGCTCACGTGAAGTTTCAATATAATCATTCTTTCCATAGCCCTCATCACTGACAATTTTGGCAATATTCGCAGGATAGCCGTCAATCAGATAATGCCGATAGGATTTCAATCCTGCAGATGCAAGATGCTGCTCAAACGCCGTTACCTTCGGAGTAGATACATACTTAGTTAACACCACACTGCCAACCATAAGCCCCCTGCTTTTAAATGCATCTATAAGCCTGAAAACATCAATATCATATGTAATTCCCAAGTCACCGCGGACCTTGTTTTTTTCAATATCATCTGCGCTGATAACCACGACAATTTCAGCCTTGTCCTTAAGCTGAAGAAGCATTTGCAGCTTGCTGTCAGGCTCAAAACCGGGCAGCACCCTTGATGCATGGTAATCATCAAACAGCTTACCGCCGAATTCCAGATACAGTTTACCGCCGAATTCATTTATTCTCTCTCTAATTCTGCTGGACTGCATTTGCAGATATTTATCGTTATCAAATCCTGTTTTAAACATACTCTCTTTGTTTCCTCTTTTGCCTAAAAAAATAATAAAACGGCTGCACTCATGTACAACCGTCTGTACTTACATATTATACAGTAAAATATTTCTTAAATCAATAGGCATAAAAAAATTATTTTTTAAATATAACTTTTCCATCCAGCTCAATTTGTGTTATATCGTTTATATCTATGAATTCTGCAAATTCATTTGAGAGATTGCTTTTCGTGCCGGATAAATTGAAACTCTCAATGCTGCTAAAATGATTAACAGAAATATCCGCACCGTTCTTCATTCTTATTTTAATATAGCAGTTGTCCGTATTGCCAATATAATTATCTATATAAACTCCAAGTCCGCTAACCTCAAACGCATCCGCGGCAGCAAGGGACCTATCTTTTATTACAATTTTATCGGCTTGCGCCAGGCGAAAATTCACCTGCCACTTATCCTTTATAAAGCCGCCGTCTGCAATAATCTCTGCCCAAAGGTCATATTTGCCTAAGTCCTTCGGTGAAATATCAAAAACATATTCGATATGCTTTTGAAAGCGGTTAACACCCGTGTTTCTAATGTCCTCTTCTGTATATATATACTGCTGCATTTGGATGTCTGCAATCTTTTCCTCGCCGAATTCCTTTCCCTTTTCATGGAGGGCAATCCTGCCGTGATTATCAAAGCTCTTATTCCATTTTGTCTGAATATGGAGCCGGCCGTCTATAAAACCGATATTACTCACGGAAACCACATCCTTTTTAAGCGGTATATCCATAACATCGGGCAATAAAACAGTGTCAAGTTCAATTTTCGAATAACTGTCATAATCAGACATTGGCACAATATCGGCATCAGCCAAAGCAGCTGTTAAATCAAATCCGGTATTATACCAGCTATAGATTTTTTTATTATACATAAGCTCTGTAAAAGAAAACCTATTAACTTTGCCCGTCATCCTGCTTGTACCGCTGCCTGACATACAATAAAGAGCCTTGCCTGTGCTCTTATCATATGAAATAAATTCAATATGAAAAGCCGTAGGCCCGTCAACCGTGTATGTGTCACAAAAATCCAGCCTTTCATTGACCCTGTTTTTTTCCTCAATATCTTCCAGTGTAAAATAAACATGAACACTTCTGCTGTCATTTACGGCTGACAATACCGTCAGCTTAATTCCGCTGCGTTCACATGACTTGTTTACCGGATAAATTGCTTTTGCCAAAGCAGGACTGACAGAACAAATCATATTATTTGCACCCGGATTTACTGAGGCAAAGGCAGTGACAGCCATTGAAAAAACCACTACTACTGCTGCTGCAATACAGATTGCCTTTTTAACGGAGAAGCGAATACGTTTTTTATTATTGCTTTGTGCAGTTCGTATAATCTTTTCTTTAAATTCGCCGCTTACAACAATATCTTTTACCGTTTCATCTATATGCGATTTTAATTTATTCATCAAAATACCATCCTTTCAAAATCTCCTTCAGCTGACGCCGTGCTCTTGTAAGCCTTACAGTAACCGCAGATTCACTGATACTAAGCATATCGGAAATATCAGCCACTTTTATTTCCTGATAATAGAACAGCAAAATGACTTCTTTATATTTAGGTTTTAGGCTGCAAACAGCCTTGATTACCGTATCATCAAAATATTTATCAAAATAGCTTATATTTTCATCAAGCTCTTTCGTAAAAAGGGACTTTTTATATTTTTTGCTTCTGAGCAGAAATTTACATACATTAACGGCAATGGCCGTCAACCAAGTTTTCTCATCCGCTTCGCCGCGAAATTTATCTGCACAGCGGTATGCTTTTATGAACGTGTCCTGTACAGCATCCTCTGCAAGATGATAATCGTGCAAATACAAAAAGCAAAGACGCAGTAATCCATTCCCATAAGCATTTACTGCATATGTTATATCAAATTCTTTTTTCATTGCCGCATTTTCTGTCACTTTGTCGCCCCCCTTCACTTATTAGACGCATAAAAACACAAAAAGCCTACAAAATTTTGAAAATTTTTTATGATTTGCGCAAATAGGTTTAAGCCAGATAAGGATAAAAGGTTTAGGATGGCAAAAAGCACAGCCAAACTGACGTTTGGCGAGCATTTTTAACACAGTATTTCGCAAAAATGCATCATTATCAGGCTTTTTCTCCTTATTTGGTTTAAACCTAGATTCAAATATAGTTAAAATCGATAGATATAAAACAAATTCAGAATAAAAAAACACCGCGGAAGCACTTCCGGCTCCGCGGTGCATAAAAATAATTCAGTTAAGCGTATATCGGCTTATTTGCTGTTGATTGCAGCCTGTGCAGCAGCAAGGCGGGCAATCGGAACTCTGAATGGTGAACAAGATACATAATCGAGGCCAATCTCATGGCAGAACTCAACTGAGCTTGGGTCACCGCCGTGCTCACCGCAGATACCGCAGTGAAGCTCAGGTCTTGTAGCCTTACCGTTAGCAACAGCCATCTTCATAAGCTGACCAACACCTGTCTGGTCAAGCTTTGCGAACGGATCGTTCTCAAAAATCTTTGCATCATAGTAAGCGTCAAGGAACTTACCTGCATCATCACGGCTGAAGCCGTATGTCATCTGCGTAAGGTCGTTTGTACCGAAGCAGAAGAATTCAGCCTCCTTGGCAATTTCATCAGCTGTAAGAGCAGCACGAGGAATCTCAATCATAGTACCAACCTCATACTTCATCTCAATACCTGCAGCAGCAATTTCTGCATCAGCAGTTGCAACTACCATATCCTTAACATACTTAAGCTCCTTAGTGTCGCATGAAAGCGGAATCATAATCTCAGGAGCAACAGTCCAGTCAGCGTGAGCCTTCTGAACATTGATTGCAGCACGAATAACAGCCTTTGTCTGCATCTTAGCAATTTCAGGATATGTTACTGCAAGACGAAGACCACGGTGACCCATCATTGGGTTAAACTCGTGAAGTGAAGCAATGATAGCCTTAATATCTTCAACAGACTTGCCCTGTGCGTCAGCAAGCTTCTTGATATCCTCTTCCTCTGTAGGAACAAATTCATGGAGTGGAGGATCAAGGAAACGAATTGTAACAGGACAACCCTCAAGAGCCTCATAAAGAGCCTCGAAGTCGTTCTGCTGATACGGAAGAATTTTGTCAAGAGCAGCTTCTCTCTCCTCAACTGTATCTGAGCAAATCATTTCACGGAATGCAGCAATTCTGTCCTCTTCAAAGAACATATGCTCTGTACGGCAAAGACCGATACCCTCAGCACCAAGCTCTCTTGCCTTCTTAGCATCGGCAGGTGTATCTGCGTTTGTACGAACCTTGAGTGTTCTGAACTCATCAGCCCAACCCATGATTCTGCCGAATGTACCTGCGATAGTAGCATCAACAGTAGGAATAATACCATCGTAGATATTACCTGTTGAACCATCGATTGAAATATAGTCACCCTCGTGGAATTCCTTACCTGCAAGAGTAAATCTCTTATTTTCCTCATCCATGTTGATATCACCGCAGCCTGATACACAGCAGGTACCCATACCGCGGGCAACAACAGCAGCGTGTGATGTCATACCGCCGCGAACTGTAAGAATACCCTGAGCAGCTTTCATACCTGTGATATCTTCAGGTGAAGTTTCAAGACGAACAAGAACAACCTTCTCGCCCTTGTCATTCCAAGCAACAGCATCGTCAGCAGTGAATACAACCTTGCCGCATGCAGCACCCGGAGAAGCACCAAGACCCTTGCCCATTGGCTCAGAAGCCTTAAGAGCCTTAGCATCAAACTGAGGATGGAGAAGCGTATCAAGGTTACGTGGGTCAATCATAGCAACAGCCTCTTCAGGTGTTCTCATACCCTCGTCAACTAAGTCACAGGCAATCTGAAGAGCAGCCTGAGCTGTTCTCTTGCCGTTACGTGTCTGAAGCATAAAGAGCTTACCGTGCTCAACAGTAAATTCCATATCCTGCATATCTCTGTAGTGGTTTTCAAGAGTCTTGCAAACCTCTGTGAACTCAGCAAAAGCTTCAGGGAATTTCTGCTCCATCTCTGAGATGTGCATTGGTGTACGAACACCAGCAACTACGTCCTCGCCCTGTGCATTTGTAAGGAACTCACCGAAGAGACCCTTTGCACCTGTGGCAGGGTCACGTGTGAAAGCAACACCTGTACCGCAGTCATCGCCCATATTACCGAATGCCATTGACTGTACATTAACAGCAGTACCCCATGAATAAGGGATATCGTTATCACGACGATATACGTTTGCACGAGGGTTGTCCCATGAA
>DKZG01000034.1:0-59521 GCA_002493595.1 Ruminococcaceae bacterium UBA7080 | reverse complement strand
TGAACGGAATACAGCCTTAACTGCACCCATTAACTGCTCCTTAGGATCAGCAGGGAATTCCTCACCGATTTTCTCTTTATACTCAGCCTTGAACTGAGAAGCAAGCTCTTTAAGGTCATCAGCAGAAAGATCTACGTCCTGTGTAACACCCTTCTCAGCCTTCATAGCGTCGATAAGCTCTTCGAAATACTTCTTACCAACTTCCATAACTACATCAGAATACATCTGGATAAATCTTCTGTAGCAGTCCCAAGCCCATCTTGGATTACCTGATTTTTCAGCGATTGTGTTAACAACCTCTTCGTTTAAACCAAGGTTAAGGATTGTGTCCATCATACCGGGCATGGATGCTCTTGCGCCTGAACGAACAGAAACAAGAAGCGGATTTTCCTTATCACCGAACTTTTTGCCTGTAATTTCTTCCATCTTTACAATGTACTCATTGATTTCAGCCATAATATCATCGTTGATTTTACGTCCGTCCTCATAATACTGAGTACAAGCCTCTGTTGTAATCGTGAAACCCTGTGGTACAGGAAGACCGATGTTGGTCATCTCTGCAAGGTTTGCACCCTTACCGCCGAGGAGCTCTCTCATGGTAGCATTACCTTCTGAAAAAAGGTAGCAATACTTTTTTGCCATACTGGGAAATACCTCCTAAAATAATAAATAACTGATTTAGAATACTATACTCACACTGTGTGTGGTATAATGCGATAGAATTATAACATAATATATGAAAAAATACAAACATTTTTTGTTAAATTTTTGTCTTTATCATTATTTGTCTTGAAAAACATCAAATTTTAGTGCATAATTATAGAAAGAAAAATATGTATTCGGAGGATTAATATATGAAATGTGCTGTCATACTTGCCGGAGGCAAAGGTACAAGAATGAAAGCTGACTGCCCAAAGGTTATGTGCAATGTTTTATTTAAGCCTATGATAGGCCACGTTATTGACGCAGTTAAAGAAGCAGGTGCACAGGATATCTGTGTTATTACCGGTTATAAGCATGAAGAGGTTGAAGCCTATCTTGATGCCGATATAAAAACTGCACTGCAGGAGCCTCAGCTAGGAACCGGTCACGCAGTTATGCAGGCAACGCAATTCATAACCGCACATAAAGAGGATGAAATCTTAATTCTTAACGGTGACGGCCCCTTAATGGACGCGCAAACAATAAATAAAGCATATGCTTATCATAAAGAAAACAACAACTCCATCACTCTGATCAGTGCCATGGTGGATGACACGGATGGTATCGGTCATATCAAAAGAGATGAAAACGGCACACTTTTGAGAATTGTAGAGCATAAGGATGCCACGGAGGAAGAGAAAAAAATCAACGAGTCGAATGCAGGCTGCTATTGGTTTAACGGAGCAGATTTGCTTTACGCTCTTTCAAACATCACAAACAATAACGTTCAAAATGAGTATTATCTTACCGACAGTCTTGAAATTCTCATAAATGCAGGAAAAAATGCCGGCGCATATGTTGTGGAAAACAGCGAGGTTGTACTCGGCGCCAATGACAGAAAACAGCTTAATGAGCTTAATAATATTATGAGAAGAAATATTAACACAAAGCTTATGCTGGATGGTGTCGATATTCCCTGCACCGACGGTGTAATGATTGGCAAAGATGTTAAAATCGGCAATTCCACCGTAATTCTCCCTAATACAATTATATTAGGTGATACCGTTATCGGCAGCGGCTGCACCATCGGTCCAAACACATATATTGATAATTCCGAAATCGGCAACGGCGTAACTCTTGACAACTGCAAAATTCTTGACAGTACTGTAGAAGACGACGTTGACGCAGGTCCGTTTGTTAAGGTCAGAGCTGACTCTACCCTCAAAAAAGGTGTTCATATCGGCAATTTTGTCGAGGTTAAAAATTCTGTTATCGGTGAAGGGTCAAAGAGTGCTCACCTGACATATATAGGTGACAGCGATGTAGGCAGTGATGTGAATTTTGGCTGCGGCACCGTTACCTGTAATTATGACGGAAAAAACAAATTCCGCTGCAAAATCGGCAATGGTGCATTTATCGGTTGTAACACAAATCTTATTGCTCCTGTTGAGGTAGGAGATAAGGCTTATATCGCTGCCGGTTCAACAATTACCGACAGCATTCCTTCGAACGCACTTTCCATCGCACGTGCAAGGCAGGTTATCAAGGAAGGTTGGGTTGACATCAAAAAGCCTTATAAGGAGAAGAAATAATTGAAAAAAATATCAGCAATATTTTTCACTTTTGTCATCATAGCCGGATTGCTGAGCGGCTGCAGCGAAACAGCCGATGTTAACGCAACCGTAAGTGCAACAAAAAAATCGACTACAACCACCTCAACAACCGCAAGAACGACGGAGGATATTAACACTACCTTTAAAGAAGCTGCTACCAATAAAATTTATCCGCCGCTCAACAAAGATACACAAAGCGAATACCCTTACAAGCTTTCGCAGTACACAACCTATTATGATATTAAAAATTCTACCCGAACAACAAATATAAACAATGCCGTTAAAAAGCTTAATAATATTAAAATCCCCGACGGCGGCACTTTTTCATTTAACCAAACAGTCGGCAAAAGAACCGTATTGGCCGGTTATGAGGAAGCAAAGGTTGTTCAGGGGGATGAATTTGTTGACGGACTCGGCGGCGGAATTTGTCAAGTAAGCTCTACTGTTTTTCAGGCTGCGCTGCGTGCAAACCTCAATATCACAGTTCGAGCCTGTCATTCTCTTGAAATCGGCTATGTACCACTCGGTGCAGATGCAACGGTTCAGTGGAATTCTCAGGACTTTCAGTTTAAAAACAATTCGGGAAGCGATATCAAGCTGAGTATTTCGGCGGAAAACGGCACACTTATATGCCGTGTATATGCTAAAAAAGACATAAACACAGATAAGGTCAGCATAAAAGTAGCAAAAGACGGTAAAAGCTACGTGCTTACCCGCACAGTAGACGGCGAAGTTAACTATACTACATACAGTAAATACAGCAAGCCAAAACCGGCCACCACAGATAAAAAAGAAACAACGAAAAAAGCCGCCAAAAAAAGCTGACTGAGATATGATGTCAAGCAAACGGCAGGATTGTTAAAACAATCCTGCCGTTTTATTTATACTTGCCTGATTAACGGTTTATTGACAAATGCTGCCGCCATATGATAAATTATAACTGTGATAGTATAAGTATTACAGTTATAATTGTACCGGAGAGGAGATGATTTTGTGATTTTAATAGATTACCGCAGCCGTATTCCTATTTATGAGCAAATAAAAGAGCAAGTTATTATGCTTATAAACACCGGTGTTTATAAACCGCATGATCAGCTCCCTTCAATCAGAAGCTTATCAAAAGAGCTCAACATAAATGTCAATACAATTAAACACGCATTTACAGAACTTGAACAGGACAAAGTTATTTATTCTGTTCAGGGAAAGGGCGTTTTTGTTAATGAAAATCCGATCGGAAACCAAAAAATCATCGACTCGGCAATGGAAAATATTGAAACCGCTATCCTTTCAGGAAAAACAAAAGGTATAAGCAAAAACAGTCTGATTGGACTGATTAATAAAATTTATGAAACCGGTGATGGTGATTTAAATGATTGAAATAAATAATATTACTAAAAAATTCCAAAACTTCACAGCTATTGAAAATATTACAATACATATAGAAAAAGCATCGATATACGGTCTTGTCGGCTGTAACGGAGCCGGCAAAACCACACTGCTTAAAACCTGTGCAGGCATATATAAGCCTGATAACGGTGAGATTCTTATCAACAGCAAAAATGTTTATCAAAATGCACAAATCAGAAAAGACCTCTTTTTTATTGCGGACGAGCTTTACTTTCCATTAGGCTCAACCCTGTCTAAAATGAAAAATTTTTATAAAGGCTATTATGAAAATTTTTCGGAAAAAGTTTTTTATTCCATGGCACAGGTTATGGACCTTGATATCAATAAAAGCCTGCATTCCTTTTCAAAGGGGATGCAGCGTCAGGCCGAGATTGTGCTTGCAATGGCAACAAAGCCTAAATATCTGCTGCTTGATGAGGTTTTCGACGGGATTGACCCTCAAAAAAGAAATCTTTGCAAAAAAATACTGATTGAATATATGGCGGAAACGGATTGCTCCATACTCATGAGCAGCCACAATCTGCATGATATCGCTGATTTATGCGACCATGTAGGACTTATTAACGGCAAAAATCTGACCCTTAATGTTTCTGTTGACGATATAAGCAGTGCTTATAAAAAGTATAGACTTATATTTGACCGTGATGTAACTGAAAAAGAGTTTTCTGCAGTACCTTACAGGAATATTAATATTGAAAACAGAATGGTTTCCATTGTCGTAAGCAGCAAGTTTGACGCTGCGGCATTCCAATCCAGTCATCCTGTTTTTATGGATAATGTTACGCTCTCTCTCGAAGAAGTATTTTTAAACGAAATGGAGGATAAAAGATATGACATCGCATCCATCTTCAGTGAATAAGCATGCCGCTTTATATGATTTCAAGCTTTCCCTTAAAAATGCAGCAGTACCGGCGGTGTTGACTTTTTTTCTGTCAGTATATTCCTTCGTTTTTCTGCCGTCATATTTTATTTACTCCTATTATCAGCCTTTAAACTCCTCCGGCTTAGCTGCTCTTAAAAAAAACCTTGCAATGTGCATGACTGACGGTGAAAACGGTGTTGAAATCAGCTGTTGCTTTTTATTTTTCGGTATCTTGTTTGCACTGTTTTCATTTGGCTTTACAACAAACAAAAAGGCGGTTAACGTATTCTTCGGCAGTGCTGTTGACAGGCATGTACTGTTTAAAAACAGAATATCGGCAAGTCTGCTGACGGCAGCTTTAACCATTGCTGCCCCTATAATTCTTGATGCTTTTATCAACATCAGTATTTTTAAACACCCGCTTTATATAATAAGCTACAGTGCTCTGCTCTTTTTACAGTGCTTTGCTTATCTTCTGGTCGGCTTTTCATTAACAGCAATCGCAATATCCTTTTGCTCAACAATCATTGAAGGGATGCTTTTCAGCGGCTCGCTTATACTTGCACCGTTTGCCGTTGTGCATCTTGCCGACTCACTTTGCCGTGTATTTTTAAACGGATATAATTTTCGCACTGTCAATGATTATTACGAGGGAGCTTTGTTCTCAAACCCCAGTCTGCTGGAATGCACATCCTTTTTAAACCCGCTCTTCTTCGGCAAAGCTTTTGGCAGTCAATACGGTATTCAAGATAACATCATCAACGCAGGCAGGCGTTACAGCAGCAATGCTTCAAATGCATATGCCGTCATCGGTTATGAGGATTATGAAAAAATATCGCTTAATTTTATTCTGCCAACGGCAATCTGGATTTTACTGGGTATCTGTTTTATTTTCATTGCCAAAAGAATCTTTGTAAATATAAAAGCAGAAAATGCCGGGATTCACGGCATAAGGCCATCGGCATCTGTATTCTTTACACTTGAATGTATCTGCCTGTTTTTTGCAATTTGGATAAGAAGCACCATATTAAGGGGCGGTTATATAGATAATGTTGTTTTTATTATTATCGGAATTCTTCTGTCCATACTGCTTTATTTTATTATCATCTCCGTATGCAAAAGAACAATTCGGCACAAAGCAAAGAGTATAATAGCACCCGCCATACTTGCGGTAAGTTTAGCTGTTTCTATCGGCATATTGGCCGGCGGAGGTTTTGGTTATACCTCATATGTTCCTGATGCAAACAATATTAAAAGAGCAGTTATAACTTCTGATTTTTCTAATATTGCAGCAGACGAAACAATGGATTCCTATTACAATGACAACGCTTATGCAGGCGTTATGAATGATTGTACATACATATATAATCCATTTGCTGTTTTCACAAGCAAGCATGATTTAAAAGCCTTGACAAATATCCATAAAAAACTTATCAGCAATACCGATCCGGACTCACAATTATCATTTTGTGTTTTATATGAGCTAAAGAACGGCAAAACCGTGAGCAGACACTATACACACATCAGCAAAAATGCAACATATGATATATTCTCTCTCAGGGACTCCGATGCTGTGCGTGAAGAGTTGACCTATCTCCTGACAGGGGATGAACAGGAGCAGCCGATATTGAAAAAGCTTGACGGTTCTTCGATTGCGTATGAAAGCGTCGTTGCCGACGGTGAGAAAAACATATCAAAAATCTTTCGTTCAAAAACCGTAGGGGTTATTGACACGCACGCATCTATAAAAAACAAGGTGTATATAAACAACACACCGGAATTCAGAAAAGCTCTTTTGACGGATTTATTAAATTCCTCATTTGAAGAACGACTGAGACCGAAAGAACCCGCTATCGGCGCTGTTTGCTATGACAATTATATAAATGATGATACGGATATGGCTGCTGAAAATACAATGAATTCGGAATACGCCGAAAGCGTAAATTTCACCGCAGGCTATTTCATTTACCCTTCAATGAGAAATACAATAGATTATCTTAAATCCACAGGCGAATATGATTTATTTGCACCTGCCGATGATACAATCCTTTCAGTCAAAATTGAAAAGTGCAGCAATATTATAAGAGAACAATTCGGATATGACAAAAATCAGCCTGCACCGCCCGGCTTATTTATGTCAAGAATTCAAGGTAATCATAATTACAATTCAGATGATGTTGATATTCTTATAACAGATTATTTTAAACAAAGCAAGGAAATAAAAGACATAAATGAGATTAACAAATTAATCGGAAAGGCAAGATGCATGTATTATGCAAAGCCTGATGATTATGTGCTTTTAATCAAATACAAAAATGCCGGCTATATAACCAAATTAATCCCTGCCGAGAATATGTAAAGCAAAGGCTGATACAGAATCACTCTCTGTATCAGCCTTTGTTTTGTTTTTTCTTTAATATATTCTATTCATCTTCGGCAACATAGTTTTTGTTTAGCTTCTCAATCGTCTTTACGGTATCATTCATTACAGCATTATATTTTTCACCCTTTACCCCGGAAAGATAGGTAACAGTATACTTATTATCATCAAACGAACCGCTATCGTTCATAAATAACGGAACTCTGTAGCCTTTATTTTCAAAAGAAGACTGATAGGTATATTCATTATTTATATAATATTGCTTGTAACCGTATTCAGACTCAATCTTTGCATTAAATACAGACTCAAACTCTTCATTCTTATTCATTCTGTAAATTCTTGAAGCGGCAGAATACGTATATTCGCTTCTGTATAAATAAGAATTTGTGCAAATATCAACCGTATTTTTGCTTTTTTGCAGCATAATATAATTTGTTTCATGATCAGACATAAGATTCGAAACAGAATCCTTGCTGAATACCTTCTTGGCAATTGTACCGTTCCAGTTATAAACTTCCATACAATAGGTCGGCTCTTCAATGACAATATATTCACCGGTATAATAGTTTGTGGCACTCTTTTTTATATTTTTTCTGTAAACAATAAAAAGCTCATCATTGCCATCGTTATTAAAATCGATAAGCCTTACCACCGCTACACCATTAATATATGTCTTTGCCTTTTCCGTTACTATTTTAGCTTTGCCGAACTGTTCATTTCGGCTTTCAACAATTTGATAATATGCTTCTTTTTTTAATTGCTCCGGCGTTTTGCTTTTTTCAATATTGGCAACCGAGACTGTTGCAAAGCTGTCAATATTCGCAGTTACTGTATCTGTAATAAGCTCTGCTCGTGAGGATTTAATAACGGACAGTTTAATCGTTTCAAAATCCTGAGCATTTATTTTGCCCTTAACGGAATAAATATTGTTTTTATAGTCATAATCACACGAGGAATGCTTTTTAAATGTATCACCCTTAAGCGCATACAGCGTAACCTTTTCAGGTGATTTTCTTTCGGATTTGCAAATATAATATTTGTTGTTTTTGTGATAAAAACCTATCCAGCTTCCGTCTTTTGAATTATCTGTTGAATTTGCCTCCTGGCTGTAAACCTTGGTAAATTCTTTTTTTACATAGCTCCAAACCTCAAGCGTGTAGATATTTTTGTTGCTGTAAACCAGCATCAGTTCATCACTGCCGTCATTATCAAAATCCATCTGGCGTGCATAGCAGAGGCCTGTCAGTTTTGCCATTCCTTTTCCGTATGTTTCTTTGTTCAGCGCTTCCCATTTAACCGAACCGTATTCTGTTATATAATCCGTGCATACCTTGCCGGCATCTGTATAAAAAAGGTGATTTTTTTTATTCTGCGAGTTAATGGAGTGACTGAAAATCAGAATGGAAATCAATAGTATTATAACAAACATTCCGAAGGCACCCAGTTTAAGTGCAGCCTTTTTTAAATTAGGCAGCTCTCTGAGCGCTTTTATATTATCGAGTATCTCACCGTTAGCAATTTTGCTGAAAATATCTTCAAATTTATACTTTATATCATTAAAATCAATTTCAAAAGTAATGGATTTTTTCGTTTTCGTTATTTCCGGTTCATCATCAAAATAATTGTATTTTTTCACAGTCTCACCCCAATCTATCGTAAATTTGCATAATACTGCATTTTAAATATTTTACCATAATCTGCCTTTGTTATCAACTATTATTATAGTTAATAATATGAGATTTTATAATAAAAAATAAGCATAAATAAAAATAAAAGCCTTACTGCGTTAACAGTAAGGCTTGCTGGAGCGGATGACGAGGCTCGAACTCGCTACCTCAACCTTGGCAAGGTTGCGCTCTACCGGGTGAGCTACATCCGCAAATGCAAGAATAATTATACATATACTCTTTGCCTTTGTCAATACCTTTTAAAAAAATTTGTTATATTTATAGGTTTACATCCAAGATGATTTTTGTTAAAATAAAAGTCGCAATAAATATAGCGAAAGGAGTGTTTTTATGAATTATCGTGTTATGCCTTTTGGCAGTATATGGAACAACGGCATTTTCAATGTTCCCAACGACCTTACAGACAAATACTTAAAAATGGCAAGTGAATACCAGCTCAAGGCACTTCTTTTCATTTTAAGAAACGGCGGCAGGGCTGACACCCCGTCCATTGCAAAGGCCTTGGGGCAAACCGCCTCGGATATTGATGCTTTGCTTGAATTCTGGGTTGAGGAGGGTGTTATATGCACAGATACGCAAACACAGCCGCTGACCATTTCATATGAGGCTAAAGAAATTCTGCAAAAAAAAGCAGAACCGGTAAAAGAAACACTCTCCGCTCCCAGACTCACACCGAAAGACATCGTTGCCTTTTCCAGAGAAAATGAAAGCATTGCCTTTCTGCTGTCAGACGCACAGCGTGTACTTGGGAGAACCATAAGCCATGCCGAACAGGAAATGTTGGTTAATATGGTTAATTACTATGGTCTTAAGGCTGAGGTTGTTTTGATGATACTTGAATTTTACCGCAGTGAGAAGGAACGCGGCAAATCAATAGGTATATCTTATGTAAATGCAATGGCTAAAAACTGGTCTGAGGAAGGCATTAATTCAATTGCCGATGCTGAAGCAAAGCTGCAGGATATCGCCAGAAGTGACAGACTGTGGAACGAAATTGTAGCAATAACAGGCATACGTCACCGCCGCCCGACCGCAAAACAACGCGAAATGATAGATGGCTGGTTTAAGGATTATGATATTGCCATGGTGACAATGGCATCGGACATTATGAAAGAAAACACTGCCGAGCCGTCGCTTGCCTACATAAACAAAATTTTAAAGCAGTGGAAAAAGAAAGATATAACTTCTCCTGCCCAGGTTCAGGCAGAACAGGCTGCTTTCGCAAAAAGCAAAGAAAACAAAAAATCAGACAAACTTAAAAGTAGGCCGTCTTATGATTTGGAAAAAGTTATGGCACAGGCCATGGATAACACAGATATAGTGTAAAGAGGTGCAATATGGCATATTCTCAAGAAGTTTATACAAAAGCAACCGAGACCCTTGAGCGCAGACGTGAGCGTGCAAACCTTGAGGCACAGGCGCGCATAGATGAGCTGAGTGAAAAGCTGCCTGAGCTTGATCGCATTCAGCGCAAATTAGCACAAATAGGTCTCAATATTTCAAAGGTATTTCTTTACAGCACCGACAAGCAGGCTGATATTGAACAATTGATGCAGGAGAGCCTTGCACTTCAGCAGCAAAAAAAAGATTTGCTTATAAAAAACGGATACAGCGATAACGCACTTGATGTGCAGTACAGCTGTCCCGTCTGCAAGGATACAGGCTTTATCGGCAATCGCAGATGCAAGTGCCACAATGAGCTTTTAAAGGAAATTGAGCGAAACAGTCTTGCAAAAATCGCACCGATTAAAGATTGTACTTTTGATTCTTTTGATGTTAATTACTATCCGCAGCAGATTATGGAAAACGGCATTTCTCCAAAAGACAAAGCAACACGCATTAAAGAAAGCTGTAAAAAATATGCCGCAGGCTTTACAACTGCATCCCCGAATATATTGTTCATGGGCAGCACAGGGCTTGGCAAAACGCACCTTTCCCTTGCAATTGCAAATGTGGTTATTAACAGGGGCTTCAGCGTAGTTTACGGCACCGCACAAAACATTTTAAGTGATCTGCAAAACGAGAATTTCGGCAGAGACGATAATATCAGATATTATGAAAGAGCTGTTCTCAACTGCGATTTGCTGATTATTGATGATTTGGGAACTGAATTTAAAAATGCATATACCGTTGCATGTCTGTACAATATAATTAATACAAGACTCTCTGCCAAGCTTCCTACCATTATTTCAACAAATTATGCCGCAGAGGAACTTGAAGAAAAATATGACCAGCGCATTACTTCCAGAATTACAGGTGAATATAATAAACTCATACTTGTTGGAAATGATATAAGATATATTAAGTGAAAAGATAATTAAATATCCGCTGAAATCGGATTTCAACGAGGTTATCAAATGAAGGATTTTTTTGTTAAACTAAAAAATTTATCTCTGATTACAATTACCGCCGGACTGGTAATCGGCATTTTGCTTTTATTTCAGCCCGACAAGACTGTACAGCTCGTAAGCATCATGTGCGGCATAACAGTTATTTCACTCGGTGTCGGTGCTTGGATATCCTATTTTACAAAAGTAAAATCAACCATTCTTGCAATTCTCGGCTCTCTCGCAATTATTTTGGGAATTGTTCTTTGTGTAAAATATAAAAGCATCATTTCCGTTGTGCTGCTCCTGTTTGGAATTTTTGTACTGATAAGCGGTATTGTTGATTTGGTTTCTGCAATTGATGCGAAAAGAAACGATTTAAAAAGCTGGCTGCTTTCTCTTATAATGGCAGCAGCATCAATTATAATGGGGCTGCTGGTAATTATCAATCCGTTTAGCAGCATGCTTATACTTACAAGAATTCTGGGCGCAAGCTTGATTGTTTATGCCGTTATGGATTTAATATCATTTATTCAGGTTAAAAAGATTATTAAATACAGTCTTGCAGACCAAATTGATATTGACGCACAGGAGCATCATGACTAAGTGAATTTCGAACATTTTGAGGTTATATTATGGATAAAATCAGCGAATACTTAAAGCTTATTGATGATGTGATAGACAAAGGTGAATTTAAGGACAGCTGGGAAAGTCTGTCGCAATTTCACGTACCTTCATGGTATAAAAAGGGCAGATTTGGAATTTTTATCCACTGGGGTGTTTTTTCCGTTGCTGCCACTCAGAGCGAATGGTATCCGCGTCTGATGTACATAAAGGGCCAAAAAAGCAATCTGCATCACTGCAAAACATACACAATGAACTTTGAATACAGGCAGATGGCTGATTTGTTTAAGCCTGAAAAATTCAACGCCGATGAATGGGTTGAACTTTTTAAAAAAAGCGGAGCAAAATATATTATGCCCGTGGGTGAACACCATGATGGAATAAAAATGTATGAAAGCAGCCTTAATCGCTGGAACATGATGACGCTTAACGGCAGAGATTATATGGCTGAGCTGCACAGTGCATGCAACAAGGCCAAACTGGGCTTTTTAATAAGCAATCACAGAGCCGAGCATTATTGGTTTTTTAACGGTGCAAGAAAATTTTATCCGAACAGTGAAATCTCAAAAAACCTTTATCCCGACCTGTACGGTCCTGCCTTTATGCCGCCGAGCCGTAATATTGATAAAACAGATAAAGAAATTTCGCCCACAGAGGACTATGTCAAAGAATGGCTTGTGACTGTCTGTGAAATGATTGACAGAAATAAGCCTCTTGCAGTTTATTTTGATTGGTGGGTACACAAGGATGAATTTCGCCCGTATATGAAAAAATTTCTTGCCTATTACTACAACCGCGGTATCGAATGGGGCAAAGAGGTGTGTGTTTTTTATAAATGGGGTGCATTATTTGACGGATGCGGCATATTTGATGTTGAGCGAGGTCAGATTGACGGGGTTGCACGTGAGCTTTGGCAAAATGACACAGCAATTGCAAAAAACTCCTGGGGATATACGCACGATAACAAATTTAAAACTTCTGCCGAAATTATAAGAAATATGATTGAGGTGTTTTCAAAAAACGGATGCTATATGCTCAATGTCGGTCCAAAGCCTGACGGCACAATATGCAGCGAAGAAAAAGCAGTTTTGCTTGAAATAGGCAAATGGCTTTCGGTAAACGGTGAAGCAGTATATGATTCCCAACCGTTTGAGGTTTGTCCCTTTGAGGGCAGAAAATCCAAAAACGGCTCATTTAAAGAAAACAAAAAATTTTCTAAAAAAGATTTTTGCTTTACGGCAAAGCCCGGTAAAATCTATATCTTTCCTATGGGAGTCAAACTGCCGCAGACGCTCAAAATAAAAAGCCTTCGTCGTTCCAATGAAAACGGCATAAGATACAAAATCAAACGGATTCATATTTTAGGTGAAAATCATAATTTGGATTTTGCCCAGTCTGAAAAAGATTTAAAAATCGCTCTGAAAAAACAATATAATAATGAATTACCTATATGCATCTGCGTTGAAGTAGAATAAAAAAAGCCCTCTCGGGGCTTTTTTTATTGTTTAAAATCCGTGTAAATCTGCTTTTGACTTTCGGCGGGTGAATACTGCCAAAAATCCATATGGCTTTCTTTGGTATAATATGTAAGCGGCGTCGGCTTTGCCATCTCATTAAAGGTTTCGACCACAACCAGTTTAATTTTCATTTTTGACGGAATAATGGATTTCACATAAACTGCCACCTGCTGCCCGATAAACAGATTATCCTGCGGTTCGGCAAGCCCGGCAAGATTAGGGGCCAGCTCAACAAACACACCATAATCCTCTATGCTTCTTACCACACCCGTGACTGTCTCACCCTGGCAGAAGCCATTTGCATTATCCTGCCAGCTTCCAAGAAGCTCCTTGAGCGAAAAGGTCATTTTGTCAGGCTCCTTTTTGCGAAGAACAACCTTTATATTCTGTCCCTCGGTGAGTCTTTCAGCCGGATGACTTATCCGTGAAACCGAAAGCATATCAATAGGTATCAGCGCATTAATACCTGCTCCAATATCTATAAACGCCCCAAAACGCTCCAAATGGGTAACGCGTGCATCTATAATATCCCCGATTTCAAGCTTACTCAGGTATTCATCAAGACACCTTTGCTGCACTACACGCCGCGATAAAATAGCCAGACTGTTGTTATATATATCTCTTTGGAAGCCCAAAATACTAAAGCAAACACTTTTATTTACCTTTGATATCAGTGCGATATCACGAACAGAGCCATCCTCAATTCCAACAGCACCTTCCATTCTCGGTATCACTGCTCGCACGCAGCCTAAATCTACGTGCAGATTATGTTCCCTGTCACAAAGAAGCACCTTTGATTCCAGTACTTCTCCTCGCAGCATGGTTTCCTTTAATTCATCTACTGAGTTAAACTGCTTTGTCAGTTCCTGATTTTTCCCCTCCGGGTAAAATTTCATAACATCACTCTCTTTTTTATTGTAGTTAAGTATATGAAATCTTTTTGCGCGATATGATAAATATATGTGGTTGTAAAAAATTTACAGCAGTGTTATAATAGCGTAAATAATTATAATTTATATTAGGGGACTATAATTATGCAGTTTGAATTAGGCGATATTGTAATCATGAAAAAACAGCATCCCTGCGGTTCAAAGGAATTTGAGATAACACGCCTCGGTGTTGATTACAAGCTAAAATGCTGCGGCTGCGGCAGAGAAATTATGATACCCAGAGTAAAAGCTGAAAAAAATATAAAAAGCAAAAAAGAAAAGTAAGAGGATTAAAATATGATAGAAAAGCTTACAGAAGTTGAAAAAAGATTTGACGAGGTTAATGAGCTTGTATGCAATCCGGACATTGTCTCGGATCAGGAAAAATATACAAAACTTATGAAGGAGCTTAAGCACCTTACCCCTGTTGTTGAAAAATTCAGAGAATATAAAAAAGCACAAGCGTCTTTCGAAGAGTCAAAAGCAATGCTTGAAGAGGGCGGAATGGACGCAGACTTTGCACAGATGGTTAAAGAGGAATTTGAACAAAGCAAAGAAGATATGGAGTGCATTACCGAGCAGCTTAAGGTTTTGCTTTTACCGCGTGACCCGAATGATGACAAAAATGTTATCATCGAAATCCGCGGCGGAGCAGGCGGTGAGGAGAGCGCCCTTTTTGCAGGTGTGCTTTTTCGTATGTATTCAATGTATGCCGAAGCCAAAGGATTTAAAACCGAGGTTCTCAGCGCCAATGAAACGGGTCTGGGCGGATATAAGGAAATCAGCTTCTCAGTCGAAGGTGACGGTGCTTACTCCCGTTTTAAATTTGAATCCGGTGTTCACCGCGTTCAGCGTGTACCGGAAACAGAAAGTCAGGGCAGAATTCACACATCCACAACAACGGTTGCCGTTCTGCCTGAAGCGCAAGAGGTTGACTTTGAAATCAATCCTAAGGATTTGCAAATTGACACGTTCCGTTCATCGGGCGCAGGCGGACAGCATATTAACAAAACCTCATCCGCTATCCGTATAACGCACTTGCCGACAGGCACGGTTGTTGAATGTCAGGATGAACGCTCGCAGCACAAAAATAAAGAAAAGGCACTTAAAGTTCTGCGTTCACGGCTTTATGACGCTGAAAAGGCAAAGCACGACGCAGAGATTGCAGGTGAGCGCAAGGCACAGGTGGGCACAGGAGACCGAAGCGAAAGAATCAGAACATATAACTATCCTCAGGGAAGAGTTTCCGACCACAGAATCGGACTTACGCTTTATAAACTCGAGCAGTTTTTAAACGGCGACCTTGATGAAATGATAGATGCACTCATCACTGCAGATACAGCCGAAAAGCTCAAGGCACAAGGTGAGGAATAGTTTTATAAACGCACGTAAATTTGTTGAAGACTATGTTTAAATTTTCAATAAAAAATTTAAAAGATTTTATTATAATCCAAATTATAACAGACGCAATCAGATGTAATCGAATTGCCTATATATATTTCAATGGCTGTTTCTTTCGTTGTTTTTTATACCGGCAAATATATAACTCGCTGAGTACGATACTCAAAATAAATTTATATTTCACACTTTAATTCGGATAAAGATATGAACCAACAATCATTTAAAATTTTAAATGTTTTAACAACAAGTTTAACTATTTCAGTAATAGCTATTGCTATACTAACCATTATATTTGACGAAATTGCTGCATTTGAATATTTATTTTCAGCCTCACTTATTATTACTGTTATATGTTCAACGGTTAACGCAATAATTGTCAAAAGAAAAAGCTATGCAATAATCGTATCTATTGTCGGAATCAGTTTAATAATAAATTCAATTGTGGATTTGTCAGCGAAAAATTCAGCATCTTTTCCGCTGAATATGATTACAAATATCGGAATTTTAATATTACTGTTAACCAATTCCAAATCTGAAAAAAGCAAGTAGTTGCACAAAGGATAGATATATGCAAACAAAGATACTATCAACAAGTGAATATGATATCCGTCTTGCAGGTAAAATTCTTGCCAAAGGCGGTCTTGTTGCATTTCCCACTGAGACGGTTTACGGTTTGGGCGCAAATGCACTTGATGAGGAAGCCGTTAAGCACATTTATATTGCCAAGGGCCGCCCGAGTGACAATCCGCTGATTGTGCATATAAGCGACAAAGCTGATATTGCCCCTCTTGTAAAAGAAATTACGCCAAAAGCTCAGGCTCTTTTTGATGCATTTTTCCCTGCCCCACTAACGGTAATTTTACCGAAAAGTGAAAAAGTCGGCAGCATTGTGTCAGGCGGACTTGATACAGTTGCGGTTCGTGTGCCTGAAAACGAGATAGCCCGCAGGCTGATTCAGGCTGCGGGATGCCCGATAGCTGCACCGAGTGCCAACACATCAGGCTTACCGTCCCCCACAAAAGCAAAATATGTCATTGACGATATGCGAGGCAAAATAGATGCAATAATAGATGGGGGCGACTGCACGTTTGGTGTAGAATCAACCGTAATCACCTTGGCAACACAAACACCTACGATTCTGCGTCCGGGTGCAATTACCAAAGAAATGATTGAAAATGTAATCGGCAGGGTCAATGTTGCACGCGCCGTTTTAGAAGGAATGAAAAACAACGAAACTGCAGCATCACCCGGTATGAAATATAAACACTATGCACCAAAAGCCAAGGTCGTTATTGTGAATGCAGACAAGCAAATGTATGAAAATTTTGTCAATTCAAAAAAGAACGCCTTTGCGCTTTGCTTTGAAAACGATAATATAACCATACCAAAGGTAACCTTCGGCAGAGAAAATGATGACTTATCTCAGGCAAAAGAACTTTTTGATGCGCTTAGAAAGCTTGACGAAATGGGTGCAAAAAAGGTTTATGCCAGAATTCCCAGCACAAACGGCGTGGGTATGGCTGTTTACAACAGGCTGATCCGTGCCGCTGCTTTTAAGATTATTGATTTGAAAAAACCTTTTTTCATCGGTCTGACAGGTCAGACAGGTGCAGGAAAAGGATATGTGAGCCGACAGCTTGAAAAGCTCGGCTTTAATATAATAGACAGCGATAAGATTGTTAAAAAAATTTATGAAAATAATCCTGAGCTTTTGCAAAGACTTGCAAAGGAATTTGGGAATGATATATTAATAGAAGGTATTCTTGACAGAAAAACGCTTGCCCGGCGGGCATTTTCTTCAAAAGAAAATACCGAAAAGCTTAATCAAATCGTACATCCAAAGGTAATTTCCCTTTGTGAAAGAGAAGCAAAACCGCTTGCAGTTTTGGATGCACCTCAGCTTTTTGAGGCAAATGCACAATCCAAATGCTATAAAATAATCAGCGTTGCAGCCTCTTATGAAACCAGATTAAAGCGAATTATGCAGCGTGATAATATTACCATGCAACAAGCAGAAAGACGAATTCATGCACAGCTTGATGAAAGCTATTATATAAATCATTCCGACTTTGTTATTTATAACAACGGTGAGGATATAAAAACACAAATAGATAAAATTATGGAGGAAATACTATGAATGAAAAAACCAAAGCTCAGCAGCTTAAAGAGCTTCTTTTTAACAAAAAGGAAAACGGTGTTGACTTTATGAGCGAAGAAGAGCTTAAAATCTGTGACGAATTCTGTGAAGGATATAAAAAATTTCTTTTCGAAAATAAAACAGAAAGAGAATTTGCTCAGTCAGCACTCAATCTTGCAAAAGAAAACGGCTTTAGTGAATTCAATAAATTCGGCGGCGAGCTTAAGCCGGGCTCAAAGGTTTATTATTTTAACAGAGGAAAAGCAATTATTCTTTGCGTTAAGGGAACAAGACCGATAAAAGACGGTGTAAGAATAAGTGCTGCACATATTGATTCACCGAGAATTGACCTTAAACAGTGCCCGGTTTATGAGGACGGTTCACTTGGATTTTTCAAAACACATTATTACGGCGGAATCAAAAAATATCAGTGGACAGCAATCCCGCTTTCTCTTCACGGCAGAATCTGCAAAAATGACGGCAGCTTTGTTGATGTAAAAGTGGGCGAAGATGCTGCCGACCCGAAATTCTGCATTACAGACATTCTTCCGCACCTCGGTGCAGAGCAAATGTCAAGAAAAGCAAATGAAATTGTAAAGGGTGAAGAGCTTAACGTAGTCATCGGATCACGCCCGTTTAAGGATGATAAAGAAAGTGAAAAAATAAAGCTTAATCTTCTTAACATTCTTTATGAAAAGTACGGCATTGTCGAGCGCGATTTCCTTTCTGCCGAACTGGAGCTTGTGCCTGCCTTTACTGTTGATGACATCGGCTTTGACAGAAGTCTTATAGGCGGTTACGGTCATGATGACCGTGTTTGCTCATATCCTGCAATGCAGGCAATTTTCAATATTGACAGTGCACCGCAATACACGGCAATCACTGTTTTGACAGATAAAGAGGAAACCGGATCGGACGGCAATACCGGACTTAATTCGAGCTATCTTAAATATTTTATTGAGGACTTGGCACGCCTTGAAGGTTATGAGGGCAGAGATGTTTTATCAAATTCAAAATGCCTTTCGGCAGATGTAAATGCCGCCTTTGATCCGACATGGCCGACACAGTTTGAAAAGAACAACGCCTCCTTTATCAACGAAGGTGTTGTCGTTACCAAATTCACCGGAGCAAGAGGTAAAAGCGGTACCAGTGACGCATCTGCCGAATATGTAAGCTTTGTTAAAAATCTGCTTGAATCAAACAATGTTTTGTGGCAAAGCGGTGAACTTGGTAAAGTTGATGCAGGCGGCGGCGGAACAGTCGCAATGTATATAGCAAATCTTGATGTTGATGTTATAGATGTGGGGGTTCCCGTTCTTTCAATGCATTCACCATATGAAATTGTAAGCAAAATTGACACATATATGGCATATAAAGCATTTTTAACATTCTTCACAAAATAAAGATATTTTTGTAAAATGATAATGGTGATACTATGAAAAAAATTCTTGTAGTTGGCACAGGCGGAACAATTGCCTGCGTCAAAGATGACAGAATTCATCTTGATAACCCGTTTAAGATTATTGACTGTACAGAAATTAAAGATGTTCATTTTGACTGTGTGTCGCCGTTTTCAGTTTTATCGGAGAATATGTGTATCCATTTATGGCAGCAGCTTATTGATTATTTATACACTGTTGATTTTGATGCATACAATGGTGTAATTATATTGCACGGCTCTGACACCCTGGCCTTCACAGGTGCAATTTTAGGTAATATTTTTTATGACAAAAATATTGTTCTTGTAGCATCCGATAAACCGCTTGATGACAAAACCTCAAACGGCATACCTAATTTCGAAAATGCTGTTGAATTTTTATTAAACAGCGTAAAGGGTGTTTATATCAGCTACGACAGACTTTACAGAGCGGTAAGAACAGTAAGCGCCAATGATAATGATGAATTTTTTGCAGTCGGCAGGCAGTCTGAATTTATCAACAATCCTGTGTTGAGAAATAAAAATATTCTTGTAATCACACCATATGTCGGTATCAACTATGATAATTACAATCTTGACAAGGTTGATGCCGTACTTCATACAATGTATCATTCGGCGACCGTTCCTGCAGATGCAAGTGTATTTGCAGATAAATGCAAAAGAAAAAAGATACCCTTTTATTTTGTTACATCAAAATCAAGCGCAGACTACGAAAGTGCAAAAAGTTATAATAATATAATTTTTAACTCAACATCTGAAAATGCTTTGGCAAGATTACTGATTACAGATAAGTATCCACTGTAAATTGATAAATTCCACAATGCGTGCATATCATTTTTATACTTTTTGTGTTATCCTCTTATTGGGGTGAGATATATGAAAAGCATTTTAAAATGGATTGCTTCAATTGTTTTATCAGCAATATCGGCTTATTTCACGTATATTTTATTATTAGTACTTGGTGTAGTTCATTATTATGAACTTACCGTACATCCAATTGAAAATATTGAATCTGATTTGACAATTATAACAGCATTTATTTTGTTCAACGTGATATATGGCTTAATCTTCTTTTACAAAGAGAAAAATCACTGTTGACAAAATGATTAACAAATGTTATCATGGTTAAAATTAAATATCAAAACCGATGAGGCGGAGATAAAAATAAGATACGCAATTACAGAGAGCTCCTGTTGCTGTGAACGGAGTATTAAACGGCTTATTAAATGGACCGCTGAGGGTACGGTGAAAAGCAGTAACTGCCGAGTATCCCGTAACGTGATGACCTGCGTCAACGGTCGGAGATATGATAGTATCTTGCAGAGTGTATGGAATACCATAAATCAAGGTGGCACCGCGGAATGTAATTTCGTCCTTGATAATACGACAAGAATCGTATTATCAAGGACTTTTATTTTTATTATTTTTATATTTAAGGAGGCAATTATATGGAAAACGGAAGATACGGCGTTCATGGCGGTCAGTATATACCGGAAGCGCTGATGGACGAAATACACAAACTGGAAAAGGCTTATGCTTTTTATAAAAATGACCCGCAATTCAATGCCGAGCTTGAAAAGCTTTTTAACGAATATGCCGGCAGGCCGTCTCTGCTCTATTATGCAGAAAAAATGACAAAAGATTTGGGCGGTGCAAAAATTTATTTTAAACGCGAAGATTTAAATCACACAGGCAGCCATAAAATCAATAATGTTCTCGGTCAGTGCCTGTTGGCAAAAAAACTGGGCAAAACACGTGTTATTGCCGAGACAGGTGCAGGCCAGCACGGCGTTGCAACTGCAACAGCGGCTGCACTTATGGGAATGGAATGTGAAATCTTTATGGGCAAGGAGGATACGGACCGACAATCGCTTAATGTTTACCGCATGGAATTGCTGGGAGCAAAGGTTCACCCTGTCACATCCGGCACAATGACACTTAAGGATGCTGTTAACGAAGCTATGGGTGAATGGGTTTCACGCATGGATGACACGATGTATGTACTCGGCTCTGTTGTGGGTCCTCACCCATTCCCAATGATGGTGAGAGATTTTCAATCCATTATTTCAAAAGAAGCACGAGAACAAATACTTGAGCTTGAGGGCAAGCTGCCCACAGCAGTTATGGCTTGCGTAGGCGGCGGTTCAAATGCCATGGGTATGTTCTATAACTTCATTCAGGATAAAAATGTGCGCCTGATCGGCTGTGAAGCGGCAGGAAAAGGAATTCACACCGGAGAAACAGCCGCCACCATATCCACAGGCTCTCTCGGTGTATTTCATGGTATGAAATCATATTTTTGCCAAAATGAATACGGCCAGATAGCTCCGGTTTATTCAATCAGTGCAGGTCTCGACTATCCGGGTATTGGTCCTGAGCATTCCTATCTTCATGATGCAGGCAGAGCCGAATACGTACCCGTTACGGATGACGAAGCGGTAGACGCCTTTGAATACATTGCAAAAACAGAAGGCATCATTTGTGCCATTGAATCGGCACACGCTGTGGCACATCTTATTAAGCTTGCACCGACAATGAATAAGGATGATATTATCATCTGCAATCTTTCCGGAAGAGGAGATAAGGATGTTGCCGCAATTGCAAGATATAGGGGGGTTAACATAAATGAGTAATATAAAAAAAGCATTTAAAAACAGCAAGGCGCTTATCGGGTTTGTTACTGCCGGCGACCCGAACATAGAGACCAGCGAGCAGATTATACTCAGCATGGCTGAGGCCGGCTGCGATTTGATTGAAATCGGCATCCCTTTTTCAGACCCAATAGCGGAAGGTCCTGTCATTCAGGCTGCAAATGTGCGTTCACTGTCACAGGGCACAACGACTGACAAAATATTTGAATTAACAAAAAGAGTATCCGCTCAAACAGATACTCCCCTTGTTTATATGACATATCTCAATGTTCTTTTCAGATACGGCTATGACAAATTTATGCAAAAAGCAAGCGAGTCCGGTGTAAGCGGAGTAATTATTCCCGACATGCCTTTTGAAGAAAAAAGCGAACTTAAAAGCTCCGCCGAAAAATACAATATAGATATAGTATCTATCATCGCCCCTGCCGAAAAGGACAGAATAAAAACAATTGCTTCTGAAGCAGAAGGATTTATTTATGCCATTCCCGCCATAGGCACGGCAGATGCTGACAAAATTTTTGCTAATCTGAAATCAATGACAAATGCTGTTCGTGACGTTTCAAACATTCCCGTTGCCGTTATTGCCGATATTGAGAATCCTGCACAGGCAGCAAAATATATAAATATTGCCGACGGTGTGATTGTCGGTTCTGCAATCGTTAAAATCATAGAAGAGCACAAATCCCATGCACCCGATAAAATCCATGAATATATTAAATCCCTTAAAGATGCAATCAAATAATCAAAGCTTCCATACTTTTTACGGACATATATTGGAAGTCGGATTATAACAGCACTCCACAAGAAACCATTCAATAAACACTTATCCGCAAACTATATAAAAAAAGTTAACCTTTAAGTCAGCACTTATCGGTTAACCTTTTTTATTATAATAAACCATGCAATAATCATTACAAACCCGAATAAATAAAAACGCACTTCGGCAAATTCATAACCAAAGCGCGCAGATTTTTGATTTAATCTATTCCGTTAGGTGAAGCGGTCTGATATTTTTTGGTTACATTTCTCAGACTGCAAAGCATATTAAAATTGCCGTCATCCTGGGCAACCACCTTTCGCCTGTCCTCAACCACAAAGAATTTGCCCCTGCCGGATCGAATGGAATATCTGATTAATATTTCCGGCCTGCCCTCATCAAGCTGCTTTTTAATATTGGCGGTAACGTATTTCACCTCACGCTCCTGCATAAAATCTGACAGTCTTCCGCCGTGCTCATCAAAAAGTGTCTTGCGTGAATGGCCTAAAAATTTAATGAAATCCTCACTTACAATCTGAAGCGTAAGCGGATTTTCAGTATCCGTTGAAAAAACAGCATTAGGCAGATTTTTAAATACGCGAGCAAGATTGTCATACATTTTATCTGCTCTCTCCTCTGCCGCTTTAACCTTTGTAATATCCGTAAGCATTGCATGAAAAACGGGGTTGTCATCCTCATAACTCTCAATGGCTGCATTGACCTTGCACCATTTAAATTCGTCCTTATGCACAATTGTTCTGAATTCAATATCAATCGGCTCATCTGTTGCCATAGCCTTGCCTATCGCCTGAAAAACCAGACTGCGGTCTTCAGGATGAATCAGCTCGTCAAGTCTGTAATCCTGCTTTTGATATCTGCTTTTGGAGGTACCGAAAAGACGGCAGCCCCCCTCGTTAAGATATTGCACTACAATATGCATATCGTCGGTAACCTTAAAGAGGCACACACCGCCCGTAACAAGATCAATGAGGTAATTCATTTCCTTTGCCTTTTTCCTAAGAGCCTCCTGCTTCATTTTGGATTTTGATATATCGACAAGGGTAAGGCGGCAATGGGTTGAATTTTCAAAATTCTGGCCGGTGCAATGAATAAGTATCTCTTTACCGTTCTTATCAATAAACTCCGCATCAAAATAAACATAAGGTGAATTCTTTTTGCAAACCACCTTCATAATATCCTCTCGGTAAACAGGCTTGATTATATCGAGAAGAAAAAGCTTGCCTTGCTTAATCTTTGAGGGATGAACACCCGTAAAATCGGAAAAATGACTGTCTGAGTCAATAACGCGCAGATTATCCGCTTTATCAACAACAAGATTCATAAGCTCAATATCATAAAAATCTTCCTCAATCATTTCAGTCATTATGCCACCCCTTTCAAAAAAATATATGCAGACTCACACCAATTGATAATTATATCACAAAAAATTAAGAGAGTGAATAGTTTATATGAACAAAAAATTAATTTTAATATATTTAAAAAATTACATTTTTGCTATAGGCAATCCGCAATTTTTGTGTTAAAATATACAGCGTATAATTATATCTGTAATTAATTAAGGAGAAAACAAATGGCAAAGGTTTATCGTGTATTTGTTGAAAAAAAGAAGGGCAATGACATTGAAGCCGGACAGACTCTGGCTGACCTTAGAGAAAATGTCGGCATAACCGGTCTTGAGGATTTAAGAATTATCAACCGTTATGATGCTCAGGGCTTAAACGAGGAGGAATTTACGGTTGCGGTAAATACAATCCTTTCCGAGCCCAACCTTGACAATGTTTATTATGAATTATCCATTGACAACTCTTGGAGATATTTTGCTACAGAATATCTGCCGGGTCAGTATGACCAAAGGGCTGACTCTGCTGCGCAGTGTATCCAGCTTTTAACTGCAGGTGAACGTCCGGATGTATTATCGGCAAAAGTTATTGCTGTTAAGGGTGATATCACCGACGCAGAATTTGAAAAGATTAAATCATACCTTATCAACCCTGTTGAGTCACGTGTGGCATCCATGAGTATTCCGGAATCACTTGACATGAAGGCAGATATGCCTGCCGATATTGAACGCATTAACGGCTTTATCAAAATGGATGACCGTGTAATTGCCGAATATCACAAGTCAATGGGCTTTGCCATGAGCATTGCCGATTTGTGCTGGGTAAGAGATTATTTTAAAAACGACGAACAACGCGACCCGAGCCTTACAGAGCTCAAGGTTATTGACACATATTGGTCAGATCACTGCCGCCACACCACTTTTGCCACAGAGCTTGACGAAATCAAGATTAACGAAAGCAAATATAACAAAGCCATCAGCGACGCACTCGAAAAATATTTTGAAATCCGCCGCGAGGTTTACGGCGACAGAAAAGACAAAATTGTCTGCCTGATGGATATGGCCTGTATCGGCACAAAGGTACTTAAAAAACGAGGCCTTGTTGATAATCTTGATGAAAGCGAAGAAATCAATGCCTGTTCTATTCAGGTGCCTGTTGTTATTGACGGCAAAGAGGAGCAGTGGCTTGTTCAGTTTAAAAATGAAACACACAACCATCCGACTGAAATTGAACCCTTCGGCGGTGCGGCAACCTGCCTTGGCGGTGCTATCCGTGATCCGCTGTCAGGCAGAGCCTATGTTTATCAGGCAATGCGTGTAACCGGCGCAGGCGACCCTACAACTCCTTTTGAAGATACACTTGATGCAAAGCTGCCGCAAAGCAAAATCACCACAGGCGCAGCAGCCGGCTACTCAAGCTACGGCAACCAAATCGGTCTTGCCACAGGTCAGGTAACCGAGCTTTATGATGAAGGATATGTTGCCAAAAGAATGGAAATCGGTGCAGTAATCGGGGCATCACCAAAGCACAATGTTATCCGTGAATGTCCGCAGGACGGCGACATTATCGTACTTCTGGGCGGCCGCACCGGACGAGATGGCTGCGGCGGTGCAACAGGTTCATCAAAAGCGCACAATTCATCCTCAATCGAAACCTGTGGTGCAGAAGTACAGAAAGGCAATCCGCCTACCGAGCGTAAAATTCAGCGTCTGTTCAGAAAAACCGAGGTTGCAAGAATGATTAAACGCTGCAACGACTTTGGCGCGGGCGGTGTTTCCGTTGCTATCGGTGAGCTGGCTGACGGACTCAAAATTGATCTTGACAAGGTGCCGAAAAAATATGACGGTCTTGACGGAACAGAACTGGCTATCTCCGAATCACAGGAGAGAATGGCAGTCGTTCTTGACAAGAATGATGTTGATAAATTTATTAAGCTTTCTAATGAGGAAAATCTTGAGGCGACACCTGTTGCAGTCGTAACTGATGAAAACAGACTTGAGATGACCTGGAGAGGTGACAAAATCGTCAGCCTCAGCAGGGATTTTCTTAATACAAACGGCGTGACACAGCATGCTAAAGCAGAAATCAGTGCCGTTGACGACACAGAAAACTATACAAAGCAGATTCCTGCCTGTCTTGCAAAGCTTGACAATGCACAGGCACTCAAAGCAAATCTTTCACGCCTTGAGGTATGCTCACAAAAAGGACTTGTTGAGCGCTTTGACTCCTCAATCGGTGCAGCAACCGTTCTTATGCCGTACGCCGGCAAATACCAGCTCACTCCTGAAGATGCAATGGTTGCTAAAATTCCGCTTCTTGAGGGTGAAACAGATACTGCAACCGTTATGTCTTACGGCTTTATTCCTAAGCTTTCACGCTGGTCACCCTTCCATTCGGCTGCCTTTGCAGTATCGGAATCACTTGCAAAGCTTGCTGCCGTTGGCTGTGACCCTTCCAAGGCAAGATTAACCTTCCAGGAATATTTTGAGCGGCTCAATGATGCACCTTCACGCTGGGGCAAACCTACTGCTGCACTTCTGGGTGCACTTATGGCTCAAATCGGATACAAATGCCCGTCAATCGGCGGTAAGGATTCCATGAGCGGTTCATTTAACGAGCTTGATGTACCGCCTACTCTTGTTTCCTTTGCTGTAGGTATGAGCGAAGCTTCCAAAACAGTTTCATCCCAATTTAAGCGTGCAGGCTCAATAGTTAAATTGCTTCCGCTTCCGGTTGATGAGGGCACAGGTCTTCCTGTGTTTGAAAAGGCTATGGCTCTTATGGTGAGCGTCTATGAGGGAATCAGAAGCGGAAAAATTCTTTCAGCCTCTGTTGTTAAAGAGGGTGGCGCCGCTGCCTGTGTCTGCAAAATGGCATTCGGCAATAAGTTCGGCTTTACGTTTGCTCAAAATCTTGATAAAGAGACACTTTTTGCAGCTAAGGAAGCGTCCTTTGTTGTTGAGCTTGCTGACGAAAGCAGCTTTGATGGTGTAACACTCGGTACGGTAAATGACAACGCAATATTTATTATAGACGGAGTAGTGCAGACTGCCGATGAGCTTATCGACGCATGGACAGGTAAACTTGAAAAGGTATTTGCCACCGACTCAGGCAAAAAGGCCAATATGCCTTACGAGGTTCCCCTTTATAAGGAGCGCTCCATATTTGTTGCAAAAAATAAAGTTGCAAAACCAAAGGTATTTATCCCGGCATTCCCCGGCACTAACTGCGAGGTTGATACTGCAAGGGCCTTTGAAAAGGCCGGAGCAAAGGCTTCAATCCTTGTTGTAAACAATCTTTCTTCATCTGCTATCAATGAAACCATTGAAAAAATGGTTAAGGAGATTGAAACAGCACAGATTATTATGCTGCCCGGCGGTTTCAGCGGCGGTGACGAACCGGAGGGCTCAGGTAAATTCATTGCAACCACCTTCAGAAATCCAAAGGTTAAAGAGGCAGTAACCAAGCTGCTCAACTGCCGTGACGGTTTGATGCTCGGCATATGCAACGGATTTCAGGCTCTTATCAAATTAGGGCTTGTTCCGTACGGCGAAATCCGTGACATTAAGGATACCGACCCTACACTTACCTTCAACACCATCGGCAGACACATTTCATCTATGGCATATACCAGAGTATCAAGCGTTAAATCACCTTGGTTCAGCAGTGTAAATGCCGGCGATATGTTTGCAATTCCGATCAGCCACGGCGAGGGCAGATTTGTTGCAAATGATGATGTTATGAAAAAGCTTATTGATAACGGTCAGATTGCTACACAATATGTAAATCCTCAGGGAACACCTGTCAGCGAAATGCCGTTTAACCCCAACGGCTCTGTTTGTGCAGTTGAGGGTATCACTTCACCGGACGGCAGAGTACTCGGCAAAATGGGCCACTGCGAGCGCAAGGGTGACAATCTTTATGCAAATGTTCCGTTTGAAAAGGATATGAAGATATTTGAAAGCGGTGTGAACTATTTTAAATAATAGTCGCATCAAAATTATAAAGCACATTTTTGCTGTTTTATCACAAGGGCTGCCTGTTCGTCTCACATTTCAAAAAAGCGAACAAAATGCATCTTAGAAAATTGCCCAAGAGCAGTTCTCACTGAGCATGCGCGGCACCGAGCAATGTACTATCAATTCTTTATGAAAGGATTACAAACTATGAAATATGTTGTAGTTTTATACGACGGGATGGCGGATTATCCCGTTCCTGCACTTGGCGGCAAAACGCCTATGATGTGTGCAAAAAAGCCAAATTTGGATATGCTCGCATCAAAGGCTGAGGTTGGCCTGATAAGGACAGTTGCACCCGGTTTGAAGCCGGGCAGCGATGTTGCCAATATGAGCGTTATGGGTTTTGACCCAATGAAATACTACACAGGCAGAAGTCCTCTTGAGGCAGCATCCATCGGTATTGACATGAAACCCACAGACGTTTCACTGAGAACAAATCTCGTTACGCTTTCCGAAGATGATTTGCCGTATGAACAAAAGACAATTGAGGATTACTGTGCCGATGATATTTCAACAGAAGAAGCAGAAATCCTCATAACATATATTGAGGAAAAACTTGGCACAGATGAATTTAAATTCTATCCGGGAGTATCATACCGCCACTGTCTTATTTGGGCTGACGGTACGACCGAACTGGGACTGATGACACCGCCGCACGATATTACAGGCAAGGTTATCACCGAACATCTCTCATCTGCAAAAAATGCAAAACCACTTATTGCGCTTATGAAAAAATCTTATGATTTACTTAAGGATCACCCCGTGAATGTTGCCAGAAAGGCTGCAGGTAAAAGACCGGCAAACTCAATCTGGCTTTGGGGTGAAGGAAGGCGTCCTGCTCTTTCTGCGTTTGAGGAAATCTACGGTATCAAAGGTGCTGTTGTATCAGCTGTTGACCTTATCAAAGGTATCGGCGGCTGTGCAAAAATGGAAATTGCCGAGGTTGAGGGAGCAACAGGCTATATTGATACGAATTTTGAGGGCAAAGCAAACGCTGCAATTGAACTGCTTAACAGAAATGATTTGGTATATATCCATTTTGAGGCGCCTGATGAATGCGGCCACAGAAACGAACCTGAAAATAAAGTTAAAGCAATTGAAATGATTGACGAGAGAGTTCTTCCGATTTTATTTGAGGGTCTTAAAAAATTCGATGATTACAAAATTATGATTTTACCGGACCATCCTACACCGATTGTTACGCGCACCCATGCAAGTGACCCCGTGCCTTATCTTATTTATCATAAGAATAGGGAAATCAACGGTGTCAATACAATCAACGAGGAAACCGCTAAAGAAACAGGTAATTATATTGAACACGGTCCGAGTATTATGAGTCATTTTCTCTGCGACTGATTAAGGAGTGAAATTTATGAACATTAATTCAATTTGCGTACAGGGCGGCTATGAGCCGAAAAACGGCGAGCCGAGAGTTATCCCTATTGTACAGAGCACAACTTACAAATATGACAGCAGTGAAGAAATGGGCGACTTGTTCGATTTGAAGAAATCAGGCTACTTTTATTCACGCTTACAAAATCCAACCTGTGACTATGCTGCACAGAAAATCGCCATGCTTGAGGGCGGTGTGGCAGGTATGCTTACATCTTCAGGCCAAGCGGCTAACTTTTATGCCGTTTTCAATATTGCTCAGGCAGGCGACCATATTGTTTCATCATCTGCTATTTACGGCGGAACATTTAATCTTTTCAATGTTACAATGAGAAAGCTCGGCATCGATTTTACGTTTATCAGCCCCCATGCAAGCGAAGAAGAAATTCAGGCCGCCTTCAAACCGAATACAAAAGCTGTTTTCGGCGAAACAATTTCAAATCCAAGCCTTGATTTGATTGATATTGAAAAATTTGCAAAGGTTGCACATGCAAACGGCGTTCCGCTTATTATTGATAACACCTTTGCTACACCTATCAACTGCCGTCCCTTTGAATTCGGCTGTGACATTGTTACACATTCCACAACCAAATATATGGAGGGTCACGCATCAACAATTGGCGGTGCAATCGTTGACAGCGGCAATTTTGACTGGACTCAGAATGATAAATTCCCCGGCCTTACAACTCCGGATGACAGCTATCACGGAATCACTTATACAGAAACCTTCGGTAAAGGGGCTTATATTACTAAAGCTACCGTTCAGCTTATGCGTGATTTAGGCTCAATCCCTGCACCGCAGAATGCTTTTCTTCTTAATGTTGGACTGGAGACACTTCACCTAAGGGTTGAACGCCACTGCGAAAATGCAAAAAAAGTTGCAGAATTTCTTAAAAGCAACGATAAAATCAGCTGGGTTAAATGTGCTATGCTTGAGGATGACGAGCAATATACTCTCGCTCAAAAATATATGCCAAAGGGTACCTGCGGCGTTGTTTCTTTCGGCATAAAAGGCGGACGCAAAGCCGCAACAGTGTTTATGGATTCATTAAAGCTCGCAGCAATTGTAACGCATGTTGCAGATGCACGCACCTGTTGCCTGCATCCGGCATCAACCACACACCGCCAGCTCACAGATGAACAGCTTGAGGAATGCGGCGTAAGCCCTGATCTGATCCGATTCAGTGTCGGTATTGAGGATGCTGATGATATTATTGCAGATATTCAGCAGGCTCTTGACAAACTATAAACATGAACAAAGCGCACACGCACAGTCATAATCATGACCATAAACACACAAAAGAGGTTTCAAACAGGCTTGCCCGTGCAATCGGTCATCTGCAAAAGGTAAAGCAGATGGTTGACAGCGGTGAGGATTGCTCTGAAGTTCTTATTCAGCTTGCAGCGGTGAAATCCGCAATAAATAACACCGGCAAGCTGATACTTAAAGACCATTTGGAACATTGCATTGTTCATGCTGTCCGGGACGGCGATGACGAAATGCTTGATGAACTCAATAATGCAATAGATAAATTTTTAAAATAGTACTTTGTTTATACAGCAAAAGGATGTCTCGTTAGATAAGCGAGACATCCTTTTATTCTTTTATTATTCAATCGTGCCCTTTAGCACTTTATTCGGAGAAAAAATAAGTTCCCAGTTATTTATGCCGATGGTTTCAACATCATTTTGCTCTGCCTGTTGGTAATTGCCGTTTATGCTTGCATAATATTTGCACTCAACACCATTCTCATTCTCAAGCTGAATATAGACAGAAGATATGTTTTTGTGATTATCAACCGTGAATTCCATATCCTCCGCTGAAAAAGTATAGTGACACTCCACATCAACATCATTAACCACGCTTTTTTCAAACTTTAAGGGTGCGCGATAAACAATTTTACCATTGTCCTCAGCAACAAGATATGCTTTGGTAAAATTGCCCACAATATCGTCACTAAAGGTATATACTGCAGGCATAACGGGTATCGATGATGAAACCGAGCAATAAATTTTGTCCGTCTGATTCGTCAGAAAAAAATCAAAAGCATCTTCAACAGATATAAATCTGTTATTATAGATATCACAATCCAAAAGCTGCTTTTGTATGGTTTGCTCACATTCTGTTACGGCATACCATTCCTCCTGCGTGGTAATATCAATAAACCCTTCTGCAACAAAATTGCCGTCTGTGTTCTTCGCTTCAAGCTTTTTTATCTTGCCGTCAGTACCCTGTACGGTAAAATAAACCTTGGCATCCTTTGCGTAGCTTTTGGGTGAATACGTAAATCTGGTCTTAACCATATATGACTTATCCTTATCAACGCTTAATAATTCACAATTAAACCCATAATCAACTTCATCCGGTATGCTGACAGATACATCAGCTGCTCTGAGCTGATTTATTTGATTTTGTAAATCTGTTATGCTCGTATGCAAATTATTAAATAACAAAAAGATTACCAGTACAATACAGAATATTATGATACCGAACACAATTGTAACTGCACGTATAAACCTGTTTCCGGCTGCACTCTGCTCATATTGATTTTGATAGGCAACCGAAAAAAGCTGCTTTGCATACTCTTTATTATTTTCATTATTATCCGTTGGCTCGGTATCCGGATATTTTTTCTGCTCATCCTCTTTTGAGTCAAGTTCAAGCCCCAAAAGTGCATCCATTGATACATTAAAAAAATCGGCCAGCTCTGTCAGTTTTTTTAAATCGGGCATTGCCGTTGCATTTTCCCACTTTGAAACCGTTTGACGGGTAACACTCAATTTTTCCGCCAGATATTCCTGTGAATAGTCCTTTTCTTTTCTGAGCCTTCTAAGATTTTCATTAAAACGCATATCTTTTTTCTCCTTTTCAATAAAATCATAGCAGACTACTCTTTAAATATCAATCGAAAATCAGTATTCAAAATGTAAATTTACGGTTGCACTTGCATTTATAGGATAAGAATATACAGAAATAAATCGTTTTTTACAATTCTATCAGATGTTTATATAGGTATCATAAAATAAATCTTGTTATGATTTGGTGATAATAGACAAGGAATGTGTCAAAAGTTTGTCAAATGTCACAACGGCTTGTTTATTGCAAAAAAATGTCATTTAGTATATAATTAGTATACATATAGTTATCTATAATGGGATTATAATACTTTCTATGAGGAGGATTTTTATGGGAAGAATGACTGCAAAAAAGAGAATATTAAGCATTTTCCTGGCAGTTCTTATAGCGTTCACCGGTATTATCCCTGCCACGGCCGCTTTCGCAGGTGACGGCGTAGAAGGATACAACGATATAGAACTTTTCTATAAGGACACTGACACGATTGTGCCAACCTATCAGGAGGATGGCACTACAAAATATATCGAATATATGAAAGAAGGCGATGAGCTTAATCTTACATACAAGCTCATTGATACCGTTATGCCCGACAATGGCTATATTAAGTGGTATAGTGAAACGCCGACTCTTGTTGATGTTACGCAGGAGGGTGTAGTAAAAGCCTTTGACTCATCAAAGGGTGCGGTTATCCAAACATGGATAGACAATGAGGTTAAAACCATTCCGCTTGTCGGCGGTATAATCGCAACCGTTATTCAAAAGGCTCTTTTTAATGACAAAATCAACGTAGACTCAATGGATACTGAGGCTATTGTTAAAGTTGTTGAAGACCTTTTCGGTACAGGCTCTCCTCTGGATAAATGGATTGACTCTTATAAGGGTGAAATTATTGATTCACTGAGAAAATATCTTGACAACATCAATTCAAATATCCATGTTCAGCTCTTTGATGCAACCGGAAATCTGCTTGATGATGACTTTGTTCAGATTTGCGTTTTAAAAAATGAAGAATGGTATGCAAATTTCCTTCCAAACGGAACACATATTACAAATAAATCTCAAATTAATACCACTGTGGCTGTTGGCTCAACAACACAGCTTTATGCAGTAACTACTCCTCTCAGATTAAAATACGGCGTTGTTTATTCGGTTAAAAGTTCATCGATCTTTGATAAAGGTAAGGTTATTGCTACAGTTGATGACAGCGGTCTTGTAACATTTAAAAATACCGGTACGGTTACCATTATGGTATCTCCTGACACCGAACAGATTATTGCCGGCATACTTAAATTAGTAAATTATATTTATCAGCTTGACCATACAGGCACTATCAATACCGACAAAGTAGCAGAAATACTGATTAAATATATCGGCATTGATATAAACCGAAATGTTCTTAAGGCTATACTTGATGTCTGCTTTGCAATTAAGGATATTGCAGGCGATGTGGCAGACCCCATTCAGCTTACTGCAACTGCAGTTGAGATTATTTCAAATCTTGTGCTTCAGTTTGTATATAACGACACAATTACATTTAATGTAGTTGAAGCTCAGCCTATTACGGATTTTAAAATCGCAGGTGCAAACACAGTTGCCGAAGGTGCACAAATTCAGCTTGAAATAACCGATATTGAACCGACAACAGGTGACACAAGCGATATTACATGGTCATCCTCCGACCCATCAATCGCCAGTGTTGACCCTAAAACCGGTGTAATCACAGGTCGTGATGCCGGTGGATCGCTTGGTGCTCTCTCAAGCCAAAAATGTATTATTTATGCAACCTCTGCTGCAAATAACATTCAAAAATCCTATGAAATAACCGTTAAGGGCAACAAGATGGGTAAATACCTTTCCGATGTTGAAATTACCGGAAAAAATTATCTTGAAATGGGTGAGCAAACAGATTTCACCTATTCGGTCTACCCAAAGCGAGTTGCAGAATCCGATAACCTTTATATCAACTGGGGTATTCTTAACGGTACGGATGAAGAGGGTAACCCGATTTACATCTGGGCCGACAGCGAAACTCCTGCTACAGACGGAATAGGAACAATTGACTCAAAAGGTCATTATACAGCTACTGACGGCGGCGAATGCACCATAGCCGTTAAAGCATCTACCGGATATTATCTTGCCAATCAAAACTTTTATGAAATATCTTCTTTTATAGGCACATTAAACGTTAAAAACGGTGTACCTATTGATAGCATTCAGATTTCAGCTGTGGATGCCTATAATGCAACAGCTGTCGGAAATGACAAGCTTAACAGCGTTAATACAGTAGAAATTAACGGCAAAGAATATACCTATGCAACAATAAAAAAAGGAATCGGCGAAAGCTATAACGGCAGCGGTGCAATAATTTCCGCTGCAATCAACCCGTCAAATGCCACAAATCAAAAACTGAAATGGGTAATTGACAACAAGTATTATAAAAATGCACTTTCAGACGATACACACACTGCAACAATAACGCAAAATGCAGGTCATGAGGTAGCCGACACCTTCAATGTTTATGTAACATCAGAGGACGGGCGCATTAAATCAAACACCATAACCGTTTGCGTTACAAGAAATTATGCCAAAACAAACGTTATTAATGAAGATGCCATTGACATCATAAACGGAAAAACAGCTGATGCAACGCACAGTATGACCTTTGACGGAAATCTCACAGCAGCAGCATACGCGTGCAGAAAATGCAATTGGTATTCGAGTGATGAATCCGTATTCACGGTTGAAAACAAAAATAACGATAACAGTGATGCAGTTCTCACAGGTGTGGATGTCGGCACAGCTACACTCTACTGTGTATCTGCCGACGCAGGAATAGTCGACAGCTGTCAGGTAACCGTAAAGCCTGACAAGGAAAGACTTCAAAATATAGTAAGAATTTGTGACAGAACGATCGTAAAAAGAACAGCCGAAAACAAAACACTTTATAATGAATATATGCGGCAGCTTGACCTTGCATACTACGTGCTTTATGATGAACCTATGGCTTCACAGGCTGCATGTGACACCTATGCAAACGAACTTCTCTATGCTTTTTATAAGGTCGGAGGCTTTGTAGGTATCTCAGGAGTAAAAATTCTCGACAGCAAGGGAAATGACATTGAAAACAATCATATTACAATAAATGTTGACTCTCTTGGCAATTATACAAAATACAGCTGCAAATTTTCGTATAAAGTAAATCCTGCATCTGCAATGTACAGCAGCATCGAGTGGACATCATCCAACAGCACTGTTAAAGTTGACAGCAACGGCAAATGCACACCTGCATCCAATGATCCCGCATCTGCTATCATCACCTGTACAGTTACAGATTATATGGGCAACAAAATGAGTGACAGGGTATTTTTAACCTTTGCTAAAAACCCCGTAACAGGCATTACACTGAATACGGACAAAATTGAAGGCGGAAAAATAGGCGAAACACAGACGCTTACCGCAACTGTTGCCCCGGATAAAACAGTCGGCGGTGCAAGCTGCAAGGATGTTTACTGGCATTCAAGTGACGAAAGCATTGCCACGGTAGATCAAAACGGCGTAGTTACATTTGTTGCCGGCGGTGACTGCACCATCTACTGCACAACCTATGACGGAGGCTTTACGGCACAGTGTGCAGTCAATGTTGTTACAAACTACACGGCACTTGAGCTTCTTGTTAAGCAGTATAATGATCTTTCCCTTAATCCGATTAACTATTATCCTGACAGCTGGGCAAAATATGTTGACACAATGGAAAAAGCACAAAATATGCTTGATGAAAGAAGCAGTTCACAGGCCCAGGTTGACAAGATGGCTGATGCACTTGAAAAATCATATAAGGAACTCCAAAAATATAATTATATTCAGAAAATAGAGCTTTATCTTGACGGAGAGCAGACAAAAGAATTCTATCAATATGATGTAAATCTCTTTAAGGAAGGCATTAAATATAACAATGCTTTGCTTGATTTAAATGTAAGGCTTTACCCGAATAATGCATCCTACGCATCGGTAAAATGGATATCATCCACATCCGATATTTCCGTAACAAACGAGGGGGTTTGCTCACCTACCGTAAACAGGGCATGCTATGGCAATATAACCTGTATTGTGACAGACCATTTCGGAAATACGTTCTCAGATTCAGTTTGGGTATCCTTTGCATATAACCCCGTAACCGGACTGCAGCTCTCAGATGACTCTGTTTCCGGTGCAATCGGTGAAACATATAGATTAAGCTGTACTGTTTTGCCTGAAGGCTCACCGCTTCTTCATATAAATGCAGCAGATATCAAAGATTACTATTGGGAGTCCGATAATGAAGATGTTGCTACAATTTCTCAGGACGGAACCATTACCTTTATAAGCGCAGGCTCAACGAAGGTTCGTGCTGTATCCTATGACGGCGGCATATCCGCTGAATGTATCGTCTCAACAGATGGTGACAGAAGTGCACTTTATGCAGCACTTGAGCAATATAAAGATGTCGATTATAAGCAATATGAATACAATTTTGGAATTGCGTTTAAAAATGCGTATGAAAATGCCGACCTTGTAATGAATGATAAAACGGTTTCGCAAGCTGATATTGACACTGCGGCAATCGCTTTGAATGATGCTTATACACAGATGATTGAACATCCTTTCATTCAGGTTAATACAATTGACATTACATATACAACATATGAAAAACCGCTCCCGACAAGCTCAGGCAACAGCGTTGTCAGCGGAAGTGTTGCATCAAGTAATGCACTTTCAATAGACCTTTCAAACAGTAAATATGCAAACTGGAATTCATATAACTTCATCAGGCTTACAGCAAATCCGAATCCCGGCGAATCTATGTATAAAACACTTCAGTGGACTGTTAATGCATCACAAAAGATGAAGTCGGATATTAACAACAGTACAATCACGCTGACACCTACGGAATTCAGTTCAGGCGGCTGGGCTAACATAACCGTTACCATAGTTGACCAGTATGACAGAACCTATACAAGAACAGTAAATGTGATTATGTCGGATAACACCGTTAAGGCTTTTGATATAACAAACGATGAAACCACAGTCTATGTAACGGACGATCCGAAGCAGCTTACATACACCATAACGGATAACGCTGAGTTTAAGACAATCGACTGGAGCTCCTCAAACGAAAGCGTGGTTACAGTTGACGAAAACGGTGTGATAACGCCTGTTGATAAAGGTACTGCAACCGTTACGGGAAAAACACGTGACGGCGGAATCACGGACTCAATTACAGTAAAAGTACTTACAGATTTCAGAGCCCTTGCCCAAAAGCAAAACGAATATTATACCCTTATTGAAAGTGTTAAGGACTCCTACACTTATACACAAGAATCACTTGATGTGCTCGCAGCAGCTGTTGCCGATGCAAAAACAATGATTGATGATAACCGTGCAACACAGGCTGAAGTAAGACAAATGATCGAAAAGCTTGACAATGCTTATCAATCACTTGTAGAGTACGTTGCTTCAACAGGTGTTTCAATCAGCTTTGATCAGGACAGCAATGTAAGCTCTGTAAATGAAGGATTTATTCGCTACTCTGGCAGCGTTTCACTCAATGGCAAAAGTGTGGTACTTATGCCGATTGCCCAGCCTGAAGGTTCAATTTATTCATCCGTAACCTGGGAGTCGTCAAACCCGAATATTACCATTGATGAAAATGGAATACTGACAAATAATACGGCAACTGCAGGCGTAACAAAAATCACCTGCCGAATTAAAAACGTATTTGATAAGGAAGCGGTTGCTTACGCATATGTTTCCTTCGTAAGAATCGGTGTAAACGAAATCTCATTCGACAAGGAATTGGTTTACGGTGCACCTGCTCAAACAGTTACCCTTTCACCAAAATTCAATACAGGCGCAACGCTGAAAGATTGCGTTTACATCTCAAGTGATGAAAACATTGCAACAGTTGATGCATCCGGTGTTGTAACCTTTGTTTCACAGGGTGAAGCAACAATTACCGCAACAGCCCTCGACGGCGGCTACACTGCACAGATAAAAGCATATACAACCTGGGATACAACCGCACTTAAGGCTGCTATAGACGCTGCTGCTGCTATTCATTATATGGATTATGCTTACAGCTATGGAATGGATTTCAAGTCTGCATTTGAAACAGCACAGGAGGTTTATGCCAACATCTATGCAAGCCAAGATGAAATCGATACTGCCTGCACAGTATTAACAGAGGCTGTAACCGCACTTGAAGGACATGAATTTATTGCACCGGCCGTAACAATTTCACAAAACGGCACTGCACTCGAAAGCGGCGCATTTATTGAGGCTGACGATACCGGTCTTGCAGCAATTGACGTACTGCTTAATGACGGCGCAATGGTTAAATCGACAAATATTGAAGTAACCGAAGAAAAGGGTGTAACCGTTCAGCTAAACGGAAATACAGCAGCAATCACAAAAACTGCTGAATCCGGTTCCTTTACTCTGACAGTTACCACTATTGATGATTACGACACAGAGCGGGTAAACACATATACATTTAATGTTATAGATATTCCGATTCCTGCAACTTCCATTGCTCTTACTGCAGACGGCACAGTTGTAACAGGACCTATTTCTCATTCCTGCGGCGGTAAATACAGCAACTTTACAGGAATGACGATTGGATATCTTCCTACTCCGGAAAATGCAAATTCGATAGTTGAAGTAACTTACACATCGTCAAACAGCACAAATATTTCTGTTGACGAAAACGGTTTTGTTGAAGCTACAACTGCAGCTAAAATGAACTTTATTTCAGCATCAATAAAAACCACCATCACCTGTACGATAAAAAATCTCGACGGAACAACTGCAACGGCTTCTGTTGATATTACACTCACCAGAAAATAAGGAGGTAAAAAATGAACCGTAAAACCAAAAAGCTTTTATCACTGTTTTTATCTCTTGTACTTGCAATCAGCTGTTTGAGCATAAGCTTTAGCGCTTTCAGCAGCGACAATGTTGAGATTAATACTGCAAATTTCCCTGATCCGGTATTCAGGCAGATTATTGCATCAGAGAAATATGACAAGGATCGTAACGGGTATTTAAGTGCAGACGAGAGAAACTCTGTCAGTGTCATGTCCATAACAGGACTGGCAATAGACGGCACAATAAAAACACTTAAGGGAATTGAGTTTTTTGCAGACTCATTAAATGTACTCAGATGCACGTATCTCGGACTTGAGGAGCTTGATGTGTCAGCGCTGTACAATCTCACGGCGCTGACATGTATGAGCAACAACAATTTGAAATCACTTAATGTTTCAAATAATAAAAAGCTTATGACCCTCAACTGTTCGGATAACGAACTGCTGTCATCGCTTACGCTCGGCAATCTGAATGAGCTTTCAACCTTGCACTGCTATGCAGACAGTCTTGAAAACATAGATGTATCCCAACTGCCAAATCTTATGGATTTCAGATGTGACCAGAACCGGCTTACATCCATTAATCTTTCAAACAATACAAAACTTGAAAGCTTTGCATGTCAGTCAAATCATCTGTCTTCGCTTGATTTAAGCCATACAGCTATAACAAACATCATCCCTGAAGAAATAGGAGAACAAACCGTGTCAGCATCAGCAAAAATGAACGGGGTTGAAGTATTCATTCCTTTTACTGTTGATGATGACACGCGCATGACTTCCAACACGCTCTCAAACGATCAGGGCAACGGCTTTATCGGAACAGGATTTGTTGCATACAATGTTGATGCATTTGCAAACGGCATTGACTATACTTATTCGGTAGGGCTTCAGAATGCAGTTGATATGGAGGTTCATATTGATGTAACAAGAGACTTCTATCAAATAAGCTTTTATGCCGATGAAGCACATCAGCAACTTTTAGGTATAGGTTTCGCTGATAATACAACAGAAGCATATGCACCGGATTTGCCTGATGCCCCTGAATGTAAAACCTTTGACTGCTGGAGCGGACCTATAGTAAATGTAGATGCCGACACAAGTGTTCACATTATTTGGAAAGACATCCACTCCTATTCATTGTCAGATTTCCGAAACGGCACAGCAACAATTACCTGCTCTGTATGTGCCAACAGCTATACCGTACTCTTTAAAGACTGCATCAATGCGAAAACAGGCGACAGCAATTATTGCGAATACCTTGACGTTGTATCCGACGGATATATTAATGCAAAAGATTATGCAAAATTAATTAAAATGTTTTAATAAATCAGCAGAGAACCCCATAGAAGACAAAAGCCTTCTATGGGGTTTCTTTCATTTAAGATATGATTATTGTGTTGTTGTTTTTATTCCAAATTTCCCGTTAAGAGCATGATTGCTGTTAATGCAGCAACAGGAGCTGTCTGTGTTCGCAAAATCCTTTTTCCAAGCGTTGCGGCAACACCGCCTTTGGACTTTATCAACTCAACTTCTGTTTTCTCAAAGCCGCCTTCAGGCCCGATATAAATTGACACTGTTTTTATATCTTCATTAATTATTCCCTTCAGCGCATCCCCTCCGCCTTCATAAAAGATAATCTTTAAATCACTGTCATCCTGTTCAAGTGCATGGGAAAGCGTATCCATATCGCAAATTTCAGGCACAACGCCTCTGCCGCTTTGCTGAGCTGCTTCCAAAGCGATTTTCTGATATCTTACCTGTTTCTTTGCCGCCGCTTTTTTGTCCGGCCTGCTGACTGAACGGTGCGTAAGTACGGGTGTTATTTCCGAAATTCCTAGCTCGGTGCATTTTTGAATAATATCTTCCATCTTATCACCCTTAGGCACTCCCTGAAAAAGCTTTGCCTTAATCGTAGGCTCGCTGCTATTTGCCTGCTTATAGCAAACGGATAAAATCACCTCGCCGTCACATATTTCATCAATAATGCAACCATAGTCACTGCCGTCACCACAAGTTAACGTCAGCATGTCTCCTGCTTTCATGCGCAGTGATTTGGCAATATGGCGCGACTGTTCTCTGTTAAGAACAACCCTTCCCGCAGGCACAAAATCAATAAATAGTTTTTGCATATTTAAGCTTCCTTTTACAAATTATTTCTCGCCCAGTGAAAAAGGTACTGCTGCGCAATACCGCCGATGCCGTTAAAACACTCCGGCAGCCCGTTAGGATAGAATTCCATAACACGTTTCATCCACACATCTATAGGAAATGCATCATAAAAACCAAAACCGAAAAGCAGTGCACAATCAGCAACCTTAATTCCCACTCCGAAAATATTGAGAAGCTCCTTCCTTGCATCCTCAAGCGAAAGAGCTTTTATTTTTTTCAAATCAATTCTGCCGCAGGCAACATCTTTTGAAAGGCGTTCAAGATATTTTGCCCGATAACCCATGCCAAGCGCCTCAAAATCGTCAACACGCAGCTCACTGAGTCTTTGGGCAGACGGAAAAGAATAAAATCCTTCACAAACCTCCTCGCCATATTCCCGGCAAAGTCTGTTTATTATACCTTTAATGCGCTTAATATTATTCTGCTGGCTTATTACAAACGAGCATAAGGCTTCCCAGCTGTCCTGATTAAGTACTCTTATTCCGTAATATTCATCAACTGTTGAAGCCAAAAGTTCATCTTGCTTTAACGTATTACAAATTTGGGCATAATCCTTATCAAAATCAAAATATTTAAGCCAAACCGTATCCAATGCTTTTTTGCTTGTATTCTTAAGAATATATCGGTTACCACATTGAAGGATATTTAAGAATACACCTTTAACAACACCGCTCCAGCTGCCGTCGCTCTGCCGTTCCCATCTAAAAGCTTGACCGCAGTCTAAAGTTAAATCCAAATTCAGGCAGTCAATATCCTCAAGGATTATATCATTACCCTCATATTTTACCATCATTTCAGATATTCTCCTTCGTTTAAACCCGTTTATCACAACTTACTGTGAGTATAACATTTTTTTGTCAAGAGTGAAAGTAAAAAAGAGCAATTTACACAAAAAATTATTGCAAAAGGGTTACATTTAAAAATGTTGAAAACTATGTGTAAATTTATGAAATCTAAAAAAATTCGCGCTAAAATAGAGTTTTCAACATTAAAAAGCACTATTTATAGGGGAAATATGCATAGTTTTTAACATTTTCCACATGGTTTTCCACAATGTATTTTCAACTTTTCAACTATACTTTTCGTTATAATATTAATCTGTCAAGAAAAAAATTTTGAAATATTACACAAATTTCGACAAAAAGATTTTAGTATATTTACCATATAAAAAACCTACACTAATTGTATAAAAAGGAAAGGATAAAATCTAAAATGATTAAGGGTGTCAACAAACAAATTTTAGAGGTTACAAATACAGAAAATCCATATTTTGAAAAAATAATTTTTTTTGTAAAGCCTGAATATAAAAATGCTGACAGGAAAAAACTACAAAAGGAAGCAGAAGCACTTGCCGCCATTGCACAAAAACCTCCGCGTGTAAAAATGAGCAAAAAACGAATTTTTCATATCGCTCTTAATTCTGCACTTTTTGCTCTGGCGGGCTTTGCCCTGTCCTTTCTGATTCATACATTTTTATAATTATGCAAAAAAGGAGAAATAAAAAATGACAGTATATAAAGCGTTTAGAAATTTTATTGCACTGCTTGTTGCATTGGCTATTCTTGCAGGCGGCCTTGTTATCGGTGGTATTGGCTATCTTGCATTATCTGATACAGGACAAACCTCATATGCCGTATCCAGACTGGGTTCAACAGGCAATGAGGTCAAATCCATTCAGCGCAAACTTTCATCCTTAGGATACTACAAAGGCTCGGTTGACGGAATTTACGGACAGGCAACAAAATCAGCCGTCACTTCCTTTCAGCGTAACTGCGGAATTACAGCCGATGGTATATGCGGCAAGCAAACTTTACTTTATCTCGGTCTCGGCGGTTCAGGCTCATCAAACAGCACAAGCTATTCTAATTCCGACGTTCAGCTGCTTGCAAAGGTTATCAGTGCCGAAGCAAGGGGTGAAAGCTATGAAGGGCAGGTTGCCGTGGGTGCCGTAATCCTGAACAGAGTAAAACATCCCTCCTTTCCTGACTCTATAAGCGGTGTCGTTTATCAAAACGGTGCATTTTCCTGCGTTAACGACTCCAACTGGTATGCTGCAGTAGCGGATTCGGCCAAACGTGCTGCAGTTGACGCAATAAACGGATGGGACCCTTCCGGCGGTGCAATATATTATTTTAATGCAAAAAAGACAAATGACTCGTTTATGCATTCTCGCCCGGTTGTAAGAGTAATCGGTGACCATAAATTCTGCAAATAAAGAAAAAGGATGGTTCTTTAGCTGAGGCACGATAGCAAAGTGCTGCTAAAAATCATTCTTCATTTAGCTATCTTTGTGTTAAAAATCCCCATAAGGCTTGCCGCCTTATGGGGATTTTGTTGTGCCTGATTCTATCTGAAAATCTAATAATTTTAAGTGCTTTTTCAGTTTCGCAGTAACAGAAATCAGTCTGTAATATAGTTTAAAACAGAACCAGATACCCTAATGCGCCATATACACTTGTAAGCAAAACAAGAATTTTTGAAAGTGTGTCCGGCTTTCCCTTGGCAACTGCCGTAACAATACCTATTGCTGCCGGCAGGAGACCCAACCATGCCAAAACAATCCGGACTGTATAATTCGCCGAAAGCGATGTCGCATCAATAACCGTAACAAGCAAACCTAGCATAATTGCCAGTGAAAAGAATATTTTATGAACGGTTTCATTGCCCTTTGGTACAAACATAAACAAAGTTGTTATTATAAAAGAAAAGAGGATAACAACCTCTAATATTAACAATGCCGATAAAGCCATTTAATCACCTCAGAGTCATTATACCATATTATTTAAATATCAACAAGAAAAATTTGACCCGCTGATTTTAAGTCAGCGGGTCTTAAACTATACTATTTCTTGTCTTTTCTTATAATAAGAGTACGCATCGCATTTGCAATTGCAATTAGGCAAACACCTACATCACCAAATACGGCAAGCCACATTGCATTTTCGTCAAATATGCCGACAGCACAGCCGATTATAATAAGAATCTTTACAACAAGCGAAAAAATAATATTCTCATACACAATGTTCAACGTTTTTTTGGCAATCCTTCTGCCTACAGGAATCTTTGACAAAGAATCTCCCATAATTACCATATCCGAAGCCTCAATAGCAACATCCGAGCCTACTCCGCCCATTGCAATTCCAAGATCTGCCTGTGCCAAAACAGGTGCATCATTTATTCCGTCACCCGTATAAAACACGGTCTTGCCTTCTTGCTGAAGCATGTTAACTCTCGCAACCTTTTCATCCGGCAGCAGTTTAGCATAAACAGTATCAATACCGGCCTTTGCCGCAATATCCTCAGCAATAGGCTCTTTATCACCCGTGAGCATAATTGTTTCATTTATTCCCATCCTATGGAGCTTTGCAATTGCATCTTTGCTGTCCTGCTTAATTATGTCAGCAAAAACAATATCGCCCTTAAACTCCGTGTCACTTGCACAGTAAACAGCCGTTCCTATGCATTTGGTTTCTTCAAATTCAATGCCGATATCCTGCATCAGTTTCTCGTTTCCAACGTAATACTTTATACCGTCAACAACGGCAGATACGCCCTTTCCGGCATAATTCCTGGCATCCTTCACTTCACAATCATCAGCATAATGGCCAAAGGCCAGACTGATAGACTTTGCAAGAGGATGTGTTGAATAACGCTCACATGCTGCAATTATTTTTAAAAGTTCACGATGCTGATTATTGCTGCAGTGACAATGATAGCATTCACAGTTCACATATTCAAATTTGCCGCTTGTGATTGTGCCGGTTTTGTCAAATACCCCTGTATCTGCCTTGGCAAGCATTTCAAGATAATTGCCCCCTTTGACCAATATACCTTCCTTGGAACAGGCACCGATTCCGCCGAAAAAGCTCAGCGGGATGGAAATAACAAGTGAGCATGGACAGGATACAACAAGTGCCGAAAGCCCTCTGTATATCCATTCCTTCCATTCTCCGCCTAAAAACAGCGGCGGAACAAGTATGATAAGCAGGGAGACCAAACAAACAATCGGCGTATAGATACGAGAAAAACGAGTAATAAAATGCTCTGCATTGCTCTTTTTATCTTCGGCATCCTCCAGCATATTCAGAATTCTTGAAACGGTAGAATTCTTATATTCCTTTGTTGCCCTTACACGAATTGCCCCGTCAACATCTACAGCACCTGCCAGCACCTCATCACCAACACCCTTGGATACGGGAATGGACTCTCCGGTAAGTGCTTTCATATCAAGCTCGGCACAGCCGTCTGTAATCACGCCGTCAATATCGAGCTTTTCGCCGGGCATTATAATCATAATATCATCTATTTTAACCTGCTCGGGTTTTATGGTAACCTCGCTTCCGTCACGAAAAACCGTAACCTTCTGAGGCTTAAGCTCCATCATATTCTTAATGGATTTACGGCTTCGCTGCACGGCAAGACTCTGTAAAAATTCACCGATGGTAAAGAGAAAGACAACCGCGCAGCCCTCTGTATATTCACCGACAGCAAAAGCCCCCAGCGAAGCAATGCCCATAAGAAAATTTTCATTAAAAATATCACCGTGAACAATACCCTCGGCTGCTTCTTTTATAATCGAAAATCCTACAATTAAATAGGATATACCAAAGCAAAGCAAAAAAATAAAACTTGGTATATCGGCAACGCCCTTTTCTGCCAGCTCGTTTAATATATAACCGGCAATAAGAAATACGCCGCCGGCTGTTACTTTAAAAATAAATTTCTTTTTGTCAAGCTGCTCATGGGCATGATCATGACCGCAGCTGCAGCTGCTGCCGCTGTGATTATGACCGTGAGCACAGTCGCATCCGCCTTCGTGTTTATGCTTATCTTCCATTACTACTCCTCCACGTGCTCTGCGGCACAATTAATAATTGTTTTAACATGGTCATCAGCCAAAGAATAAATCATACTTTTACCCTGACGCCTGTATTTAATTAAATGATTTTGCTTCAGCACTCTAAGCTGATGTGAGATTGCCGTTTGACTCATCTCAAGCTTTTGCGCGATTTCGCCTACACAAAGCTCCCCCTCAAACAAGACCGTAAGAATACGTATTCTCGTCGAGTCGGAAAACAATTTAAACAAATCAGCTAAATCATAGACGATTTCATCGTCAAAAAATCCGTTCTCTTCCATAATATGTACCTCATATGAATGATTGTTCATATGAGCATTATAAGTCATTTCTCATACAATGTCAACTGTTTTTTTGAGTCAACGGTAGCAAGCAAAATATCTTCGGGCTTTTTGCCTTTATTGCGCAGCTGGCGCAACAGTTCCTCTCTGTCAAAATCTGCATTTTTAATATCATTTTCTATTATTATTCCGTCAATGATAACATTATAGTAAAGGCCTTCGGCCTCCGGTGCAAAATTAAAATCCTTCGGGGTAAGCTGTCTTTTAAGTGCAACCGGCATAAAGCTGATTTTTCCGGTGGTCTCCATAATGGCGTAATCAATATCCGCAAGATTAAAATAACCGTTTCCCCTTGCACTTGTAAGCAAATCGTTAATTTCAATTTTTGCCTTTTTCAGATTCTTTTTTATAATTTTACCTTTTTCAATAAGAATAATCGGCTGGCCCGAAATAAATTTTCTTGCCTTAATGCTTTTTTGCGAGATATACGAAATCAAAATTCCCGTTAGTGCATAAAATGTCATTGCTGTGACACCCTTCCACCACTCAAGGTCAATATTTGTTGCCATTTCTGCTGCAATAGAGCCGATTGAAATACCTATAACGTAATCAAAAAAACTCATCTCGCTTATCTGCCTGTATCCGCTTAATTTTGTGAGAATAAACAGCACCGCTATTGATACAAATGACAAAATAATTATATAAACAAAATCCATAAAATCACCCATATTATTTTGTGCAATATTTGCATTTATATTTATTTCATTATGTGATATAATGATTTTATTGGTTTGCTGTTTTGAGAGGTGAGAATTTGGGTAAACTCGGAATTAAAACGGCAGTTTTCGGACTTGCTGCAAATTTTATTTTATTTCTGATTAAACTTTATATTTCAATCAGCTCAAACTCGCTTGCCATTTATTGCGATGCCTTAAATAATTTGGCTGATACACTTTCCTGTGTAATTGCTTTAATAGGATTTATAATCATCCTTAAAGTTAATGAAAAAAAGAGTAAAAGAATACAGTCTCTTTCCTCTTTTTTGATCGGAACAGTTCTCAGCTGTGTGGGTCTGTATTTCGCTTATAACGGTCTTGAAAGACTTATGTATCCGGTTGCGGTTTCCTATTCAAAAAAATACGCACTGCTGGTCGGCATAACGGTTCTTGTTAAAATAGCGATGGGAATTTTTTATATTTTCATCAATAAAAAACAGTCGTCGCCTGTTTTCAAAGCGCTGATACTTGACAGCTTTCTTGACAGTGCAATAACCGTTGCCGCTTTAATGGGCTTTTCGCTGACAACAAAGGTTAATTTTGCAGTTGACGGTATATTTTCCATTATAATAGGCACTGCAGTTGCAATAAGTGCATTAAAAACAGCATACAAACAGGCAAAATTTCTTATCAATGACTGAAAGGGGTATTTTTATGTCAAAAAAAGATAAAGTAAAAAAAACGCCGAAGCAAAAATTTAAAGTTTTTTTAAAGGTTTTGCTCATAATCATTCTGATTCTCGCTGTTCTCAGCGGAATTATGGCTTGTGTCTCAGTAGTCGGCAACAAGTCTAACGGCAACTTTATTTCAACACTTGAAACCGTCAGCTATGAAAATCAGCTGGAACCCGTAAAGGACGATAAAGGTTTTTACACCTTTACTACTGACAACAACTTTAAAGTTGTCCAACTTACCGATGTACATATCGGCGGTGGCTTTATGAGTACACAAAAAGACTCTATGGCTATAAATGCCGTAGCGGCAATGCTCTCTGCCGAGAAACCTGATCTTGTAGTGGTAACAGGTGATATTGCATATCCCGTTCCTTTCCAAGCAGGTACATTCAATAATAAATCAAGTGCATCCCTTTTTGCCGATTTAATGGAAAAACTCGGCGTTTATTGGGTGCCTGTTTTCGGTAACCACGATACCGAAGCATATTCCTATTTTTCACGCAAGCAGATTTCGGATTTTTATTCACAGGATAAATATGCACATTGTCTTTTCCAGGCCGGCAGTGAAGACGTTGACGGTTATGGCAATCAGATAATTAACATTAAAAATTCAAAGGGTGAAATAACACAGAGCCTTGTTATGCTTGATTCTCATTCATACGTTGACGGTGACTATCTCGGAATTATGTGGAAATATGACACAATTCACGAAAATCAGGTTAAGTGGTATGAGGATACACTCAATGAACTTAAGGCTGATAACAATAATATTATGCCTAAATCACTTGCTTTCTTCCATATTGCAATACCTGAATACAAAGAGGCATGGGATGAATACAAAGCGAATAATTTTGCTGATACGGACAATGTAAAATATGTATACGGAACAGCTGCCGAGAAGGAATATTCAGTATACACCAGCGAGCACAATTACGGCTTCTTTGACAAGGTACAGGAACTTGGCTCTACACAGGGCATGTTCTGCGGTCATGACCATCTTAATAACTTCTCAATAAATTACAAGGGTGTTCGTCTCTCATACGGTTATTCTATTGATTATCTTGCATATACAGGAATCATGAAATTCGGTCTGCAGCGCGGCTGCACTGTAATTGATATTGCACCTGACGGCAGTTTTAACTCTCATCTTGAAAACTATTATCAGGATAAGTATGCTGCAGCCAAAGAAAAAGAGCAGGTTGAGCTTAAGGGCAATTATTACAGTGAAATGGACAAATAAAATAAGTTTTTACAGAAATTATATGACGTAATTTTACTTGACAAATAAAAATTACGTCATATAATATATATTGCAGACGATAGTCTGACTAAAATATTTTCAGGGCGAGGTGCAATTCCTCACCGGCGGTTAAAGTCCGCGACCCATAGCAATATGGCTGAATCGGTGAAATTCCGATACCGACGGTTAAAGTCCGGATGAGAGAAAATGTTTGGCTGGTATTATTACATTGAATACTCGGCCTTCGGTCAAAGCATTTACGCCCTGGCATTTTGTATGTCAGGGCTCTCTTTTTGCCCAAAAAAGGAGAAAAAATGAAAAACAAAAAAGTAAGAGTTTTAACAGGAATGGCGATGCTGACTGCCATCGGTGTAGTGCTGCAGTACATCGAAATTTCAATTCCGATCATCCCAAGCTTTATTAAACTGGATTTTTCGGATTTGCCTGAGCTTATCGGCGCCTTTGCCTATGGTCCTGTTGCCGGTGTCGTAATCTGCTTAATCAGAAATCTGATACATATGGCAGTAAGTCAAAGCGGCTTTGTTGGTGAACTTTCCAATTTTATTTTAGGTGCAACCTTTGCACTTGTCGCCGGTCTTATCTACAAGCATAATAAAACAAAAAAAGGTGCAATCATCGGCGGCGTTGCCGGTGCATCGGCCATGGCTGTTATTTGTCTGCCCGTTAACTACTTCATTATTTATCCGCTTTATTATTCCGTGCTCGGCTTCCCAGAGGAGGCAGTGCTCGGAATGTATCAGGCACTGCTGCCAAGCATAAAAAATATGTTTCAGGCTCTGCTTGTATTCAACTTCCCATTTACTTTTGTAAAGGCCATGATAAGCGTTATTGTATCTGTTCTGATTTACAAACCGCTTTCGCCGCTGCTTAAAGGGAAACAAAAGCAGAATTAAAATTTGACATATCCAACATAATGATTTAAAATAGTTAAGATAATTAAAATATTATCTTAACTATTTATTTTTTAGGACGTGTAAAATGGAGCTTTCATTTGTTGTTCCCTGCTACAATGAATCAGAGAATGTTAAACCGTTTATAGAGGAAGTTTATAAAAATTTCCCGATAACCGGGGATTATGAGATTGTATTCGTCAATGACGGCAGTACGGATGATACCTTTGCCAATTTAAAAAAAGCAAAAAACAGCAGCCCATGCAATATAAAAATTGTCAACTTTTCAAGAAATTTCGGCAAGGAAGCTGCTATGTATGCAGGCTTGCAGCATGCCTGCGGCGAACTTGTTGCAATAATTGACGCCGATTTGCAGCAGGATCCTGCCATCGTCAAAAAGATGGTTGAAATGCTTGATGAAAATTCAGAAACAGACTGTATTTGTGCCTGTCAGGAAAACAGACACGAGGGTAAATTTACCACCATGTGCAAGAATGCCTTTTACAAGGTTGCTGATAAGTTTACAGAGATTTCTTTCAAAAGCGGTGCATCCGATTTCAGAACTTTCAGAAAAAGCGTGCGTGATGCACTCCTGTCAATGGGTGAATACCATCGCTTTTCAAAAGGACTGTTCAGCTGGGTTGGCTTCAACACAGTATATATTCCCTATACTGCGAAGAAAAGGCAAGCCGGCAAAAGCAGTTTTAATTTTATTAAGCTTTTAAAGTATGCCTTTGATGGCATTATTGCCTTTTCAACAGCACCGCTGAAATTCGCATCTGTCTTAGGCTCACTGGCAACGGTTTTCAGCGTAATCTATGCAATTATTACCATTATCAGAAAGCTTGTCAGTCATATTAATGTTGACGGTTTTACACAGCTTGTTATACTAATAAGCTTTCTTGGCGGCATTCAGCTTTTCACAATCGGAATTATCGGCGAATATCTCTCCAGAAATTATATCCAAACAAAAAACAGGCCGATTTATATCGCAAAAGAAATTATTTCTTACGATGACGAATAACCTTCAATTTCTATAAATTAACATTTGTATTGATATTTTTTTATCATTGTAGTATAATATTTCAGGTGAAAATTATAACACTAATTTTAAATTAAGTATAGGAGATTTAATTATGCCATTAGTTACGACTACAGAAATGTTTAAAAAGGCATACGAGGGCGGATATGCAATCGGTGCTTTTAATGTAAACAATATGGAAATTGTTCAGGGTATCACTCGTGCAGCAAAAAAGCTTAATGCACCTGTTATTCTTCAGTGCTCTGCCGGCGCAAGAAAGTATGCATCTCACGATTACCTTGTTGCTATGGTTAAAGCTGCTGCTGAAGAAACCGACCTTCCGATTGCACTTCATCTTGACCACGGTCCTGATTTTGAAACATGCAAATCATGCATTGACGGCGGTTTTACATCTGTTATGATTGACGGCTCATCTCTTCCTTATGAAGAGAATGTTGCCCTGACAAAAAAGGTTGTTGAATATGCACATGCTCACGGCTGTGTTGTTGAGGGTGAACTTGGTACTCTCGCAGGTGTTGAGGATGATGTTCAGGTTGATGCTGAAGATGCTTCCTACACAAAACCTGAAGAGGTATATGATTTTGTAACAAGAACAGGCGTTGATTCGCTTGCTATCGCCATCGGCACAAGCCACGGTGCATACAAATTCAAGCCGGGTCAAAAGCCACAGCTTCGCTTTGATATTCTTGAAGAAGTTGGCAAAAAGCTTCCCGGATTCCCAATCGTTCTTCATGGTGCTTCATCCGTTAATCAGGAGCATATTAAAATGATTAACCAATACGGCGGCGAAATGCCTGATGCCATCGGTATCCCTGAGGAAATGCTCAGAGAGGCTGCATCAATGGCAGTTTGCAAAATTAATGTTGATTCAGACATCCGTATCGCAATGACCGCGGCTGTAAGAAAGCATTTTGCTGAAAATCCGACACATTTCGATCCTCGTCAGTATCTTACTCCTGCAAGAGAGCTTATTGAAGAGGTTGTTGCTCATAAAATTGATGTTGTATTCGGTGCTGCAGGCCACGCAAACGACTGATAAAAAAGCAAAAAAGCTATATATAATACTTCTACGCAGGGTGCTTAAAAGGCATCCTGTTTTTTTGAATTTTTTATTTTTTCAAATTTCTCCATTTTTTAACTTGGTTTCAGTTATATGTTTTGGTAATAATATTTTTAAATTACATTTTTTCATCAATTTATTATTTGTTTTTTTGCAGATAATATTATTGCACGACAGGTGCAGGAGGAGAAAATGTTATGAAAAAAAGCACAAAAACAAATATGATGAAAGCAATGGGCGCAACACTTGCTGTATGCTCAGCTGTTGCTATGATGGGAGCTACAAAAAACAGCAGCAATTCTGCAAAAAAAACAATGAAAAAAACTGCTGACAAAGTAGTGGATTTTGTTGATACGGTAGCCTCATTTATGTAACAAAAAAACGGACACCTTTTTTATCAGAGGTGTCCGTTTTTTGTCTATTTTAATCTTTTTATTTCCTGTCCGTCGATAGCGTCAATAAACGGTTTAATATCCGTACCATAAACAATTCCGTCGGCAAAAAGATCCAAAAGCGGCTCAAGTATAAATCGGCGCTGTTGATATCTGGGATGAGGAAGAATTAAATTTCTGCTTTCGATTTTTTCATTTTCTGCAAAAATGATATCTACATCAATTATCCTCGGTCCAAAACGCACAGCCCTTTTTCTTCCAAATCCGGCTTCGATGCCCAAACAGGCTCCAAGCATTTCATGAGGCTCAAAAATCGATTCGACCTTTAAGATAATGTTATAGAAATTTTCCTGTCTCGCATAGCCCACCGGCTCCGTTTCATAAATTGCCGACTGATTAACAACATCTGTATAAGGCAAAAGATTTATTGCTTCTATACATCTGTTAATATTTTCCTTCCTGTCGCCTAAATTCGTTCCGACACTTAATATGTATTCCATAATTCCCCTTGTTATGTGCAGATAAAACAAAATTCAAAGAAGGTATTGCTGTGTTTTACCTTTCTCTTGAAATGCTTACTCCTACCCAAGCAAAATCCGCTTTCATCGGTGCCTCAGGTTTTTTCAGTGTAATTTCTACACGAAAAACCTCCGGATACGTATTAAGAATAGCATCTGCTGTTACTTGAGCAACCTTTTCAAGCAAATCATAGCTTTTTTCTGTTGAAACACGTGTAACCGTTTTTATAACCTTGGCATAGCTGACCGTATCGCAAACATCATCACTATAGCAGGCCTTTGTCATGTTAACACTTAAATCAATGTCAAAAATAAAATTTTGACCGTCACGCTTTTCCTCAGGATTTACACCGTGATAAGCAAAAATTTTTAAATCTCTGATTAAAATTTTATCCATTATTTATTCCTTACAACAACTGCTGTTCCCGTTGCTGATACCATGAGCATGTTACCCTGGCCGAGCACTTCATAATCAATATCTACGCCGACTACGGCATTTGCACCAAGACTTGCTGCTCTTGACTGCATTTCTGCAATAGCGCTTTCCCTGGCCTGAATAAGCTCTTCCTCATAGCCGCTTGAACGTCCGCCGACAAAATTTCTGATAGATGCACCGAAATCCTTAATAAAGTTAACGCCTGCAACCACCTCACCGGAAACAATGCCCTTGTATTCTGTAATTACTCCGTTCTCAAGTGTATTTGTTGTTACGCAAATCATAATCTAACATATCCTTTCATATTTTGGGCCATTAAAATGCCCTGTTTTTCATTTTTTACATCGTGAATACGAATTATATCGACACCGCCGAAAACTGCGGCCGTATCCGCTGCTATATTTCCGTATATTCTTTGCTTTGGATTTTCCTGGCAGCTGCCCTGACCTATCACTCTTTTACGTGATGTCCCCAAAAGAAGAGGATAACCATCAATTTTATACTCACACACATTTGCAAGCAGTGTCATATTTTCATCATAATCCTTGCCGAAACCGATACCCATATCAAGACAAAGCTGCCTTGCCTGTATTCCCAAATTCTCACAGGCGCAAAGCGATTCTTCAAAAAACGCCTTCACATCACTCGGTGCACCGGGCCCATTGTGCATTATTATCCATCCTGCTCCCGTCATTTTGACGATTTCTGCCATATCTCGAGAAATGACTCCGCTTACATCATTAATTATGTCTGCTCCGGCGCTGACAGCCTTTTTTGCTACATCTGAATAATATGTATCAACGGAAACAGGAACTGACAGCTTTCCGTTAAGTGCCTGCAAAACAGGCTCAAGCCTCTGCCATTCCTCCTGCGGTGAAACGGGAATATGACCCGGTCTTGTTGACTGTGCACCGATATCAATAATATCCGCCCCATCACGCTCAAGTGCAACTGCACAATTGACTGCATCCTCCAAAGCGTAGTGCTCACCGCCGTCTGAAAAGGAATCCGGCGTAACATTGACAATCCCCATAATCAGAATTTTTTTGCCGTATTCAATTCTTTTATCTTTACAATTCCAAATCATTTATGCCTCTTTCTTTATATTAAAATTATTTATCCAATAATGCCAAAACCTCTGCCCGTGTTCTTGCATCCGTTCTCATAGAGCCTCTTAATGCCGATGTTTGCGTCTTTGACCCTGACGCCTTTGCGCCGCGTATGGACATGCACATATGCTCAGCCTCAATAATTACGGCAACGCCCTTAGGCTTCAGGTTATCATTTAAAAAGTCAGCAATATCGTGTGTCAGCCTTTCCTGCACCTGCGGCTTTTTAGCAAAATTATCAACTATTCTTGCAAATTTTGAAAGTCCGATTATTTTATTATCGTTCGGAATATAAGCAATATGCGCCTTTCCGACAAACGGTAAAAGATGATGCTCGCACATGGATGAAAAAGGAATATCCCTGACTATTACCATTTCGTCATTTGATTTTTCTTCAAAAAATTTCAAATGCTGCTTTGGGTCCTCACTTAATCCTGCAAACAGCTCCTCATACATATTTGCAACTCTTTTCGGTGTTTCCTCAAGACCGGGTCTATCCGGATTTTCACCCACGGCAATCAATATTTCTCTGACTGCATTCATAATTCTTTCTTTATCCATACATTACCTTCCTACTTAATAAAATAGCCTTTCATCTTATGCAAACTGTCGCTTTTTATTGTACCCTTGTCATACTGAAGTGCCGCACTGTATGTGCCCGTGCCTGTTCTGTCATCAGCCAAAACAACAAGCATATCTCCCGCCATTGAAAAATCCCTGACCGTTATATTTGTATCTGCCGTTGTTACAAACAGCTTAAAAAGCTCTTCGCTCCTGCTCAGATTTTCACTGTTTATTTGCTGTAAAAGACTGTTTAAAATCAAATCATTGGCAGCTGAAGTATTGTTTTCCTCTTCAAGATAATAGCGAATCAAATTTATAAACTGCATACCGCTGAGCTTTTGCTCTCCTGATTTCAGCTTAATTGAATAGCTTACTTCACTTTTGTTATTTTTAAATTTAATATCAGATAAAATCGGATAGTTAAAATCACCCAGTTCATCAAAAAAATCGGAAAACTGTTTATTATCCATCACAATATAATAATTAAACTCTGTCCCCACCAGACTTTCTACTGCCTTTTTTACATTTTGTGCCCCTGATTTTCTGAATATATCCGAAAGACTGCTGCCATCACATACGGTATTTGCCTTAAGTGTGCCTGCTTTATATGAAATATTATCCATGTCAACCTGCACAAGCATAACAAAAAGAAGCTCATCACCGCCGTTTACAATTGTTATAAAATTATTCTTTCCGCTCACCTGCGGCAGCGGCTGCTCTTCCTCTTCAAAAGTCTGCGTTACCTGAATATTGTCAGGAGCAAAAAACTTTTTTGCACTGAAATCATATTTAACTGCCAGCACAGTAATAAAAATAATTGTAAAAACAACAATTGCTGCAAGTGCAATAATAAGAATTCTCTGCTCTGCTGATTTCATCTTATTAATTTTTGAAAAATAGATATCACCGCGGTTTTTAAAAATTCTCATACTGCACCTCCTTGAAAAAATATTATACAATACGTATTTCTATTTTACAAGTATTTATATATGTCTAATATTTTAACTTTATGAAAGCAAAAAGACAGACCGATATACATTCAGACTGTCTTTTCACTTTTCTTATTTATTAAAAGATATGTGTATGCTTAATAAAAAATTATCATAATTTGCAGTAATTATACCGCCCATCCGCTCTGTGAGAATTTTTGCAATATAAAGACCGAGCCCTGTTGATTTTTCTGCATTTTCAACAGTGTAAAACCTGTCAAAAAGCTTACCTACCTGCACTTCATCCAAATTCACTGCGTGATTTGAAAACAGAATCTCTCCATCATCCTTAAGCTCAATTATTAAATCCCCATCACTGTATTTAACAGCATTACCTATAATATTTTGAAAAATTCTGAGAAGTGCATTTTTATTAAGCTTTCTGATTATTTTTTTATCTGTAATAAAAATATCCGGCTCTATTTTATTTTCACTTATTATAGCATAATGAGCCGAAATACTTTCCTCAAGCAGACGATTCATTTCTAAATTCTCAAAATCAAAATTATCAATGGCCATGCTTATAACAGAATATTTAAAAAGTTCTTCAATCAGCTGCCTGAGAACATTCACCCTTTCGGAAATGATTTCAGTATATTTTTCTATCTCCGGTGTTTTTTCCGCTCTTTTGATTAATTCAAGATATCCGCATATTGCTGTAAGCGGTGTTCTTAAATCATGCGATATATTTGTAACTGAATTTCTCAGCTCATCATGATCGCTCTTTAACCTTCTGCGCTCTTTTTTTAACTGATTGAGCTCTTCATTTATTCTTACTGCCAGTTTTCTTATATGAACATCACGGCAGGATATATCTATCAAAATATTGGTCTCGGTTGATAAAATTTTTGAAATACTGCTGCATATTTCATCAGTCGATTTTTGCATAAAATATATTTTTACTGCCAGCAATGCGATAATAAACAACAATATACATATCAAAAATACCAACCAAAATACCATAACAATCCTCTAATTTATATTTTTTCTCTTGATAATCATTAATCCTATCCCTGTAAAACATATAACCGCAACTGCATCCGAAAACATTATCTTTGCATATTGCTTTGTATTTTTCGGCAAATCATTATAAAAGCCGAAAGAAACAAGCTGACTGCCTGCTGAACAGTCAAAATAAAACTGAAATACCTTTCTTTTTGTTCCTTTTAAATAATCAGGATTTTCTTTCGCCTCTTCCCAAACCTGTTCACCCTCGGCTGTAATCATATACGCACCGTTAAAAATTTCCGGTTCCTGAAGTCTGGATCCGACAAACAATCCGCTTGCTGCCATAATCAATGTAAGAAAAATACATATAACTGCATTGCCTGCTTTATTTGCACTGCTCATTGAAATAAAAACATATATTGATGTAAAAGTAATTGTAATAATCAAGCAGCACAATATGCCTAACAAAATACTTTTTATATCAGTCTTAAAAAAGCCCAGTAAAAATGCTCCTAAAGAAATATTTGTTATTAAAAATACTGCATTGAGCACAAGACCCGCCATACAGCAAGTAATTAAATTTGCAAGATATATATTTTTTCTTTTATGTCCTACAATTATTTTATTTCTTATTGTTGCGTCACTGTATTCTGTTCCGATAAAAAGTGTAACAAACACTGCCATAAGGATAACTGCAAAAATAATATACGTAAACATACTTAAAGACAAAATGTCCTCACTGTTTGTTCGTTTATTATAAATAAATTTGTCCAATATATCAAATATTGCATAAATAAACATAAATGCATTCATAAACCAAAATAGTTTGTTCTTTTTCAGTCTTGAAAAATTTGCCGACAGAAGCTTACGCATTATTACCACCCCCGACAAGACTTATATAAAAGCTTTCCAGGCTTTCATCTCTTTCCTGCATTGAATATACAGTACAATCTCTTTCAGAAAGTTTTAATACAAGTGCGGATACATTAATTGTTGAATAAATATCTGCCTGTGTATCGGAAATAACAGTATATTCCATTTTCATTTCATCTAAAACAACCGCAAGTGCCTTTATATCATTAACCTCTACACGAACAGCCTTTCTGCAGTTTTTTTCAAGCTCCTGTGCACTTATTTCTTTTACTATGTGACCGCTATCCAAAAAACCATAATGTGTAGCCAGTTTTGATAACTCATCAAGAATGTGACTTGATATCAAAACTGTAATATTATGATTTCTGTTAAGCTCTAAAATCAGCTCTCTTATTTCTACAATACCTTGCGGATCAAGTCCGTTTATCGGCTCATCAAGAATAATAAAATCCGGATTTCCGGCAAGTGCTATGGCTATTGCAAGTCTTTGACGCATTCCCAATGAAAAATTTTTCGCCTTTTTTTTGCCGGTTTTCTCAAGACCTACAAGTTTTAACAGTTCATCAATCCCATCAAAAGACGGCATCCCCAAAATCAAATATTGCTGCTCAATATTTTGTCTGGCTGTCATATTAAGATAGATTGAGGGAGTTTCCACAACTGCACCTATTCTTCGCCGAGCCTCAATAATATCCTCTTTTTTATTGTTCTTTCCATAAAGAAAAAGATTGCCTGAATTTTGCATCTGCAAACCGCATATTATTCGAATCAGTGTTGTTTTTCCCGCTCCGTTTTTACCTACAAGACCATAAATTGATCCTTTCGGTATATGGATGGATAATCTGTTTAACACTTTAAAATCTTTATATTTTTTACAAAGATCCGTTGCTTCAAGAATATAATCCATAAACATTTCTCCTTAAATTTGATATTCTAAATTATAAAGATACCAAATAAATAAGCGGTTAAGAAAACTGTTAAGATACGGTAAATATCTTATTTTTCTATCAATTTAAATCCTATTCCCCATACTGCTTCAATGTAATTTTTATTGCCTGCTTTTTTAAGTTTTTTTCTTAAATTGCTTATGTGCACCTTTAAAGAACTTTCAACACAATCCGGTGTGTCCTCGCTTATTTTATCAAGTAATATGGATTTTGTTATAACCTGTTTTGAATTTTCCATAAGTAATTTCAGTATTGCAAATTCTGTTTTTGTAAGTTTCACTTCCCTGTGATTAACCGAAACATAAAATTTTGCCTTATCAAGAATAATATCATCAAAAATAAGCTTTTCGCTTTGTGTTGTTTTTTCATTTTTTCTAAATTGAACCTTTATTCTTGCTAAAAGTTCATCAATATCAAATGGTTTTGCAATATAATCTTCTGCACCGTTTATAAGAAGTCTTACTTTATCATTAACATCATCTTTTGCACTGACAACAATTGTCGGAATATTATTTATATTTTTTATTACTTCATCGCCATTCATTCCCGGCAGCATTAAATCAAGAAGTATTAAATCAGGTCTTTCTTTTTCTAAAAACAACAGGGCTTCCGTTCCAGAATAAGCACAGGAGGTTTTATATCCTTCTTTTTCTAATACTTCTTTAACCATATTTGAAATATAAATATCATCATCAACAATTAATATATGTTTCATTTTTATACTCCTTTGCTTTTACTATTTTCAATATATCATTTTCTTTCATAAAAAACATTAACTTTTTAAAAATTTTTATAAAGTTGCAAAAATTTTTTATTCTCTATATTATTAT